>CAZPJY010000008.1:0-44678 GCA_964587045.1 uncultured Methanosarcinales archaeon
ATGGAGTACGCCGACGAGCTTTTCCCCTTTCCGATTCTTGAATTCGATTCTCATCTCAATCCCAGGTAGGCGGCTGCCCATATCATTGAGTCGTCGCAGTAATATAAAAAGTTGTGGTAAGGCGTCCCGTCAGGCGAAAAGACCTCGAGGAAGTTCCTGTACTCCTCTATCCTCCACTTGTACCTTTTCAGGTACTCACCGGCAAGCTTCTTGTCATGCTCCTTGACCGCGCTTATGAAGCATAGCCCCAGGTGCGCCCATATGCTGTCAGTCTCGTACCCGGGAGCGAGCTTCGACGCCCAGTTCAGCCTGACCTTAGGCGCATCCCCGGACGAAACGTACCTCAGCGGGAACGGCGCGTCAAGGCCTTTCTCCTGTACGGACTTAAGGCAGGAAGAAAACATCTCTCCGTCGTCGAAGACCCCGCAGTAGAACGGGAATGTGTTCGCATCGCCTGCGACGTAGCCTTCCCTTGAGAGGTCGTCTTCGAAGAACGTCCCGTTCCAGAAATGTTTCTTGATTAATCTTCGGTAGTCGAACTGCTTCAAGGGGTTGTGCAGGCCCAAGGTTTCGAGGTCTGAGGCGAGCATCCCGGCCATCGAGTTGTTGTAGCAGGAGCTCTCCCTTATGGAATGGTCCTTCATGGAGGAGAACCTCCTCTTCCTGACTAGCCCGGTATCGCGGTCGATGGCGGTGTCGAACCAGCGCTGCGCCTCAGCGTCCAGGAAGTCCTGGTGGGCGGCAACGAGCTCCTCATCTCCCAGCATCCTCATCGCTCTTGCCAGGAAGGCCAGGCTGTCGGGCGCGAAGGTGTAGACATCCATCGGCCTGCCGCTTGGGGATATGTTGGTAGTGACCCTGCCTGCCTTCCGGAACTTGGACAGAGCATAGTCGAGTGTGGTGCGAACCCTCTCAGCACGGCCTTCCTTTATCAGGCCTTCTGCCGAGAGGCCGAAGTCCCGGCAGTAGAAGCCATTGAAGTGCCCTGCGCTGGTCTGGAAGAAAGTGCCGTTGTCGCACGCCCTGACGATCGCCCTGCAGATGGCGTCCGCGTCGCCGGGGTACTGACGCAGGCCTTCGCGCGCAACCCTGATCCGACGCCCCAGCATGCGGAGGCCCTCTCCAGTCAGGTCAATCATTTTTCCGAATCATTCTCCAGGTGATTCCGACGTAGGAAAGGAAAGCCATCCCTACAAAAGTCCTTATCAGGTCCTTGGCTCGCACAAGGAGGGATAAAGCGACAGCGACCGAGCTCTGAATTCCGATTATCGCCATGATCGACAGCTGCGACAGCTCCAAGATACCCAGAGCGGCGGGCACAGGCACGAGATAGGCAAATCCGACCCCGAAGAGGACGAGGAAGACAGTCGTCAGGCTCGCGTCTATCCCCACAAGGCTCAGCGCCGACTTGTACTCTATGAACATGAAGAACCAGAGCAGGACGGATATGAAGACGGCCTGGTAGAGGACCTTCCTGTGGTTGGCGAAGAACTCGAGGGTCACCTTTTCGGTGTGCTCGAAGTCCTCCTCATACTTCTGGAACATCTTGGTCTTGTGGATGTGGAGGCGCCTGACCCACTTCGAGATGAACAGGTGCCCGTGGGCAAGCCTCCTGTAGAACCTGATGATCAGGAATAGGGTGATGATTATTATGACCACCATCAGCACCATCATGTTTGACGGTATGGCTATGGTGATGAAGACAAGCAGCAGGCCAACTGCCGCGAAGAGGACGTTGGACACCACGTCGACCGACTTGTCGATGAGCACGGAAGACACCCCTACGGGTAGGGGGACGTTGTTCCTCTTGAGCATGTAGGCCCTCGACGCCTCGCCGCCAATGTGGGCGGTCGGCATGATGAAGTTGACCGAGTACGCGACGGTCTTGTACATGAAGAGAGTGATGAAAGAGACCCTTTGATCCTCTGCTCTCAGAATCAGCTTCCACCTGTAGACCAGGAGGCTTTGGATAAACACCACAGCCAGTATGTAGGATACGAGCGGGACTGTGGAGAAGTTGAGGAACTTGTAGAGCACGTCGAACACGTTTATGTTCGAGTATACAATAATCGAGGCCACGAGGCCGAAGAAGAGTGAGATTATTGTTACGATAATTTCTTTTCGCAACGAGCCCGGGGGGATTCGAACCCCCGACCTAGTGCTTAGGAGGCACTCGCGCTATCCAGGCTGCGCTACGGGCTCACTCCGTCGAGAAGGGCATGAACATTTATTAATCTTTTCGTAATCTATTTAATAAAGCCAGTTAGTCTTCGCTTCCCCTCCGGAACTAATAAGTATCAATCCCGCTTTCTTGAGTCCCATGTACAGGATTAAGCAATCCCCGGAGGACTTCTGCGTTTTTGAGAGGATGGACCTCAAGCTCTCCGACGAGGGCAGGTACATGGTAGCGCTCATGGAAAAGAAGGGCCTCACGACCGAGGAGGCGGTAAAGATCGTCGCCGGCAAGCTGGGGGTGAGGTCAAAGGATGTGGGGTACTGCGGCGCAAAGGACAAAGATGCGGTAACATCCCAGTACATATCGGTCAAGGGCGGCGGCATACCAAAGGATATGGGCCCGAACCTCAAGCTCACTCCACTCGGCCGTTCCGACTCGCCCCTCTTCATAGGCGCGCACCACTCCAACGAGTTCAGAATCGTCGTGAGGGGAGTCGATGGCCTGCCGGAGGCTGTGGCCCACGTGCCGAACTACTTCGACGACCAGCGCTTCTCAAGCATGAACGTGGAGGTGGGACTGGACCTGCTCAGGAGGGATTTTGCGGCCGCGAGCGAAAAGATTGGCCTGGTCCCGCAAGGGAACGACTTCTTGGCAGCCCTGCGGGCTGTGCCGATTAGAATACTCAGGATGTACATCCACTCGGTGCAGTCCAAGATATTCAACGAACTCTTGGCAGCAGAGATCAGGAGGCTTGACGGCGCTGTGGAGGTGCCGTACTCACAGGGCAGCATGGCGTTCGCAGATGTGGGCCCGGGCGACCTCCCGGATAGCATTCCTATCGTTGGTTTCGGCTCCGACGAAGTGCCAGGCGATTGCTCCCTCTCCCCGCGGGACTTCGTTTTCAGGGAGTACCCTCAGCTCTCGGCAGAAGGCGGGCGCAGGCCCAGCCTAGTCCAAGTGGAGGGGCTAAGGATCTCGAAGCGGGGATCCGACGCCGCGGAAGTGAGCTTCTCCCTTCCCAAAGGCAGCTATGCAACAGTGGTTATCAGGGCGCTCTGGGCAGGAAGGCCTTGACTGCCTTGTAGGTCAGAAGGAACGATTTCGGAAGCCGCTTCCTCTCCGTGCTCCTGAGCATGCCAAAAAGCCTCGCAATCCTCCAGAAAGCGACAGCACGGGGAGGCATCCACTCGTCGCTGAGCATCCTATGCAGCTCGTCATCGCTGGGCCCTGAGAAGACACCCCCAAGCGCGCCGTACTTGTACCCAAGGGCTATGATGTCACGGAACTGGATGCCGAAGCGCAGGGCCTTTCCGTACTCCTTCTTCCAGCGCCGCTGGTACCTCTCTAAGAATCCCGAATCGGCCCTCCCATGTTCCAGGGCTTCGAGTGCGGTCTGGCCTGCGATGCTCCCTCCTTTCAGGGCGAAATAGATACCCTCGCCGGTTCCGGCTATGACATGGTTGGCTGCGTTCCCGCAGACCATCACCCGGTCAGAGTACGATTTAATCGGTGCCGCAGCAGGCACTATGCCCGAGTACTGACTGACCTTTTCAGCGTCGCCGAGATGCTCCTTTACGTGCTGCTCCAGAAGCGACATGAGATTGAGACCTCTCGTCCTCCTGACGAAACCGCCAATCCCCGCGTTGACCAAATTTGTACTTTTCGGGAAGATCCAGAAGTACCCCTTGTTCTTCTCGTCGAAGACGTAGGTGAAGGTATTGGGATCGGCATTCTTGCATCGGTATATGCCGCCCACGCATGCGAGGATGAAGGGGTCCTGATCCATGAGGCCGAGCCTCTCCTGGATGGCGTAGTGCGCACCGTGGGCGAGGATTACGAGCTTGGCCTGGTAGGTGCCTTTGTCAGTCATGACTTTTGCTGAATCCCGCAAGACCGAGACGTCCCTTACGCTTTCGCCCAGCCTCAGGGCACCCTTGATGGGCTCAGCGAGCCACTTCTCGAAACTGGGCCTGTCCAGCTCCAGCATGGGCATCCCAAACTCCCTAATAAGCGGGCCGTAGATGATCCTATGCCTCGTCGGGCGGTTCTTGACGAATGGGAAATTCGTCCTTCCGAATATCTCCTGGAACTTATGCGCGGCTATGCCCTCGCCGCACCTGAGGGGCAGGCCTATCTCCTTCTTTGGGTCGATGATCAGGATATTCTTGCTTTTTAGCGCCCTTGCGGCCATCAGCCCGGCCGGCCCAGCGCCCGCGATTATTGCATCATACATCAAGGCTCGCCATGATACGCTCGAAAACCTTGTCAGGCGGGTCGCTGGCGTCGAAGGTCTGGACCACTCCCTTCTCCCTGTAGAACTCGATGACAGGCTCAGACTGCCTCTTATAGACCTCAAGCCGCTTCTTGACTGAGTCCTCGTTGTCGTCGTCCCTCTGGATGAGCTTCCCTCCGCATTTGTCGCAAACCCCTTCGGACTTCGGCGGCATGAAGAGGAGGTTGAAGTTCGCCTTGCATTTGGAGCACACCCTCCTGTTGACCAGGCGCTTGATGATGAGGTCCTCAGGGGCGTCAAGGTGGATCACCTTCTCTGTCGGGGCTATCTCTTCCTCCAGGAAGCGGGCCTGGATCATGTTTCTGGGGTAGCCGTCCAGTATGTAGCTGTCGAGTCCTGCGACTGATTCCTTGACCATGCTGTTGGTGATGTCGTCGGGCACGAGCTTGCCCTCTATAATGAGCTTGTCCGCCATCTTCCCCAGCTCGGTCTGGCGCTTGATGTGGTCCCTGAAGATGTCGCCTGTGGAGATGCGCTTTATCTTGAGCTTCTCTGCTATGCGTGCCCCTTGCGTCCCCTTGCCCGAGCCTGGAGGTCCGAAGATTATGAGTTTCATGGTATCACCCGAAGTACAGGGGGCTGTCGTCTGCGAGTGCATCCTTTGACCAGCAACCCTGCAGTTCTTCAAGAGTCCTCCTGAGCACAGGAAGCATCTTAGAGAATCTGCTGAATGAGTCCTTGATGAACTCTGCATCGTCCTCTTCCGTTGAGTCCAGCTCAAGGAGGTGCGAATTGCGGATGAGCCCCATCATGCTCCTGTAGGTGTCGTAAAGCTCCTTTTTGTCCTCGAGGAGCTTGTACTCATGCAGGGATGAGAGGCTCTCGTTTGGCTGGAGAACGCCTTCGATGATTTTTGCGAAGAAGTCGAGTTTATCTGTCATCCGATGCCTCACCGACCTGAGCAGCGCGTCGTAGTTGTCGATGCTGACTAGGTCGAAGTGCCTGTCTAGCTCGCTGAACTCAGGCAGACCGTACTTCCCCCTCTTCTGTTTGAATATGTCAAGAAGATCTGACATGGGCTGTGGAACGCCTGATGTTCTTATTAAGGTTTCGCTTCAACGCATGCTTATTCTTTTTCTTCAGGGTCGTACTCGATCACGAGCGTGCCTATGTAGTCGCAGTTCTTGCACTCGTAAAGACCAGAGATGCCTCCGGCGTGCTGGATCAGCGTCGGCTTCTTACAATTGGGGCAGAGCATCACCATTTGGCATCGAGCTCCTCAAGGCTTGAGAAATATTGTATGTCCCTTATCTGGTCATGGAACGACTTGGGCAGGCGTTGGCTGATGCAGCGCTCGTCTATGAACCAGCGGATGTCCTTTTTAGCATACTTCTGGTGGTACTTGATGAAGCCCCCTTCGATCAGCACCCCTGGCGAGAATCCGATGCTGATCACCGCGTTTGCCTGCTTGGTTAGTTCGGCGTTGAGCTTGTACCAGTCACCCCCTATAGGCCGGACGTCGAACTTGGGGAAGTTGGGCTTGAGATGCTCGTAGCCGTAGAACTTGTCCTGGTCTGGATAGTAGGCGATCGCCTTTCTTCCCTTGAGCTCACCGAACCTGACCGCTATGTCTGTGTATACGCCGTCGTCGGGCGTGACTATCACGTTTTCGAAGTTCTTGGCGAGGTATCTTGCGTATTCCTCTACGAAGGATTCGTAATCCTTCTCCTTGAGTTTCCCGTCCTTCCAGAGAAGGGAACGGTCCGAGACGCCTATCAAAACTACATCCATAATGGTTGGTATTTAGGGGGGAAATAAGAATCTTGTGATATGTGATGCTCATAGGAGGATACACTTATAAATAGGGCTTTTTTTCTGGGGCGGGATGGCGATAAAGCTCATAACACTCAACATCGAAGCAAGCAAGCATTTAGATAGAGTGGTGGAGTTCATCAAGGACGAGAAACCCGACGTCGTCTGCCTTCAGGAGGCGTTCCGAAGGGATGTAAACACGCTTAGTGATATTCTTGGTATGGACAAGGACTTCGGACCCATGGTGTATGTTACGGAGGAGCCCCAATACGGCGACGACCTGGTGCCGGACGTCATCGGCGTTGCGATGCTCAGCAGAGTCGATCATTATGTAGCTGTGAGCGAGTACTATATGGGAGAAGGGAAGGTGCCACTCTACGTAGGAGGGGAACAGGTTGATCGGGTTTTGACTCATGCGAGATTCAAGAAGGATGGGGATGAGGTGAGGATTGCAACGACCCATTTCGAATGGACCCCTAAAGGCGTGCCGACCCCGCGGCAGTATCAGGCCTTTGACAACCTTGAAAGGATTACTTCCCAGTATGCTGACCTGATCCTTTGCGGGGATTTCAACGCAGCGCGCGGCGAGGAGATGTTCACAAAGTTTCTCAAGGATTTCACAGACAACCTACCACCAGAAGTGGAGACTACTCTCGATCCTAAGTTCTTCAAGAAGCCGCATCTCCGGTTGGTGGTTGACACGATTTTCTCGAAAGGGAAGTATAGGGCAGACAACGTGCGCACCGTTGACGGTGTGAGCGACCACATGGCGGTTGTGGGCGAGGTCTACTCAATCACGTAACAATAATTCTGTTTAGGTCCAAATTCAGTAAAACTGCACAACACCGGATATTATTGAGATAATACTAAAAAATCACTACTCTTTCTCAGTTAATAAAGAAATTATATCGATAAAGGTCAGTTACGGGGCATTTAACCACATATTTTTACTACTATTAAGTAGATTGAAATCAATAGATTTAAGAATAGCACATTTCTTCCCGTATTCCTAATCTCTAAACTGTGTGAGGTGTGAATGTATGAAAAAAAATTGGAGAGAGACCACAGAAAGGGGCAGTGATGAATGGATTGTCCGTAATTTCTGGGAGAAAAACGGGAAATGGTTTAAATGGGGTGGTGGCGGATTAGTCGCCCTCATCACTGGGCTTTCGAGCTTCTATACCATCTCCAACGATAGTGTTGGAATCGTCACGACATTCGGACGCTACACAAAGACCGCCGGACCTGGGCTTAATTTCAAGCTTCCCTACGTCCAAAGCGTTGAAAAAGTCCAAAACCAGGCCATATTCTCCGAAGCGTTCGGCTTCCGCACCCTGAAGGCAGGCGTCAAGACTGAGTACATCGACAACGAGGCTATCAAGAGTGGCAAGGTAGGCAAAGGCGACCTCTATGACATCATAGATACAGAAGGGCTGAAGCACGTAGGGGATGTGGAAGAGCAGGCGATGGATGTGCTCAGGGACGAATACCGAATGCTTTCTGGTGACCTGAACATGGCCGATGTCGAATGGGTAGTCCAGTACAAAATCAAGGATCCCGTCGCGTACAAGTTCAACGTCAAGAACCCAGAGAAAATACTAAGGGACGTATCAGAGGCTTCTATGAGGATTGTTGCGGGTGACGCGAGCATCGACGAAATAATCACCACAGGCAAGTCCCAAATCGAATTTGAGGTAAAGAAGCGCCTCCAGGACAAGCTTGACTCATACGGTTCAGGACTCGAGGTCACCATGGTACAGCTGCAGTCCCTGAACCCACCTGAGAACGTGAGGAACTCCTTCAACGAGGTCAACGAGGCCATACAAGAGAGGTCTGCCAAGATTAACAACGCACAGGAGCTCTACAACAAGGAGATACCAAAGGCGAAAGGTGAGGCAAAACGCCTCATAGAAGAGGCAGAGGGTTATGCGACCGAGCGCGTCAACAAGGCAAAAGGAGATGTCGCCAGGTTCAAGGAGATCTACGCGGAGTACAGGAAGGAGCCCGAGATCACGAGGAAGCGTATGTTCCTCGAGGCGCTGCCTGAGATCCTCAAGAACACCGACAAGATAATCTACACTGAGGATGAGACCGGACTCCTGCTAAAGCAGCTTAACCTGGGGGGTGAGTCAAAATGAAATCGCTGACCAAATGGATCACAGGAGGCATATTGAGCTTTGCGGCGCTGATCACCTTCAATTCAAGCTACTACACTTTGGATCAGCATGAGCAGGCAGTCGTTACCCAGTTCGGAAAGCCGGTGAAGGTCGTGCTAAACCCGATATCAAACAATCCGGCTGAGAAGGACGCGCTGGTTGACCACATCGAGAAGGACATCAAGGCGTACACCACCAAGGGCAGTCTCCTCAATCCGGAGATCGATGCGTCAGGAGCAGGCTGGAAATGGAAGGTGCCTTTCATCCAGGATGTCAACACATTCGACAGGCGCCTGCAGGAATGGGACGGATTCCCAGAGGAGATCCCAACCAAGGACAAGGTGTACCTGCATTTCGACCCGACTGCGCGATGGAGGATTACCAACCCATACATCTTCTTCAACACCCTGCAGGGTCTCGAGAGCAATGCGCTGGCGAAGCTCGACGACATCATCGACGGCGTGCTTAGGGAAGAGGTAAGCAACCGGAACGCGATCGAGAGCATCAGGACCAGCAACCGGAAGATGTCGGTCAACGACCCCGAGCTCGAGGAGACCGTGAAGGTCGAACAGATCGCCGAGGGCCGCGACAAGCTGGTGCACTACATCACCGAACAGGTCAACAAGAAGTGCGAGCAGTTCGGCATCGCTGTCGAGGACTTCATGATCAAGAGGCTGGTCTACGTCGACAGGGTAAAAGAGAAGGTCGAGCAGCGCATGATATCCGAGCGAAAGCGGATCTCTGAGAGGTACAGGTCGGAGGGCGAGGGCGAGTACTCCCGCATCCAGGGCGAAAAAGAGCGCGAGCTAAAGAGGATAAGGTCCGAAGCTTACAGGACCGCAGAGGAGATCAAGGGCAAAGCTGACCGCCAGGCTGTCAAGATATATGCCGACGGCTACAAGACCGACCCGGAGTTCTACTCCTTCATGCAGTCTCTCGAGAAGCTCAAGGACGCTAAGAACTCGACGCTCATCGTCGGTCCGGACAACGAGCTCTTTAAGTACCTGTACAAGGGAGACAGGAAGAGATAAATTTTTTTCTCTTTTTCTTAAAAGCCCCCGGTGGGAGTTGAACCCACGACCTGCGGATTGCTTGAAATCCGGAGATTCCATGCATCATAACCTCCGGTTGTTGTTACAAGTCCGCCGCACTAGCCACTATGCTACGGGGGCGCGTGATAGAGAATTCCCAGTGCATATATAAAATTTCTCACTCGTGTCCCTTCTCGGGATGGAAGGCCTTTGGAAGGCTCACGAATGTCGCGAGCTCCAGGTGCTGCTTGATGGTGTTCTGCAGCCTGTAAGCCTTGTTGTAGACGACCGACATGTGGGCGTCTATCTCCTTTTTGTATATCCTCTTTTGGAAGCTCTCCTTGAACCTTGAGATAAAGGAGCTCTTCTCGAAGTTCTTCCTGTAGTCCAGATCGAGGCTTGCTCGCAGGAATATGGTTATCTCCGCCTTGTTGGTAGCGATCTTCTTGCCCTGGTGCATGACCTCCTGATCGCTCATGCCCAGGACGTGCATGTCGATGTCAATCAGGTACCTGAGGTAGGAGTTCTGGTCAGGCACCTTGCCGGTCCGCCACCAAACCCATATCTCCTTGCCTCCCATCTGGGTGATCTTCTCAAGGTAGAGGGTCTCGAACTTGTCATCGCCGGTCGCCATGTCCCTGTAGCCCTCCTCGACCAGCCACTCGTGCATCAGCTTGTACAGCGACTCGACGTTCACGACCTGCTTGTTGGTTATCTCGAAGTTGGCTACAGTGACTGCCATGGTATAAAAATGCCGTTTCTCACTATTTAAGTTTTGCGGAAAACGGCCCTCAAGAGTTTGCCTTTCGGGAACCAGAAGAACACCTTGCCTCCCAGCATGAACCACCTCAGCGACGGCATGGGGGTGCTGACCACCTCGACCCTGCCCTTCTTGATCGCGTCGATCACAGAGTCGACGTTTTTTTCGGCGTCTATCATGGAGTACGTGTAGCCGAACTGCTCCATGTAGTGGGTGTCTGAGCTCCCGATTAGTGTCAGGCCGTGCTCCCTCGCTGCGTCGACTGCCTTTCGGTTGAAGTTCGGGAAGTCCCTGCCAAAAACCCTCGTGTAGAAGTTGGAGAACTCCAACGCATCAATGACATCCAGATAGTTGAACAGGTCGTCGCCCATGCAGTTCAGCGCCGGATAGAACGGGTGCGGGACATTGACTGCGATGCCCTCGAGGCCTTTTAGGTCTTCCATGCTCTTAATCCGGTCGAACCTGTCAGGAGGGGGGTTGTAAACTATCACCTCCTTGTCCCCAAACATGAGCTCTGAGCCCGGGATGAGCAGGATGCCCTTGCTCTCGGCATAGTTCCTGACATCCTTGGGGAAGAAAAGCTTCTTGTGGAAGGTGAACGACAAGACGTCGAACTCCTTCGCAGCGGCGTAGTCTATCAGCTGCCTTGCGGAATAGTTGATGAAAGGGTCCTTTTTGTCCTCCGACGCGTGGAGGTGCAGGTCGCACTTAAGCATCTCCCTTCTGGAAACCTCGAGGCCTATTAAGCTTTGTGAAAGTTCTCGTCTTCGGGATGTCAGGCGAGGTGTTCTCGGAATCCTGCTTATCTTCAAAAAAGGTGAAAAGACTTAAATACACCTGTGAATCATTCGTTTTCATGTCGGGCGAGCGTCTTAGGGACATCCAAAAGGACTTCAGGAGCCTTGACCTAGCGCATTATTCCGGATTCCATAACAGGATGGTGTCCATGGAGCACCTACTTGTCCAGCACTTCGGCGAAAATTCCGATGTCGCGATTGCATGGAAGATGGCAGTCAAGGAATTCGATGAGATCATTGAGGCCAAGAGGCTTGACAATTCGCACAAGGCTAAAAGGGTGATCATCCTTGGTCATATGTCCTTCGTCATAGACAAGGTCAATAGGATGAAGTATTTCATCCGTGACCATGAGTAGATATCTTTTTATACTTTCTTGGATTCTTTGGGTGGATGCTTGTCGGGGTGGTAGGGAAAGCGAATGTAGGCAAGAGCACGTTCTTCAAGGCATTGACTCTGGCCGACGTAGAGATAGCCAACTACCCTTTCGCAACCATCAAACCCAACCAAGGGATAGGCTTCGTCAGGATCGACTGCGTCGACTCCTTCTTCGGCAAGCAATGCCAGCCCAGGGAGGGGTTCTGCATCGAGCATCAGCGCTTCGTCCCCGTAGACATAATCGATGTTGCCGGCCTGGTGCCCGGCGCGCATGAGGGCAAGGGGATGGGCAACCAGTTCCTGGACGACCTCAGGCAGGCCGACGTGCTGATTCACGTGATAGATGCCGCCGGCTCCACCAACGAGAAGGGCGAGCCGGTGACCCCTGGCACCTACGACCCGGCAGAGGACGTCAAGTTCCTGGAGGTCGAGCTAGACTACTGGTACCTGGGCATCCTCAAGAAGGGCTGGGAGAAGTTCGCAAGGCAGGTCCAGCAGGAGCATCAGGAGATACACAAGGCGCTGGCAAAGCAGCTGTCAGGGCTGAGGGTGACTGAGGAGATGGTGTCGTCCTCCCTTAAGAGCAGGGGGATTTTCGAAAAGCCTGCCACATCTTGGACGGATGACGACCTGCTCGGACTCGCAGCTGAGCTCCGCAAGCTGACCAAGCCCATGGTAATCGCCGCAAACAAGATAGACATGAAGTCCGGGGAAAAGAATCTGGAGAAGCTTAAGAAAGAGTTCCCGGAGCACATGATCATCGGCTGCTGCGCCGAGGCTGAGCTCGCACTAAAAGAGGCCTGGCACCACAAGCTCATCAGCTACATACCCGGCGACGCCAAGTTCTCATTGGCCCAGGGCGCCGAGCTCTCCGAGAAGCAGAAGGCGGCGCTCGACTTCATACAGAAAAACGTCCTTGACAGGTTCGGCTCATCGGGAGTGCAGGAGACCCTCAACAGGGCCGTGTTCGATCTGCTGGGATACATTGCGGTGTTCCCCGGAGGGACCAAGAAGCTCGAGGACCAGTACGGTCACACCCTGCCGGACTGCTTCCTGATGCCGCCGAAGAGCACGGTCATCGACTTCGCCTACAGGCTACACTCGGACTTCGGCGACAAGTTCATACGCGCGGTGGACGTCAAGAAGAAGCAGACGGTCGGGCGCGAACACGCCCTGCAGAGCCTAGACGTCATAGAAATCATCAGTGACAAATAGTCCCTCTATGTACCTGTTCTCCCCGTCGAGGGAAACCCCCTTGAAGACCAGCTCTATGCAATCTTCGTTGAGCCCGCCGGCCGCGAAGGGGTTCTTCTCTCTGTTGTGAGGGCAGACATCCAGGCAGACCTTCTCTATGTTCTCACCTTTGAGCTGCTGGTTGTATCTCAGACAGCACAGGTGCCCGTGCAGATTCGGAAAAGGCGCGGTATATACGCCGTCCACGTACCTGCCAGTCTTGCCCTCAAGCTCGAGCGCGGCGATGTCCCTATCGATAAGCTCATCATCGATGTACACCATGTTGCCATGCACGAATTGCAGTATCATGTTGACGCGGGGAGAACTCGTTACTTTTAAGGTTTGGCAATGTGCTTCTTGACCAGTTCAGAAATCTTCTTTCCGTCGGCCCTGCCTCGGAAGCGGCCCATGACCATGCCCATGAGGGCGCCGAAAGGCGCACCCTTGTTCTTGGACACGGTTTCCTTTACTGCCTTCTCAAGCTCCTCGTCGCTTACCATCTTGAACTTGGAGAAGTCAGGCTTCTTGCCGTGCGCGATGTCGACGAGAAGCTCGAACACGGCATCGTTGTTGATCTCGCCGGCATCCAGCTTCTCAAGGACTGTGTGTATGTGCCTCTTGATGTCGAGCTCTTTGTTGTGCCTGCGCTTGATCTCCTTTGGGAATACGAGCGCGCTCTCGGCGATCAGGGCGGGCTTCACGTTCTTGTACCTGCCCACCATCTCGTCCAGGTCGAACCATGCGCTCTTCGCAGCCATCCTGGCCAGGTCCGGGCTGACCTTGTAGACCCTCTCGAACCGGGTCGCCTTCTCTGTCAGGAGCTCTCCGGTCGTGATGGCCTTCAGCCTCTCGCCAGAGAGGGTGATAGGGTGAATGTCTGTCTCAGGATACATCCTCGCGGCTCCAGGCATGGGGCGTAGGAAGCTGGTCGTCCCGTCCTTGTTGGCCTTGCGTACCTCCTTTGGGACTCCGTCAGAACACATCTTCGCCCTGAGCCTGACCGCTTCTATCGCGATACGGCATTTCTCCCTGGTCCCGACCACAAGTGCGAAAGCGTCGTTCTCGCCGACCTTCAGCGAGTCCCTGATCCTCACGACCTCCTCCTTGGCAAAGCCGTACTTGCCTAGGTCCTCGTCGGAATGTATAATCCCGCCGACGCCTGCCTTTACCTTGGCGTAGTCGGAGAATTCGGTGCCAAGCCTCCTACCAGGCTGCAGCTCCTTTCCCAGCAGGCCTGCGAACCCGTCCAGCTTGAGCCCGATAACGCAGTCCGCCTTGGCTGCGAAAGAGCATCCGCAATCCTTGAGGTCGAGCTCTTCTGGGTTTGAGTCAAGCTTCGGTTTGAGGACCTTGAAGGCTTTCTTGATCTCGATGAGGCTCTCCTGGCGCTTGACCTCGAGCTCTGCCAGCTTGGAGATCATCTTGAGGTCCTGGGCGCCTTTGATCTCAATACGCCTGCCTCCCTCGGTCGACACGTTCACGTCCTGCCTTATGGTGCCAAGACCCCTCTTGAC
This sequence comes from uncultured Methanosarcinales archaeon, assembly GCA_964587045.1. Classification (GTDB taxonomy): domain Archaea; phylum Nanobdellota; class Nanobdellia; order Woesearchaeales; family CAZPJY01; genus CAZPJY01. The sequence continues at coordinate 14,089 of CAZPJY010000008.1, forward strand.
CTTCCGTGTCGACCGCAGTATCATACCTATCTTCTCAGCCACCTCCCTGACCTGCTCGTATGTCGTGATGTCAGGATCGGTCGCAATCTCTATGAGTGGGATTCCCAGCCGGTCAAGGCGGTAGGTAACTTCGTCGCCCTCCCTTGCTATGTCCCTTGCGGCATCCTCTTCTATGCATATGGTTGGTATGCCCACGTCGCCAGAGGGGGTCTCGAGCTTCCCGTCGGTCGCCACCAGCGCTGTCCTCTGGAAGCCTGACGTGTTCGAGCCGTTGACCACAGTCTTCCTCATGACCTGCACCTGGTCGACGAAGGAGGCTTTGAGCATCTTCGAGACCTCCAGCACGATGTCAAGCGCCTCCTCATCCATGGGAAGCGGTGGCTCCTCGTCGGCCTCCACCAAACAGGTGGTGTCGTCGTAAGCCTCGTAGATGTATGTCAGGTCTCGGGCCTGCTCCTGCATTGCAGCTATATCTATGTCGCCGGTCTCGCCTGCCACAGCCCTCAGCTTGCGGCGGAAGACCCTGTGTGGGACGTCGTCCCTGATTTCGCTTGGGCATCTGCAGAACAGCTTGCCCGTATCGAGCTGCTGGTGAATCTCAATGCCGCATTTCATGGGAACGTACCTATCTCGGTCCTTTCGCTTATCTCGCCCACCAGGTCCTCTGCGATCAGCTCCGCGACCTCCTTGGGCCTGTTCGACAGCAGCCAGGCCAGCTTGATGTAAGCGGTCTCTGGGGTCATGTCATGGTGGTTGCCAAGCATCCCGCACTTCTGAATGGTCCTTCCGGGCGAGTAGACATCCATGTTTATCCTTCCGTAGATGGTCTGGGACGCCATCACGAGGAAGGTCCCGCCCTTCGACAGGTCAGTCAGCGACTTCCTTATCCGGGTGTGCTCCTTGGTGAATTCGTCTATCTCGGATATGGGCGCGTGCCCCAGGCCCGTGCCCTCGACCACCAGGCCGTCGAAACCCTTGAACGCGAGGACCTCGCCTGCGTACATGTTTGGGTGTACCTTGAGCAGCCCGACCTTGAGTGACGGCTTGATGTGCGTCACCTTCAGCTTCCTTGACGCGTCCCTTTTGGCCATGCTCCTCAGCATCTCGATTCTTTCCCCGTTCACCTTGGCGATGGGCAGGCAGTTGATCGGCCTGAAGGTGTCCCTCCTGGAGGTGTGCATCTTCCTGACCTTGCTTCCCTGGAGCATCACGCACGAGTCGTCGCTCATGTTTGCGTGCATGCAAACTGCGACACCTGCGAAGTCTGAGTTGGCAGCGAACCGGACGGCGCTTAGGAGGTTCACCCCCGCGTCGCTGGAGCCCCTGTCGGAGCTGCGTTGCGCCCCTACCACGATGACAGGGACAGGCAGGTCCTGGAGCATGAAGCTGAGGGCGGCCGCAGTGTAGTGGAGCAGGTCGGTTCCGTGCGTTATGATTACCCCGTCGAATCCCTCGGAGACCTGCTTCGCAATCTCGTCTGCGATGAGGTTGAAGTGGTCGAATCTCATGTCGTCCGACTGCATGTTGCGGATGAGCTTGGATGATACCTGCGCGATGCTGGTGAGCTCAGGGAACATCTCGACAAGGTCGTCGGGAGTGAACTGGGCGATCGTTCCGCCCGTGTTGTAGTCGACCCTGCTGGCGATTGTGCCTCCGGTGTGCAGGATCATGACCTTCGGCAGCTTTGAGTCCTGCTTTTCCTTCCGAGGCAGATGCTTCTGAGCCTTGTAAGCCTCGATGACCTTTGCCTCCTTGACCTCGCCCTTGTCGATCCCGACGTTGTACCCGTTGGACAGTTTCACAACGTAGAACTTGTCATCCCCGGGCATGAGAGTGCCTTGCACCTCTCCGCTGCCTGTCCTGACCAAAACTTTGTCACCGGGTTTCATCTCACGAACGAATCCTGCAGGATATAAAAATATTTCTAGGAAACATTTATATCCAAGCTGCCCCTAAGCGTTTGTCATGGGGCACAGCACATTCACAGCGCTTGCGATGGCGCTCCTTTTCAGCATCGCGTTGGGTGTTATCATGTATTTCCAGCAGAAGGATGTGATGTTCTCTGCTATATCCTTTGGGGTATCGCTTATCGTCCTTTTCTTCCTGTATTTCGGTATCCTAAGGCACTAGGCTGACCGCCAAGACTATGCCGTAGCCGACGAAGCATCCCAGCGTCAGGAAAGGCATCGCCGGGTAGAACTTGTCCTTCTTTGCGAAGTAGAACAGCAGGAACAGGGAAATAGTGACGACTATCGAGATGGTGATGGCGTTGATGATGCCCATGGACTTCATCACGACAGCCGAGAATATGAGGGGGAACGCGACGTCGCCGCCGCCGAGTATCGCGGTCCTAGGGGCTTTCGGGGCCGAAGTGTTGGCCTTCTCTGGGACCGCCTCCTTGATCTCCGGAGCCGCCTTCCTGTCATACGGGATGAAGAGGCCTGCGAAGAGCTTCTGGCCGGTCTGGAACTTGGCTAGTGCCACCATGTGCTTGCTGTGCCAGACGGCATACATATCGTATGCAGATATAAGGATTAGCAGCATCACTGCTGCGAATAGGTTCATGATGGGCACGAATATCGCCGCTATCCCTGCGTACAGGAATATCTCTGTGAAATTGTGAACATAGATGTTCGAGCGGAACACCTTGAAGATGCTGAGGACGAGAGCGAGGACGAAGGCTATCAGCTCTGGGAGGAATGCCCCGAAGGCGAAGGTCAGGCATATCAGCACCGACACAAAGAACCACCCCTTCCATATCATTCTCTTCTTGTACTTCATGATCAGGATCGCGATTCCTGTGCCGATCAGGATGGCCAGTATTATGAATATGTAGGACTGGGACTCGTTGACCTCGGGGCGCTGCACGTCGAAGGGAAGCTGCTTCCACTGGATCACCTCCACCCCGGCCTCAGTGACTGTCGTCGTGATGTACTGGCTCGTTATCACGAGACCGACAAGCTGGGTCAGCAGGAACATCAGCACGAGAGCGAGCGTGATAGGTATGGTGTGCTTCATGCGAGTTACAATTGCTCGGCCATATTTAATTGTTTGCACAAGCCATAATAATGACTTGTTGTTTTCTTTTGGCATGGGCTTTTACCGCGTGACCGTTTCAGTTTTTTCCAAACCCGAGGACGAACCGGCGAGAATAGAGGAGGCGTTGAGATCGTTGTTCCCTTTCAGCCTTGAGGATCAGAAGATAGTTCTCAAGAGGACGAAGGCGATCGGCTTCAACGAGCGGGAGATAATAGTGTTCGAGGTGACGCTGGACAAGAGGTCTCACATAAGGAAGTTCTCCGACCAATTCTTCGGCAGCCTCACTGAAGACCAGCGCGGCCTCCTCGTTAGGCAGCTGGAATCACGGCTTGACGAGCACCTTCACTTCTTCATCAGGCTCGACAAGCCCAGGCTCCTCTCCGGCAAGAGGTTCATCACAGACTCGGGAGACTGCTTCCACTGCAAGTTCTCGGTCGAGGTCTTTCCCCGCTCAAGGGAGAATGCACTCGAAGACCTAAGGAGCCTGCTGGGTGGTGGTGCTGATGCCTGACTTCGTCTACAGGTACAAGGGCAACATCTACATCAACCTGACCAACAGGTGTGTGAACAGGTGCACTTTTTGTGATGTCTCGGTGCTGTCGAAGGATACTGGAGCACAGCTCAAGCTCGACCGGGAACCGAGGATATCCGAAGTCATCAGTGACCTCAAGGCTCGGTTGAAGACCGAATGCGGTGAGATAGTCTTCTGCGGGGTCGGCGAGCCCCTGCTCAGGCTCGACGACGTGATCCAGATCACCAGGTGGATGGTCCATAACACCGAGATACCCGTGAGGGTGAACACAGCAGGCACGGTGCAGAGGCTTTACCCCGGGCGGGACGTCGCATCGGAGCTCAGGAGGGCTGGAGTGAAGAGGATATCCATATCCCTAAATGCTGTCACTCCCGACGACTATGATAATCTCTGCAGGCCGAAATATGATGATGCGTACGAAGACCTGCTCAGGTTCGTCCACAGGTGTAAGGAGAAGGGGCTTGAGACCACTGTAAGCTTCATCACCGACCTCGCAGACGAGGAGCAGGCGGAAGCACTGGCCCTGGCGCTCGGGGTGAAGGCAATCTTCCGCAGCCTCAGGAAATAGTCAAGTTTTTATTCTATCCAGAAATTCCACCCAACCAATGGCAAGGGTTTTTTTGTACGTCGCAATGTTCCTACTGTTCTTCAGCGTACTTTTCATGATCCACGTCGTCGTCGGTCTGAGGCTCCTTAAGATGTTTTCCATCAGGCCTTCATGGCTCATCTTTCTCGCATCAGGTCTCCTTACGCTGTCGTTCGTGGTAATGACCGTGCTTGAGAGGACCTGGCCCAATTTCATCACAAAGGTTTTCTATATCGCGAGCAGCACCTGGCTTGGGGTGCTGCTACTGCTTTTCGGACTGGTGCTCATCGCGGAACTGCTCATGCTGGCTTTGCCTGCAGCAAGGCCTTTCATGGGATGGTCTGTAATCATTCTGACGCTGATATTGACAGGGATATCAGTTGCGAATGCTGCCACCGAGACGGTGAGGGAAGTGAGCGTCAGAATCGACGGTCTTGATGAGGAAGTCCGTCTGGTCCAGATATCGGACCTGCATCTCGGCACAGCCCGGGGAGGAAAATACCTCAAAGGCATCGTCGACAGGGTCAACTCGCTCTCACCGGACGCCGTAGTTATAACAGGCGACCTGTTCGACAGCTCCAGGAAGCTCCCTCCAAGTGATTACGCTCCCCTCAACCAGCTGGAGGCGCCAGCCTATTTCATAACAGGTAACCATGAGGTCTACGAAGGCCTGGACTACGTTAGGAGCACGCTCAAGACGACCAAGGTGAGGATGCTCGACGACGAGATAGTGGACTTTAAGGGGATCCAGCTGGTCGGAATATCATACCCTCCGGATGAGAGGAGGGGCAACGACAAGGTCGCAAGTGTCGGAATCGACAAGGATAAGCCGGCGGTCCTGCTCTACCACGCACCCCTCGGGCTTGATGAGGCTAGGGATGCTGGGGTCGACCTTCAGCTGTCGGGCCACACTCACGCCGGGCAGGTTTTCCCGTTCAACTTGTTGGTCAGGCTGGTCTATCCATATGTCTCAGGGCTGCATGACCACGGAGGGATGAAGATATACATCTCGCCTGGCACTGCCACGTGGGGGCCTCCCATGAGGCTTGGCTCGAGGAACGAGATAACCCTGCTGACCCTCAGCCCAAAAGATTTATAAGTCCGTCAGGACCACGATTCTTAATCATGACCAAGTTGATAGACCCTTACGGGTCAGAGCTGGTAGAGGATTATGCCAAGATCATAAAAGACTTCGGCCTAGAGCCCTTCGACCCAGGCAGCATGCCGGACCCGAACCGTGCGATGCGCAGGGGTGTGGTCTTCGCAGGCAGGGACCTGAAGATTATCGCCCGGTGCATCAAGGAAAAGAAGCCTTTCTACGTGCTCTCCGGCATAATGCCCACCAATGAAAGGATCCATTTCGGCAACAAGCTGGTGGTCGAAAACATAAGGTACTTCCAGGAGCACGGCGGCCACGCCTACATGCTAATCGCCGACCTCGAGTCAGCTGCAGCCAGGGACGTGTCCCTTGAGGAGGCGAGGAAGAGGGCCATGGATTTCCACGTCCCTGCCTATATCGCGTTGGGGCTGGACCCCAAGAAGACCACGTTCTACTTCCAGTCCGAGAACAAGGACGTGATCCACCTGGCGTTCGAACTTGCACATAAGGTCACGTTCAATGAGTTCAAAGCGATCTACGGCAACACCGATCCGGGCAGGATCATGTCAGCTATCACTCAGGTCGGTGACATACTGTATCCCCAGATAGCAGAGCGCATGCCGGGAGTGATACCTGTCGGCATCGACCAGGATCCGCACATCAGGCTGTCCCGCGACATAGTTGCGAGGACCCGGAAGAAGAAGTTCTTCCCCCCCTCTTCGATCTACCACAAGTACACTCCCTCACTCGACGGAGAGATCAAGATGTCCAAATCCAAGCCGGACTCATGCATAACCCTGCCTGAGGACGACAAGGAAGTCGCAAGAAAGCTCCGCAAAGCACTAACAGGCGGGAGGGAGACCGTCGAAGAGCAGAGGAAGAAAGGTGGCAGACCAGAGCAGTGCATCATATTCGAGCTGCACAAGCAGCACCTCATAGAAGACGACGAGGAGCTCGAGAAGATTTACAATGACTGCAAGAGCGGCAGGATGCTCTGCGGCGAGTGCAAGAACATAGCGATAGAAAGGATGCAGGCCCTGCAGGACCGCCTCGTCCGAGGCATGTCGGAGGTAAAGACATCCGAGCTCAACTTCATAAAGTTCAATTAGCAAACTTTTTATAGTCAGGGAGAGACTTAGGATAGGGGTGATAAAATGCGGAACGTCTTTGCGCCGTTATCAAGCTCATTCATGCTCGCGTCAATGCTAGGCTTCCTTTTTTCTGCTGTTTGGATTATTCCAAGGAACCTGCAGTGGGGCGTGGCGTTTTGCGTGGTTTTCGCGGTGATGTTCATTTCAGCAGTGGTGTCCATGACACACGCGCCAGCTGAGGATATGTAGTGAGGGGAAGAGGTGAGTATGCGGTGAGAACATGGAAATCGATTACGATTCTGTCTGGGAACTCGCATACTCAAATGTCCAATCGCACCTCATCGATGAGGGCAGGGAAAGCCTAAAAGAGAACATACTCAAGGCGCAGGAATTCTTGACAGACATTAAGGCAGGGCATTCGAAGAGCCTTGAGAGGATACTTATCCCTCCGCTTAGGTGGCTGTTCGCCTCCCTTTACCCAAAGATAGAGGCTGACGGCGTAGGTCCGGTGAGGGAACAAAGGGATGCTGTCAGGATATACACGCCGACCCACAGGAGCATCATTGACCCTTTCATCCTCGGTCTGGGGCTGATCGACGAAGGGGAGGACTATCCCCACTTCGCAGCCGGCCGCAACCTGTACAACCCCTTAACCTCCTGGTTCCTGAGAAGGCTGAAGGCTATAGCGACCAAGCGCAACTTCCGAGACAGGAGATACCACCTCTGCCTGAAGGAATACGCAAAGAGCGTCCTGATCCATGGTGGGGAACTGTGTTTTTTCCCTGAAGGGGGGAGACCCAGGAACGGCGGGCTCGGACGGATGCGGCTGGGTCTCCTGGGTGCTGCTGTCGGGGCCGCGATAGAGGCGGATGCGCGGTACGTGATGTTCCCAACAGGGATAGCATACAACCACATAATGGAGGAGAGGCAGCTGGCCCGGGAAGCCAAGACGCTCACGGGCTGGCGGGCCTTACGGGAGCTGATCGCGCACACAGCCAAGAACATGGGCAAGGGCGAGGTTGCCATCAATTTTGCCGAACCCATCGATCTCACCTCGTTTGTGGAGGGCAAGACCAAGCAGGACATACCTGACCTCAGGGAAGAGCTCGCCTCAAAGGTCCGTGCGGAGCTAGCCAAGAGTTTCCCAGTGTTTCCTACAGCCCTCATGTCATATTCGCTCATCAAGTCACCGGACATCGGGGGCGGGTACAGCCGTTTCCTCCTGGACATGGGGGTCCTGCTCGGGCGAAAGGACTACCGGCCCCCTATGGTCGGCGGTTTTGAGAGACGACCCAAAGAGGTCTTCGACCAGTCGATTGACGACTTTGTGAGCAGGGGAATCATCCGCATCGAGGACTCCAACCTGAGCATATTGGAGATGGACGTGATGAAGGTCTACTCCAACACCATCTGCCATCATTTCGACGAGGTGCCCATATGAAGCTGTACAAGAAGGTCGCAGTTCTCCCTGAGGGCGTTTGGAGCCAGACAGTTGCGAGCCTCGGTGCGGACCCCAAGAGGTGGCATCCGGCAGACAAGTTTTCAGACAAGAAACCTCCTGAAGAAATTAGGATGTTTTCATACTTTGATTGGAGGCAGGAGGCGCTTGAGAAGATGATAGGTGACCGGTCGGCCTATGCCCCGCCAGCGCACTTCGACTGGGGGTCCCTCGGCATCGCTGTCAGGGCATACTCTCCCAGGCACTGCCAGCTCTCAGTGGAGGAGCTGGGCATCTGCGACCAGATAGGTTTGGGAGATTTCGGACGTGCTGTATTCAAGACGGTCAAAGACGCTGACCTGATCATACTCGGTCCGAGGTCTAACGAGTTCACCATGTACACGAGGGCATTGAGGGACATATTCGACTCGGCACCGATGGCCAAGCAGAGCCCTGACCTGGTCTCGTTGACCAAAGGCCTCTTCCTCGAATACGACAAGCAGGGCAAGGTGTCTGGAGTAAAACTTCCATATGAGATTATGGAGGACCACATACCCCAGAGGATAAGCAGGGCAATCATGGTCGGTCCGAACATTTCCAAGGAGGTGAATAAGTACGCTCCCACGACCTCGCTGCTCGCCACGAAGCAGCACCGCCTGGGAGGGCGCAGGGACGAGTTCCTCCAGGACCTGAGACGTTATCTCAAGGGCTTCAATTTCGGCGTGGACTTCTCCGTGCATCCCCACGCGCTGGGCTGGGCGACCGCGGTCAAGAACATAACTGCCATCGCCATGGGCCTTGGAAACTACTACCTGTTCAAGCAGATGGGCGATGAGTATACAGACTACAACTCCAACCTTTTGGGATGCGTCGTCACGATGGGTTCTCGAGACTCCTGGAACACCTTCACCCAGCTTATAAACAGGCACGGGCTGTGGTTCCGCCTTCATCCGGAGGAGTACCACAACAGCTTCGCAGTCCAGGGAGACCGGGTGGCTACGGCCAGTTCGCTCAACTCAAGGAACGTCAGGTTCGGTTTCGAGTTCGCGAAGCAACTTGACATGAGGGGAGGGGAAGTCTCACCTGAGGACAAGGATGAGATCAGGGATCATGTGATGAACGATGTCATCAAGATGGCTGTGGAGGGCGTACCGACGGTCAAGGACCTTCATGAGGTCATGGAGGCGTATTCCATCAAGGGCACGCCTTTCTACAGAGGGGTTTATGAGACCCTGTTCGGCTCCCTTTCCACAGAGAAGTTTGCGGGCATGCTGCTCGACCTCACAGGCAGGTATGAGTCCATCGGCACCAGGACATTTACTCGCTTCCTCAAAAAGCCTTAAATATAATCCTTTTCTGGCCGTTCCTTCATGGGTTTCGAGAGCGCGTTTTCCGATGAGAGGAACAGGGGGATAATCAACCTTTACATCAAGGGAGAGCGTAGAATGCTGGACCATTACGCCTACAGTGAGCTTGAGAGGTCCCACCCCGCACTGAAGGCGATGCTTGAGGACCTGAGGCATTCCGACCCCCTCTCTGATCTTGAAATGGAGATTCAGTACTTCGAGGGGCTGAAAAAGGCGCACACCGGGAGCCCTGACCATCCCCAGACCATATTGATTACGCAGTACGACAAAGTGATGCCCTTGCAGAAGACTACTTACCTATTGACATTAGATGTGATAAATTCCTTCGCGTCCAACAAGGGACAGGACCCCTTAAAGGTAGCTCAGGAATCCTGGGGTGATGTCAAGAGGAGAATATTTCCCTCACTTGAAGACGCCATGAACTACGAGCTGAAGATAATAACACTCGATACCATGGCGATCGAGTCGATGAGGCCTGTCGCTGAAGCGATGGAGAGGATGGGGTTTCCGTCAAAGCAGGACATCTCGGCGCTCAAGAGATACCACCTCCGCGGATACATCACTATTTATCGGAATCTTTATCGAACTTCTCCTTAGCCATCTCTTCTTTCCAGAACACTTCATGGCTCGCCCTCTTCTCGAATAGGGCTATCGAGAGGTTTATGATGCTGGTCTCGTAAGCTTTCATGCCTTTTCCCTTAAGGATGCTCTTTGCGTCGTCGATGCATTGGGCCATTATGCGGAGGTTCTCCTCCCTGGCCTTGGCCTCGATCGCCCCTTCCTCATTCTCGGAGAGGTAGACGTCCACCCATTTGGGATAGACACTCTTGTCAGTGCGTTTTGGAAACGATTTCGAAAACAATTGGCTCACCCCCGAGTTGGGGTTGTCGGTAGATATAAAAAGATTATGCTCAGAAATCCGTCGCTTTCTTGTCCTTGTGCACAGCTATCGGAGCCTCACCACCATGCCAAGTGAACCTGGGCCTGATCCTCATCGGGTAGATCCTCTCGTTCGTGTCGTCGAAGATGACTGCCGAGCCCTTGACCCTGGGCAGGTTATTCATTGCCGCAGTCAGGCCTTCGCGCATGTAGCTTTGTGTCAGGTCTCCGAGGGCTTCTGTGTCGACTTTTGCGGTTACCCTGTGGCTCAGGACTATATCGGACTGGGTCATTACGTCCCTGTGGATCTTGCCCGGCTGCTGGCTGGCTATCATCAGTGATATGCCGGGCTGACGGCCTTCCCTCATGACCGTCACCAACGGCTGGGTCGACGCGTTTTCGCCTTCCTTAGGGAGGAACTCGTGTGCCTCGTCGATTACAAGCCAGACCAGAGGAGTCTTTTGCTTCTTCTTTTTGTCCTCCTCACCGAAGTAGTGCATGGCAGAGTGGAGATCCTGGTACTCCTCATCCTTCCTGGAGAGCATCCTCTGTATGAACAGCTTCTTGGCTATCAGCCCGACAACGAGGAACTTGATCTTCCACCCGTTTTGGGCAGTCGCATAGCAGCTTACATCGAGAATGCTGATCCTGCCAGGCTGGGCGAGCTCGCTTATCTTGGTCCCACCCTGCTGGAACAGACCCCACGTGTCTGCAGCGAGGAACCTGTTCTCGACCGCGTCCTTGACTGCCTGTTCAGTGCGGTCGTCAGCGCGGATCCGTCCGATTATATCCTGGATTGAAAAGGAGCCTTTCTCCTTCTTGAGGGTGTTGATCGTACGTTCGATTAGGACGCCAATTGGGTCGTTTTCGCTCACCTCAAAGGTCATCAGCCAGTCCTGCGCGTCGAATTCTGAAGGGTCTATCGAGAAGGGCTTGTCTGTCGGTATGCCTTTCTCCTTGAACTCCTCGTAAAATTTGTAGGGTGTGAAGATGGTCACATCCATTCCCTTGGGCTCAAGACCCCACTGCTCGAGGAGCAGCTGGTCCTTCTTGTTGGGGTATTTCATGGTCCAGTATATACCCATGGTGTCAAGCAGGATGAAGGATAGGTTGCCCATGACGTCTGGTTCGAGGCTTGACAGACCTTCGGCTATGACTCCCATCGTATATGACTTTCCGCTTCCCCTCTTGCCGCAGACGAAGACGACATGCGACCTCGCAACGTCGAGGAACATCTTGTTTGAGAGGGATGTCGTCTGGCCCATCTTGACGTAGTGCTTGCCTATGAACACGGTGCCTGAGGTCCCGAACTTTTCCATATCTGCCTTGCTGCGGCCGATGATGACGTCGTACATACAACTATCATGCTGTAAAGATGGTTATAAAACTTTATCCGTACTTGAGAGTGAGGATTGTTACATGTGGGTAGGAGCAATATTTATGTTTTATCCTCGGTAGGGGTAATCTCTTATGTGTCTGTTTTCCAAAAGTTTTAAATACTACAACTTATGAGGATGCAAGGTAGCGATTTTTTGCTATCATTCGACAATGATAAAAGGGATTGGGTGGTCCCAGGAGGGTGATCTCTTTGGCAAAGAAGAAACACAAGAAAAAGGTGAAGCGGAAAGGAATGTTAGGGTTTCTTGTGCTGATTCTCGCGATTATTATCATCGCAGTCGCGCTATTCAAATATTCAACGTATCTCTTCCCGCCCAAGGCGGAAGAAGCAGCTGTAGCTGCGTACGTCAACGGCGAGCCGATCTACATGGCTGATCTCAACGAGGCCTACGACAGTCTGCCTGACCAGTACAAGTCCTTCATAACCAAGGAGGCGCTGCTGGAGCAGATGGAGGAGGAAAAAATCCTTCTCATGGAAGCAGAGAAACTCGGGTTCACGGCCTCAGATGAAGAAGTCAATACCCTACTGGACGAAGCCTTGGCCCAGAGCCCCTACACAATGGACGAGTTCGAGGCGCAAGTGGCTGAGCAGGGGATGACCATGGACGACGTCCGCGACTACTACCGAAAGCAGGTGCTTGTGACCAAGCTGCTCAATGAGACTGTAATCAGCAAGGCCACGGTCACTGAGCAGGAGATTGAGGACTACTATAACGCCAACCCGTCGCTTTTCCAGGCACCCGAGACCATAAGGGCTAGCCACATCTTGGTGGATACCGAAGAGGAGGCCCAGGAAGTTTTAGAAATGCTACAGAACGGCTCTGATTTCGCTGAGCTGGCCAGGGAGAGGTCCATCGATACTGGATCGGCCCAGCTGGGAGGGGATCTTGACTTCTTCCCGCGAGGGGTCATGGTGCCAGAGTTCGAGAATGCCGCTTTCGCGCTAGATGTCGGTGAGCTGTCAGATATCGTGAAGACGGATTTCGGATATCACATCATACTCGTGACCGACAAGAGCGAGGCCAGGACCGTAACCCTTGCTGAAGCGCATGATCAGATTCAGCAGCAGCTGGAGGCCGAAAAGCAGAGGACGCTCTACTTGGACTACATCAACAACCTCAAGAGCTCCTACGATGTGGTGCCTGAGACAGGCATACTCGAGGGCGAGTCGTTGGAGGTCACTGACGATACCGTAGACCTCGAGGCCTTCGCATCATGCCTTGCGGACAAGGGAGCCGTGGTCTACGGCGCTGTCTGGTGTACATCCTGCAAGAAGCAGGCCGACATGTTCGGCGACAGCTGGTCGCTCATAACCTACGTCGAGTGCGCTGACGGCAACACCCAGACTGTGGAATGCACGGAAGCCGGCATCACTGGATACCCCACGTGGGTGATAGATGGCGAGCAATACCTCGGCTGGATGGATCTTGGGGAGATATCTACCATAAGCGGGTGCCCGCTTTCTTAATTTCTTTTTATTTACCTTCTTTAATCTTAAGGATGGAATGGAATTCCGATTCATATTTCTCTTTCAGAATCTAATTAAGGATGCTACCGATACCTCTACCTGAGGTGGTAAACATGGAAACAACCAAAGACATAAGTTTAATTGTGGACACTGCGCCCGAAGTGACGTTTGTCCTGACCAACATGGACAAATTGACGCGGGAATACGGTGACAACACCTACATCGCAGTGCACAACTCCAAGGTTGTCGGAAGCGACATGGACCGGATGAAGCTGAGTTCGAAGATAACGAGCAAGTATTCCGGCCAGAGGGTTCTGATAACCAAGCCCGGAAATCTCAAGGAGAACGGCATGGCATGGCACAACGACCAGCAGAAGTACTTCTCGACTGGAATCGAGACCAAGAGCCTCGTGAACTCCATCATAGCAGTGCCAAACCTTGAGAGCAAGAAGCTAAAGGATGTGAATGCCCTTGAGAACGTGCTTGTTGACAGGATGAACTCCTACAACAAGTTCATGGACCTCAAGAATGAGTTCTCAGACATCCCGTACTTCTCGTCGAACACCGAGAAGGTCGAGGACAGCATCGGATTCCTGAAGTCAGAGGTCCGCAGGGTCTGGGACAAGGGTGACCGGACGATCAAACAGATCTTCGACAAGAACCCGTCCATCAAGAGCTTCTACACCAGATAAATTTTTTCTTAATATTTTTTTCCAACTATACCTATGTGGTTGGCCGTGCCTACAATAGACGGCTCGTTTGCGTACATCATCTCCATTCTCATCGCCCAGTTGAAGAATCTCCTGCTCCTCAGCCTGCGGTCCCGGACCTTTTCATCCGTCTTGTTGATTATTCCGAGCAGGCCGAAGGTGTCCATGACCCTGAGCCTGTTGGCCAAGAAGAGCTGGTGCAGCTCAGCGACCCGGAAGTTGTGCTGGGGGAAGGAGATTGGGTAGTTGGTGGTGCCTGTCCTCTCTAGGCGCTCGAGCTCCTTTAGCCTTCCAGCTGCGAATAGCATTCCCATCACGCGGAAGAAAGAGTCCACTGTTATGAAGACGTAGCGGTTGCGCTTGGTGACCCTGGCAAGCTCAGCAATCGCCTTCCTTGGGTCCTTGCAGTAAGAGACTGGATCGCCCAGAGAGGCTGTGAAGTCGAAGGTTGAAGTCTCGAGCTTCCTCATGTTGGTGATGTCCAGGCGAAGGACCCTGATGTCAAGCTCTTCCTTCTTGATCTTCTTCTTGGCTTGGGCCAGCATTCCGGCAGAGATGTCGGTCAAGGTCACATCGTGCCCGAGCTTGGCCATGCGGATCGCGAAGTTGCCCGTGCCGCCACCTGCGTCGAGGATCTTGGAAGGTCTCTTCGGGAGGAACTCATCCAGCTTGGCATCGAGAACCGCGCCGTGGATTTTCCAGCGCTCGTCTGTGTAGGAATTGTCGTACTTGGCTGCCGCTTTAGTGTGAAACCTGGCTGATGAGGATTCCTTCATAGATAGAAAAGAGGAATGAAGAAAGATAAATCTTTCTATAAATCGCTGGCTGTCAGGAGCGTCAGCTTGGTTTCGGACGGCTTTACCTTGGAGTCCATGCTGACCAGGTACTTCAGCGAAGTGCGTTCGGCTGTCTTGCAAAGGTTCCTGTCGATGGAACCGTCGAATATCACCGCGAAGACACCGCTGGTCATTCCCTTGATGGTGGTCGGAAGCTCAGATACAGGGACCTTGCCCAGGACGTTCATCTTGTCGTCGATGATGGTCGCACCCCTCGTTCCCACGAGGTTTTCGAGCATATCCTTGAACTTCACCTTCTGCTCCTCGCTGACCGGCGCTGCCCTCCTGTATGGCGGCTTGCTCGGAGGAGGACTCCTCTGCTGCTGCCGCGGCGGGTTTCTCTCTTCGTCCCTCCTGCCTCCGTTTGACACGCCCATGTCCAGCTTGACCTGCTCTGCCGCAACCTTGCTGCGCAGGGCCTTGTGGATCTCCTTTTTGGTTATCTCCTCGACCTCCTTTCCGTCAGGCGCTCGTGTGACAAAGTCGATTTCAGCCACCTGCATCAGCTCCTTGATGATCAGGTTGCCTCCGCGGTCGCCGTCTACGAACGCTGTGAGTATCTTCTGCTTGGAGAGCTCCTTGATGGTTTCTGGGACCGAAGTACCGTTGATTGCTATGCAGTTCTTGATGCCGTGCTTGAGCAGGTTCAGGACGTCGGCGCGGCCCTCAACCACGATGACCTCATCTGACTCGTCGACAGCCGGACCTGCGGGCAGGCGCTCCTTGCCGTATTCAGTCACTTCCATGACCCTGACTGAGTAGGCCACCTCGTCTGCCAGCTCCTGGGAGTCTGGCAACACAGAATCAGTAAGCTGCTTGAGCAGCTCCTTTGCGCGGTCGATTACGAAGTTACGCTTCGAGATCCTCACATCTTCAATATTCTCCACCTTTATCTTGGCGTTGCAGGGCCCGATGCGTTGGATGATCTCAAGTGCAGCAGCGACGATCGAGGTCTCTGCCTTGTCAAGCGAGCTCGGGATGATGATTTCGCCCTTGGTCTTGCCGCCCCGGGTGTCGACATTGACCTCTATCCTGCCGATGCGGCCTGACCTCTGCAGCTCCCTGAGCTCAAGGTCAGAACCGAGCAGGCCTTCTGTCTGGCCGAAGATCGCCCCTATGACATCTGGGCGGTCGACTACCCCTTCGATTTGGATTGAAGCGTGAACTATGTATTTGGCTGATACTGGGCTTATTTTTGCCATTTATATTCCTCCTTACTCAGAATAAGCTTAAGGCTCTCAATATCCCTCATACCCTGGCTGAACCCAAACGGGATTAAAGCCCGAAATGACCTTATTTTAATGAAATAACAGTAAATGACCGTGATATTTATGAATATGCCTCAAAGCTTATTCGATTTGATGTTTAGTGATTATAATAGGGTTTGTTGCCCGAAACACTAACTCCCGAGTTCATAGCTTGACATCGTCGTTAGCTCCCGCGGGTACTCTCGTGACGGGCTGTTATACGCGAGAGTGTCTCCGGTTCACGGCCAAAACAGACGTTTCAGCTCACAAAAGGACCCATTCGCGTATGGATTTTTGTATATTAGGAAAGAGCTATCCGATATTTAAACTTGTTGGTAACTCTGGACAGTCATCAGAAGGCCGCTCTCGAGCTCGTATTTCGGCTCCCATCCGAGGATTCTCTTGGCAAGATTGTTGTCCAGGCAGCTCCTCTGCAGTTCCCCAGGCCTCACATGGGCATAGACAGGTATCTTGTCATAACAGCCCGAGAAGGTGCCCTTCAGCCTCTCGAACACTTCGTTCACGCTCGTTTCCACGCCGGTCCCGATATTGATGGAAAGCCCATCACCCCTCGCCATCGCCAGTACGTTGGCCCGCACGACATCATCCACAAAGACGAAATCCCTGGTCTGGTCCCCGCTGCCGTATATGACCACCGGATCGTCCTTGAGCATGGCCTCGGTGAATATCGCGACAACTCCGGCCTCGCCTTTGGGGTCCTGCCTTGGCCCGTAGACATTTGAATACCGTAAAATCGTGTATGGGAGGCCCTTGACCTCCCCAAAAAACCTTATGTAATTCTCAGCGGCTAGCTTTGCTATGCCATAAGGTGCTGCCGGCAACTTCTTTGCATCCTCCCTCGCTGGGAGGTGGATGTTCTCCGCGTAGAGCGCCCCTCCTGTGCTTGCGAAAATGAATTTCTTGACCCCGAATGTGAGGGAGATGTCGAGAAGGTTGAGCGTTCCCATGATGTTGGTATCGGCGTCTAAGCCAGCATCCGACACTGATTTGCGAACATCGATCTGGGCGGCGTGGTGGTCGACGACGTCTGGCTTGAAATCCATGAAGACAGCCCTGAGAGTGCCGCTTCTCACATCCAGATTATAGAACTCTGCTTTTGGGTTTACGTTCTCTTTCCTGCCCGAGCTCAGGTTGTCGGCAATCGCTACTGTGTGCCCGTGCTCGATCAGCCTGTCGACCAGGTTGCTGCCGATGAATCCGGCCCCGCCTGTTACCAGTACTCTCATCTTGCGAAGGGGTTATATCTGACTATTTTTATGCCTTGTCTTTTAATATAACTTATTCCCTCCCAAACCCGATGAACATAAAGGACATGTTGTTGGGGATAGCGATAGGAGACGCCTTCGGAACTGGGATAGAGTTCCAGGACAGGCAGTGGATACTGGACAACGTGGACTTCACCCGCTACATCAACAAAAGGGAGGGCAAATACGCCCGCGGCTACACCTTGGGAGACTACAGCGACGATACCGAGATGACAGTAGCCCTTATGAAGGCCCTGATGAGCGGGCGGGAGGTCACGCCCGAGCTCCTCGTCGCTGCCTGGAAGCAGGAATACGACGATGGTAGGATGATGAGAGGGGGTGTGCCCAGGGCAGGACACGGCTCGATCCGCTTGTACTTCGACGGGGAGGAGACCCTCGAAAACGTCCGGAAGTTCCAGCACAGCAGGAAGTACCCAGGCAATGCCCCGCCGATGAGGGCAGTGCCTATCGGCCTTATGGGGGATGGCCTTGTCCGCTGCGCCGCAGCCAACGCTGAAGCCACACACCCCCACCCAAAAGCCCTTGCTGCCAGCGCCATTGTCGCCTACGCTGCGGAGTACGTGATGGTGAAGGAAGGAGACCCTTCCTGCATAATACCCTACTGCAGATCGAAGACCAGCACGATTGACGAGGAGACTTACGAGTACCTTGGAAGGGTGGACAGCCTAGATGAATTCGACCTGGAGACGATCTGCGGACCGCAACCGGTGAAGGAAGGCGTGAATGGAGTCCCTGCCAGCTCGATGCACGTGGCCGGAGCGGCGCTCTACATCCTCTCGAGACGTGCAGACCCGTTCGAAGCCCTGAAGGAGTCCGTAAGATTCGGAGGGGACGTCGACACACTTGCCGCGATAACTGTCGGAATAGCAGCAGGCAGGCACGGCCTGCGCTCTTTGCCGGGCTTCCTACTCGAAGGGCTCAGGGAAAGGGATTATCTTGAGGAGATCGCTGAGCGGTTCGGCAACTGGCTCTCGACAACTTTATAAATTCTCCTGGCTTATCATCTGCGATGGCAAAGCGTTCGCTGGAGAAATTCAAGACGTACAAGAACGTCTTCGACAACCATACTCTCAGGGCTCTTTACAAGCTGGCGACGGAAGGCCATTTCGATGAGCTGGTCTCCCCGGTGACGTTGGGCAAGGAAGCAAACATCTTCGTAGCCGACAAAGGAGATAGCGAGGTGATCGTGAAGATATACCGTCTCGAGGTCGCGGATTTCACGAGGATGTACAGGTACATCAGGGGCGACCCCAGGTTCATGGGGCTTGCGGGAAGCAGGCGCAAGGTCATCTTCGCCTGGTGCCAGCGCGAATTCCGAAACCTCCTGCTCATGAGGGAGCTGGGCGTCCCCGCACCGACCCCGATCGCATTCAAGGACAATGTTCTCGTGATGGAGATGATCGGCGAGCCAGCGCCCCTCGTCAAGTACGAGAAGCCCAGAGACGCTAAGGGTTTCTTCGATATATTGACCGATGCCATGCGCAGGATGCACAAGGGGCAGATAGTGCACGGCGACCTTTCCGAATTCAACATAATAAACGACAAGGACAAACCAGTGCTCATCGACTTCTCCCATGGTACTCCGAAGGCGAGCCCGATATATGCGGAATTGCTGGAGCGCGACATAGCAAATGTCTCGAGATTCGCTTCCAAATGCGGAGTGGACCTCTCAGTCCAGTCGTTGCGGGCAAAAATCGGCTTACCATAAAGCTTATAATGTGGCCTTCCTTTTCACTTGACATGGATGAGTTTTTGTACCAGCTGAAAATCCCAAAGGAAAGGGTCGCAGTGCTGATCGGCAAGAACGGTGAGACCAAGAGGATGATAGAGGAGGCTACCGGAATCGAGCTCGACATTGATTCCCATGAGGGCGATGTCAGGCTCGTCGGTGATGATGCTCTCACACTATACACCGCTCGTGAGATAGTGAAGGCGATAGGCAGGGGTTTCAATCCCGACCTGGCGATGATGCTTCTCAAGCAGGATATGACCCTCGAGATAATCAATGTTGGTGATTTCGTCAAGAGCAAGGGTCAGCTGATGCGCCTGCGCGGCCGGGTAATCGGCACCGAAGGCAAGTCGCGCAAGACTGTCGAGGACCTCACCGAGACCAACATATCGGTCTACGGCAAGACCATATCTATCCTGGGCTCTGTCGAGAGGGTCGAGCTTGCCCGCAGAGCTGTCGAGTCGCTCCTTTCAGGGAGCATGCACTCGAACGTGTACAAGATGCTCGAGAAGAGACGACGAGAGATGCGCATGAAGCAGATGGAAGAGTGAGGGTTATGGCTGAGAACAAGGGAGCGACTGCTGAGGAGATGGCCACGAAGCAGAGGGAGATCTCCATTGCCGAGTTCTTCGAGAAGAACAGACACCTCCTCGGCTTTGACAACAAGAGAAAAGCGCTGCTTACGACTATCAAAGAGGGAGTGGACAACTCTCTGGACGCTTGTGAAGAGGCTCAGATTCTGCCAGAGGTAAGCGTCGAGATAGTCGATATGAAGAACGACAGGTTCATGGTGGTAATAGAGGACAACGGGCCTGGCATTGTCAAGGACCAGATACCAAAGATATTCGCTAAGCTCCTGTACGGCTCGAAGTTCCACACGCTGAAGCAGTCGAGAGGCCAGCAGGGCATCGGTATTTCGGCGGCAGGCCTCTACGCCCAGCTTACCACCGGGAAGCCGGTCAGGATAACATCGAAGATAGGCGATGACAAGCCGGCGCACTACTACGAGCTCAGAATCAACACGCAGAAAAACGCCCCCGAAATTCTAAAGGATGACGTGATAGACTGGCCCCACGCCCACGGCACTCGCGTCGAGATGGACATCGAGGCATCCTACCAGAAAGGCAACCAGTCTGTAGACGAGTACCTGAAGGAGACGGCTATTGTCAACCCTCATGTGACTCTCATCTACACCAACCCGAAGGCAGAGCAGATAATCTTCCCGCGGGCGACCGACAAAATGCCCAAGATCCCGGCGGAGATCAAGCCTCACCCTTACGGCATGGAGCTGGGCATGCTCATCAAGATGCTCAACGTCACGCAGTCGAGGACGCTCCAGTCCTTCCTCACGCAGGAGTTCTCCCGTGTAGGGGCGGGCACCGCGAAGCAGATATGCGAAGCGGCAGCTCTGCTTCCCAACACCAAGCCTTCGAAGATGTCAAGGGAGATGGCTGAGCGGCTGATGGAAGGCATAAAGAAGACTAAGCTCATCAGCCCTCCGACAGACTGCATCTCGCCGCTTGGTGAGGATCTGCTCGAAAAGGGCCTCCGCAAGGAGATAAATGCCGAATACTACTGCTCTGTCACGCGGCCTCCTTCAGTGTACAGGGGCAACCCCTTCCAGATTGAAGCGGCGATTGCTTACGGCGGAGAGATGAAGGGTGATTCTCCAGTCACCCTCATGAGGTTTGCCAACCGCGTACCCCTCCTCTACCAGGCGGGTGCCTGCGCGATCACCGATTCTTTGACTAAGACCAACTGGCGCTCCTACGGCCTGCAGCAGAGCTCTGGATCCATGCCGATTGGGCCTGTCGTGATACTGGTCCACATGGTGAGTGTCTGGGTGCCGTTCACGTCGGAGGCAAAGGAGGCTATCGCCCACTACCCCGAGATAATCAAGGAGGTCAAGCTCGCGCTCCAGGAATGCGGAAGGAAGCTGCATTCCTACGTTGCCAAGAAGAAGCGTGTCAAGGATGAGTTCAAGAAGAGGAGCTACATCGAAAAATACATCCCTCATGTCTCTGAAGCACTCAAGGATATACTGTCCCTGACCGCGGCAGATGACCAAAACATCCAGGACGCGCTAAGGGAGCTGCTCGAGAAGAAGAGGGGAAAAATCGATTCCATGGAGTTCGACCCCACCAAGAATGTGGATTATGATGAGGAGATGGCAAGGATAGGCAAGGAAGAGGGGGCTGATGAAGATGAATGAGGTCATCCAGAAGATAATCGCTGTCGCTTCCCGGATAAGGGACAGCATCAAGAGCAAGAGGCTTCCTACTGTCAGCATGCCTGTGCGCTCCCTGCAAAACGTGAAGTATGATGATGAGATTGGGTTCTTCGAGCTGAACGGCAAGATGAAGGAGAGGACCCTGACGGCATCGACGATTAAGACCTTCGCCCAGACCCTGAGAATGATGTCGTTTTCCAAAGAGCTGATCGAGACCGATGACATGGCGACGAAGAGGGAGATGTACTACACCGCCTACAACTGGGAAGAGGCCCGGTTCAACTCCCAGCCAGAGTCAGATTCCGTGATGGATGACATTGAGGCCATGATGATGACCAACAGGGAGAAGATGGGCTTCATCGCAGGAGAGAAGGGAGGCGGACTGGTTGCGGGAGAGCTGATCGTCGTCGACAGGGACTTTGAGACCAAGGAATGGATAAGGATAGACTGCACCAAGTTCGGTTCAGGCGCCTACTCGATCCCAGCCATCGTAGACCATTTCGGTTTTGAGACCAAAGCCAAGTACATACTTGCCATCGAGACTGCGGGCGCCTTCGAGAGGCTCAACAAGCACAAGTATTGGAAGAAAACCAACTGCATCATCGTCGGCATGGGAGGGGTGCCGACACGCTCTACCAGGAGATTCATCAGGAAGCTCTCCGACGACTACCACCTCCCGGTCTATGTCTTCACAGATGGCGACCCTTACGGGTACTTCAACATCTACCGCACCCTGAAGGTCGGTTCCGGCAACGCTGCCCACATCAATGAGTTCTTCTGCGTTCCAAACGCTAAGTTCATAGGGGTAACACCGCAGGACATCATCGACTACAAGCTCCCCACTCACTCGCTCAAGGAAGTGGACATCAAGAGGGCGAAGGACGCAGTCAAGAACGATCCATTCGTCAAGGAGCACAAGGAGTGGCAGGAGGCTATCAAGCTGATGGTCAAGCTGGGCAAGAGGGTCGAGCAGCAGGCGTTCGCAAAATACGGCTTGAACTACGTGATGGACACCTACCTGCCGGAGAAACTCTCCGCCAAGAAGAAGTGGCTGCCCTAGGAAAGCTTTAAATAAAGCTTTTTTACCTCCCTTCCGATGGGCGAGATATACTTCATGAGGCGGATAAACGAGCAGGAAGTCTACTTCGGGCTCCATGACATGGGCAGGTCGGCCTGGAGCGTGGACGTCGATTTCATGTGTTCTGAGGGTTACGAGCGCCTGAGGAAACAGGTCGGCAGGTGCCTGGATAAACAATCCCTGACCTCTAACTTTTCATATACCCAGGATGGGGAGTATCCATACAGCTTTAAGGTTGACATGCCTTCCCTTAATGGCCCGTTCGGCATCACGATTACCCCTCCCTCAAACAACTTTGAAGGATCTAGCTTCGGTTTCCAGTCATCTTTCCTCGCCACAGAAGAAGCTGTAAGGGATGTTGGGGAACACGATTCCCTATGTTCGATGGTCTATGTTTCTTACGGAACCATGCTCGGGATATTGGGCTCAAGCCACCGCATTCCACAGCATGAGTTCCCTTCGTCAGATGACATCGCGCGCGGGACCGCATATCTTTTCAAGCGGTACACCCGGGCGTACGGCAGCCAGGTCGACGCCATGCTGACCTATGCAAAGATTGACAAGCTACCCATCGAGCCTGCCTGGTCGATGATGCTTCGCAAGGCCAAGGCGTTCGCGTCGATTGGCGACCATTCTGCCATAATATACGCCGGTATCCTCGACGGGGAGCTGAACAGGATGTCTTGTGCGTACAACCAAAATAAGGATGACAAGCTGCTTGATGACATGATCAGCCTCAGGAAAGGTCTGGAAGAAATTTCTGAGAAGCTGGGTGGTTCCAAATGATTCCCAGCGGTGTCGCCGACGAATTCATTCATTCATACGACGAGGGCGGAAGCGAGATACAGACCCTTCTTAGGACATACGACTATGAGTGGAAGTTCGGCCTATTCTTTGAAAACGAAAGTGCCCTAATCAAGGAAGTGAAGCATAAGGGCAGGAAGGTTGATGCGTCAAATTTCGTCTGGAGTTTCAAGTTCTCCCCCGAACCTTATACCCTCCACATCGAAAAGGAAGGAGAGAGCTACAAGTATGCCTTCAACACTTTCACCTGCATTGATGATACTATCGAACCGGAAAACAACAAGGCAAACATCATGCGTGATTACCAGCATTTCCTATCAAGGTTTTCCAATGAAGCATCCAAAGCCGGGCTGTTCCCTTCAATGCAGGGCCTGGACAGGGCCTTGGATTCCCTCGTCGAGAAATATCTGGCAAAGTGCGGCATCCGACTCTCTGGTCCCTCAGCCAATCCGGACGTGATCACCAAGGTGGACTCTGGGATCGAGGTGAGGATGAAACTCAACAGCCTCGGGGACAACTGGTCATTCGATGCTGAATTCCCTATCCAGCAAAGCTATCGGCTCTTCTGCAGTTTCATCGAGAAGAGGATGCCTACCGCGAGACCAAGCGTTGACAAGAGGGTTGCTCACTATGAGTTTGAAGTGCCAGATGACCACCCTCCCCAGCCACATCCTCAACTTTGGGTTGTCGACGGCGAAAACCAGCGTAAACTGAGGTTCTCATCCCGCATTCTCGCTACAGAGAAGGCCATCATACAGGAAGGGACTATGGATAAGGATACCAGGTGGATGGTGAAGAGGGCAGCAAACGAGTACGCTTACCTCCTGAGCAGGATCACTTATTTCGGGTTCCCGAAATTCCCCAACCCCCACACCCTCCATGACGGCTTCACTGAGCTCGTCGAGAGCTATGCGAGACTGAAAACAGGAGGAGCTGACCTATTAAGCCAACCTACTTATGAGGACTTGGCTCTCTTGAAACTGGAGGAAACTCTAGCAATGGTAGGCGATGCAAATAGAACGCACGAGTTGGAAGAGAACGCCAAACAACTGCTGGGCTTCTTCAACAACCTTGGGCGGGGCGATTTCGAGAGCAATCCGGAATCCATCGACGTTCGTGTCAAGCTGTGGGAAGGGCTACAGACCTTGAAAGAAAAACTGGGAGATAAGTTTTAAATAGTCTCCTTCTACTCTCTTCGACGGGCCCGTAGCACAGCCTGGATAATGCGCTGGCCTTCTAAGCCGGAGATCGGGGGTTCGAATCCCCCCGGGCCCATTCAGATTGGCTTTACAAGTTATCGATCATTACATCCCTCCTAGGGATTTATCACCCATCTTGCTCCGAGAAAAATCTTTTTTTTACACAACATATAAAAATAGAACCCCTCCCCTCAGGCCCATAAAGAATGAGGTTGATACCAATGAGATGGATTTTTACGATCGCTTTGATGCTGTTCCTAGTCGGATGCAGCACGGCTCCCTCTAATGTGATGGAGCAGGGGAGTATGACGAATGAGCCTTCTGTTGTGGATGAGCCTGCTGTTGTGGATGAGCCTCCTGACAGCGGTTTCACCGGTTTCAAGGAGATGATAGGGCTTACCCCGACGTACATGGTGAGCTATACATATACTGCTGCTGGAGAAAGCTCTACGATGACACAGTACTTTAAAGGTGGCAAAATGCGCGTCGACAGCACAGCGGAAGGCGTATCCTCCCGTGTCTATATTATTGATGGCACCGCCACCACCTGCACAAACCAAGATGGTTGGATGTGCCTGGAAATGCCTGAGGCAGAAGGAACAGAAGACAACGGCCTTGCGAACATCCGCACTGATGTCGATTCCTATGAGGACTCAGTCACGTTTAAAGGGACGAGGAATCTCCTGGGAGAGACCACGAACTGCTATGGCGTAACGATGCCAGGGACTGCATATACCTATTGCTTCACTGCTGAAGGGATCCCCTTGCTCATGGAGGGCAGCTCTCAAGGAGTGGAGTGGAGCTGGGTGGCGACTTCGTTTTCTAGGGATGTGGATGACTCAGCCTTCGACCTGCCCGCGCAGCCTCAGAGTCTGGAGTCGATGCTGCCGCCAGGCGTAGAGATGCCGCAGATATAGCTATTTTTTTCTCTTTTTTGTAATTTACTACAGCGAGCTTGTTTGCCGGAAACTCTGTAGTCAGCTCTTCTCCTTATTCCCTAACAGCTCCTGGATATGGAACAGTGCGGCCAATGATATGAACCGGATGTTCCTCAACCTGTACTCCGTTTTAGGTAGGAGCGAATGGTGCTGGAATAAGTGGTAGCCCCAGGAGAATAGCAGCCCAGGCACTTCACAAGCCTTGTAGCCGTGACCTTCCTCATGGTCGTTCTTGAGGTCCTTCAAGTCGTCAAAGAGGTTGGCAGTGATTCCCTGCTCATCGAGGAAGGGTTGGCAGCCGTTGGGATAAGCGGGCACATACTGCTGAGCTAGTGCGGTGGTGAGCCTCGCGGCCCTAAAGCCCACCTCTTTTGATATATCAAGTTTCCTTGAGTGGGAAGAGTTCGCTCTGGCCAAATCCTCAAGTTCTGACCTGTACAAATATATCTCACCAACAACGCCCTCAGCAGCGACCTTCCTTGCGCTGTTTATTATCCTGTCCTTGTCAGGGTTTCTGTCTGAGTAGGGCTTGCCGTCGATGCAAGACTCCATCAGCTGGCCTAAGAAGTCCTCCCTTTCGGCCCCTGAGATTTGATTCTTGTCGAGGTAGGAATCTATTAATTTTATTCCAGCCCATAGAGTCCCTATGGCGAAGGCTGCCTGTTGGGAGTACGGCTGGTAGGATTCGGCGTTGAGTCCACAGATTTCCATGTTGATCAGGAAGGCCTGGGCTGGCACATCGAAGTTGGCCCTGTTTGCGTAAAGTGCCATCTGGCTGGTCATGTATTCCTCATCCTCTCCCAATAGGGTTGCCAGGTTTTTGAGCTTATCTGCGGCGAAGAGGCGAAACTCTACTCCAAGCTGACGGTAGTAATATACCTTGGGAAACATGGAGGTGTGGATTTTATTCAGGATTGACATATGCACCGAGAGAATCCGGTTATTTAAAAAGGTTCATACATATAATCCTCATTCGAATTCACAATGTTTTTATATCCCTCCACTTTCTTTGTTGTGGACTTTGCGGGGGTAGCCAAGCGGCTAAGGCGATCGGCTGCAGCAAACTTGTTTGCTGGAACCTCGGTATGATGAGCTTCGGCGATGATTTGTGGATACCGATTATTCGTGGGTTCGAGTCCCACCTCCCGCTCTTTTTTTCCATAACCCTTAAAAATAGAGCATATTCTGTGCTGTTCAATGGACCTGATAAAGCACCTGACAATCGCGTATTCGATACTAATCATACTGCTGGTCCTCCTGATAGGAATCTACGTCTTCGCTGACTTTGAGGAAGTGGAGAAACCCACCTCTGTGACTTACTACATAACAGAGCAGGGCCCGCAGACCGTCGTTATGGGAGAGGAGGCGCAGCCCGCCGTCGACCCTTTCCAGAGGCGCAGGGAAGTACTCGCGATCGAGGCTGAGGAAGAAGAGCTCCAGCGCTGCATCGAGACGCTGAGCAGCAAGTGGGAACGCAATATCGATGGGCAGTTCTATGAGGGATACAATGAGGAGCTCGACGCTCAGTGGGTCCAGGATCTCCGTATGCGCCTGATGCTCGGTGAAGACATCTGCTAGGAAAGGAATATAAACCCCGTAGGATTCTCCAACGCTCATGATATCTGAGTTGCTCACGGCATTCTTCTCTATCTTTGTAGTGATGGACATCTTCGGCAACATCCCTTTGTTTGCGATCCTCCTGGAGAAGTACCCTGAACATGAACGCAGGAAGAGGGGGAACAGGGCAATTCTCTACGCCACCGGCCTGCTGCTACTATTTCTGTTCCTGGGGAAATATGTCTTGGCTTTTTTCGGTATATCCTTTGAGAGCTTCAAAATAGCAGGAGGTCTCATCCTACTAATTATGGGGATTACATACGTCCTCAACCTCAAGCTTCCCCACCAGCATTCCGACTACTACGACGTCGCAGTTTTTCCGATAGCCACACCCCTGATAACCGGACCGGGTGTCATCACCACCATCATAATACTCACCCAGCAGCTGGGCTGGATTGCCGTTCTCATCGGCAGCGTGGCGAACCTTCTACTGACCTACATAGGGCTCCGCAACGTGAAATGGCTGCTCAAAGTCCTGGGCAGGCAGGGCTGCGATGTCATGACACGGATCTTCGGACTGATCCTGACTGCCATCGCCGTCGAGTACATCCTTCAGGGCGTGCTGGCATTCTGAACCGCGGAAGCTTTTTATAGCCGAAGCCAATACTAAACCGCCATGCAAAGGGTGCTAGTAGCTGACGGTGGGAGGTGGTTCTACTGGAACGGCCAAGACCTGCACACACAGTTCGGATTCATCAGGTCCGACGAGATATCAAAGGCCAAGCCTGGCGCTGTGCTGAAGACCAACACAGGAAAGCAGATGCGCGTGATGGACGCCTCTTTCATCGACCTGTTTAGCAGGCTCAAGAGGATGCCGCAGATCATCCCTAGAAAAGATGTGGGGATAATAATCGCCGAAACAGGGATAGGCAAAGACAGCGTCGTAATCGACGCTGGCACCGGTTCTGGGGCGCTCGCCTGTAGCCTCGCACACATTGTAAGGAAGGTGACCAGCTACGAGCTTAGGGAGGACTTTGCAGAAGTCGCCCAAAAGAACAGGGAGAGGCTTGGGCTGAAGAACCTGAATATCAAGATAGGTGATGTGTACAAGTCCGTTAGGGAGCGTAACGCCGACCTGGTCGTCCTCGACCTGCCGGAGCCCTGGCTTGCCATACCCCAAGCAGCGAAGGCGCTGAAGGTCGGGGGTTTCCTGGTCTCATATTCCCCTTCCATACCACAGGTCAGCGATTTCGTCGAAGCGCTGACCGAGGACTTCATCTTCATCAAGACAGTAGAAGTGGCGGAGAGGGAATGGGAGGTCAACAAGCGGAAGATCCGTCCCAAGAGCCCTGCAATCGGGCATTCAGGTTTCATGACATTCACGAGAAAGATTGGAGGTGAGAAATGATGCAAGCTTTCGTGCTTATCAAGGCCCAGTCAGGCGCAGAGAACGCAGTTATCCGGAACCTGCACAAGCTTGACGAGGTAGTGGACGACTACATACTCTTTGGCGAGTGGGACATCCTCCTCAAGGTAGAGCTGCCCTCACCCGAAGCGCTGGCGACTTTTGTAATGGAGAAGATCAGGACCATCAAGGAGGTCAGCCTGACCTCGACCCTCATCGTAGCCAAGTGAACCAGCATGAGCCTTGAGCTGCTCCTGTCTCCAAAAAAGATTGAGAAGAAGCCGCAGCTAATCTTCCTTTTCTCGATTCTCGCGGCCACCATAGCCATACTGCTGTCGATTCGCATCTTTCCCTCCCATGCGTCCATCGTGATGATAACCTTCACAATCCTTCCTCTGATTCCCCTCATGGTCAAGTTCATCGAGATAGAGGAGTATTCCTACGAGCACACCAAGCACCCCTTGAGGAGGCACAACCTGCTCAAGATTTACTGCTTCATCTTCCTAGGCCTGGTGGTCGGGTTCTCGTTTTGGTACACCTTCCTCCCGACCGGAGTGACCGAAGGTCTCTTTTCCGAGCAGCTTAACACCATAAGCTCTGGAAGGTTCCAAGCCCAGAAGGCCAACTACATATCGCCCTACTGCGTCGAGCCCATACCTGAAGGGGTTACCGGCTGCAGCATCACGGATTTCGGGGGCGACAGCGAGTATGAGTATGTCCTTTACACCAACTTCAACGACAGGCCGAGCCACATACTTAGCCTGGAGGACGGAAATGTGGAGGAGTTCGACTCGTTCTTCTTCCGCTATGTGCTATTCAACAACCTACAGCTTCTCCTGATGGTCTTCCTCACCTCCTTCATCTTCGGAGCTGGCGCCATTTTCATCATCGCATGGAATGCCTCGCTCGTCGGTATATTCATAGGTGAAACAGTCCATAAGATGCTCGCCATGTTCCCGATGTTCTACTACGCGCGCGTCCCGGCGTACTTTGCGGCGCTTCCCTTGTCGCTGGGCTCGATACTCCTCCACGGCATCCCGGAGTTCCTGGGTTTCTTCATGGCCGCCTTGTCAGGGGGAGTGATATCGGTTGCCATGATCAGGCACAGGTTCATGGACGCGCATTTCAGGCTGGTCATGAAAGACGCGCTATTGCTCTTCTTCATCGCTGTGGCGCTGGTGCTTGTCGCAGCCTATATCGAGGTGCTAGTGTGAAACGCCAGATAAGGGTAATCGGCATAGACGACGCTTCGTTCGACAAGTACAAGGACACCGAGGTGCTGGTGATAGGAACAGTGTTCAGGGGCGGCGACTTCATGGACGGCCTTGTCTCCACCAGGGTCAAGAGGGATGGAGATGATGCCACAGGCAAAATAATCGAGATGATAAAGGGCACCAAGTTCCTCCCTCAGTTGCAGGCGGTGATGCTGGACGGAATCGCGGTCGCTGGATTCAACGTCATCGACATAGAAAGGCTCTATGATGAGACAGGTCTGCCTGTGATAGTAGTGATTAGGAAGGATCCCGATGTGGGCACCATTAAGGCCACGCTTGCCAAGCTGGGGATGGGAGACAAGGTGGCTCTCATCGAACGCGCAGGTCCTGTCCGCAAGGTGGGCAGGCTTTACGTCCAGCAGAAGGGATTAGAAGAGGATGAGCTCAAGGAGCTCCTAAGGATAACCTGCACGCATGCGAACGTGCCCGAGCCGATCAGGATGGCCCATATCATCGGTTCAGGCATCAGCCTAGGGGAGAGCAGGGGCAACGCTTAGGTATATTCTGAAGCCAGAGCCCCTCGCAAGCACCCTGACATTGCCGAATACGTTCTCCATATGGGATTCCAGCTGCCTTCCTCCCTTGCTGCGGCGGGCCACGAGCTGGAGGGTGCCTTCTGCATTCAGGCGCTTCTTCGCCCCTTCTATCATGCTGAAGCATACGTCCTTACCTGCGCTCTGGGGGGGATTTAGGAGTATGGTGTCGAACTTGCCTTTCACGTTCCTGAAAAGGTCGCTCTTGACCGCTTCGGCGTTCATTATGTGGTTGGTCCTGATGTTGTTCCTGGCTGCGCTGACTGCGCGCTCGTTCACGTCGCTGAGAACGACCTCTTCGCATTCAGGCGCCACAGCAACGCCCACTGCGCCGTAGCCGCATCCCAGGTCCAGGACCCTGCCGGTAACAGAGCATTTCTCGATTAGCAGGCGGCTTCCGGTGTCGATCTTGCCGTACGAGAACACGCCGGAGACGGTCAGAAGCTCCAACTGCCGCCCCCTGAGACTTGCCATGACGGTCTTGCTCTTCAGGCGCGAGTCCTGCTTTGCATCGTAATAATGTGCCATCCGGCTAGTGATTTGGGCTCCAACAATAAATAATATTCGAAAAATATTAATAGGAGACTCCCCTCAGAGGATGTATCCAGGGTAAAAGAGGTGTACTCCTATGGCTAAAGCTCTCGAATTTGTCCTTATCGCCGTCGCGCTCGGTGCAGTTCTCGCAATCGCATATCTCGTTCGCATGCTAGTCCGAAACAGGATGCGCAGCATCGAGGTACGTGAGGATTTTCTCAAGCACAGCGACAAGCTGGAAAAATACGCTAAGAAACCGGCGAAAAAGAAGAAAAAATAGTTCTAGCCGGAGAACCCGCCTCCTCCTCCGAATCCACCGCCGGAGAACCCGCC
>CAZPJY010000008.1:44778-54378 GCA_964587045.1 uncultured Methanosarcinales archaeon
AGTTCTAGCCGGAGAACCCGCCTCCTCCTCCGAATCCACCGCCGGAGAACCCGCCGCCTCCTCCGAATCCACCGCCGGAGAACCCGCCGCCTCCTCCGAATCCACCGCTGGAGAACCCGCCGCCTGAAGACCAGCTGCTGCTGGATGAGCCTCCGCTACTCCAGGTCGTGGAACTGCTATAGCTGCTTGGGGGGTTGTAGTTGAGGTTGTTCTCGAGATGTCGCTTGAGCCGGCTGTTGTCGAATGCACCGATAGAAAATCCTTTGAGGTACCTCGAGATGCCGTTCCCTTCGTAGTCGTAGTCGTCGTCGTTGTAGTCGTTGTACCTCATCCAGTCAGTCACTTCGTCGAGCTCCTTTATATCATGGGAGATTGCGTTTTCTTTCTTTTGAAGTTCCAGGCCCTCATCATTCAGCCTGAGCAAGGTCCTACGCAGCTCGATGATGTGCGGGACGTACTCATTGACCTCAGGGTCGTTATCGCTGTGCATCATACCGAGCAGCTCCTCATCGCTCCGTCCTCGGAGGCCGCCGATTAGGGATTCCAATGCCTGCTTGTGGTATTGGTTCTTGGGTTTTGAGAGGGCATCCTGCTTTTCCATCAGCCGGCCGTACTCCTCCTGGATGCTCGCTATGCTGTTCTCAGTTCTTGCGATGGCATCTTCTGTGGAAGCGCGCTGCTCCCTGACCCTGTCAAGGCCAACCTCTTTGGTGACTTCTGCTTCCGTCTCATGAGTCTTGGCAACCAGCTTGTCATGTTCGCCGTTGATTTTTTTGATGGTATTGTCGAACTCCTCTATCCGACCCTGGATGGTTTGGTACATCT
Source organism: uncultured Methanosarcinales archaeon (assembly GCA_964587045.1). Lineage (GTDB taxonomy): Archaea > Nanobdellota > Nanobdellia > Woesearchaeales > CAZPJY01 > CAZPJY01. Next base: position 45,604 of record CAZPJY010000008.1, read on the forward strand.
TCTTCTTCTCTGCATAGCCTGACCTTTTGGCGATCTTTTTGTCCATCCAGGAAGTAAACCAGCCGGTTAGGAGGCCTGTCTTGTATTCTGGTGTGCCGAAGTTCCTGCTCTCAAGGTAAGCGATCTTTTTGTTCTTCTTGTACGCGTTGAGGAAATATGCGTTCATTGTTACATACCTACCCTTGATGGCTTCCTTCTCCTTTGCAAGATTCTCTTTTCCGTTGATTTCCCTGACAGTATCGTTGTAGGTATCATCACCTGCGAGAATCGACCTGGCCTCGTTGGCGAGCTCCTTTTCCCTGTCCAGAATCTCTTCGAGATTGTCCCTCTGCTCTTCTAGGATGCTGACATTATCAGAGTATTTCACCCTGTTGCTCCTGGTAATTTCCTCAAGCAGTTTCTGTTTCAAGATGAGTTCTTCATAGAAATCCTCGACGTCCTTGTGTGGGAAGGACCTTTTCAGCCGTTTGAGCACTTTTATATCAGTTATGTCCCTCAAGCGCGGCATGAAATCGAGTGCGGTGAGAGTCAGGTACCTGTCCTTTTCGATATTGGTCTCCCTCATCTTGTCGTCGATGCTCTTTATTTCATTCTGGACTGAGTTCCTGTCCTGCTCCCAGCTTCGGAGGGTTGATGTGATTTTCCTGTATATATCGTCTCCGTCCATTTTCACCACTCCAACTTCCTGCTCGGGATTGTCTTGAGCTTACCATTATACTCAGATATCTCGACGTTTTCGTTGATTTTGTTACGGGATAGGTATCCGATGTCCTTCTCTGCGAAGATACGGTAGACCGGTCCGACCCTTTCGGCAGCGACCCTTCTGTAGGTATCTTGGGTTATGCCGACGCCGTATTCATACATCCAATCCTTTTCGACCTTATCCGTCTCCCAATCATCGATTGGGGCTTCAATTTTATCACCAGTATCGCGGTCTATTCTGTGGACGTTGAGGAACCAGTGCGCGGGGATGTCGTTGTATGTCCTGATTGTTCCGCCTTTTACTACTTCTTTCCATCTTCGTTTGAGTTCCGCTGCGTTCCAATCTAGGTCCTTGAGGGCCTCCTCAGCCTGAATATAATCTCCCCTTGCCAGGGCGGTCGTGGCCTGGTATGCCAGGTCATCGAATACTTCGTCGTCCTTGTCCAGGAAGGCCTCGCTTTTCAGCTGCTCGACCCTTGCGGGAAGCGCTGATACAGCATCTAAAACGGCCTGCCTGCCCTGTTTCTGGACGTGACCAATATAAGCGACTGTTCCCCCAATCAAGGCGCCGCCTACAATGAAGGCAAGCGCTATCAGGCTGGTCTTCTTTGCGGTCTTCTTGTGCGCATCCCTATTCATGTAGATTCCGGCAAACCAGTCGAAGAAGGTCCTCTTTCCTGTCATTATCTGGAACGGTTCTGTCGCGTCGACGAACAGATCTGAAACCCCTACCGTAAACCTGCCCAGGGGCTTGTCGACAAATGTAGGGATGTCCTTGAGGTCATATTCCTTTGTGAAGCTTGAGTTTGACAGATAAAGGTTTTCTACAAGGGTATTGTCAATAGTATTGACAATCTCATTCCTGATTTTCTCAAATGTCTCTCGTTGGTCCGCCTTGATGATTTCTGACAGGTTATCAGGATACCTACTCACGAAGAGCTCATTAAGCAGCGATTGGTAATCCTTGCCGTCCAGGTCTGAAGGGATTCTCAGCTCAAGTGCGTCATGGTCGCCTGTCGTGTTGATTCTCAAAAGTTGGTCCATTGTGAGTTGGAGGGCTGAATCTACTATTTATAAATCTTTTCGAAATGTTACTATCAAATAGGGGCAATTATCACTCTTGCAAACCTATTTATACTTGGCGTGGTGACCTGCAGAGGGATGAAAACCGACCAGGCACCGAATTACCAGGCCATACTTTCAGAAGCCGTCGAACGCAAGGCATTCATCGTCGTCTATGCGAGGTGCGAGGTCAACTACTCAGGCAGGGCTGAAAGCTACCTTCCCCTGGGAGAGCGGGTGATAGTAATAAAATCAGACGGCACCGTGCTCATCCACCAGCCGACAGGCAACACGCCGGTCAATTACATGAAGGAAGGTGCCTCCATCAACCTGACGCAGCATGAGGGCAGGCTTCTCCTGTCTGTCAGGCAGGGAAAAGAGTACCTGGATGTGACCATACACAGAGTGATCTCATTCGACTTCCACAACCTCGATGACGATGGCAAGCTGCAGCTCGTGGGAAGCGAAAAGGACATGGCAGACATGCTGTTCTCCCACCCAGACATGATTGAGAGGGGATTCAGGCCCCTCTCGAGGGAAGAGCACACCAAGTACGGCTTCATAGACCTGTTCGGTTACGACAAGGAAAAGGTCCTGGTGATAGTGGAGTGCAAGCGCTACGGCGCCGATCTCAAGGCTGTCAGCCAGCTGCGCAGGTACGTGGAAAGGATTAAGAAATCGAAGGGCCTAGACAAGGTAAGGGGCATCATCGCGGCGCCGAAGATAAGCGGCAACGCAAGGAAGATGCTTGAGGACTGGGGATTCTCGTTCGCAGAGGTCAAGCCGCCCAAGTACCTTGAGAGGCACGATAAAAACCAGGCCAAGCTTTTCGATTTCTAGCCGGGCTTTATAATCCCGACGAGGAAGTACGCCAGCTTGTCAGCCGCCCTCACGACATCATCTTCAGTCTTGCCGGTAACGCTGACGCAATAGGGGTATTGTTTCGAGCTCTTCACGGAAGTCTCATTGCTGACGTAGAACTGCAGGACAACATCATCAGGGTCTGAGTCCGCGCAGGTGACGACTGAGATGTTATCCGCCCCTTCAAGAGCCCTCGTGAAGGTGCCTTCAGTTGCTTTGTTGAGCATGTTGTACTTGGTACCAATGATCCTGCCTACTTCTATTGAGGCGAGAACCATCTTTGAAGAGGCTTCAGGGTCCATTGTAAAATACACGCGCTGGGAATTGTAGATTTTCCCTAATAACGCCAGTTCGGTGGGTATGTTTTGGACGTTCCTGGGATCGTAGGCCATAGGTAGGGTGTAGAGGTCCCCGCCCTTCTGTATCTGGGTGAACCAAAGAGGCCCTTCCTTGACGATGGCGTACCCATTGTAGATGTAGTGGTTTGCATCCTCCTTGCCCTCGAGCGTGGCTTGGAAGATGTCGTTTGGCCCGCTCTTGTTAAACATCTGTGGAACCAGGAAGATCAAGATCAGCACTACAACGATAACTCCAAAAGCTATTAACATGTTGCGCTGCATATTGTCCTTATTTGCCATATTCTCACCTAAACCATTATACCAAGGTATGTGTAGAGTATCCTATCCCTCATGCGCCAGAGGTCGTTGCCCGAGCTCACGCTCATGACTATGCACTGCCCGTCCAGCAGCATGCTGGTCTCATTTGACTCCACTGCGTAAATGACCGGCACCATCCCTCCTGCGTCTTGGCATGTGACAATGGGCAGGTCATATGAGATCTCCCTTCCCTTATAGTCCACCACAGTCTCATTGGTGGTGACTGCGCTAACGAACTGGATGCCGTACTTGGCCGGGATGGTCGTGTCGAATTGAAGGCGTAACAGGTCCAAGTAGGAAGAGTCCTTCCAACCCGGGTCGAAAGTGAAGTACACGATGGGCGATGTGATTATCTTAGCCAGTGCCTGGGGGCTGACGTTGAGATTCTCGAGCTCGGTAGGATGGTAGTCGAATGTGTAAGTTTGGCCGTCCACCTTGACCTGCCACCTGTTGTTGACCAGTGAGAAGTCGTACCCGTTGTACTCGAGCCTCCCGCTCTCGTCGCTGTTCCTGTTGCTGATAATACCCAGGATGCTGCTCACCATCAAGAACACTATCAGACCGGTTATCAGCGTCTTTGGGCTGATCTTTTTCCTCTTGGACTTCTGGAGTGGCATGACGTGTCAGAACATGTAAGGAATATAAAAACGTTTGCGCAGAGAGAAACTTTTTTAAATATCCCCACGTGACATAGTCCAGATGGTCAAAAAGTGTATAATCTGCGGCAAGGAGGCCGTATTTACAGTGAAAGGCTCCAGCGAGTACTATTGCGATGAGTGCGCTCACGAAAGTTTCTCTGACATCACACTCCTGCAAAGGGTCGAGGATGAGGCAAGAGCGCTTAAGGAGGCCTTATTCTCCGACTACGAGGCGGTTGACGAATCCCATCCTAAAGAGCGCGATTCTGAAAAGAAGCCTTGACAGGAACTGGTCCTTCATTCTCCTGTAATCCACCACCTCCCATCCGAAGAGGTAAGGGTCGAACGCGTCCTGCTTTGAGTGGATGACCCTATCAACAGAGTCGACGATTATGATTCCTGCCTCCACATCTGCTATGCAGGTCCTTTTGGGTAGCACGTCCTGACCGCTTATGAGGTCTTCTACCACCTCCTGTGCCTTCCTCCAATGCATGACTGAAGAGCCACACCCATTTTCGGTTCTTGTGCCAACGGTTACTAATGACATGGAGGAAGCTCTAGGCCATGCATTGATATCCCTTTCCGCCAAAGTCCCGGAAGGCTCACGATTTGAAGTTATAGAAAACCGTTGCATCCATGAACAGCGAGGTCATTAATCCAAGGTAAACCTTGTCATCATGTACCCTGGTAGAATTGGAGGGCCTTTATTATGTTGGTGATCCCCCACCAAAAGAGGAGACCAGCAAGTCCGAGGCATACCCAGTTCCACTTGTCCCCCCAATCTATGTCGAAAAAGCCCATGCATAGCATCCTGAATTTAGCGTTTAAATACTTTTCTTTTTCAGGTAAAGCATTATCACCTTTTCATAACATTTATATACTAAAACATTTTACATTTTCAGAAAATATTGAATATTCAGTTTATATCGAAAATGGTGACCTTCGAAGATGAATTCCTGGATTTCTTCATCCAAGTATTCAGGAATTTCGGCCTTGACACCTTGGGGGCCAAGCTCATAGGAGCACTGTTCCTTGAGCCTGGCGAGCTTTCGCTCGACGAGCTTTCCAATAGGACGGGATACTCATTGGCGTCAGTCTCCAGCAAGCTGAAATCCTTTGAGAGCCTGGGCCTGATCAAGAGGCTCAAGAAGCCTGGCTCAAAGAAGATATACTATTACATGGACAGCGATGTCACAGTCATCATGAGGAACAAGTTCCGAGCGTTCAACAACCTCTATTTTGAGCCAGCCAAGAAGGTTTTGCCGACACTGATTGAGCGCAACAAGAACAAAAACCTGACTCCGCTCGAGAGGAAAAAGCTTCAAATAATCATTGACTACTATGCACAGATTAAGAAGATCGAACGTCTTATGTCAGAGATGAGTGCGAAACTCGAGAAGATGTGATACCAATGGCTAAGAAACTCATAGAGCTCAAAGATGTATGGAAGATCTACACCATGGGAACAGTCAAGGTGGAGGCCTTGAGGGGACTTACATTGACTGTCAACAAGGGCGAGTTCGTCTCCATCATGGGACCCAGCGGATCGGGCAAGAGTACGGCCGTGAACATGGTAGGTTGCCTCGACCTGCCGACGAGAGGGCACATACTGCTTGAAGGGGATGACATCGCTGAGATGGAAGAATCTGACCTCGCGCAGATCAGGGGGAAGAAGATAGGTTTCATATTCCAGACCTTCAACCTCATATCAACGCTTTCGGCGCTGGAGAACGTCATGCTTCCAATGACCTTCCAAGGCTACTCCTATGAGGAGAGGCTGCATCGAGCGCAGGACCTCCTGTCTTTGGTTGAGCTAAAGGACAGGATGGACCACAAGCCCAACGAGCTCTCCGGTGGCCAGCAACAGAGGGTGGCCATCGCTCGCGCGCTTGCAAACGACCCTGATATCATCCTTGCTGACGAGCCCACTGGCAATCTCGACACCAAGACAGGAGTCATAGTCATGGAGTTCCTGAAGAAACTCCATAAGGAGCAGGGCAAGACCATCATAATGGTCACCCACAACCCCGATCTCATATTATACTCAGACAGAGTCGAGTTGCTCAAGGACGGAAAGATCATACCGGAATTCAGTTGCCTGACATCTGATCCTGATTGTGTTAACAAAGTCAACCGTGGTCTTCGTACGACTGCTGAAGTTGACAGAACCCCTCCTAAGAGGGACCCCAAAGACAAAATGGGTTTGAGGTGGAAAGAATGAAAAGAGTATTATGGATTGCACTGGTAATCATGCTTCTGAGCATGGGGCTTGTACAGGCCGCTTCGAACATACGCGTTACGCTGCTGAACCAAGACCCTGATCCTGTCGAGCCGGGAGATTATGTCGACGTCAGGGTTAAAATTGAGAATTCAGGGATAGACCTGGCGCAGGACGTGAGGGTACGCTTCGAGCCAGCCTACCCCTTCACCCTTGAGACAGGCACGTCCGAACGCTTCCTCGGGACCATGCGCGGCTATCAGACCGGAGAGGAGGCTGCGATTGAGCGGTTTCGCCTACGCGTCGACACCAACGCCATCGACGGCGACAACGACATCACCTTCAGCTATCACACACTGAAATCAGGATGGGTAGAGCTCCAGCCCTTCACTGTTCATATTGACAGGGATGAGACCCTCCTTATGGTGGACAACGTGATCTCACAACCCCATGTTGTCATCTCAGGCGACGAAGTGCAGGTCACCATCAAGGTGTCCAACCTTGGCACCCTCGATCTCAAAGACTTGAGGTTCGGACTCGACTTCACGGGCCTACCCTTCTCCCCTATCGGTTCGACCAACGTGAAGACATTCAAGAGTCTCGACGCGGGCCAGAGCGCAACTGTCACATACACACTCATCTCTGACTATGATGCTATACCAGGCATATACAGGGTGCCGTTCAGCATCATCTACACTGATGAGAACAACAATGAGGGCACGATAACGACAGTCATAACACTCATCGTAGGCGACGTTCCGTCACTCGCAGTGACACTTGAGGATGCTAGCTCCCAGCAGCCGGGCACGCAGTCGGATGTGAGCTTCAAGTTCGTGAACCAGGGTCTCAACACCCTCAGGTTCCTCAATGTCAAGCTCACACCTGGTGAGGGCTACCGCCTTCTCAGCACGGCCGAGGACTACATAGGGAACATAGATTCTGACGACTACGAGACCGCAGATTACACCATCTACATCGAGCCCACAACGACAGGGAAGATTCTCTTCCCCTTGAGTTATACTTATCAGGGGCAGGACAATCAGGAATATAACGGGAACGTAGAGCTTGAGCTCCCCCTCTATACCCTAGAGGAGGCGACACAGCTCGGGCTCGTGAAAGGCAACGGCTCGTTGACCTGGATTTACGTGATCATCGTGGTTGTGGTTGGCTTCATCGGCTACAGGATGTGGCGCAAGCGCAAGACCAAGAAGATTCTCAATAAGGGATAAGATATGCTGGGCGATTACCTCAAATACGCCGTGAACGCCATCACACGACGCGGGACCCGATCCTGGCTGACTATGATAGGCATCTTCATAGGCATAGCCGCGGTGGTCGCCCTCGTATCGCTTTCGCAGGGCCTCCAAGAGGCCATCAACAACGAGTTCACCAAGGTTGGCGCGGATAGGGTCATAATCACACCTGGAGGCGCGAACTTCGGCCCAGTCGCTTCGAGCGCCATCACCACTGCGAAATTCTATCAGGTGGATGTCAATGTCGTCCGGAAGGTCCCTGGTGTCCAGTACGCCGCAGGATTCTACACGACCATCGCCACAAAAGTGGAGTACCGTGGCGAGGTCAAGTACGTCTCAATGTTCGGGCAGCCCACTGACTCCGAGAGCCTTAAGCTCATCGACACTGTGAGTTTCCTCGATATCATGAATGGACGTGGTCTCCGGTCGGGGGACGGCAATAGGGTCGTCCTGGGTTACCTAATCGCGACTGACACCTTCAATAAGAATCCGCAGGTTGGAGACAAGCTGTTCATCGAGGAACAACCTTTCACCATCATAGGAATCCAGGAGAAGGCCGGAACAGGAGTGCATGATATCATCATTAGGATTCCCATCGAGAAGGCATGGGAACTGCAGAACATCACAACCGGTGAGGTGTCTACCATTATGGTCAAGACCAGTTCGGGCTTCGATCCTGCTGTCGTTGCCGATGACATCACGAAGGCCCTCGACCGGTCCCGGGGACTCAAAGCTGGTGAGGAGGATTTCACTGCCCAGACCTCGCAGCAGGCAATCGACACGCTCAACAACATACTCAATGTGATGCAGTTCTTCCTGGTCGGCATCGCAAGCATATCCCTCATTGTGGGTGGCGTCGGCATAATGAACACGATGTATACGGCCGTCCTCGAGCGGACGAGGGAGATTGGTGTGATGAAAGCTGTAGGCGCGAGGAATTCCCACGTGCTTACCATATTCCTCATCGAATCGGGCCTCCTGGGCCTCGTCGGTGGGGTTATAGGCGTGATACTCGGCTACGCCATCAGCAAGGGTGTGCAGTTCGCAACTGACCTCATGAAGGTAGCAGAACTCAACGTGTCGTACTCCCCATACATAATCTTCGGCGCTCTGGGCTTCTCGTTCGTCGTTGGTTCGCTCAGCGGTGTCCTTCCTGCCATACAGGCCATGAGACTCAAACCAGTGGATGCGCTCAGAAAATGATATTAGACTACATACGGTTCGCACTATCGAACTTCAAGGCGAGGAAGATGCGCTCAGTCCTTACCATGATAGGTATATTCATAGGCATTGCAGCAGTGGTCTCGCTCGTGGCCTTGGGACAGGGACTGCAGGCGTCGATAGCGGGACAGTTCGAGGCGATGGGGGTTCCCAAGATCATCGTC
>CAZPJY010000009.1:0-53191 GCA_964587045.1 uncultured Methanosarcinales archaeon
ACGTGCAGGAAGACAGAGAGGAAAGAGACGGTGAGGGTCACCAGCTCCCATCTAGAAGGAAACTTCCTCCTTACAAGGTACTTCCAGCCGAGCATCACCGCGAGCGTAACGATAGGCACGACGATCAGCGAAGCCGCTGTGTGGAAGAGGTAGTAGACGTTGTTCTTGGACCAAGGCAGCAGCACCCCAGACAGCGTCCCGTGGTCGATCACGTACGAAAAGAAGTAAGCGGCGTCAGGAAAAGCCGCCGCGACGACAGCCGGCGCGAACACGAACCAGAAGTACTCTAGCTTCGCGCGAAACCTTTTGGGCACGATGAAGTAAGCGACCAGCGCTACAGCGACGCCTGCCAGCACGTCCGGCACGTGCTCGTGCAGCAGGTAGATGTACCAGGGGTCCATCCTAATACTCCCCGCTGAGGAACTCGTCCACGACGCTTTTGAGCTTGTCAGGCATGTTCTCCAGCTGCGCAGTGGGCCTGCTCAGGTCGAAATCAGGCTTCTCCTCAGCCAGGACCGCGTCCTGCGTCTTCTTCAGGACCTCAATCGAGCCTTCCAGCTCGAGCAGGCTGCCCATGGCGAAGGCCTTCTTCTCAGAGCCCAGCACCTTGAACCGCTTGGAAAGCGAGGACGAGAGCTTGACCCTGCGGTCCTCAAGCTTCTTGATCAGCTGCATCAGCAGAACCGACACCTTGCCCTCCTGGCCGACGTAGAACTCGAGCGTCTTCCTCACGACCGCGTTCTCGTGCAGCCGGCCCTTCATCTCTGAGGACAGGAACTGCTTTTTGATGTGCTTCTCCCTCTCCTGGAGAATCGCGGCCAGCTGTTCGAGCACCATGGGTGCTGAGGTAGCCTGGAGTCTATTTAAACGTTGTGAAACCGGAATAGTCACGGCGGCCCTTGCGCAACGCTTAAGAAAGCCCTCCGAGCGGTGTTTTCTCCGGAGGTGGGAATGGTGATGACCAAACGGAAAGTCAGAAGGCTGCTCATGAAAAAGAGCAGGAAGAGGATACCGCTGCTCGCGCTGATACTGCTCGCGGTGATACTGCCCTTCGTCGCCGCGACCGAGATAACCGAGGTGATGTTCAACCCGCAAGGAAGCGACTCGGGAAGGGAGTGGGTCGAGGTCGACGGCCCGGCAGACAACCTGACCCTCATCGAGAGCGGCGGCGCGCACGTCGTGTCCTACTACAGCGGGGCCGGAAGCGTCTCGGTGATAGCTGACGACCCTGCTATGTTCCTCGCGGACAACCCGGGCTACTCAGGCCTGCTGTACCAGAGCTCGTGGACGGCGCTGTCCAACTCTGGCGAGGAGATAAGCATCGAAGAAAACGGCACGGTGGTTGACGCGTTCGACTACTCAGGGCTCAGCAGCGCAGAAGGCGAGTCCCTGCAAAAAGTTGGAGACGGCTGGGTGTCAGCTGCACCCAGTCCTGGAGGGGTGAAGCAGAAATCGGACGAGGTCCCGGAGTTCTCGACGCTCACCGCGGCAATCGCACTGCTAGCGAGCCTCGTCCTTGTGAAAGTGAGAAAGGTACCAGTCGACTGTTGAGGCCACGCCGTCCTCGATGCCGGTCTTGGGGAAAAAGCCCAGGTCGCGCTGCGCGCGGGTGATGTCTGCGAAGGTCTCGCGCATCTCGTAAGGCGGCGCAGGGGTGTTCAGGCGCTTCGCCTTCCTGCCCAAGCGCGACTCGACGAGCTCGATCAGCCAGTTGACCTCGATAGGGTGATTATTGCCCAGGTTGTAGACGCTGTAGCCGTCGGCGTTGTCCAGGGCGGATACGACACCTGCCACTATGTCGTCGATGAAGGTGAAGTCCCTCTTGAGCTTTCCGCCGTCGTAGACCAAGATGGGCTGCCCTTTCATGATGCGGTGCGGGAACAGGATGTTTGCCATGTCAGGCCTGCCCCAAGGGCCGTACACCGTGAAGAAGCGCAGCACTGTCACGTCGCCGCCGGCGTTGTGGTAGTGGTTGTAGGCCAAGAGCTCGCCTGCCTTCTTGGTCGCAGCGTACAGCGATACCGGCCTGTCTGTTGGCTGGTCCTCGCTGAAGGGCACGCGGTTGCCGCTGCCGTAGACTGAGGACGTCGAAGCGTAGATTACGCGCTTGATCTTGAGCTCGCGGGCGAGCTCGAGCGTGTTCCTCGTGCCTGTCACGTTGCTCCTCTCGTACAGCTCAGGCCTCTTTTCAGAGAAGCGCACGCCTGCCTGCGCCGCGAGGTGGATGACGGCGTCGCAGTCGCCGAAGCCTCTCATCAGGTGGCCCAGGTCAGCCTTATTCGCCACGTCGCAGAAGAACACAGGCTTGCATTTTCCGAGCATGCTGCTGACGCGCTCCTCCTTCAGCCTTGAGAAGGCCTTGTCCCCGGTGGACACGACGTAGTAGTCGTTGAAGTTGTCAAGGGCAATGACCTCGTCGCCTCTATCAGCCAGCTTCTTGGCTACGCGGCTTCCTATGAACCCTGCGCCTCCTGTGACAAGTACTCTCATGGGATAAATGGATTTGTGGTAATTATTAAGCCTACTGAAAATAAATATACTTTTTAGTATACTGATATACTAATTTATTTATCATTTGGTCAAAGTATTAATACCCAAGACCAATCCGGCAATCCCATGCAGATGCGCGACCTCTCACTGTGGTTCCCGAAACAAAAGGTCCTCGTGATTGCTGACCTGCACATCGGAAAGGAGGAGGAGCTCAACAAAGACGGCCTGCTCGTGCCCCGCACCGCCACGCGCACCATGCGCGCCCGCTTCATGCGCATCCTAAAAGGCATCAGCCCCAAGACCATCGTGATAGCAGGCGACCTCAAGCACGAGTTCGGCACCATCTCAGAGACCGAGTGGCGCGACGTCCTGGGCTTCCTGGACCTGTGCCTCCAGCGCTGCGGCGAGGTCGTCCTCATCAAAGGCAACCACGACACCGTCCTAGGCCCCATCGCCGACAAGCGCAAAGTCACCATCAAACCACACTTCGCAGCCGGAGACGTCCTCATCATCCACGGCGATGCTGAGCCGCCACCTGCACTCCTCAAAGGGGTCAAAACCGTCGTCGCAGGCCATAAGCATCCTGCCATCACCCTCAAGGAAGGCGCCCGCGCCGAGACCTACAAATGCTTCCTCAAAGGGCCCTACAAGGGGAGGGAACTCATGATACTGCCATCATTTTCCCCACTCGCCGAAGGCTCAAACATACTTGTCAAGAACAGGGTGCGCCCGCTAGTCGACGACGCAAGCGACTTTCGCGTCTACGCAGTCTCAGACAGGACCTACGACTTCGGGACGGTGGGCCGTCTTCAACGAAACGTTTAAATAAACAGTCAAGGAGCGAAACAAGGGGTGGTAAAATGGCCATAGGAACACCGGAGATCTTGATCATTCTGATCATAGTCCTGATACTCTTCGGTCCGCGCAAGCTGCCTGAGCTCGCGAGGGCCGCGGGAGAGTCGGTCCACGCCTACAGGGAAGGCCTGCACGGCAAGCGCAAGAAGAAGCTGCAGGGCTAGTTCATGCTCCTCGAAGAACACCTCGAAGAGCTGAGGAAGCGGCTCCTCCACGTGATAGTCTGGACCGCGCTGCTGTCAGTCGCAGGCCTCGCCGCGGCGCCCAAAGCGCTGCAGCTGCTGACCTCCCTCTTCCCATTCCCGCTCGTCGCGCTGAGCCCCACAGAAGCGCTGGTAACCGAGATAAGGATAGGAATCCTCACAGGGGTCGTCCTCGCGTCGCCAGTCATCATCTACCACGGCTTGCGATTCGTCATGCCAGGCCTCACCGCAAAGGAGAGGCAGGGGGTGTGGCTGATCATGCCCGCAGCCCTGCTGCTCGCGGTGATGGGAGTAGTCTTCTCAGTCTTCATACTGCTGAACATCGGCATGCTGTTCCTGGCCTCGACAGCCACCTCGTTGGGGATCCAGAACATGTGGAGCGTCGCGAAGTTCGTGAGCCTCGTAGTAAGCACCTCGCTCATAATGGCCGTGGTGTTCCAGCTGCCCCTGGTCATGCTCATGCTCAAGAAGCTGGGCATAATCTCCCCGGAGACGATAGCGAAGAGGAGGAGGGAGACCTACGTCGCCATAATGGTGATCGCCGCGATCATCACCCCGCCCGACGCCGTCACGCTAGCGCTGGTCTCGATACCCCTGATCCTGCTCTTCGAGGCGAGCGTAGCCATCACTCGCATGTCTCGGTGATGCGGTAGACCACCCTGCTGCCAGACGTCTCGACCATCCCCGTCTTCTCGACGAAAGTCTTGACAGGGATCTGCACCGTCGGAGGGAAAACCCTGTACCTGGCCGACACGCACGCCCAGAGCTTGCTCATCTTGGGGAACAGAATCGCGTCCTCGTTGCCGATGCCGTACTTGTTCTCGAACTCAATCAGGAAGGGCAGGGTGTTGCCGGAAAAAGTCGCGCCGAGGTCGCGGTACTTGTAGCACGCGACCGCCTTCTCGAAGCTGACCGTCCCGGTCTCGTCGGGACCGAGCTCGACGACCTTGACGTTGTCGCCGTCTCCGATGTAGTAGTCGCTGCCCGACTCGGTGGGAAAGAGGCGCTCGATGGTGAAGTTGCCAGCCCTGCTGTCCGCGTTCCGGATCTCCACCTCGTCAACGAGCAGGCTCCTCCCGTCCAGCTCAGCCGTAAACAAAGCGGTGTTGTCCTGGTCGTCCCAGCCAGTTATCACGATGTTTTCGTAGATGTCCCTGAACCTGTCCTGGTCGAAGTACACGTACAGGGTCTGCCGCTTCTGCTCGAGCACCCTGAACGGGTCGACCATCTCGTACCTGAGCTCGTGGTCCACGTAGCTGACCTCCTCGACCTCGTACTTGTCGATCATCGGGTAAGAGAAGTTCTCGATCGCCGCGACGAGCGTGGGAACGCAGGCCGGCTCCTCCGGGACTGGCTCTGATATTATCTCCTCAACCCCCTCGGAGATGTCCTGGTGCTCCTGAATGATTTGGTCAGAGCTGCAGCCTGCGATCAGCAGCAGCAAGCACATGATTGCTAGGTATCTCATCATACATCACCTTCTGCGAATTCGATAGTGTAATAGCGAAGGACCGTCGGATGCCTCCTCCCCACGCAGTCAGCCTCGAGCCCGGCCTTGCCGCACAGGTTGGAGAGGAACAGGTCTGTGGTGGGCAGCTGGTCCCACACGCTGGGCAGGTACGTCGCCTGGTACGGCCCCCACCTGAGCACGATGCCGTCCTTGCCCGGAACGATCTTCGACACCAGGTCCGCGTAGTCGTCGTACTGCACCTCCTCAGGCGTGGTCAGTATGCTCACGTCGATCACGAGATCGGGCACCTCGCCGTAAGTCACAGGGGTGAAACGCGCGTCGTTCAAGGCGGCGCTCTTCGCGTTCTGGATAACGCACTGGTACAGCGGCACCTGCGCGACAATGTGCCCTATGCAGCCTCGCAACGCGCCGTTCTCGTTGAGGGTGACGAAGCAGCCCATCTTCTCCTTTAGCCTTCCAGGCACCTCTCCCACGTCGGGCTCCGAGCCGTTGGCGAGCACGTCCTGGATGGTCTCGCGGGCGAGCGTCAGCAAGAAGCGCTTCTCCTCGTCGGTGTACGCGTTGGCGTAGAAGGCGACCGCGCCGTATCCCACCACGCTGTCCTTGCCGCCTGCGGTGTCGCCGGAGTTGGCGTAGTCGACGAGCACAGGCTGCCAGCCCTTGCGCTTGGCCAGCTCCATGAGGATGAGCGCTGCGTGCAGGCCGCACATCTCAGACGCGCCAAGCGCGGGCACGTCCATCGCGACTATCGCGTCGAGGCACGACGTGTCCTTGGCAACGGCCGTGTCGTAAGGGTGGTAGTGGGAGAGGTCCGAGCTGACGACGAACAGCGCGTCGAGGTCCTCGAGCGCGTCCGCGGCCTGGGCGATCATCTCAGCGGTCATGTAGCCCGTGACGAGCGGAATGACCTCGCCGTCGGGCAACTTCTCTTGCAGGAACGGTATCTCAACCTCGATCACGTGGGTCAGGTGCGCGGCCGGCACGTACGAGAACAGCGGGTTTGCGTACAGCTCAACTACCTCGTCAGAGACGGGGTAGTCGCCCAGCGGGGTCCGGAGCGCAGTGGAGTTGTCAGCGCTGATGCCTGAGAACATGGCGTCCGCGTTGTGGTTCGATGCCATGACGACCACCAGGTTGTAGTCGTGCTGGATCTGGGCGAAGCCGTCCGCTGCCACCTGGCCCGAGTAGACGTAGCCGGCGTGGGGGACGATCAGCGCTTTCAGCTCGCCCTCGTGCTCGAGCACCTGAGCCTTGTCCAAGAATCCTTCGACCTCGGCAGAGAGCTGCGCTTCGCCCGCAGGGTAGAACTGCCCTGCCACGTTGGGCTGCCTCACGTTGGGCTCCCTGACGCTTGGGTTTTCGGAAGGCTGCCCCATCCTGTGCAGGGTCAGCGCGAGCAGCACTATGAGAAGCATGAATACGACGATTGCGGTCAGGTGTAGCTTAGCCATTTTTTATCCTGTTGAAGGAGAGGAACTCGGCTGCGGAGAACATCCTCTTGCAGGAGTCGCACTGGAAGACCATCTCGCCGTCGGGCATGGGATAACCTGAGTCCCGGATCCTGGTCTTCCCGCACTTGGGGCATCGCAGCTCGACCCTGCCGACCGATAAGAAGGTATCGCACTCCTTGCAGTAGTACATGTCTGATTCTACGAGGACCATCTTGTGCGAGCCTGCGTCGCAGTAAGGACAAAAGTTTACCCCTGCCATTCTCCCACCCTCCAATTCCCTGCCCGTATTTATAAATGTTATTATTGCCGAAGAATTTTTATAGGGCGCACACCACTTTCCCATCAAAGAGGTGAACCCGTGATAAATCCGCAGCTCGTACAGTACATACGCCAGCAGCTGGCAAGCGGATATTCTGTCGAGCAGATCAGGACCTACCTCTACAATTACGGGTATCCCATACAGGACATAGACGAGTGCATCAACTACATCTACTACCCGCCGCAGGCAGCGCGGCAGCCTGAGCCCAAGACGCACGGCCTGGCCATAGCCCTCGTCGCAGCAGTCTTGCTGGTGCTCGCCGGCGGAACCGCTGGCTGGTACTTCTTCCTGCGGCAGCCAGCGACCCTACTCGACGTCGAGACTGACGCGGTAACAGACAGCGTCATGCCGGGCGAGGACCTCAGCTTCATAGTTGAGCTGACCAGCCTCGGCCGCGCCGCGAGGTTCGACGTCACCCTCAGCTACGAGATGATGAAGCAGGGCGGGCAGAGGATCGGCCAAAAGGAGGAGTCTGTTGCGATAGAGACCTCAGCCTCCAAGAGGGTCGACATGCAGGTGCCAAGCGACGCGTCCCCCGGCACGTACACCCTCAGGACGACTGCCCAGTACGGCGGGCAACGCGCGGTGGCCTCGTTCAGCTTCAGGGTCGAAGGGACGCTGCCGGCAGAAGAGCCTGAGACCCCGCCCGAAGAGGAGCCCGAACCTGAACCTGAAACGCCGCCCGAGGAAGAGACGCCGCCGGAGGAGGCGCCGCCTGAAGAGGAGCAGCCCCCAATCACGCTGTCGCTTACGACCGTACGCGAGATGCTGGATGAGGCCAAGGCCGAAGCCAGGAGCAGCCCGCGCGAAGGGCTGGACTACTGCCGCGCCATAGACGACTCGAGGACGCGGGACAGCTGCATGAGGATCATCGCCGAAGCGACGGAGAACCCCGTCTTCTGCGACGAGATAGAGGTGCCCAACAAGCGCGACTCGTGCTACATGGCCTTCGTCATGCGCGGCGACGAAAGGAGCTGCGACAAGATCTCCAACCCGAGCCTAGTTCCCACATGCCAGGCCATGAACACCTTCACGGCGGCTATGGATGAGAACGCTGACCCAGACGAGCTCATGGAGATGCTCAACATAACGGTGACCAAATATGAACAGAAGAACCCGCTCGACTAAGGCAGAACTGCACGGCCAGGTCTTCAGCTACGTGCTCGCATTCATACTGGTGGTGCTGCTCCTGGTCTTCGGATTCCAGGGCTTCTCGACCATGCAGGACGCGTCGCTCGACCAGCAGGCGCAGGAGTTCATCGAGCTGCTCTCCCAGACCATCGACGCGAACGCGCGGCAGATCGGGAAGGTCAGCGCGGTCACGTTCTCCATCGACCACGACTACCTCTGCCTCGCCGACTACGACGCGCCGGCCTTCCCGCCGCCAGTGATACCAGACGAGATGGTCAGGGCGCTGATACGGGACCAGCAGGGCAGCGGGGACAACGCGTTCCTGGTAAAGGACCTCAGCGTGTGGTCGTTCTCAGTCCCCAAGCTCCAGCTCGAGCAGAGGGTGCTCTGCGTCGAGGGCGGCACGCAGCTCTCGTTGGAGGGCACGGGGCCAACCACGGTGGTGAGGGCGGGATGAGGGCGCCGTTGCTCCCGGTCTTGCTCCTCCTGCTGGCGCCAGCCGCCCTGGCTGAACACGTGGTCCTCGAGCCGGCGGTGGCGGCGACCATCTCCAGCGGCGAGCCCGGCAGCCTCCTGTACGGCTCAGTGCTCTGCGAGGGCAACGTGACATGCATGGTGGTCGCCCAGTTCGCCTACGGCCAGAGCCTCAAAGAGCCAGTGCTCGCGGTGGAAGCCGACGCGAACGTACGCGTATACCCGCTGAAGGGCGTGCCTGCGCGCCTGGACTGGAGCACTACCTACCCCCTAATAGACTTCTCGAGGAGCGTCGAGGTGCAAGGCGGCACGGCCGACCTGTCAGGCCTCTTCGCACCTTCGCAGCTGATCGGCATAGCTCTCGCGCTCGAGGGGGAAGGGACAGCTGAGGCGACGGGCATCACGCTTTCTGCTGACGCCGAGTCCGAAAGCTGCGAGGTCTCGGGAGCGGCGTGGTCCAGCGACTCCATAGAGCTGGGAGATTACGTATCGCTGCACGCCCGGGTCAGGGGCTGCGAGGGCTCAACAGCTGCAATAGAGGTCTACCAAGACAACATGCTGCTCGACTACTTCATCAACCGCTTCGACGTTCCGGTAGAGGACGGCGGGGTTTCGCTGCTGCTGGACACTGGGAGGGAGCGCTTCATAGCAGGAAGCTCCAGGCTCTACTTCACAGTGACCGCCGGCGACGTCAAGACCAGGTCCGGAACCATAGAGGTCAGGTCGTTGGGGTACCAAGACGTGATAAGGTCCATCGAGAGCGACTCGCCTTACGCGAGCCACAAGAAGGTGATGACCCTCGCCAGGCGCAACCCGAACATGGCATCGAGCCTGTGCGACTCCTTCTCCGAAGCCTACCAGCAGGACCTGTGCCAGTCCGAGGTGGCGCGCATATCCAGGAACAGGAAGTTCTGCGGGCTCATCGGGAGCGACGGCCGGAAGGACCTTTGCTACGCAGAGCGCATGATGAGCGACGGCGACTCGTACTCCTGCACCTTCATCGGGGACGCATCCCTATCGAACGCCTGCTTTGCCATGGGGCTCATCCAGATGGTGATGAACTACGCCCACGGCGCTGAGACGGTCAAGGAACTGAACATCACCCAGGAGCTGTTCGGGGCAGAGCCTCCCAAGAGCCGCGACTCGCTGGCGCTCGCCATATTCGCGGTGCTTGCCATCGGGGCAATCGTGCTCATCCGCTGGATGTGGGTGGCTAGGAGAGGGTGATGCCCATCTGCGGCGAGTAGTACCCGATCAGAGAAATCTCCCGCAGGTCCTCCTGCTTCTCGGGCGTCGGCAGCCTAACCAGACCGAAAACCGCCTCGTGGTCTTCCAGGCCCATCAGCCTGGCCCTGCTGACGTACCAGTACCCCGTATCGTTGTTGAGCGTAAGCCCCCCGCTCTGCCAGAACTCCATGGGAAGGCTCGGTATGTTGATGCACTCCTCGCCGCCGAACGGGTTCAGCGGCTCCCTGTCGTAGCACTGCGGGTCGGCCCACAGCGAGATGGGCTCGTCCCTCCAAAGCGTCCCCTCGACTGTGTAGAAGCCAGGGCGCAGGTCGAAGGTCTGCACTGTCGGGATGAGCGGGTTGGTGTTGTCGATTATTATGGTCTGCGAGTCGAAGTACTCGAACCGGTCCTCGGGGACCCTGGTGATGGTCAGGAAGAGCTGGTTGTGATCGTCGAGCGGGACGCTCGCGTTCGCCAGGGCGTAACCGGTTATCACGCGCAGGCCTGAGATGTACTGCTGCAGCCTGCTGACCTGGTACTTGACCGCAGTCACGTTTACAGCGGTCTTGGGCTCGAGGTAGACGTCTCCTAAGTTGAGGTCCCTTCCGGGCTCAGTGTCGACGGCGACGACCTTCCTGAAGTAGCCGTCCCTGCTAAGGACCAGGTAGCCGCCCACGCAGACAGGCAGGGTGGAGTTGAACACGTTGCTCTGGTTCACGGTCGCGCCGCCCGGGCAGATCGCGTAGGCTCCGCACCCGAACACCACATTGACTTCCGGCAGCGGCTCCCAAGTCATGCGGTCGTAGGTCTTGAACACCACATCGCCGCTTATCCTCTGGTCGCACATCAGCACGACCTCCTCTTCTGAGTCGATGGTCTGCACCTCAGGCGGCAGGAGCTCGTCGAAGTCTATCCCGGTGGTCTCGTCAAGCACCTCAGGCGGCAGCTGGGAGATGACTGAGTTGGAGAGTCCGGCCTCTACCGCGTACTCCCCTCTTATGACCGGGATGTTGAGGTCTGAGGGGCCCAGGGTGCCGTTGCCCTGGTTCCACTGCAGCAGGTTCTTGTTGTTCCTGATGTTTGCCTCGAGCGCGAAGAAGAAGGAGTACCCCTCGCCGTCGAAGGCCTCGGTGTCCCGGATCTCCACGACGACTGGCAGGGAGATGTCGTAGAAGAACTTGTACGAGTTGATGGTCTGCCTGGACAGCTGGTAGTCGCCCTTGTGGACGTCGCCCTTGAGCAGCTGGCCGTCCCTGGGCGTGATGTCGAAGTGGATGGGCCAGTCCAGGTACCAGAACCTGACCAGCTGCCTCGGGTACGCTGGCCTGATGTCCCAGTTCAGAGAGTTGAAGAAGGCCTGAAGCACCGGGAGCTCGTCCGGGATGGTGTAGTCGGCGCTGTTGCCGGTCCCGTTTATCCTGATGAGGGGGACGTACCTCATGAATATGCTCCGAAGCGTCCGCTCCACCATGTTCACGTTCCACATCACCTGGCTGTTGCGGTCGTCGACCACCAGGTAGGGCGGCGGCAGGTCGTTCGGGGTCGTTCCCGCGTAGTTGGATATGAGGTTGGCCGTCACGAACTCGAGGGCCTGGTAGTTCGCCTCCACATGCGTTATGTTCCTGGCCAGCAGGTAGATGTCGTTGAAGCCGAACGGGACCTCCTGGATGAAGTCGCTGACCTCGGTCGAGGATGTCTCCCTCTGCAGCAGCAGCGGGTAGTTCACCTTCACCGTGACGCTGGAAGCGCCTACCGTGACCTCGGTGGTTATGTTGCCCTCAGGTATCACGTCGTACCTGCCCTGCTCCTCGAGGGCGCTGAAGCCGTCGAGGCACACCTCCAGGTTGGTGCTCACGTAGCTTGCGACCTCCTCTTCGACCCGCTCAAGCGTCGGCATGTTGGATGCCATCACGCAATCGGTGCAGGTCGACGGGGACTCAAGATACCACCAGTACGGAACGAAGGAGCCCAGCAGGGAGATCCCGTCTGACTCTGTGGGGTAGTCATCCTCCTCGTAGAAGTTGAGGGAGGTGTAGCCGCCCTGCATCCCAGCCTCCTCAAAGCCGTCCTGGACGACGCTCCTCATGCATCCCCTGACGAAGTTGTCAAGGGGCTGCAGCTCCAGCGGAACCTCCTCTGTGATGGGCTCAGTGACCACGGTCTCGTCGAGCTGCGTGGTCCTAAACACTATGAACAGGGCTGTCGCGATCACTATGAGCAAGCCCAGTATTATGAAAACCGAGAGCTGGCCCTTCCTCCCCTTCCCTTTAGGCTCAACGTAAAGGCACTGCTTGAACACCGCGTGGGCGGCGAGCAGAAGCGCCAGCCCGGTCACGAGGGCGACCGGCGCGGACACCGAGCCGAGCAGCGCGACTACCACCGCGACTAGGAGCAATGCGGCGATTCCGGCAAGCACCGCCTGCAGCAGCCTCTTGGCCTTGAAGCGGAACGCTGAGCCGAGCTCCTTCCAGAAGCTCTTTTTGCCAGTGAACGCTGGGTAAACCAGGATGGACGCCAGGATGAAGACGACGGTCACCACCAGCCATATTACCGCGATTGCTATCAGGCGGGAGCTCAAGAAGGCCAGCCACATCAGGAACAGGTAGGAGGAGAAGAACAGCGCGTTGAGGGCCAGCATGCGCAGGTACACCCCGAGGGTCATCTTCTGCCTCCTGATCAGGCACCACCCCCACCCTTTGAGCAGGGTCCATGCGAGCAGGAAGACAGCGTAGGTGACGAGGAGGAGCGCTGCC
The DNA here is from genome assembly GCA_964587045.1 of uncultured Methanosarcinales archaeon. Classification (GTDB taxonomy): domain Archaea; phylum Nanobdellota; class Nanobdellia; order Woesearchaeales; family CAZPJY01; genus CAZPJY01. Next base: position 12,378 of record CAZPJY010000009.1, read on the forward strand.
AGCTTGAAGTATATGCCGATGAGCATGTCCCTTGCGAAGAACACCTCATCCTTGTACTCGGAGACAGGCACGTTCTCCTGCAAGGCCTGCTGGGTGTTCTGGATGATGCTGGTCACGTCCTGCATGGGCTCTGCGATGCTCACGGCGAAGTAACCGCTGCCTGATATCAGGGCCAAGACTGACGCGTAGGCCAAGACGTCCAGCAGTATGACCAGCAGCAGGACAGGTCTTAGGTGTTGCTTGAGCTTTCTCATGTTTCCTTCTCCATTATTGGGAAGTTGGTGTACTCTCCGAGCGGGAAGCGGAAGGTCAGCCTGGTCCAGCCCGGCTGGCCCAAGAAGGCCTTGTAACCCCTGCCCGCCTTGGAGTGGGAGAACACATCGTTGGTCACGATGGGCATGCTCGTGCCGTTATCTGCGTCGATCGTTATGTTGTACATGTACTCCTGCTCGTTGAGGGTGTGGACGTACCAGGCCACCTCGTACAGCACGGTGCCGTCGGGGTAGTCGGTCTTCTCGCCGCTCATGGTAAAGGTCAGCGTCGCCAGGAACTGGTTGCGCTGGCCGGACTCGTCGGTGATGGGCGAGAGGGTGCCTCCGTCCTTTACGCAGTACTCTATCTCCCACGGCTCGAGAGGGTACCACCCGCTTATGACCGGCTCGGCCCTCCACTGCCCGCCCATGAAATCCCAGAAGCTGTAGGCGGAGGCCGCAGGAATGATTATGATGAAGAGCAAAGCGAGAACTGACTTATCCACTGTAATCAACCCCCTCGCACTGGTCGTAGGACTCAAGCTGTCCCTCGTAGACCGAAAAGTCGTAGCCGTTGGTGAGTATGTCTTCGTTTTCCATGATCTGCAGGATGACCCCCCAGATGCCGCACAGGGGAGAGTACCACGAGAATATCCAGAAAAACTCACATGAGCCTGAGCTGGATGCTTCACAAACCTCCTGCCAGTTTTCATTGCTGCTACCGAAGATATATTGATCACCAGTTCCGCCACCGCACACGGCCTGGTAAGGTATCGCAGCTATGCTCACGGGTAGTGATGCTATGATGAAATCCAGCAGGCCCTGGAAGATCACAGCGACCCCTTTGGGCCCCTTGCCCATGGCCCGCCAAGCTGCTCCGTCGACGTACAGGCAGGTCTGCTGGTCGTAGGCCTCGTCGCAGACTGTCGAGGGCAGCCCCATGGAAACAGCGTTCTGCAGGCACTTTACGTAGACGCATTCCACCTGGCGCTCCTTTCGGAGGTTGTACAAGCCCCCTGGCAGGCACAGGCACAGCGGCGGCACGTGTATGCTCTTGTACGGGTCCCAGTCGTAGACCAGCCCGTCGGACCAGCTGTCCACTTTGGTCTCAACAGGCGCAGACTGCCACTGCCCGCCTGTCAGGTCGCCAGCAGAGGCGGTGACCTGGGTGTCGTCAGAGGAGAACACGCTAGAGGTCACCTCCACGAAGTTCGATATGTGGCAGAGCCTGCAGCTGTAGATCATGCACAGCGTCTTGATCCACATGCCCAGCTTGCCCCAGTTGTTGAAGAAGCCCGGAGTCCAGACGTACTTGTTCACGAAACCGTGGCTCGCGTCGCCGCCATAGCACGCCGCCCTGCCCCACAGCGTCGTTACGAGGAAGTCTACTATCTTCGAGACGCCAGTCCATGAGACGAGCTCCAAAATGAGGCAGATGGCAGCGACCACCACCCAGATCGCTGTCTTAATCATCTGCAGCATCGCGTTGGCCTTGACCAAGTAGTCGGCTGTCGTGCATATGAACTTGAGCACTCCGTTGATGTCATCCCACGTCTCTATGCTCTTGTCAAGGTCCCGAAGCTTGGCCTTGTGGTCGTTGATGTTCTTCCTGACCTTTACGTCGACTCCTCCCAGGGGCCAGTCGGTCAGCGGGATGGGGATGGAGATCTCCTCGACCTCTGAGCGCAGGTACACCCGAAAGCCTGAGCGCACCCTCATACTAAGCGTGCAGTTGACCACGAAGCTGTCCTGGGCGAGCACCTCATCGTCGTTCAGGAGGAGGCTCAAGGATAGTAAGGTGCTGCCCTCCTCACCCTCGCCCGGTGGGATGTGAAGGAGGTAAGGCCTGTCGTTTGGGTCCAGGTATGGGCTGATGGCGCTGCAGTCAGGCTCGTCGAACGCCATGATATCGGATCCGCTCTGCGGAGCGAACGAAAGTCTGATGAAGTGCTTGGAAGGCACTCCGTCGGTGTTCGAGGCCAAAGTCCGGTCGATGGAAGGGGGCATGACGCCGAGCACATCGAAGTCCACCACGTTGGGCACTGTGTTTGGGTCTGGCATGCACACATCCACGTCAGGGCTGAAGTGGCCCACGTTGCCTGCGATGTCGTAGAGGGCGATGCCAAGCTTCTTGGTGCCTGCGATCGAGCGGATGGCGCCGATCTCGACATAGCATTCCCACACGCCGTCGCCGAGGTCCTCGCAGCTGCCTTCGAAAGGGTCGTACGACGTCGATATCTCGCTTGCGTCAGCGACGACGCGGTCCATGCCCGATGCGCGCTCTGTCACGTTGAACCTGACGCCCAAGGTCTCGCCCGAGACCACGCAGGAGGTCGAAAGGGAAAGTTCGCCAGGCAAAAAAGCAGGGGCCACTGAGTCGAAGACGTGCACGTCCGTATATCCCTGAACCAGGTTGCCGACGTCATCAGAAGAGGGGTATACCACGGTTACAGGTATGGTGGTGCCGCTGGTCAGGCTTGCGGTGACGTTCGCCAGCCCGACGCAGGTCCACATCCCGTCCCCCTCCTCGCAGACAGGCATCCGCATGGGCTGGACGTACGCGCTGTTGAGCCTCGAGAGGTCCAAGAACACCTTCCTGTCCTCGAACCCGACGCCGGAGTCGTCGATGTCCGCGTAGAACGTGTTCGCTCCCGGCTTGATGAAGCTCCTCCCGTCCCCGTCGGTCTTCCTGGTCCCGACGTACAGCACGGTCGGCACCGAGTTGTCCACCTCGAACGTGAGCGGGCAGGTGACCTGAGACTGGTACCCGCCGGAGTCGACGACAGTCACGTCGTAGTCGGCCTCGCCGTCCAGCAGGTCCAGGGTGATGTCAGTGAACCTGCACTCCAGGCCGCCAGTGATGTTGATGCAGGTGATGTGGTCTGTGTTGGCCCCGGACCAGGTTATGTCCCTGTAGTTGACGTTTATGTGCGCGTTGTAGTTGAGCCTTGATAGGTCGCCCGAAACCCTCGCGACCTTGCCTTCCGAAACAGTGAACCTGACCTCGGCATGGTCGATGAAGCTGAGCGGGCCGGTGGTTGAGACGTATTCTATCGGCCTGTTGTTGAGGTAGGCGATGTCGCACGTGACCCCTGGGGCCTCGCGGTCGATGTAGAAGGGTATGCAGCTCTGCGACGCGTGGGTCGAAAGCGGCATGCCTGAGGTGATCTGGTCGTACGCGACCAGGCATAGCTCGACGTCGTCGACGCTCCCCTGCGGTACGGGGTTTTCGACGGTGATCCTGCCTGAGTAGGTGCAGTTTGGGGCGTACGAGCCTATGTCGACGCCCGCGAGGGGGGTTAGCGTGCCCCGCTCCCTGACCTCCACCCTGCGCAGGCCTGAGCAGACCGAGCCGTCATCGTCGTGGGAGTGGTCGACGACCGCGTAGGTGAAGTTGAGGAGCTCAGCAGACATGGGCCCGCCCTCGTAGCCGAAGTCCTCGATCTCAGGGGCCATGTCGTCGACGTTGATCGAGACGCCCAGGTGCTCCACAGGGTTTCCGTTGACGTCGATGATTGAGAAGTCGTACGCTTCCTGCCCCATGGGCAGAACGCTCTGCTCGAAGAAAAGGCAGCTGTACGTCAGAGGGACAGACCCGGCCACCTCGGTGCATACCGGGTTCTTGGTCTGGTCCTCGGCGTTTATCACCCTCTCCGAGCTGGTGTTGAACTCGATGCTGGTGAAGTCGTCCCGGCCCCTGTAGCCCTCGATGTCGTCCATGCCGTGGACCTTGACGAGGTTCATCTCCGCATAGACTGTTGCTGAGAAGAACGGGATGGTCAGGATTAGCCATATCATGAACAACGCAGCTGATACTATCCCCCTCATACCGAGAGAAAGTGGCCTTGCTCCTATATAAACCTTTATGCTCTTGAGAGCAGCCTCTCGACCTTGTAGCGAGGCAGGTACTGGAACCTCAGGATGTCGTCGAGCCGGTTGATGCCCTTCTCGTTCAGGATGCCGAGCAGGTTGACCAGCACCTGCGATGTTGCCTTTGCGTCAGCGAGGGCGCGGTGTGCGCTAACGTTTGAGATCTCGAAGTGGCTGCACAGGGATGAAAGTCTAAAGGAGGGCAGGTCCAGCAGTCTGTTCCCGAGGCGGCGCGTGCACAGCGAGTCGTGCTCAAACGGCCTGTTCAGGTGGAGCTGCGCGTTGTGGCTGATGAAGCCGTAGTCGAACGCCGCGTTGTGCGCCACGAAGACCCCCCGGCCCATGAAGCGCAGGAGCTTGGGCAAAGCCCTGTCGATGGTCGGCGCGTCCCTTACCATGCGGTCGTTGATGCCCGTGAGCCTGGTGATGAAGGAGGGTATGTGCTCCTGAGGATTCACGAGCGTCTGGAACTCCCGCCTGACCTCTCCGTCCCTGAGCCTGATCGCGGCCAGCTCGGTTATGCTGTTCCTCCTGGCTGAAAGCCCTGTGGTCTCTATGTCCACTACCACGAAATCGCGCATCCATTTACCAAAAGGCAACACCTTAATATGTCTTTTTATTACAACTATATGACACTATTTTATGCAGTAAATAAGTCATTTTTTACAACTCTATGTAATATTTACAAGGAAATAGGGCAGAAAACCCTGAGATCAAGGGAGAAGATGATACCAGACGTCGTAAAGATCGAGCGCGAAGGCCGCCACTACCTGCTGTTCAACAGGAGGGGGATGGTGCTCGAGCTGACAGCGTGTGAGTACGCCATCTTCAAAGAGCATGCCGCAAAGAGGAGGTTTCCCAAGGAGCACGCGGAGTTCTTCAACAGGCTGTGCTGCTACGAGATGACCTCATTCGAAGGTTACACCCCCAAGCCCGTCCGCGTCGAGTACACGCAAAAGCTGCTGGGTCACGACTCAGGCGAACCGCTGTTTGCTGCGCCCATCGTCGCCCACCTGGGGATAACAGGAGCCTGCAACATGCGCTGCTCATACTGCTCGGTCCGGAAGCCGTACTCAGGCAAGGGCGAGCTTTCGAAAGATCAGTGGAAGACCGTGATAAGCAAGCTCTCAGAGATGGGCGCGTTCCAGATCGGGTTCACAGGAGGGGAGCCCACCCTGCACAACGACCTGGTCGAGCTGGCTCAGCACGTCACGCGCTGCGGCTGCACCTTCAACCTCACCACCAACTGCTGGAACCTGGACGAGGCGCTGGTCAGGCAGCTAAAGGAGGCAGGCATGCGGCAGTGCCAGGTCAGCCTGGACTCGCACGTGCCCCAGACCAACGACGAGCTACGCATGAGAGGCTGCTTCTCCCGCGTGCTCCGCGCCATAAGGATGCTGCACAGGAACGGCATAACAGTAGGCATCGACTGCGTGCTCACGTCAAAAAACATAGGAGACATCCCAGGCTTCGTCACGTGGCTCTCGAGGATGCGCGTCGGCTACCTCACCCTCATCAAGGTCAAGCAGGGAGATCTCGACATTAGGACCTTTCGGTCCCTGCTGCCAGGGCACGAGGAGTACTCGAGGCTGCTGGACTTGCTCTGCAAGCGGAAGAACCAAAACCCGTGCGTGACGATCGACTGCGGCTCCGTCTGCAACCTCGAACAGGTCCTGCGGGACGGCGAGCTCACCCAGGTTCCCATCGCCGGCTGCCCGGTCGGCCACACCCTGCTCTCGATCGCGCCCAACGGCGACATATACCCCTGCGTAGCGCTGAGCCAGGAGCAGTTCAGGATCGGCAACGCGCTTTCCGACGACCTTAGAGATGTATGGCAAAACAGCCCCGCGCTGAGGCAGCTGCGGGAGGTAAAGAGCCGCATCAAGGGGAAGTGCTCATCCTGCAGGCGCCTGGACCACTGCAGGGGAGGATGCAGAGGCATCGCCCTCTCCCTTACCAAAGACCTTTGGATCAGCGACCCAACATGCGGAGGTGAACCACATGGAAGTGAGAGCTGACAAGTTCCTGAGCGGGCACTACGCGTACTTCGCGGAGCTCCCCGAAAGGGAACAGTAAAAAAAAACTGGGCGCCTGGGGGCAAGACCCCCAAGGCCCCTTCTAGGGAGGTATGAAAATGCGCAAGCTAGTAGAGGTAGCCTACGAGATAACCCACCGATGCAACCTGCACTGCGCGCACTGCTACCAGGGGCTGCCCAAAGAGGAGATGGGCTGGGAACAGATCGAGGACGCATTATCGCAGATGCACGAGATGGGTGTGGAAAAGCTCAAAATCGGAGGGGGCGAGCCCCTGCTGCACCCCCACCTCTTCGACGTGACCGACCGCGCGCTGGAGCTGGGCATGGAATGCGTGTTTTCCACCAACGGCATCCTGGTCGAGGACAGCCTGGAAGCCATGCTCGCACACCGCGTCGGCAAGGTGCAGGTCAGCCTGGACAACGTGGGCGAGAGGCACGACAGCTTCCGCGGACGCCAAGGTCTTTTCGAGATCGTCGACCGAGCGCTGTCCCTCCTATACGACGCCGGCATCTCAGTCAACGTCGCGACCACCCTCACAACGCAAAACCACCGCGATCTCGGACGCGTCCGGACCTACGTCGAAAAGAAAGGGGTGAAGCGTTGGAAGGTCCTCAAGTACATCCCCAAGGGGGCGGGCGACCCGCTGATGCTCGCGCCCGAAGACTACCGCATCGCGGTCACAGCTCTTCTTGGCAGCCTGAAGCAGCCCAACGAGAATCCTGAAATCATCGTCGCCCGCGAGTTCGACCTCGTGCATGAGGATCCCGACTACAACGACATGCAATGCTTCGGAGGAAAGAGCTTCGCAAGCCTCAAGCCCAACGGCGACGTCTCTCCCTGCTCGTACCTCGACTTCGTCTGCGGCAACCTGACCGAAAGGCCCCTAAGGGAGATCTGGGAGGGCGCACTCATGGTGATGTTCTCGCGCGACCACGGCGACCCCTCCTGCGTGTGGAGGAAGCGGTGCAATGGGGGCTGCAAGGCGGTCGCCCACTACGTCACCCGCGAGTGGGGTTGCGACCCCTACTGCTGGGCGAAATCCAGCGAGTACCGCGCAAAGAAGTGGATGGAGTGCAGAGGCGGCACATTCATAAAGATGGGAAAATAAAAAAAAACAATTAGTACACCGGCATGCTCCCGCCCGTGACCTTCAGGTCGATGTCCTTGATCGGGTGCAGGTCCTCTAAGCTGTTGATGCGCAGCAGGTTGGGGCTCTTGGTGTACAGGTCGTCCTCGATGTAGAGGCTCCTCTCGACGCTGGGCGAGTACCTGTCGCCTGTCGAGTGGTCGATCAGGCCGCGGAGCTCTATGTCGTCAGGGGTGATCCTGAAGACCAAGGCTCCGTTGTAGGACTCGTCCTCGTTTTGCCAGTCGTAGTAGTAGGCCGGCAGCACAAGCAGCTCCTTCTCCTTCGAAAACAGGAAGGCGCGGTGCTCGTACAGCACGTTCGAGCTGGAGTACCTGTCAGGCGAGACCCACGAGGCGACCTCCTTAGGGTCAGATACGTCGCTGACGTCGAAGAGGGATATCTTCAGGCCGCGCGTCCTGCCGGTCTCGGATGCGTCCTGGCCGATGCCGATGATGAGGTTATCATCGTACGGGTGCAGGTACCTCGAGAAGCCTGGTATCTTCAGCTTGCCCAGGCTGCTGATGTGCTCGGGGTCAGAGAGGTCGATTACGAAGAACGGGTCGACCTGCCTGAAGGTGACCATGTAAAGCCTGTCGCCCATGAAGCGCGTCGAGTAGATCTGCTCGTTCTCCGCCAGCCCCTCAAGGCTGTCCATCACGTTCAGGTCCTCGTCCAGCGTGTAGACGTTGTTGCTCATCTGGGTCTGCTGGCCCTCGAACCTGTCCCACCTCGCGCTGAGGGTTGTGGCTATCCTGAACACGCCGTCGTACTCGTCCATGGAGAACTGGTTGTTGACGTAGCCCGGAACCTCGCCGTTGGCCGCGACCCTTATCTCGCCGTCTTTTACGCTGACCTTGTTGATCACCGTGTACTCGAGGTGCTCCATCGCGTCGAGCCTCTCCTTGAGCAACTCGTCTGCCTTGTCTGTGATCTCCTCCTGCTCGTCCTGCGGGAGGTAGTTCATGTAGCTCGCGTAGATCGAGTAGATCTTCTGCGTCTTCTCGTTCTTGTTCAGGATGTCGTCGTCGACCTTCTTGATCTTGTCGATGAGCTTTCGGTCGGAATCAGTCAGCTTGCCATCCAGGAGGTCCATCAGGATCTCCTGCTGGATCTGCCACTCGTTGACCCTCTTGGTGTAAGTGATGTAGATGTTGTCCTCTGACATGTACAGGTTCTGGCTGGACTCGACCGCGAGCGTCGCGGAATCGGTGATCTCCGCGTCCTTTATGTCGATCGCGTGGACTGTCACGAACTGGGTGCTGTCGTACGGTATGGGGAAGTAGTACACCCTCGATACCGGCACGTGCTTGACATCAGCTCCCTCAATGAACACAGGCATGGGAATCGGCCTGAATTCAGGGTAGCTCGTGGTCACGTAGTAGACGTAGTCGTCGACCATGCGGGCCCTGAAGTACCTGCCCTCGAACTTCATCTCCTCCTCAAGCTGCGGGTCTGACCTGTCCGAAACGTCGTAGATGTCGAAGAAGCTCATGCCCTGCGTGGGCCTGAAGTCGACGCCTTTGAGGTAGTCGTAGTTGCTCACCGTGCCGAAGACCGCAAGCTTGTCGCCGTTGATGAAGAGGTCCTCAGGCCTGTTGTCGAGGGTGACGGTCGAGAGGATCTCAGCTTCCTCGCCCGGGTACGCCTTTATTATATAGAGCGTGTTGCCTGATAGGGTGTAGATGTACTCGCCGTCGGTCTTGATCAGGTCTGCCTCGTCGACCGACTCGACCTGGTTGTTGGTCTGCGAGTAGTCCCAGTCGTCGGCTGCCTTGACCTGCGGCGCAGACTGGGCCATCCCCGATACAGCGGTCTCCATCATGGGCTCAGCTGTCCTGACAGCGTCGAAACCTGCTGCCAGGTATGCGAAGTTGCTTCCCTGGTTTTGGGAGACGAAGCTCGCCAGCTCGTCTGGGCTGCCGAACGTCTTGGCAGCAAGGTTTGCGTCCGGGTTGAAGTTTTCCAGATCGTACGAGCCTGTCAGCGCTGTTCCCTCATCGCTCCCGGCAGGCGGTACCGTGCCTGGCGGCACTTGTGCGCATCCCGCAATCAGCAGGAGCGCCAGTATGAATGCTATGTATCTCATTGTGATAACCTCCTAGGTTGATGTTAATGGGTTGTACTTACCTTTATAATTGTATTTCTTTGATTTCAATCCGGATTGAAGTCTTGACCGGTTAAAGATTAGGTTTATAACTGCTCGAGCCACCCTGACCATATGAAGCGTGTGACACTGGCATTCCTCGTATTACTTGTGCTGGCAGGATGCGCGCCGGGTGAGACCGTGGAAAAGAAGGAGATACCTGCAGATGCCGCCGTGGCAACCTTCGCAGGCGGCTGCTTCTGGTGCATGGAGGCCGGCTTCGAGGCTCAGGACGGGGTCTATGAGGTGATTTCGGGCTACACCGGAGGCCACGTGGACGACCCGTCCTACGAGGAGGTCTCGGCAGGAACCACAGGGCACTACGAGGCTGTGCAGGTGTACTACGACCCTTCAAGGATCAGCTATGAGAAGCTCCTGGAGGCCTTCTGGATCCAGATCGACCCGACCGACGCCGGAGGTCAGTTCGCAGACCGCGGCACGCAGTACAGGACCGCGATATTCTACCAAAACGAAGAGGAAAAGGCGGCTGCGCAGAAGTCGATCGACGAGGTGGCCAAGAAGTTCGACAAGCCCATCGCGACCCAGCTGCTGCCTGCGCAGAGGTTTTGGCCTGCTGAGGAGTACCACCAGGATTACTACCTCAAGCAGCAGGCGCGCTACAAGACCTACGAGAAGCTCTCCGGAAGGGAGGCCCAGATCAGAGAGAATGAGGAGCGCTTCGGCACATGATGATGGGTTTAGAAGTTACGCTTCGAATACACTATGTACTGCGCAGTCTCAGGGATCATTTCCACCTCAAACCGGCCTAGGAATAGTGATATCTGGAACTTCGCAATATCTGACCTTCTCACCTTTAAGGAAGCCTCTTTGTCGTCTTTCAATTTTTCGAGCGCTACCGCGGCTGCGTATTTTATGTCTTTTTTTGACACATCGCCCCAGATCTTCTCAGAGACATCCTCCTTTTGGGATGCATCCATGCGCTCGCTGGGTGCGAAGGGGATGAATCCCTTCCCGCTTTCCAAGCCAGCCCTTATAGATATGGAATCTTTATATTTTTGTTTGAATTCGGTTTTAAGCACAACATGCAACCGTTTTATGTACATTTGTTCAAATTCGCTGCTTGACTGTAATCTGTCCCTCAGGCCTGAGGATTTCAGATTTTCCCAAATCATATATTCGAGATAGTCATAACCGCTTGGCACCTCTTTGATTGGGATACCCATATTCTTTAGCCTGACTTCGTCATAAGGGATGAATTTTCCAAGCACCTTATCAGCGACAAGTTTGGTCCCGATCATCGCTGCCAGGAAAGCCCCGTAGCTGACAGGCTCAGGCCAGATGGGCGCGACATGCGAATAAGCCTCCAATCCTGCATATAGCATTCCGTTGAATGAGGCGAAATGCCTCAATGTCTTTGAAGGATGGATTCGGGGTCTGGTTCCTTTAGTGTCCTTCCTCCTGTCCCCGACCGCCCTCATCACCCTTTTCTGCAGGCGTTGCCTGCTGATGTAATAACCGCCCAGGATGTAAGTGAGCAGGGCCGGTATCAGATAACGGTTGAATTGCCATTTGTCGCCATCGCCCATGAACTCCCTGGAATACTTTGTGGCCTGCCATTCCTTGTAGATTATAGTTGGTGGGAAAAAGTTTGTGAGGCTGTATTCCCAATCGGAGCTGAAGCGCTGGAAATCCTTGTGATGCCCTATCTCATGGCCGGATATTGCCTTGACATTGCTGTACAGGATTGCGGTCTGATGCAGGGGAATATAGCAGTCGCCCCTCCTCAGCTCTGCCTGTAGCTCTCCAAAAAAGGCTGAGGGCACTCCCAAGAACAACCGGGCCAACCAATTGTTCCTTTCCTCCACGTTCTTATCGGCGAACAGTCTGTAGGTGTCGTAGAAGGTCTCTGTATGGTTGATCCTTACCGTAATGCCTTTTAGGTCCTTGTTCTCCTCCAGGATTGAAAGTACGGTCCTCGATTGGTTCGCGTCCAGGCCCCACCCGACATCCCAATCCCAAAAGAGCAGCTTTGTTATCATTGAATTCAGGTGCCCGATCTGCCTTGAGGGCCACCAGTCATCGGTCTTGATTAGGTTGTACCTGTCAGTCTTGATATAGAAATCCTTTGAGAAATCGATGTCCGAAGTCCTGACAATTTTTTCAAGGTCGACCTTCTTTTCAGTACTACCATCTTCCCTTTTTGAGAACCTAACTTTTTCCCTGACCTTGTGGGGTATTGATGTCTCGATGACCTTTATCTCAGCTGGCAGAGGATCTGCTTTCGGGACCGACTGCTCAGGGGTCGGGCTGACATGCGAATACCATGCTGCCAGGCCTGCTGCCATGAGCCCAAGTTTCATCCAGCGCTTGATTTTTGACTTCCTGTATAAAGACATGGAAAAGGTGAATAATCCCTAATTTAAAAATTTTCCTATATGTAACTACAAATAAGTAATAACATATTAACGGGGGCTTAAACATCAAATTCATAAAAGGAAGAGCTGTCTCTTATGGGTATGCGAGCCGATATAGCCCTGATCACGCTGATGCTCCTCAGCGGATGCGCGCAGCAGGGGATGGAGGACACGACCTTGAAAGACAAGCTAACGCCCATGCAGTACAAGGTGACCCAGCTGGAAGGGACAGAACCTGCATTCCAAAACGAGTACTGGGACAACCACGCAGAGGGCATCTACGTCGACGTGGTCTCGGGCAAGCCCCTCTTTTCTTCCACGGACAAGTACGACTCAGGCACCGGCTGGCCCAGCTTCACCAAGCCCATTGACGACGCAGAGATTGTCGAGAAGAAGGACATGACGCTGGGCATGCCAAGGACTGAGGTGCGTACCGAGACCTCGCACTTGGGCCATGTCTTCGACGACGGCCCTGCCCCGGCAGGCGAGCGCTACTGCATCAACTCAGCGGCGTTGAGGTTCATCCCAAAGGAGGACCTCGAAAAGGAGGGGTACGGCCAGTACCTCAAGCTGTTCGACTAGCCGGTCGATCCCATCCCGCCTTTCCTCTTAGGATTGATGGGCTCATCACCGTCAGCCAGAAGTATTTTCTTGAAGACCGCCTGACAGAAGCGGTCGCCTTTCTTGATCACAAGGTCCTTTCCGGACGTGTTCATAAGGGCGACGACCATCTCGCCCTCGTTGGACTCGTTGTCGTAGTAGTCCGCGTCCAATAGCCCGACAGAGTTCTTGAGGCTGATGCCGTGCTTTATGGCCCAGCTGCTCCGGGGGTAGATGAACAAGCCCTCGTCGTCTTGCATGTAGGGCTTGATGCCTGTCTTTACCAGCAGCTCCCCTTTGGCTGGCAGGGCAGCATCGACCGGGGAGAAGAAGTCGTAAGCCATGCTTTTAGGGGTGGCTCTGCGCGGGAGGATGACATCTGGATTGTCCTTTTGTGAGGAAACCTTCTCGAATCCGCGAACCTTCATGAAAGAAACGAACATGCAACTGGTTTATATTGATTGCGAATCAGCCAAGTTCTCGGCAAATTCCGGACCGATATCAACGTCTTCAGGCTCGAACCAGTAAGGGTTGCATTTTGAGGGGTCGTAGAAGACCAGGTTTCCGGTGAGCTCGCTTTGCTTGGCAGAATGGTAACGCAGCACCACCTCCCTGCTGTTCCTCGGATTGAGCCCCAGTATCTCCATCTTGCCGCCAGGAGTCGACATCGCATACCTAACCTTGTGGATGCCGGTGGTCATCTGGTTAAGCTCCTCGACTATCCTCACACCATCGGCCAGTTTCACCTGCATGTCCCTGGAACCCATGACAGGACGGCACTGGAAGAGGTAATAGGGCCTCACGCCGTGCTTTGCGAGCTTTTCGAAGAGCTGATGCAGCACCTGCGCATCGTCGTTGATGCCTGCCAATAGCACTGTCTGGTTGTACATCTCGATGCCGTGCGACCTCATCAGTTCCAGCGCCCCTATGCTCTGCTCTGTGAGCTCGCGCGGGTGCTCATAATGTACGCACACGTGGACGCTCTTGCCTGATCTGTTTGAGAAATCTGCGAGGATGGCACAAAGCTCCTCGTCAATCCTTTGCGGGTAGAATGCCGCAACCGTGGTTCCGAAGCGGACTGTCCGGAGGTGGTTCAGCTGAGGACTGTCAAGGTATGATAGCAGTTCCTTTATCGAGTCGTTGGCAAGCATCAGCGCGTCTCCGCCTGAGAGCAGGATGGTGTTTATCTCGCGGTGTTCCCTTAAGTATTCAAGTGCGTCATCGTTTGGGAAGGTGGTTTCTTTGGGCCCGTTTGCGTCCTTGATGAACAAACGCTTTCTGAAGCATTCCCTACAGAGCCCAGCGCAGGCGTTGCTGATCAGCGCGAGCGCTGTTGGCGTGTACTTGTGCTGCAGTCCCGGAGCCTTGACGTTGATGCTCTCGCCGCTCGTGTCGAAGCATCCGTTCTCCTGGGACGCACCTTCCATGTAGGATAAAAGTTCCTGCTTCGTGGGCAGTATGAGCGATCTGATTGGGTCCTTTCTGTGCTTAGGATTTATCAGCCCTGCGAAGTAGGAATTGGTCAGGATTGGGAAGGCGATGCCGTGCCTGTCCCGGAAGGCTATCAGGTCTTGGACCCCTGGGAGGAGCCGAAACTGCTCAAGCCTCGTGAGAGGTGCCTTCATCTGCACATATTTTGGTCTAAATCGCATATCCATCCCTGAAAAATAGCTATACAAAAAGGTAATATCGAGATATTTAAAAAAGTGCGGACTAAAATTTTTAAAAAAATAAGGAAAATATTATAAATAATTATGTTATTATTAAAAAACATGCCAAAAATTAACAAAGTTAAGCTTCATCAGCTTGACATGAAGGACAGACGGATTCTCACCCTCCTCGACGAGGATTCCAGGCAGCACGACACTAAGATAGCCCGGGAGATCCAAAAGAGCCCCCAGTTCGTGCGTTACAGGATACTGCAGCTTCAAAAGAACGGAGTGATAATCGGCACCAATGCCGTAATCGACTATCACAGGCTGGGCCTGAGCAAGCACAGGCTCTACATCAAGCTACAGAACGCCTACCCAGAAAAGGTCGGGGAGATAGCGGCCTACTTCGTCACGAAACGGTCAACCAACTGGGTGGCCCAGCTGGACGGCAGCTGGGATCTCGGAGCGGTCTTCCTCCTGCCGCAGGCCTCGGATTTCATGGAGATCTGGAAAGAGTTCCGGACGAGGTTCGGCGAATTCATCAACTCGTACATGATGTCTATTATATATGAGTATGAGCTTTATCCCAAGAGGTTCCTCTACCCATCGGCAGAGCCCAAACCCCCTCTGGTTATCACCCAGGAGGGCGATAGGACGAGCCTCTCAAGGACGGAGCAGAGGCTCGTCACGCTTCTTGCAGGCGACTCGAGGCTCAGTCTCATAAGCCTAGCCAAGAGACTGGGAATAAGCTCGACCTCTGTCGCAGCCAAGATCAGGAAGCTGGAGCGGCAAGGCATCCTCCTAGGGTACAGGACCAACATCAGGTACAAGACCATCGAGCATTACCAGTACCGGATTAACGTCACGCTCAACGACATGGGGGCAAAGCAGGCCCTGAAGCAGTACATGATCCAAAGGCCTGAGCTGGCGCAGATCCAGGAGGTGTACAACGGTGCTGACTTCGAATGCTCTGTGATAATGAAGGGGCACAGCGAGTTCCTGAGCCTTATGGCAGATGTAGAAGAGCAGTTCAAGGCAAGCATAAGGACATTTACCTATTACAGGGTGGTCAGGTTCTACAAGTCGCAGTTCATGATAGGCGGATATGATTAGCATACGGTCTTGAAAACAAAAGATAGTTTTACCACTTATTAGTTATTACAATTCGAAAGTTTTTTATATTACTTGTCGCTCGTAATTCCGAAAGAAAAATGGAGGCTTCAAGATGAGCGATTTAGGAGAAGTGTTGAAGAGGATCGGCGATGAGTTTAAGGATGAAATTCTGCCGACCGCAAGAACGTATTGCGCTGTCAATATCGGAAAAGCTGCTGAAATTGTCGGAAAACCGCGATTGAAAGACAAGTATCTCAGTTCTGTTGCAATTGTTCCGCTACGAAAAGTGGAGGGCGGAATAAATGTTGAAATAGATGGAAATACCCTTTCCAACTTTGCCCAGCTTGATTCAGGTATCGCTGTTTCAGAATCCATAGCAAAAGAATCGGGGCTTCCATACAAGCCCTACAAGCCACAGCAGAGCATGCTTCTGAATCTTCGTTGTTAAATTTTCATCTTCCTTTATTAGGCTCAACTGTGAAATTAACGGTTTCTACATATTGAAACATATAAATTCGAATATTAAGCGAGGGTTATGCTCATAGAAGTTTTGATAGCCGTTTGCTCAGGAGTACTCGCAGGCATCTTCACAGGCCTCATCCCAGGCATCCACATCAACCTAGTCGCACTGGGACTGCTCACAGCGTCGCCCATTCTTCTCAGGCACATCTCGCCCCTGCCGCTTGCATGCTTTGTCATTGCCATGTCAGTCACCCACAGCTTCCTCGACTTCATCCCTTCGGTCTACCTAGGAGCCCCTGACCCAGACACCGCCCTCTCCATACTTCCGGGGCACAAGCTGCTGCTCGCTGGCAAGGGCTACGACGCGGTGCGCCTGACCCTCATCGGAAGCCTCATCTCCCTGGTGCTCTGTGTCATACTCACCCCGCTGCTACTCGTTGTCTTTCCGATCATCTACCCATTCTTCTCAGAGCACATGGCCCTGCTTCTGTGCGGCATCATCCTCTTCCTCGCAACAAGGGGGCCGTTCTTCCTGAACCTCGCCGTCTTCCTAGCAACAGGACTGCTGGGGCTCGCTGTCCTTTCCCTGCCAAACCTCCCTAACCCTTTGTTCCCCCTCCTTTCCGGGCTGTTTGGTGTCTCAACTCTCCTGCTCTCGCTGAACAGCGATTCCAAGCTTCCGGAGCAGACGACTGAGGCAAGCGTCATGATAGACCAGCCGACGACTCTCAAGGCCGCGGGTCTCGCGACAATCGCAGGCAGCCTGACAGGGCTGCTGCCCGGGCTCGGCGCTGCCCAAGGAGCTGCGCTCGCCACGACGTTTGCCAAAGGCCTGGGCGAGTTCGGCTTCATGATAATGCTTGGGGGCATCAACACCGCCAACTTCGTGGTGAGCCTCGCCACGTTGCTGACGATGGGCAAGGCGAGGAACGGTGCTGTGATAGCTGTCTCGCAGCTGCTGGAGATGGACAAGGCAGTGCTGGTCGTCTTCCTCGCCGTGGCAGTCATAGCCGGAGCCGCTTCTGTGTTCATAGCTATCGGGATTTCCAAGCAGTGCTCCAAGGCGTTTTCCAGGGTGCCTTACAAGAAACTGGTGATGGGAATCATCATGCTGCTGGTGGCGATGACGTTTGGCTTTTCAGGATTCCTTGGGCTGCTTGTGCTGTTGACGTCGACCGCGATAGGTCTGATAGCGCCGCTCAAGGGGGTGGGCAGGCATTTTGCGATGGGCTGCCTGATCCTGCCTGTGGTAGTGTTCCTATCTAGCTAGGTTCGGATGGGTCAATGCCAGACGATTATAAAGGTAATGGCCCATCTTCTCTGCCGGCCAGATATTGCCGTTGATTCCATCAATAAGGGAGTTGACCTCGCTGATGAAATCAGAAAGTCTGGCGTTGCCAGTTTCCCTTGAGTATTTAGCAATCCTTTTGACTTTGAACAGCTCTTCTGATTCGAAGACATTCTGGCCACGGGTCATGACCAGGCGGAATTTTGGCTCATCGGGCGCGATACACCCCAGGTAGTCAGCAAGCTCTTTTGCGTGATTCATGAACAGTCCTAATGTCAGGTAACCATCAAGGATGATTTCGTTGTTGTTCTTCCAGGAGTTGAATAAACGGATATCATGATAGTACAGCGCGTTCTTCAGGCCTTCTCTGACCACTGAGGGGAGCGGGTCATAGCTTGATTCCGCATAAACGTTGAAAGGGTTGGGTATCAGTTTTCCAAGATCTGTATTCCTAATAAGGTAAGCGAGGTCGATGTCAGTCTTCTTCAGAACTTTTAGAATGTGCGCTTTTGGAACTTCTGCAATACGTGGATTGAATCCATGTGTAAATCTGATGTGATCAACATACTCGGCAATATGATGCGGATCATAATATTTTGATGCAGAACAATACGAGTATTTCACTATCTGCATTAGGCACGGCCGCACGTCGAAAACTGAAAGCTTCTTCTCCTTTTTCGGCTTTTTAGGAGCTTTCTGTTTAGGAGCTTCCTCGCCTGATGCGAATTCCAGATCCTTTCCTCTGATTACTTGGTTCACGCGCCCCACTTGGTTTTGTACTCTCTCTTTACCCTTTTGAAATCCTCAAGCATCGGCATCAGAGCTGTTATGTTGTAAAGCCTTGCGAACTTGGTGAGGGACTCTAGGCTAGGCATGGATTTCGTTATGATCTGCTCAATATCATCCTTCCACCGCTTATCACAGGATTCAGTCTTTGTTATTTCCAAATCGTCGTTGTCAATTCCGACCTTGATAGCCAGAGCCATCATCGGGCGGTATTCAATCTTCATGTCCATGACGTAGACGAGAGGGTGATACGTGGTTATTTCTCGCCTGGTGACCAGCAGGTCTCTTTGCATCTTCTCAAGATCCGGTATGAGCGAAAACAGGTACTCCTTGTTGGACAGGTCATCATCAATGCTTTTTACTATGTCTGTTTCCAGTATGTAGTCGTCCCCTACCAGCTCGCGGAGCATCTGGACCAGGTGCTTCTTTTCTATGGTCCTGCTCCAAACCACGCTGTGATGTATCCCATTGTTATAAGCTAATGGTTCGATATCGAAGAGGTAAATACCTGAGTACCTGACGGCATTTTCATATTTCGGGCTCCAGTCTGCCCCACCAGTTTGGCCCGGCACAAGACCCTGAAAGTATTTCACCAGGAAGTCCCCGATGACCTTTCCGCCTTCCTCCCATATCTTGCCGAGGCCGCTTTCAGGCTTTTTCTCCTCGACTTCTGGAGTCTCCTCTTTAGGGACTTCTTCGCCAGATGCGAATTCCAGGTCCTTTCCCTTGATTACCTTGTTCATGCTTACCACATGTTTTGATAGTCT
This sequence comes from uncultured Methanosarcinales archaeon, assembly GCA_964587045.1. Taxonomy (GTDB): domain Archaea; phylum Nanobdellota; class Nanobdellia; order Woesearchaeales; family CAZPJY01; genus CAZPJY01. Next base: position 30,851 of record CAZPJY010000009.1, read on the forward strand.
AATACCCTGCTGTTGATGTCCTCGATGATCGTCCGCAGTTGCCTTACCCCGTACCTCTTGGCCTCTTGGGCTAGCAGGGTGAGGGGCACCGTCGCGTTGGATACCTGAGAGATCCTGTCCGCATGATTGAAAGGCTCTCCCCGCATCATACCGCTCTGCAGGCCTTCCCTGATTGCCACCGCGACAAGAGGCCTGTTCTCAGGCTCAAGCCCCATGCACAGTATGTAAGGGTGCACTGAAATCCCCTGCTTGGTGGAACCGGCCAGAAGTTTCGTGGCTGCTGTGAAACTGGGTATTATCTCATCGATGTTAGGTTCGTCTCCTATCAGGTCAGTGTTGTTGATTTCGTCGCCATACACGCTTTCCAGCACCTTGAATAGGAACTGGTAGTTCGGCATTATTATATCCACATTTTGTGAGGCTCTTTCTGGTGACCGGCTCCAGGCAGGATATATTTTCAGGACGAAGGGCCCCATCCTCGTAATGAACTCCTTCATCGACGGTCCTAGGTTCCGTCCCCATGACTTATTGTTCAGATTGCCTTCGAAGTAGTCCACCAGAGCTTCACCCAGGTATTCCTGTGCGTCCTTGATGAGGTTCAGACCGCTTCTGGTCTGCCGACTGACAGTCTCCTCCAAGGATGATTCCTCCTGTCGGGGTTCCTTATTTTCAGAGCTGAAGTCCAGCTCCTCGTTCGATCTTATAACCTTGCCCATCAGCTGTCACCGGTGTATTTGATCAGCACTTCGCCCAGCACCTTCTCGACGTCCTTGACAGATCCGACTATCCTTCCCTGGACGTTTGGGTGCTTTGACGCTAAATTTTGGATATGTGAATAGTATGAACCTCCTGATCTTACGCCTATGAAGAGGATGCTCCTGTCCGGCTTGTTGGCTATCTCCTCGATCTTCCTCATGTTGCCTGACACATCACCTGTTATATCGCCGTCTGAGACTATTGTGTAGACTGCCTTGCCGTGCTTGACGTCCTTTTCGCACTTGTCAAAAACCGACGTCTTGATGGCCGTGCCGCCCCACTGGGGGATCAGCTGGACCTTCTTGAAGAAGCTTGAGTGGTCCTTGTACACCGACTCGAGGTCGAATACGCCTGAGTAAACGGTCGAGTTGGAGAACTGCACCGCCCCGACGTTGACTGGTATGCCCATTTCCTTTGCGACCGGGTAGATTGCCTTCATCCACCCGTAGTCTATCCTGTTGAGCTGGTCGAACTTGTTCTCTGAGCCGAGGTAGCCTGAGCTGCTGGACTTTCCTCCTTCATTCATGCTCCCTGAGACGTCGTTGAACATGAACCAGTACTCAGGCAGTTCTATCCCCGACTTCTCATAGTTGATGGCCCTCACAGGTATTTCATTGACTTTGTATTCGTAGTAGTAGGTAAGGTTGGTGGCCTTGTCGTGCCTGAGCATGGGTATGCCTGACGCCTGCTGCAGCGCTAGTATGTGCTTGATGTTGAAAGTTGCCAGGTCACTTGGCGTGAGCAGGTGGGTTGTCTTGTAGACGAGTATCTTCCGGTTGCCCAGGTTCTTTGATATCACTCGTGTGTGCGGGCTCCTCAGCTTGATGGGAACAGCGTTCTGCCTGTAGAACTCGTCAGCAGCCTGCACCGCGAGGTCTAGCTTGACCTGCTTGCCTGACGGCTCGCCTGCGCCGTTGCCTCCCGGGCTTGGAGTGCTTCCTCCTGACAGCTCCTGCTGGGCCGCGTTGGCCACTTCCGTGAGAAGGCTCTGCGCTTCGCTCTCGTCGCCTTCCTCAGCCAGCGCTTCCAATATGTTGGCCAGGGCTTCGCTTGCGTTGCCGCCTGTTCCTCCCATCGAAAAACGGCCCTCTTCCTGCTGCGTGGAGATGAGGTCTGCGAAGGACTGCACGAAACCCCTGAACAGGTCGTAGCGCAGCTGGTCCTTCTCAAGCATGGTCATCATAGTGCTCAGGGCTGTGTCGCGGGCAGCTAGGTAGTTGCCCTCGCCGTCGAACAGCGAGTCCACCGCTTTCAGGTAATCGTCCCTGTTAAGGTTATAAGCCTTCATTGCCTTAGCGTCGATTTCCTTTACCACGCCTTCCAACGCATCCTTCGCCCTGTTTTCCGGGTCGAATCTACCTGACGCTGCCTGCTGCGCCTTCTTCTCAAACAGCTTGTTCACGTTCTCCCTGACCTCTTCGTCGTTGATGAACAGCTTTCCGTAAAGTATCCGCGACAGTGGGTATGTGGGTGAAGGCTGGCTTCTGGAGTGGTGGAACTCGACTATGTCCCATATCGGGACGACCGCGTCCGGAAGGTTGCGGATGTTTTCCTGCAGCAGCTTCACTGCTTCCCTGCCGTACACCGTCTCAATAGATTTCGGGAGAGTGATGTCCATCTCCTTCATGGCATAGAAGGTGCAGTCGTCCCCGAAATCGTGTATCAGGTTCCTGATGTTACCCACCTTCCTGAGTATGTCCGCCCTGTTGCCAGGTGCTGCCTCCTTGATACCCCTGTACAGCGCTAGGTCGATTCTTTTTGCGTCCTTCCTTCCCCTGGGGATGTCCGTGTCGTGGATCATCTCGTGGAAGAACAGGTAGACAAAGTTGTCGCGTGCCAGGCTCTCCACCAGCTCTTTTTCGTCCTTGCGGCCGGGAACAGCGCTGTTGCCGTACAGCTTTGCGATCCTTTCCCTTCCGAACAGCGGTATTACTGCCTTGATTAAGCCCTCCTCAATCGCCTTTGGGTCATTGATTTGTGCGATGTATTTGGAGTGGTCGTTTGCAAAGAGCCACATGTGACCGCCCTGCTGGGGCTTCTTGTCGACAGGCCAGTCCTTGCGAAGCGGGTTCTCCAAGGTGATGATCTTCCTGAAGAGACCCTCTGCACGGTCCAGCTGTTCGCGTATGATGCTCATCAGTTGTTCCTCCCTAATGTCCTTGGAAGCCTTTGGATGTATACTCCGGGGAAGGTGACGGTGCCTATCTTGTCCCTCTTTTCAACATATATCTTGCCCAGCTCCTCGAAGACCGATCCGACCAGTCCTTTGGACCCCTTGCCTGCGAGCTTGGAGAGTCTCTGGTCTATCGTGCCCTTGTATTTGTCCATGAATCCGGCGAGCGTGGCGAGGTCAGAAGCGCTGTGGTTTATGATCAGGCGCCTCACCTGGCTCCCGTTGTCGAGGGACTGCATAGATGACATCTGTGAGTAGAGGTTCTTGATGATCGTGTCGACGTTAAAGGAGTCGGAATGCTTGGCGGAGTGGAGAGCCTTCTTTATTGCCAGATTCTTGATTCCGCTGTCAGGGTCGTCCATCGAAAATTGTCTGCTGGTGTCGCTGAAGAGCTTCTGCTCGTACTCTGTCGCGAGTTTGGTGTATTCGATGATGGTCGTATTGATGGCATTCAGCGGTTCCTTTCCGGGCTGGCCGTCCTTGTTCTTGGCCAGTATTGCGGCGGCTATCGAGACGTCGTCGACTTGGAGCGTGTCCTCGTTTTTGAGGTAGGCCTCGAACGGGTCATCCAAATTGAACACCCGCATGATCTCCTTGATGGTGGATATCACGTCACCGAGGTCCTGCAGCTGGGCTATGTCCCTGGGCACTATCGTGGTGTTGAACTTGACTATCCCCTCGAGCACCTGCAGGTCGTTGTCGGTTTCGTCGATCGCCTGCAGGGCCGGAGCTGTCACCTGGTATTTGGGTCCCAGCACTTTAGTCCTGTTTTCCACAGTCTGGGCATCTACTGCCGCGGTCTGCTTGAGATCACCAGACAGCACCTGTACAAAGAGGTCGCCCAGTTCCAGCGCCGAGTAGTATATGTTCTTGTCGGTGCGCCTCGGATCGAGTGTATAGGCGTATATCGAAAGCCAATCCCTATCCACCTCTGAGTAGATTTCGTCCTTCTCCATCCCGAAGATGTTTGATACTACCTCACACCACTTGTCAAGCATCCTCTCATACTGGTGGTCCTGGCCGTTCGCGAGCCAAATAGAGGTTCCGAAGGCCTTGGCGGCGTTGGGCACCTGTTCCTTGATCATCCTGTTGAGCGAGGCTGCGTCGAGCTCCTGACTCTGGGTGAATTTTGCGTCGACGCTCGCCGGCGGGTTGGTCGAGCAGGTTACCTGGACCTTCTTCTTCCTGCGAGTGTCCTGGATTCCTTCGTTGGTGAGCTCTGGTACGTACGGCCCGATATCTGCCTTCTGGTGGCCTGCGGTGTCTATGCGCGCCTCTATGATCTGCATCATGGCCTGTGAGTCGCCCCTGCTTGCCTCGTCGATGTGGATGCGAGCCGTCTTGTCCAGGGCTTCGTGCTGGATTACGGTTTCGAAGTTGCCGTCCTCATCGACCCTGGTCTTAACGAAGTATGAGAGCAGGTTGTTCTGCATCGGGTTTCCCGAAAGCCTGACGTTTTGGTAGTTGTCAGGTGCCAGCACGGTCTTGTTGTACTCCTCAGCTGCAAAGGTCTTGCCTGCGCCTGTATCTCCCATCTGCAATATCTGCGTGCTTCGCATGTCGAAAGCCACGAGGAAGTCGATTGCCTTCATGTCGAGAGCTCCATCGACCTCTTCAGGGCAGTACCCATTCCGTTCCTTGAACATCAAGGTGTTGGTATCCGGGTCGTACCGTGCATGGAATATGGAATTGGGCCAGACCTGAGACGCCATCGTGTCGTATACCGCTTCGATGAATCCGATCAGACTTGCGGTGTACACATTCTTGTCAACCTCGACGAGCTCGGTTATGCCCATCTCCCGGACCTTGTCCGCTATTTTGTCTAGAGTGTGTTTTGATAAGGTGGATTTAGTTGCCATTTTGCTCCTCCTTTAGAACGTCGATTGTTATCTGGACGATGGTGTTGGGCGGAAGCTGGTCCTGTAGAATCCTAGGTATGACTATGATGGCCTGCTTGCCGTGCTTCGCGATCTTCTTGGTGATGGTGAAGGATTTCTTGTCCATCGTTGATGACTCTGATTTTATGTATAAACTATACAGTGGTAATACACTACAGCTATATAAATCTTTCTATTTTTTATCACTTGTTGGTGGTAACATTTATATGATTAGTAATGGATTTGGCCCCAGCGATACATTTAAAAAGCCCCTAAGTTTCCCTCGATGAGTATGGAAGCAGTGATCATCAATTTCAGAAGGAGCAAGACGCGCGCCTCGCCCAACCATATGATCCTCGAGGCCAAGGAAGTGAAAACCAAGGCCGCAGCTGAAAAGCTCGTCGGAAAGAAGGTCACTTTCACCACGCCTGCCAAGAGGACCATAACAGGCAAGGTAGCTGCTGCCCACGGCAACTCAGGCGCTATGAGAGCCATCTTCGAGAAGGGCATGCCCGGACAGGCCATTGGCCAGAAAGTGTCGATTGAATAATTCTAAAAAGAAAAAAAATTGGCGTTTATATGTTCATATTGAATGCCGCGATTATCAGAAGGATTCCCTCGATGAGGAAAAGGATCTGATAGACTATAAACGGCACAGGTATGGAGAAGCCAATAACGCCGAATTGGTACAGCAGAGGAATCAAGCCTACGGCCAGAATTATCAGGCCCACAATAAGGCTCGCCTTGCCAGGGCCCTCATGGAGGCTCTCCATGAAGGCGTTCAGGATAAGGTACAGACCCGCTCCTGCAGCAATGTATATCACGATTCCTGAGACTACACCAGTTATCAACCCAGCGGCTTCCGGCAGGTCGACTCCGAACAGCGCGAGCACAGGCAGAAGCCCCGTAGCGAAAAGGACCAAGCCAATGATTAGCGCCGGCAAACTTTTAGGTGTTTCCCACATGAGCATCACCTCAAACGGTTATGGGATAGATTCTGGTTCTGCTCCTATTTAAAAGTTTCTATGCCGAAAATTATTTATAATAGTAAATCGAGTTTTTAAGGGAGGACTAAGGGATGAGATTCAAGAGGATTGCCCTGTTATCTAACATCGCCCTATTCTTGCCCCTGCTCGCGAGTCTCGTTTATGCAGGGTTCACAGACCCTATCAGCTCTGTGCTAAGCGTCTTCGGCGACTTCAACGTCTATGACATCTACCAAAACTACTGGGGCATCATCGACTTCATCCTCTACCTTATCATCTTCATTGGCCTGTCGCAGCAGACCCTGGGCAGAAGGTTCCAGGGCCGCGCCTCCTCGTCAATATCCACTGGAATCGGCATCGCGCTCGCGATAGCAGCTGCATTCGGCGCCAGGCAGTTCAACTTCAGGCTTGGCGACATGGCGCCCATCGCCCTCCTCATCTTCATCCTGCTCATCGCGATGGAGATGGCATACGTCACCCACAGGCTCATCGGCGACTGGAAGCCGGCCATCGCCGCAGCCTTCCTGCTCACCTACTTTGCCATCAACGCTGTCGCGCCGTTCATCATGGACTGGCTCAGGGAGCGCGTCCCCTTCATAGCGAGCGTGTTCTCAATCCTCGTCATAATCGCGCTGATATCGGTCTTCGCCTTCGTGCTGAAAATCAGGAGGAGCGGAGGCGGAGCGACCATGGGTGACGTGGCCAGGGGGGCCAAGAGCGGCTGGAGGACAGGCAGGGACGAGCACGCAGCAAAAGTTGCCAGGAAGAAAGCCCTCAAGCAGGAGGACGAAGCCAATAAGGATGATGAGTTGAGCACGAAGCTCACAGCAGCGGAGATTGCAGCGTTGAATGCAGAGAGGGGGCCTGAGCATGAAGCGTGGGAAGAACTTCGCAGGGAGAAGTGGGACGTCGACAGGATCAAGGAGATCGTCCAGCGGGTGGATCAGGCTGAAGAGCTCATAAACCAGTACCAGCAGAAGGTAGACGCCGCACACGAAGACGCCCGCAAGCACGGCATGAACGATGAAAGGAGGGAACTCATCAAACGCGCTGAGGCGTACATCGGACAGCTTAAGGATCACAAGATGCAATTGGAAAAAGCGGCTAGCCAACCTGTGGCCGACTCCGCAGTACAACAGGGTAAAAAGGAGAAGGAGTCAGAGAAGCTCCAAGAGCTAGACAAGCGGGCGCTCAAGATTGCAGAGATGGACAAGGATGCTCTGGAGGAGGAGATAAAACATCTTAACAAAGAGCTCAACGCAAGGGCGGATGAGCTCAGGAATGAGGGCGTAACAGATTACTCTTCCGATGAGAAAATGAAGCACCTTCAATCACGCATTGCCCTCCTTAACATCGCAATAAGGGATATAAGCAAGGTAGTTGACGACGACAAGCGTCAGATACTGCTTGACAAGATGGAAAGGAAACTCGAAAGAAAAGAGCACAAGGATATCGTCGAGATGTACGCTTTGTTCAATGATATGAACAACCCGAGTAGGGAGGAAGCGGCAATCCACAAACTAAAATCAACAATCGGCGACCTCGACAGCGAAGTAATAAAAGAAGCCAAGGTTGAACACGAGAAAAAAGAGTCCACTGAAAACGCTACAGAAGAATCCAAAAACGCTCAAAAGAAATAATCCAAACCTTTAAATATCCTTTTCCCCAATTTCTCGACTTAGATGAAGCGATTAGGCCAGATTAACCTATTTCTGTTGCCAATCCTAGCTACTGCCGTAGCCGGTGGGGGAACAGACCCCATATCCAGTGTTCTATCAGTCTTCAGGAACTTCAGCCTCCCAAACGTCTACCAGGGCAACATCGCTCACTTCATCGACTTCATAATCTACCTGATAATATTCATCGGCCTCTCGCAGCAGACCCTGGGCCGCAGGTTCGAAGGGCGTGGCGGCTCCGCACTGACGACAGGCATGGGTTTGGCATTAGGCATAGCCGCAGCAGTCGCAGAGTACTACTTCGACTTCGTGCTGGGGAACCTCGCTCCGTTAGCTCTTGCCATACTCATCATAGTCGTGTCAATCATGCTCTTCACAGTCCTACTGGCCCTCGGGCTTGATAAATTCACAGCGACTTCAACGACCTATGTCACAATGTACTTCATGTTCTTCGCTGTCGCGCCTGAATATTTCGACTGGATGAGGCAGCAGTCGAACGCGCTCCTCGGAATCCTGTCCATAATCCTCCTAATCGCTATATGGCGCATGTTCCAGGGATTGTGGTACGCTTTCAGGCCGCATACAGAAGGCGCAGGAGAAGGTATCGCCAACAGGCTGAGCAACCTGGATAACCGTGACACCACAGATTACGGCTCATTCGCCGACGACTACAGGGAGGCAAGACAGAAGAAGCAGGAAGATGTCGAAGATCTCGAGAAGAAGCGTCGGTTCGAGCACATCAACAAGGTAGAGGACGCCGCGTTCAACGACATCAGGACAGCGGTTGCCGAATGCAAGCACTACATCATGAACATCATATCGTACAACCAGAAACCAACGCCCGAGATCTACGACACCATATTCAGCTACGTGGCAAAGATCAGATCGCTTTTCAGGGACAGGATAAATGAGATAACAGAGGAGAGGAAGCAGCACCTGAAGGAGCTCAAGCAAAGTGCCGATACAGACATCAAGCGTCTTGAGAAATTGCTCAAAGGCAACAAAAAGGAAGGAAATATCGAAGGTAAGGAGTCCCGCAAGGCTGAGGAACAAAGAGATATAATCAACGAGGAGATGAAGAAAGCCAGGAGTATAACATACGATAAAGCCAGAGAGAAAATACTTGCTTACCTTGATCGCATCGACAAGGAGCTAAAGGAAGTCGAGCAAGAAGCGAAGCAGATGAAGGAGCTCACCCTCAGAGTTATCAACTCAACGCCTGCCTGGATTGATTTCCACAGGCAAATGAGCCTGCGCCTCATGTCTTACTTGGACCATTTCAAGAGTCTGGAAAAAAAGCACCAAACCATCAGCAAGATATTGAACATGCTTGAAAACGTCCTGAAGGACCTGGAAAAGATGCCCCTCTCCCAAAGGCAAGTGCAAGTGGTCAAGGAGGAGTTCGAGGCGCTAGAAGGACACATCACAGACATCCAGACCGCGCTGAGGAAGGTCAGGGAAGTCGAGTCCGTAGAGTTCAGGTCAAAGGAGCAGGAGTTCGAACGCCTAACCAAAGAGCTCGAGCGGTGGAGCGCCCGGAAGTACCAGCTTGCTAGCCGTATCAAGACTGTTAAAAAAGCTCTTAAGAAAGATCTTGAGCAAGTCAAGGAGCAAGCAGAAAAAGATGAGTCACAGCTTTGACTCCTTAACCTATTTCTCCTCTATAAGCAATCCAAACATTTTTATAGGAGTAAAAGCAAAATATGGACTATTATGGATAAATACCGCACAAACCGTGCGCTCAAGCTAGTTTTACCTTTGATAGTTCTATTTTCGAGCATCCCAGCGGCGCTCGCAGACATCTACGGCTGGCTGTACGCGTGGCAGAGGATAGACTTCGGCTCCTTCTACATGAGGGCTGCAGGCTTCGTGGACTTCTTCGTCTACCTGCTCATATTCCTGGGGCTAGCCCAGTTCACCTTCGCAAGGCTCTATGAGGGCAGGTCCGGAAAGGCAGTTGCGATCGGAGTGGGCACAGCCCTTGCGATAGGGGCGGTAGTGGCAGAGTCGATGTTTGGCTTCAACCTGGGCTCGCTTGCCCCGATAGCCGTCATCCTTATCATAATCCTTCTGGGAATCGTCGTCTTCATGCTCTTCAAGAGCATGGACATTTGGACTGGTGCAGCGCTCTCGTGGACCTACATGATCATGTACTTCATATCCAAGGCAATGTTCCCCGGCTTCTGGGCCTGGATGTACTCGACCCAGTACGGGCGCGGCCTTGACGGACTGCTGGGCATCGCGCTGCTGCTTGCGATTTGGCGTGGCATCCAATCTGTCTGGATCGGTTTCAGGGTCGAGGACCCGGACAAATCGCCGCCAGACCCATACAGGGATCCAGAACCGTTCCCTGCAGACGATACACCTCGCCAGCCCAGGCAGAAGAAGTACCTGCCCAGGCCTCCCATGAACCTGAAGGCCATGCCCAATCCCGAAACAGGCCAGATCGAGGTGTCGTGGCAGCCTACTCCCAGCTCCGACAACGTCAACCTCTACGAGGTCTACCGGATGCCCGGGCGCTCCAAGCAAAAGAAGTTCGAGCAGGTGGGATACGCAGAGCCGCCAAGCACGAGGTATGTGGATGAGATAGTCCAGCCGGGAGAGAAGTACACCTACTACATCAGGGCCGTAAACGAGTTCGGTAGGAGCAACCCGTCAAATTATGATCACGCGACAGTCCCTGACCGGCCCGGACCGTCACCTCCACACAAGCCCACAATTGAGCCCGACGTCGCGAACAACAGGCTGCTGGTCAGCTGGAAGCCGAGCGACAAGGCTGGAGAAGAGCATGTCGTAGGCTACGAAGTCTTCAGGTTCCCAAACAGCAAGCACAAAGAAGAGTACGCCCAGGTACCAAAGGAAAAAGATGTCCTCAAAGGGAATGAATATCACGATTCCAACGTCAAGAGAGGTATCACATACAGCTATAGGGTGAGGGCTGTAGACAAAGAGGACAGGAGGGGAGGCTTCAGCGACCACGAGGAAGGCACGCTCCCTGGAGTCCCCGACCTGACACCGAAGCTTCACATCAAGCACGGGGAGAATGAAGTAGTGCTGAGCGGAAAACTAGAATGAGCGACAAGACCAACATGTTCATGAGGTACGCGAGAAGCGGTATGGACGAGAGGCAAGTCTTCGACCTGCTAGACGGGTTTAACTCCTCAAGCGGGAAGTGGACCGACGAAGAGGTCAAGGCCATCGTCAAGGAGTACTCGGCATACTGGCGCAACTTCAGGGTGCTCATGGAGTTTCGGAAGCGGACCAATGAGCACGTGCAGAGCTTCAACGAGGCCGCTACAGAAGCATTAGGCCTGCAGATTGATGAAACCACACAGAACGTAAAAAACCTGCACGCTGCGGCAAAGGATTGTGCAGGAGAGCTCCTGAACTCCATACGTACATCAAAACTTGTGGACCCTGAACTGGACTTGATGTCAGACGACTTGGATAAGGGCTTGGAAATCTTCTGGAAGGCAGTATCCGAAGCTTCGAAGAAGAGCAAGAGGGTGGACAAGCTCAGGAATACTGCCAAGGACGAACTGTTTGGTAAGGATGAAGACCAGGAAGAAAATCTTAAAATCTATAGAGGGAACAAGGAAATCTTCGCCTCTTACGCCAAGACGCGGGATCTAGCCACAAAGCTTGCGGAATCGGTTAAAGGACTTCAAGCGGCCAAAAACGAGGTCAACATAGCAGCTAATCACATTACGCTTGAGACCAAAAATACCTCAAAGAAGATAGGCAAATGGGAGGCGAAACCCTCCAAAGCAGATCAGGACCAGCTTGAGAAGAAAGAGAAGAAAAAGAAACTGTTCTTCTGGCGCAAGGACAAGGAAGACAAGGAAAAGGTCAAGGAAGCCAAGGAAAAGGGCCCAGAGCCGCCCAAGCCCCCCAAGCTAAAGGGCGAAAAGTTCCAGGGCATTCTGTACAGGTTCAAGGACCAAGACGAGTACAACGCGTTCAGGAACTCTTATCACACGCATGACAAATCCTTGAAGGTGAACAAGGATCAGATACTCAAAGAACAAGAGTTCAAGCACGACGCAAACGTCATCCTCGAGATTAAGGAGCATTCTAAGAGGTTCCCTCCGAGCAAGACCGAGCATTACATTGGTTTTGGGGTGAGACCCGTAAGCGAGCCTGGCGACTTGGCGCATGACTGGATGTGGGCTAACGGACCGGACGTGGTCGCGTACTTCTGCACTGTGCGTCTCGAGAACCCGCCTGACACGGTCGAGCTCCACAAGCTGACAGAGACACCATTCAAGTGCGTGATCGAAGGTCATGTCAGGAGGTGGTCCTGGCACTTACAGGCAGAGGGCTCAGGCAGGACATTCGGGCCGTATGCCACCAACAAGGAGGAGTTCATAATACCCACACAAGCAGTGACAGATGTCCAAGACGACGTGTTCAAGGTTGGCGTCGTGGCAGAAGGCAGCGAGGGCTTCAAGGCAACAACCCACGTCAAGGTTAAGGTTAAGAGGGATAAGGTGCCGGAAGGGCACGTGAGGGTCATCTTTTCAGTCAAGAGCTCTTTCGAAGACCGGCCCTTGGAAGACTGCTCAATAGTCAAAAATAATCAAACACACTCTCCTTTTAAGACGGACAAGAAGGGACTAGCTGAGCTCCACCTAAAGCCCGATAACTACCAATTCACCATCACCTACCTAAAGAACGTCCCGACACACCACTCAGCTGAGGTCAATATCGCTAAGAAGGAGCTAGAAGGCAAGGAGTTGGTGGAAAAGCAGGTGAAGCTCGAGCTCATCGAGCACGAGGTCAGGATAGTGGTGAGGGATGGACGCGGCCAGCCAGTAAAGGCTCATGTGCACCTAAAACATCCTGAGACCTGGCCTGACAGGAGCACTGTGGAAAGGCAGGTGGATGGGTCGGATGTGTTCAAGCTTCCAGTATCAAACAAGCAAGTCATCGCCAAAGCCAAAGCAGAAGGCTATGAGGACGCAGAGGAAAGGTTCAAGGTCGATCAGGACAAACCCGTCACAATCACCTTGAAGAAGGTTGCCGACGGCCCAGTCATCGAAGGATTGGTCCTAAACGAGCTCACCAATAGAGGTATTTCGAACGTGATGATCAAGATTCACCCCGGAACCGGTAAGGACGCGGATCCAACATGGCATCCGGTGATAAGCGACAACTCCGGCAGGTTCTCCTTCGTCGTGCATCCCGCAGAGGAGAAGGTGACATATGTCGTGACCGCGCAGGGGAGCAAGCAGTTCCAGCGAATAAGCGACGCAGTTGACATAACCGTTATTACCAAGGGTAAACAGCCTGTTATAAAACCATCCCCTGTTAAGGTCTACCTAAAGCCTGAGATATTACATATCCCCCAGGTCAGGAGAATAGAAGCCAGACAGATCATGACTGACAAGCCCAAGGTAAAACTTGTATGGGAGGTCGATGAGCCCGAGTTGCTAGTCATGAAACAGATGGGGATGTACTTCTCCATCTACCGCAAGGTTGACAATGGCATGCTGGTGTGCCTACCTGACAAAGTAAAAATACTCCCCTACAAGTCTAAGCTCTTCTCCTTCGTTGACACCTTCAAAGACATTAGCCTTACAAAAAAAGATTTCGAGCACACTATCGACTACTGCATCAAAGTCTCCCATCCAGGTAAGGACGAGCACAACAAGCATTTCCTCAACCAGGGGGAAACTTCGCCCTTCGCCAGTGTGATACTACGAAATATTCCAAAGAAGCAGCTGGAACTGATAAAGAAGGCCGTAGAAGACCTGACAGAAAAATTCTCCCGCAAGAACTTGGTAACGATAAGCCAGGAGCTTGCTGATGATGTGATGAAATTATACAAGGAACAGCTGGAAAAGGACACAACCGCCGACAAGCTGATAAAGGCCTTAAGGGAAGACAAGGACGCCACCACGAAGAAACTCATCAAAGAGTTACACACGAAAATCGCCAAGATAATGCTAAAGCATGTGGAGAGCAGGCTGTCCAAACCATTAGAAAAGATTATTGAACCCTTAAAAGGAAAGATTAACAACCAGCTATGGTCCACTCTAGAAAACGACCTGAAGACCGTGATTGCAAAGTGCGAGAGCCAATCCGACGAGATAGCCGAGAAATTGACCAAGAAATTCATGTTCCAACTTGACATCATAATAAACCAAGCCGAAGGCAAGGCCCTGCCCAACTCCAAGGAATGGAAGAAGGTCGTAGGCGAAAACCTCGATGTGGAAAGCGAGAGAAAGAGCCTCCTGAAGTACTACGCCGGTCTGGTCCTCGACACGGTCGATCATGTCCACAAGATGCTCAAGGTTGTCGACGAAAAAGTCATACATGAAATTAGGTGAATGATCATGATAAGCACGAAGAAAAAGATTACCAACCCGATAATCATTGAAGGCTTCCCAGGCTTCGGCCTCGTAGGGACCATAACGACCGAATGGCTGATGCAACACCTCAAGATGGAGCTCATCGGCTCACTCAACTTCGACGACATGCCGCCAATGGTCGCGGTGCACGGAGGGAAGGTCGTGCAGCCTATAGGCATATACTACAACGCACAGCACAACCTCATCCTGGTCCACGTCCTGACCAACGTGAAAGGGATGGAATGGAAGGTATCCAAACTCATAATGGACCTGGCCAACGAGTTCAAGGCCAAGGAGATCATAAGCCTGGAGGGCATAGGCGCAACGCAGCCCTCAGACGATCCGGCCGTTTACTACTTCTCAAACGACAAGGAGCGCAAGGGCAAGCTGACCGACATAGGGCTCCCGCCTCTCAACGAGGGCATCATCATGGGAGCGACTGCTTCGGTGATGCTGGAGGCAAAAAACCTGCCTCTGACATGCCTCTTTGCTGAGGTTCACACAGAGCTTCCGGACTCCAAGGCAGCAGCCAAGATAATAGAGGCATTGGACAAGTACATGGGGCTGAAGGTCGACTACGAAGGGCTGTACAAGCAGGCTGAGGTGATGGAGGCCAAGCTCAAGGGCATCATGTCCCAAAGCGCGCAGGCTGAGAAGGCTGCCAACGAAAAGGCCATGAGCTACGTCGGCTAGGTGCTCAGAATCTCCTTTATCCTATTATAGACCTCAGGATGCACTGCCGGATCGAGCATGAGCGAGTGCAGAAGCTTAGTCCTCGAGGGGCACCTCCCGAACACGTCCATGTTCTCAGCACCCTCAATAGGGACGTTAGCCGAAAGAACGATCCCATCCCCGTCGCTGCCGCCCATATCGCAGCCCATGCCTGTGAAAGTGAACTGGAACACATCCCTTGGCTGGTTGTTCGGGTCGTTTAGTTTCTTGAGGAAGATGCTCCCCTTGGTCATGTCCTGGCACTCAAAAGAGGAGCCCAGCACCGGACAGAGCGTGTCCACCTGCCCGACAATCCCATAGTTGGGTGTGCCAACCATGATCAGTGTGTGGACGCTCGCATCGCCGAAAATCTGCAAGTACCTCCTAGCGACAAGACCTCCCATGGAGTGCGCTATGACCTTGACCTGGGGCTTGCCAGTCATGAGCTTTGCGGTGTCTATGATGTCCTTCAGGCGGACAGCGTAAACGTCGATGCGCTCGCTCTTCTGCGGAGTCAGGACGTACTCGCCCTGGTCGTTATAGACGTCGAAGTAGTAAGAGACCTTCACGACGACGGGCTTGCCCGAGAGCCCCCACTCCCCCTTCTCGCCCTTGTCAGCAGGGCTTATGAATCCTGCCGGCAGGAAGCCGTCCGCCACCAAGTGCTCCTCCAAGCTGTCGAATACTGTCAGGGAGTAGAGCGGCGAGACGCGCTCGTTTACGGCGTGGCCGTGTACCAGGAGTATTGGGAAGGTGGCAGGGTCGTTTGCGCACGACTCGTCCGAGCAGCAGGGCTTGCAGTCGCCGAACACGCAGCACACAGGCAGGTTCTCTGAAAGCACGGTGCCGATCGGGGACGCGGGATGCGAGAAATTCAGCGTGAGGTTTCCCACTCCGACGACGCTGGGGACGACCACATCCTCAAAGGCGGATTGGCAGTGGGAGCCGACGAACTTTTCATAGCCGGCCGAAGGGATTATGCTGCTCCCGGACGCAATCTCATAGAAAGTCACCGTGCGGTTGTCCACATCCGCCTCAAACGGTGCGAGGTTGCCGTTCCTCGCTTCTGCCTCGAAGCGGCTGACAGCGGCTTCATAATCTGGCTCCCCGACCAGATCGGTGATGTTGGCATCGAAGGGTGATGTGTAGTGCAGTCCGAGAAGGCCTGAGCAGACGGCATCCAGATTGTTGGCCACTTCAGAGCCGCAGCTGTAGTTGTAGGCCAAGCACAGGACCCGGCTCTCTTCATCATAAATCATCGATCCCTCACTGGTCAGGTTCGATAGCACCACTAACAGCGTCTTCAGGCTCTGGTTGGTATCGCGAGAGAGGGAGTCGAGGCCAGCGGATATGTGACTGTAGCTCTGTCCCCCGGTCTGGAAGTCAGCGACAAGGGATGAAAGCGTCGATGCGCTCACCGTGGGCGAAAGCACAGTTCCCAGGCGGTCCGCCACAGATATCGCCTGGGCCAATGCTGTCCTGTTGAAGGCGGCCAGCCTGGATAGCAGGGCGTTGTGTTCGGCCTCCAGGTCGTGCATCTGCTGGCGCACGTCGCTTGCGTTGTTGAAGAGGTCCCACGCCTCCGAAAGTGGAGGAAGCTCCATATAAAGCTCCAGGTACCTCTCTTCCTCCCAAAGCTGCCTGTAAGACTCAAGCCTCGTGACCCACCTGTCCAGCTCCTGGATTAGGATTATTGTGCGCGTCCTCACCTCTGCATCCTGGAACGATGGAGGAACCCCTGCCAGCGCATGCTCTATGCCCATCATCTCCTCATCAGCGCGGGCAGCTGCGTATAGCATGAGGGAAAGGTTGGATTCTACATACCCTATTATGTCCTCCTCCTCAGGCGAAGGCCCGTAGTTCAGGGTGAGGAAGGCCCTCCTACTCGCTGCCTCCCCCAGCGTCAGGCACAGGGCCGAACGCTCGTGTACGCATGAAACCGAGAAGTCGTACAGCTTCTGGCCCTTGCCGAAGAGCGGAGCCTCCATAGTGGCGCTGTACCTGTAAAAACCTTTTGGCGGCAGTTCGAAGCTGCCGTTCGCTATGATCTGCCCTGATGACAGGTCTGTGTAACGGAACTCGCACGAGGAAGTGCACAGGAATTCGTCTTCGGTGGTTATCTCGAAGGTCTTCTCCGCGATCTCGCCGTGGTACAGGGAAACCTTGCTACTGTCGTAATCCAGGTGTACCAAGAGGTCCTCGCCCACTTGGAAGGCTGCCCAGAGCGCAGCATACGCAGCTGCAAGCAGGACTGCCAGAAGGATTAGAGAAGCAAGCCCCCACTTCCACCAGGATCTGCGCTTCTTGCGTGCCATGCAGATTGATGTGGCATATTGGTATTTATTACTTGCTGAATAGGCCTGTCGAGAGGTACCTCTCCCCAGTGTCGGGGAGTATCACGACGAGGCTCTTGCTCTCCCCCTTCCCCCTAGCTACCTGCACTGCTGCGTGCACAGCGGCCCCGGACGATACGCCCGCAAGTATGCCCTCCTCTGCTGCGAGCCTCTTCGCCATTTGCATTGCATCTTCGTCCGAGACCTTGATCACCTCGTCGTAGACTGAGCGGTCCAGGATTTCAGGCACGAAGCCCGCCCCGATGCCCTGTATGGCGTGCTTTCCAGGCTCACCTCCTGAGAGAACGGGTGAGGACTGAGGCTCCACTGCGTAGACCTTCAAGTTGGGGTATTGCCTTTTCAGGTAGCGTCCTGCGCCTGTTATAGTCCCTCCTGTGCCGATCCCTGCCACGAAATAATCAAGACCGTCAGGGAATTCCCTGGCTATCTCTGGGCCTGTGGTTTTCGCGTGGGCAGCAGGGTTTGCGGGATTCTTGAACTGCTGAGGCATGTAGTACCCCTTCTCGCCTACCAGCGATTCGGCCCGCCTGATGGCACCGGTCATCCCAGGCCCCTCCTCTGCAGGGACGAGGAGTACCTCTGCTCCGAAAGCCCTCAAGATGTCCCTGCGCTCCTCCGAGACGCTCTCTGGCATGGTGAGCACCACCTTGTACCCCCTGACTGCGGCGACCATGGCAAGGCCTATGCCTGTGTTGCCGGAGGTCGGTTCCACTATGGTGTCGCCGGGCTTGATTCTGCCCGCTTTTTCAGCAGCCTCTATCATGGATAGCCCTATCCTTTCCTTGATGCATCCTGCCGGGTTGAAGGACTCTAGCTTGGCCCATACAGCGGAAGAGTCCCTGTCCACCACCCTGTTGAGCCTGACCAGGGGGGTGTTTCCGATGAGCTGGGTTATGTCGTCCGCTTTCATCGCTTAACACCATTCTTGAGTTTTTTCAGCTTGGGGTGATCGGATATGTAAACAGTCGTGCGTTCCGGCACGTCCTCAGTGATCCACGCGTTGGCGCCCACGCTTGCGAAGTCGCCTATGACGCACGGGCCCAGTATCTTCGCCCCAGCCCCCACAACCACGTGGTCGCCCAGGGTAGGATGCCTCTTGTACCCTTTCTTCAGCCCCTCCTCGCCCTTTTCGAAGTGGAGCACCCCCAAGGTCACGCCCTGGTAGAGCCTCACCCAGTCCCCTATCTGGGCCGTCTCGCCCAGGACAACGCCGTTGCCGTGGTCTATGAAGAAGTGTTTCCCAATCTCGGCTCCTGGGTGTATGTCTATGCCGGTCAGAGAATGCACACCTTCTGTCAGCTCCCTCGGGTAGGCCGGAACCTTGAGTTCGTAGAGCACGTGGGCCACGCGCTGCATGAGGATGGCCTTGAAGCCTGGATAGGTCCTGATTACCTCTGTATAGTCGCGAGCCGCAGGGTCTCCCTTGTAAGCTGCCTCCACATCCATCTTCAAGAGCTCCCTTATGTCAGGGAGGCGGTTGATCACCTCGGTGACCGCGTGCTCAGCATCGTCTTCGGGAAGGAAAGCGGAGACCCCTTTGAAGAGCAGCTGTCCTAGCTCATCCACGAATGCTGAGAGCTTCTTTTCGTCCTTGGTAAGCTCCCCCCTGTTCCAGTAGTACGGGAAGAAGACCACTTTCAGCACGTCCAGCTCGGCGATACACGTCGACCTGGTGGGGAACAAGACCGTGCTTGTCAGGAACAGGCCTGAATCCTGGCCGTAGCTGTGCATCAAACGTTCAACCGCTTTTCCTTTGTATTGGTATGCCATCATAAACCACCTTAGACTATGAAAAAGAATTCTAACAACAACAGCACTCTGTCATAGCCTATCAGCTTTTTGTGTGGATATATAAACTTTTTGTTGAAAGCGTGATCTTGCTCAGCTCCATGAGCAGGAATCCTGTAAAGGATACTCCTATTATCAGTCCCCAGTCGGCAAGGGAGATCGGTACCGTGCCGAAAACAGGCTGGAGGAACGGAACGTATATGACGAGCAGTTGGATAGCGATTGAGATGCACACAGCGCCGAGCAGCCAGAGGTTCGAGAACGGGTTCAGCTTCCTGAAGGGCATAAGCGACCTGTTGCCCAGCACCGCGAACATCTCGAAACACACAAGAGTCGTGAAAGCCATGGTCTGCGCCTTGACCAGGTCGTCGAAGAGGTGGAAGACGAACAGCGTCCCAACTCCCATGAGCAGTCCGAACATCACAATCACAAGCAGCGTGTTCTTGGTGAGCGGGTGGTCCGAGGGGTCGCGCGGCGGCCTCTTCATCACGTCCTCGTCCGAAGGCTCGTATGACAGGCCCAGGGCTGGCAGCCCGTCGGTGAGCAGGTTCATCAGCAGTATCTGCAGAGGTATCAAGGGCAGAGGGAACCTCAGTATAACAGCCAGGAAGACAGAGACTATCTCTCCCATGTTGCACGACAGAAGGTACTTGGTGGACTTGATTATCTTGTCGTAGATGTTCCTGCCTTCCTCGACCGCATTCACAATGGTTGCGAAGTTGTCGTCTACCAGGATGCCCTTCGCCACTTCCTTGGAGACGTCTGTTCCGGTGATGCCCATCGCGATGCCTATGTCAGCCTTCTTCAGCGCCGGCGCGTCGTTGATGCCGTCGCCGGTCATCGCCACCACGTGGCCGACACGCTTCAGCGCGTCGACGATGCGTGACTTCTGGATGGGCCTGGCCCTTGCGATTATCGAGATGTCCCGCAGCATCGAGTCCAAACGCTTGTCGTCGATCTTCTCCAGCTCCGCGCCTGTTATCACCAGATCGTTCTTCCTGTACAGGCCGATCTCCTCAGCGACGGACTTGGCAGTGTCCGGGTGGTCTCCGGTTATCATGATTATCTTGATGCCAGCCTCCCTGCACTCACGCACTGCGGCCTTTACCTCTTTCCTGGCAGGGTCTATCATCCCTGCAAGTCCGACAAACACGAGGTCCCGTTCGACCTCCGCTGGCGTTAGGTCTCCTGCTTTTTCGATGTCCCGGTAAGCAAAGCCCAGCACCCTCAAGGCCTGGCTTGCGTATTCTGAGTTCTTGTCCAGAACCGCCTTCTTGTCCCTGGGCGAGATGGTCCTCGCCATCCCGTTTATCAGGATGCGGTTGCAGTGCTTGAGCAGGATGTCAGGAGCACCTTTTACCAGGGCCTTTCTGTCCTTGCCCCTCCTGGCGACGACGCTCATGAGTTTCCTTTCGGAGTCGAAGGGCAGCTCAGCCTCAATCTCGTGCTTACGGGCCAGCTCGTCCTCCTTGAGACCGCCTTTCCGGGCCAGCACCAGCAAAGCGCCCTCTGTCGGGTCCCCGACGATCGACCATTCCTTGACGTGCTGCAGCTCTGCGTTGTTGCAGAGCACGCAGGTGCGCAGGAGCATCTCGATGCTATTGGTCGGCACCCTCTTACCGTCCTTTTGTATTGAGCCCTCAGGCTTGTAGCCTGTGCCCTCCACGGTGTAGTCCTCGTTGTTGGCAAAGACCCGTGTGACCGTCATCTCATTCTTGGTGAGCGTGCCGGTCTTGTCTGTGCAGATGACCGTCGTCGAGCCCAACGACTCGGTGGCAGGGAGCTTCTTGATTATCATGTTCTTCTTGGCAAGCGTCTTGGCGCCCATGGAAAGGCCTATGGTCACTATCGCCGGAAGCGAGCTCGGGACCGCAGCAACGGCCAGGCTAAGGGCGAATATCAGCAGGTCAGGGGCTGAGGTGTCTCCCCGTATGAGGCCTGCCACGAAGACGATCGCTACCAGGATTATCACCCCAAACCCTATCTGCCTGGCCATCCTGGCGAACTTTTTCTGCAGGGGCGTCTTGACATCCTTGGTTGCCTGAAGGGTGGCGGCTATGGTGCCCATCTCGGTGCTCATCCCTGTCGCGACTACCGCCGCCTCGCCAGAGCCGTAGGTGACCACTGTCCCCATGAACGCCATGTTCTCCTGGTCAGGCAGGTGCGTCTCTTTTGGGAAGGGATCAATTACCTTCTTGGAAGGCACTGACTCGCCCGTTAGGGAGGCCTCGTCGATGTTGAGTCCTGATTCCTTGATGATGCGAGCATCGGCAGGCACGACGTCCCCAGCTTCCAGGAGCAGTATGTCGCCCGGCACCACCTCGCTTGCTGGAATCTTCTCGACCTTGCCGTCACGCCTCACCCGCGCGTGCGGTGCTGATATCCTTTCCAGCGCCTCCATGGCCTTCTCTGCCTTGTATTCCTGGACGAAGCCAAGGGCCGCAGCCAGCAGCACTATCGCTATCATCGCTGCGGCGTCCAGCATCTCGCCCAGTATCAGGCTTATTACAGTGGCGACGAGCAGGAGGAGAATCAGGAAATCCGAGAACTGGGAAAAGAATATCTTCAACGGCGTGGTGTGGCTCTTCTTGTCAAGCTCGTTTCTGCCGTACTGCAGACGCCTCGAGGCCACTTCCGCTCTCGTGAGCCCTTCGGGTTTGGTGCGCAGGTTGAAGAGCACGTCCTTGACAGGAAGAGAGTAGTAATCCATCACTATGTTAAGGGAGCATCCCACTTATATTATTTGCCTTTGAGAATGCGTTTGAGCTTGTTCTCGTCCGCTTTGAACCTGCGGTCCTCTTCCTCGAGCTTCTTGCCTTCGAGGGGTTCCTTCTTGGACTCGAGCTCCTTTGCCTTATCCAGCGCGGCTTTGCGTTTGATCCAGTAGAGTATGCCCATATGACAGTTTAGAAGAAGGAAGTATAAAAGTTTTACCTGTTGATGACCCTGTTGTACCCGTTCATTCCTAAGAGGAAGTTGTCCATCAGCACGCTCGGGCATTGGTTGGGTATCCTGAACTCGGGATGGTCCTTCAGCGCTGCTGCGACCTCGCGGTGCTCGAGATAGGCGGCTGCAGCTTCGTTTACCTTACCCTCACTTTCGAGCCTCTTAGCATCCCTTGCCATGCACGAGAATGCCTTATTGGCCTCCTCAAAGTCTCCGACCCCCACCAGGAACGCTGCTTGCTCATAAGCGTGATTAGGGTATGTCAGTTCCTTTTCGAAGATCTTGTATATATAATCAATACTGTCAAACTCAATCTTTTTGAAGAGGGCTGCCAGACTCCCTTCGGGAACGTCTGCGAGAAGCTCTTCAATTTTGTTGCCGTCATCAAACAGGTTTCTTCCGATTTGGTAGCTTATTTCGATTTTATTCAGGTCCATTTTAGTCGAGGGGACTTTATCTTTTATAAATAGCTTTCTCTACAAACCCGGGAACTCTCACTTTTGGTGCGGATTCAATAAAAACAGCCGGATTTATTTCGCTATTTTAATATATATTTTTAAATAGATAGTTAATATTTTATATACTGTATCAATATTATTGTAATATGCCTTTTTTAAAGTATTCTATAAAAAATATATAACAAAATATAGAATAAAACTTCTAATCGTAGATGAAATATTTTATTTTGCCTTTTTCTGCTTTGCAGTTTCGCTCACTTTGT
>CAZPJY010000010.1:0-20060 GCA_964587045.1 uncultured Methanosarcinales archaeon
TGTCCACCGACCATGTGGTTGCTGATGATGCGTGCGCTGTTTCCGCCTCCTCCTCCTCCTCCCTCGCTGTGTGTGTCGCCGGCCTGTATCAGGAGGGAGTCGTTGAGCCCTCCGTTCTCGAGTATCTGCACATACGTGTCGTTTTCGATTGCTGAGGCCCAGCCTGTTCCTGTGGTGGTGCCGAAGAGATCAGATGCCGGAGGTGCGACTGGGTAGGGGTCTCCGCCGTCATCTATGTACACGAGGATGGAAGTGTTTGCGAGGACCTTAATGGCAACGGGTGTCGATGAGACTCCTCCTATGTTGTTGGTGACGGCTGTTCCCGCTGCTATCTCGTTGCTTTCTAAGTATGTGAAAGTCCCATCGCCGTTACCGCCGCGGTAGATATCTATCTTGGCTGCTTCGTATGGGGCATAGAAGCTGAGGTCAGGAGTGTTAGAGCGCCCGTCCGGGAATACCCATGTGTCGGTTGCGAAGGCTATGGGTACTATGGCGTCGGTGTCACCGTCATTTCCTGAAGCGAAGAACGGGGCTGTTCCTGAGAGGTTGGAGTTTTGGGTGGTATCTGCCTGGGCGAACTGCGCGACGTCTGAGGTGTTGAGCAGGAGGCTGTCCGTTCCGAGATCCAAAAGGATGTAATTCCCGTCCGCTGCGCTTATTATGTCTAAGTCATCGCTTGCGAGGTTGTCCTGGACGACGAAAAATAACGTCTCGGGCTGGGAGTAGTTGAATACCTCCATGCGGTCGCTCTTCTTGACTGTCTCGGCGGCGTAGCCGTAATAAAGGTAGACTGTGCTCGTGCTGTTGGCTAGTATCAGAGGTACCTGGGCCCAGATCCAGGTTTCTTGTCCGCCGCATCCAAATACGCTGCTGCGTTCCAGATAGAACGGGATTTCCTGGTTGCTTGAGTTGACCACCCGTATGTCTGCGCAGTCCGAGCGCATCTTGCCAGAAGATATTAGCTCTGCGCTGTTTATTGTGAAGTTGATTTGGTATTCTGTGAGGTCCTGGTTGGTGTTCTCAACGATTCCAACCTCACGCCGATAGTTGTATGAGTAGTTCCACCATTCGAGGTCAGTCAGGTTCAGTACCTGCTCGGGGGCATATGCGTCCTGTTCGGTGCGCAGAATCATCGTGGCATTGACCTGCACCGCAAATGATGTGGTGTTGGTCGAAGTGAAGCCTCCAGTGTCGTTTGCGTAGATTTTGACGCCGTAGGTTACGGCCCCCCATGTGTCTGAGAAGTTGGCTTCAAAGACGCTTCCGGAAACGTTTTGCATGGTGATGTTGGTCTTCGCTCCGCTTACAGGATAGGTTATCTCGGCTATTACCATGCTGACATTGCTGACCGCGTCTGTCACGTTGGCCCTCAGCGTGACTGTTGAGTTGTGGCCTATCACTGGAGGGATTACTGAAAGCTCCCTGACCAATGGCGGGTCGATGTCGACTGTGAAACCGCGGTAGGTTGTCGAGTTTGCGAACTTGGCGTCGCTTGCGTCCTCGCATGTCACGTTCCACCTGCGGTAGCCTGAGGTGAAGTTCCTGGTGAAGCTCTGGGTGATGTTTTGGACGACTGCGTAGTTGGGCGGGTTGCTGACGGTCCCATTGATGAATAGGCGGCAGCGGAAGATTCCTGAGCCGATGTCGGTCGTGTTGTAGTAGAAACTTACCGTGTCCGTGTTGAATAGCTGTCCGTCACCGGGCCCCTCAGCGTACACCAGAGGAGGTGTTGCGTCCAGGTATATGGTGTCGTTTGTGAGGGCCGACTCGTTGAACACGTTGTAAGCTTGGAAGAAAACAATCTTTTGACCATCACCGGGCTGACACCCAAGTGTTGCGTTGGTCAGGTTGAAATTGAGGTACCAATTGGTTGCAGAAAGGTTGGTCCAGGCAGTCCAAGCGGTCGCGTTTGAGGTGTCGTTTTGGCATGAGAACCTGGTGTACCTTACATAGCTCCCGCCATGGTACAGGTTTGCCGCTTGGGTGGTGACTGAGACGTCGCCTCCTTCGATCTGCAACCAGGGCGCTGGCACTGGCACATCAACCCCGAAGTATCTGGTCTCGAAATCGATGATTCCTGAATTGTTGATGTACACGATGACGTTATGAGGACCCTCTGCGAGGGGTCCAAGAGTTATCGCGAAACCTGAGACGTTGTCGTACTGGGAGCTGTTGCTTCCGAAGTCGATGCTGTACCACGTGTCGAAGCTGCCGTTGAGCGTCACGTTCAGCTTCGGGGACTCTGTGGTCTGGGTGGCGTTGGTAGGTGTCAATATTGTGATAAGGCCTGTTCCGATGTAGAACTTGACATTTTGGCTAGTGCCGAGGTTGCCGACCGTGTCGTTGCAGTAGTATGTTACGTTGTGGTAGCTGTAGACCGCAAGGTCGCTTCTGTTGTAATAGAACGCGCTGTCGTTGATGGCGTTCATCGTGAAGTTCCATGTCTTGTCAACTTCAGCAAGGCACGTGTGTCCTGACTTGTCAAGCGTGACGTTAAACCATATCTCTCCTGCGGTGTAGGACTTAGACTCGGGTGACAACACCTGGATGGAGGGGGGTTGGGTGATGTCTTGGACAATTATGTCATCGAAGTCCGCGATGCCATCCCTGACATAGAACCCCACACTTCCGTTGGTGTCCCAGCCCAAGTCATCATACCCGTACATCATGGTCCAGTTGTTGGGTTCGGTGTCGGACGAGTTCCAGACCATAGCATATACTGTGACATTGGTTGAGTAGCTGCGCACCCTTATCTTGAAGCTTACCCATGTGTTGTTGGCAGGGACGAAGCCACTCCTCCTCTGTGAGGGGAGGTTGTCGAAGTCAAGGGAGCTGGATGAATCCACCTGGAATCCGTTTGTTATTCCGTTGAACCACCTGAGCCTGTAAAAATTCGCTCCTGGGCCGTCGGAATAGAATATTACTCCGAGGCCTGCTGAGCTGCTGTAGTTACCCCTCATGCGGAACTGGCCTTGGTACATGTAATCAAGCCAGCTGGTGGCGTTGGTTGTGTTGTACCAGGAGTAAGTCTCGTTTAGGCCTGCTGTGTCACCAGTGTACCAAACTCCTGTGCCGTTGTCGAGCGTTTCATAGTTGTCGTATTCGGTTGGTTCTATCTGCATGTTGTGGTAGTCCTTCCAGTTGGGGGGGTCGGTGTTGTTTGCGTACGATTCGAAGTCCTCATAAAGGTAATAGCCGTAGTTGTATGCGTATGCTTCCTGGCTTCCGAAGCTGAAACTCAGCACGTGGCGGCCGAGAGTGATGATTTGGTCATCCAGCTTAGAGGGGTTCTCGCAGGTCCAGTTGAAGTACTTAATCGACTCGACCTCGAGGCTCTCCCCCGATATAGAATTGTAGGGGACTTCTGTCCCGTTGGAGAGCAAGAGATACACTTGGTCCGTCCTCGCCTCATCTCCGCAGTAAAGCGCCAGATAGACAAGGTCGTCGAAGGTGAGGGGTAGATCGTTCTCCATCTCAGCGAATGTGGTGCCCTGCGTTGGCGTGATAGTAAGTAGGTCTGTTCCTGTCGTGTTGAACCCCACGGTCCAGTTCCCGAAGAGCGATGGGGTGGACTTGACGTTAAGTATGGTAATTGAGACCTCATATGACTGGTTAGAGAGGTGTGGCACGATCCATTCTATCCTGTCTACCAGCCCGTTGCTGTTGGTGTCTAGCAGCTGGAAGTCCTTCACGGGTTGTCTTGTGCCGTTTTGCAGCCAGTAAAGCGAAACAGCATCATACGGGCTTTCCTCTATTTGGGTGAAGGCGCGGATGTTTTCGTAGTGGGTCTCGCTTGTCACGGTGATGACTTTTCTGAATCTGCTTATCTCCTCTTCCTCCTTCTCAGGAGGTTCGGTTTCATATACCACCCAAAGCAGCTGGTCCTGGCTCAGAGCTGCTTTGATGTCAGTATCGATTGTTATGGTTGGAGATTCCTGCCTTAGTCCTGCCAAGGAAGCTATCTTGACCGCTTTCCTCTGCGCCAATCCTTCCTTCCTGGATTCGACCCACTCCTTGGATCTTTGTCTGAAGGCCTCAAGGGAAGCGGGTTGGCCTCCCACGCGGAGCTTGACCAGGCTGTCGGGGAGCCTTTTGCCTGAGGAGTCCAGCAATGTCAAGTTTATGGTGCCATTTGGAAGGCGCAATGAGCTGGTGCTGTTAGCCTCGATGACTCTCACCCACCTAACAGGCTTGCCTATTTCAGCTTCGCCCTGCTCTGCGGCGTCTTCGGGTTTGGTGACTGGCTCTGTTTCGTTGTCCGCAGATTCTTGGGTTTGCGCCTCTATGCTTGACTCTAGGTATTCCAGGAGGGTCTGCTTTGTAGGGTACCCTGCGACCTGCGAGACCCTCACCAGCTTGATCGCGTCGGCGACCACCAACCCTTTCGTCTTCTCGTTGCTTATCTGGAAAGTGCTCGAGCCGTTAAAGGAGTACAGGCCCAGATACTTCCATGAGGCGCCTCCCTCCTGCAGGTTAATCTCCACCTGCTCTTGCCCATCGACATTGCTGATTGTCGCAGGAACCGAGCTTGCGAATCCAGAATCCGACGGGTGCCAGATGTAAAGCTCGTAGCTGTCCTCCTCAAGGCTGGGGGTGTACGTCACTGATTTGGCCCCCTTGCCGATGCCGAAATCATGCAGGTAATCATATCCATAGTAGCCTGGGATGAGATAATCATCGATCCACTGTCCTGATGTGGTGACCCGACTGTCCCCATTGTCTATAATATAATCTTGGGGCCAGATGATCTTCTGCGCAATTGGCAGGACGACCACGCCCGCATCTTCTGAAGCTGATTCTCCATAATATACATACAGCGATGTCTGGTCGTTGGGAAGGATGCCCTCGAGTCCGAAGAGTATGTAGCCCTGCCCTTCATTCAGCCTGCTTGAATCTACCTTGGGCTCGAAGGAGTTGAACCTCGTCCCGTCATAGAGACTGAACATTGGCCTCAGGGATGAGATATCAGTGCTGCCCAGGTTGACAGGCACCTTGACCGTGTAGATTTCACGGTTTAGATGGCGCACATCCTTCACCTGGATTATGAGCCTCCTGTTGAGGCTCTCGTCCTCCCAGACACTTGAGAAGGTCGCCTTCCTCTCATTGTTCAGCGGATTTGTATCCTTGAATGGCTGCCCCTGCTCGTCTTCGAGCCTGCCTGCCACGAACACCTTATCTGTCAGACTGAGTTCTGGCAAGGCAGGACTGACACTGATCTCGGCATCCTTCGGGACCTCTACTGGCATCCTGTCGGATCCTTTGAATAGGCTGCCTTCTGACTCAATAGCGTAGGATACGGTGAGCCAGACCTTCTTGGCGACCAGGTCGTTGTTCCTTATGACGAAGCTTGCCGTGCCGTTCTCCAGCACCACCTCGGTCAGGTCGAGATCATCATAGTTGGTCGGGATGGCCTCTTCGACGCTCTCAACAACGGTAGTTGTGTCCTTGACTTCAGAGCTCAGGTTGGCATTGTTGGAGCGGGCGGTTATGGTAGTGACATCAGACGTGCCGGGCTCCGCGTCTGGCGGGATGTAGACCTGCGCTGTTATCCTCATCTCCTGGGCAGGGAGGAGGATGCCTGTGTCCAGCCTGCCGTCGTTGTTGTTGTCAAGGAGCTTCTGGCCGCTCTGGTCGACGAGCAGTACGGTAGAGAGGTTGGATTTTATCTCAAGCTCTATTATATCTGTCCTGTTGAGGTCGTTGTTGCTCACAATGTGTTCATACTCGACCATGTAATTCGGCGAACCCGTCCCGTTCCTGCTGGGACTGATCGTGATGGATGGTGTGGTCGCGTACTTCTTGAAGGTTGTGGCAAGCCTGTCACCCTCTGCGGTCCTTGCGATGACATAGAACCTTCCGACACCGGTTATGCTAGTTAGGTTTATTTCGCCGTCACTGTTTAGCCTGGTTGCGCCCTCTTGGTCATACACTGTGAAGTTGAGGCCTTTTGTCGGCAAGCTAAGGTTCACTCCAACGACCAAGACCCCCTTGTCCGGAGCCCTGCCCAGCTCATCCAGTCCGGTCAGTGTGATGGCCGTTATCTGCTCTTGCGGGTAGGTTCCGTAGTTAATCCTCGATTGGGGGAGCAGCGAGAACGCCGTGCCGTTTTGGGACATTATCGTGATGTTAAGGTCGCCTCCAGGTATGTCGAAAGTCATGAGTTCTGAGGCATTGCCTGACATCGTGAACTGCCTTTCAAGCGTTTGGGTCCCGCTTTCTATGGTCAGTATTGCCGGGACGTCGCCGCTGGCGCGGTAGATCAGGTCCACTGTGAGGTTGGTCCCTGCCGCTCCGCTGATTGAGATTCCGACCATGTCGGTGTCGTTCGCCTGCAAGTATGAGGTTTTACCTACCTGTTTGAGTAGCCCGATTAGTAAATCCTGATACAGTCTGTCATAGAAGTTGAACTCGTAATTGTCATCTGTCCAGCCTGTTGCCTGTCTGCTCCCTGACAGGATGTACCTGAGTTTCTGTCCGGCTGCGTGAGGTATTGAAACCTTGTATAGTCCAGCGGAGTTTTTCGAAGGTGACAGCACAATTTCATCTTGCCATTCCCTGAGGGAGTACTGCATCTCCTTGAAGCCAGGGGCAAGCGTCGCATTGATGTCTATCACGCGCTGCTCGAACGCGGCCGGCACGCCTCGCATGTTTTGGGTCAGGTTGAATACCTCAGCCCCGTTTTCCTTCTTCCCCCGCGTGAGGAGGTGTCCCACCCTCAGGTAGCTGTCTGCCTGTTCGAACTCGGGGCTTTCGGGCACTATAACAGACACGCTAGGAGTGTTTGGCAGGATTACTTCTGAAACCTTCCAAAGCTCGCCATAGTAAGGATCGTACGCTAACGTCGAGTTGTCGGTGATGACTACATCCTGTCGCTTCGCTGCGGTCAGGGTTATGTAGGCCTCAGCGTAGGACCCGTCCGCGGTCAGGTACGCCCTCCCGCTGTATTCACCTGGCTCACTGACTGACAGGTTGGCATAATAATATAGTGTGGTGTAGGTGCCGGATGGCGGAAGCACTAGGGTGTCAAATGATCCGGATGGCGTCTCGATCTCGAGGTACGCAGGAGGCATGCTGGACAGAGGGGTCTTAGACACGGCTGTCAGGTTGATGGCAGCAAGATCTCCCAGGTACGCGTCAGGTGGGGACTGTATGCTCAGGTTGAGGGTGCCTGTCTGGTTGCCTTTTATGTAGAACTGTTTCTTGCTCGTATAGCCCAATCCCTTGTACTCCAAATCAGAGACCAGGAAATATCCTGACGTGTCGTATATCTGGTCGGTCACGCACTCGAACTGGCAGGGGGACTTGCATTCTAAGTCGCACAGCGGGATCCTCTGCTTGCCGTCCAGGGTCTCGATGCTGAGGTTCAGCCAGGCTTGGTCGATGTTTAGTTCTATTCCCCCTGCGATCCTGACATAGTCACCCATCATGAAGGAGGATGGTATGGTCACTTCGGTCTCTATTACCGGAGCCTTAGCGGTGAACGATTTGGTCGCTGTCAGCTCGTCCGTGCCCATCTCAGTTACGGCTTTTACTAGGTACAAACCCTTTGATGGCGGATAATAGGTTGCTGTGTACACACCTGTGAAGGTGTTCTCAAGCGGGACCTGCTGGGTCGAGTTGTCCGGCAGGCTGATCTCCAGGTATGTCGGTACGGATAGTATTATCACATCGCCGACATATGAGCTCACGTTGATTTCTATCGGGCTGAGTATCTCAACCGCTTGGCTGGATAGGTTCAGTCTCACATTTAGGGTTTCTTCTGAGCTTATAGCAGGCAAGAGCAGGAGGATCATGAGGGTAAGGATTGCGGCCCTCATCACCCCTTTTTCTCCATCCTTTCCGAACTGAGATCCTATCATGTGTCTCCTAAAAAGCGTCTGTAGATCTTTTTCTCCTCCTGTGTCTCCAATGATGATATTACCTGTATCAGGCGAGTGTGCTTGAGTCCTACCTGTGCTTCGATTGCGGAGATGGGCACTCCTTTTTGGTAGGCGTGAATTATGTGGGTGTATCTGAAGGTTTGGGGGAAGGCCTTATACTCCAGGTGGATTTTGGACAGGTAGATCATGACCAGCTGCCGGATCCTTTTGGTGGTCATCTGGGCTGACTGTCTCGTGTCGAAGATGTAGGAGGTCGGCTTTTTGTCCTTGCAGAACCGTTCTATTCTCTTGGCGAGGCTCTTGGAGATGTAGCAGTGCCTTTCTTCCCTGTACTTGTTGCCTTCTGACCTTATGTGTGCTGTGGCCTCTTTTGGGTCCAGGTCGCTAACCTTGACGTTGACAAGCTCGTTGACAGTGCATCCGCTTTCGTAGAGGAAATCGAGAATGAGACGGTCGCGTTCGGGTGCGGACAGGCTGTCTATGGCCTTCTTTTCTGCTGTGGTAAAGTAAGGGAGGGGTGCTCCGCTAGGCTTGACTTTGCTCTTGCCCTTCCCTTTCTCCCTCGGCATCACTATCTCTCGTCAGCATCGGGCAAGCAGTTTCCCTTTTCTGAATTAAAGGGAATCTTAATGTCAGCCATTTTTAGATGGTCGACTTTGCCTTCCACTACATCTCTCGGCTATAAATCGGGAATCAATATTTCATATACTGAAATACAGTTTCCCTTTTATGAACCATTAGGAAACATGGTTTTTTGGAGCTCCCACACATCCCATGAAGACAAAACCGGCCTGATGACGCGAAGATCCAGCCATTTGCCCTGAGGACCATGTTTCTAATTTCTGTAAAAAAGGGAAACTGCTATATATACTTTTTGGTGATAACCAAAGGGCGTTGCAATTGAGGGCAGGATTTAAGTCCTACTCTTGGGTGGGCACATACTCTCCTCGGAAATGGAAAATGATAATCGAAAGGTTTATATACTTTATAGCTGAATATTAGCATCAAGAAAATGCTCAAATGGGTTCGAAGGAATAGAAGGGCGTTAATGGGTATAGGAACCCTTATCATCTTCATAGCGACTATTCTGGTCGCTGCTGTTGCGGCGGGTGTTCTGATATCGACCTCCAATGTCTTGCAGCAGAGAGCACTCCTGACAGGACAGGAGGTGCGAAAGCGCGTCACCAACAGTATTCAGGTGATATCTATTCTCGCAGGTGGCAACTCCACTTCTGAGGAAATAAATGACTTCGAGATACTCATAAGGCTTGAGGCAGGCTCTGATCCCGTGCAGATGAAGAAGTTTGATATCCAGTGGATATCTCCCCAGCATGATGCTGCTGCCAGCCTCCAAGATCCAGAGCTCGATACAACCTTCATTACGATTGGGCTCGTTTCCAACAATTCCTATACCAACTTCGGAGACCTTGATGATGACGGCAGGACTGATAGCGTCACCATCATAACCCCTTACTCCAGCACATGCTGTGGGTGGAACAGCACGGACGACGACGCCCTGCAGTTCAACATTTCAGGCTATGGAATCTCAGATCCTGTCGACCTCGGCTATGACCTCTCGACCGGTTCGAATGTGACTTTCAGTCCACCTACCTATGAGGAGGCGATTGTGACCAGCGACGGCCATGTGTTGGGGTTCGTAACTGTCGATGGCTACTCAGGCACAACGGCCAATCAGCTGGATGCCTCTGCCAACATCACCATCAAGAGATTCCCTGACATATGCGACTTCGACCATGTCATACCTGAGGACTATTACTGCGTTGAGGTAATGCACGGCAACACTGACACGGTCCTTGATTCAGGAGAGAGGTTCAAGCTTATTTACAAGGTTCTACCAGCAAATGTTCTCGGAATCAATGAGGAGTTCCAGTTCATATTCACGGCTGAGAAAGGCAGGTTGTCTGAGGTCAGAGCGAGGACGCCTGATGTAATCGTTACAAGGAAGGTCAGCCTCTGGCCGCTTGGATAAAGCTTTCTCATTCTGGGATAGTAACTAACTTTTTTATAGTCTCTAGGGCATATTTTATCTCAATAGCTACAGGTGTAAATTTTTATGGCTGATGAGACCCCGGAAAAGAATTCTGACCATTACGATGAGCTGAACCAGGCCATCGGCAAGATTCAGGATGCCGCCAAGAAAAACCGAGAGGGGAAGGCGTCAGAACCAGAGCAACCAAAGGAAGGTGCTGAGCCACCCAAGGAAGGGCCTGGTAAAGCAACTCCAAAAGAAGGCAGCGGGCAGCCAGCAGAAACACCCAAAGAGGAGGCCCCACCCGTGGGAAAGGAGGAGCCTAAGGCTGAGCCTGAAGGTAAGGCTGAAAAGGAACCCGGACCCACAATAGCAGAGG
Organism: uncultured Methanosarcinales archaeon; assembly: GCA_964587045.1. GTDB lineage: Archaea > Nanobdellota > Nanobdellia > Woesearchaeales > CAZPJY01 > CAZPJY01. The sequence continues at coordinate 10,250 of CAZPJY010000010.1, forward strand.
CTGAAAAAACCAAAGCATCCCTGTTTGATGACAAGAAGTTCGACGGGCTAAAGGACCTAAAAGAGAAGGAGCTGACTCCATCCAGCGAGGTTGTAAAAACAGAGGGTGCAACCCGGACTGACCCGGCACTGGCTGAGGGAGAGAGCAACATTGTTGCACCCCAGCGCAACGAGCCGGATGAGAGGATGCTCAACCTGATACTTGAGCAGATCAAGGAATTAATTTCAATCGATGATGACCTCAACAAGAAGATAAAAGAGATCAATGACAAGATTACCAAGGAGGCAACAGGAGCGCACGAGACCAAGCGCAAGGTTGAGGGTTTCGATGAGAGGATAAGCCTCATCGAGAAGAACATGCAGAGGTTCATGGCCCTGTACGAGGTCGTGACCGACCAGTTCAACCCCTTCTCTGCAAGCTCTGATGAGGATAGTCCTGGAGTGCCCCGCATGGAGGAAAGGTTGGAAAAGGAAGGCCTGGGTCCAGCCGTCAAGGAGGACGACATAATGGCTTCGTTCATGACTCGGCCGCCTCCACAGATGCCGCCCCCGCAACCGCCACCTCAACCGTGGGGCTACCCTCCCCAGTATCCTTACCCGCAACAGCAGGGAATCTCGCAGGAGAGCCTCATGTGGCTGTACAAGCAATTAAGGGAGGACAACAGGCGCTTCCTGCAGCAGATGACCGGGAGGAGGCCAACACTTCCCAGGCAGAAGGCTGCTTCTGCACCGCCTGATGAGACTTCAGCCAAGCTGGCCAAGGTAAAATCAGCCCTGACCCAAGCAGGGGTCTATGAGGGCCTGCCGGTTTCTACGAAGGCAAGGGACCTGATTAGGAATGTGCCTGAGGATCAGGTCTTCAGGACGGCTGACGGCAAGGTCGCAAGGAACCTGCTCGAACTGCTTGACATCATCGCTGTCAGCCCAGACGAATTCTTCAAGGCGCACATAAATGACGAACGCAACGACGTCGCTGAGTGGATTGAAGGAACTTACAAGGACCATGAGCTTGCTGCAAAGATCAGGTCGATAAATTCCAAAGAACAGCTTCTGCTCCTCTTAGAAGGCAAGCTGAAAGGTTAGGATTCACTTCCTGGCCCTATAAAGCACCTTCTTTTCGAACGGCACTTCCTTGAACAGGTCTGAGAACGCCCGGGTGAGTGGCGATTCCCAGTGCTCGAGCAAGCTTTCGATCTCATCTACAGGTATTTTGGTTGCGGCGCTGATTTCCTGGGGTGTGAAGTACTCGCCTGCCTTGTTGCTGAGGAATGAAATAATCTGGTCAGACTTCTTGGTGTCAATCCAAAAACCCTTTGACAAGAACTTGTTTACGGCCCTCCTGACAGTCGGGTTCCTGCTCACAAAGATGACTGATGGGGTGATGATGCGCTGCTTGTTGCCGGCATATGACATTTGAGTCTCTATCAGTCCTGCGTCCTGGAGCTTGTTGATGTTTTCGTGGATGGTCGAGGAGGAGTGTCCGATTTTTTCCTTGACCCGTGACGGGGTGGTGTTGCCCTCCATGGTGAGGACCTTCATTATCTCGCGGGGGATCAGCTGGGACCAGAGTTCTATGATTTTCGCCTTAAGCTCTGGGTCTGTTGAAGGGGGATAGATATCGAGGATGGTGTTGCTGCCCTCATCATAGTAGGCGATATTTTCCATTAGCTTGACTTTGGCCAGCATCCTATTTAAACGTTTTGATTTATTCGGAAAAACCGAAAAACCGAAAGGTATATATATTAGTATTCAAATATGTATACTGGTAGAGTTAAATAGTTAGGGAGGCACAATGGGATTCGGCACAATAGTGGCTCAGATCATCATGTTCATTTCGATAATCAGCCTAGCCACTGGGATGGTCATGGTCTTCAAGAACTACGTCGACGACTCATCCGGCTCCCTCAACGAGCAGATGCAGTCGACATCCAACCGCATCCGGACTGATATCACCATAACCAACGTTAATTTCGACAACACGACCAACCACACCACGCTCAATGTCCTCAACACAGGCAAGACCTCCCTAAACACAGACTACATCGATGTGTACCTGGACAGGATGATGATACCGAGGAACACGACTTACAGGAACATCACCGTCGAGCCCAGCACGGAGGTGAAGAACACAGGGATATGGGACCCAAACGAGGTCCTTGAGATAGTGGTGCTCGACCACTACCTTGACAAGGACGACCACTCGGTCGATGTGATAACGGAGTATGGGACAGGAGACACGGAGACCTTCTCCGTTTAGGGGGTGAGCTAATGACAGAACTGCGATCGATAGTGCTTCGGAGGGACGAGCTCAACAGGAGCATAGGAGGAGGCCTGCCGACAAAGTCGCTCATCCTAATCGAGGGCAAGGACGGGGCAGGCAAGAGCATCCTCGTGCAGCGTCTTGCCTTCGGCCTGTTGCAGAACAACGTCAAGGTAACATACATATCGACAGAGCTGACGACCCAGGACTTCATCGAGCAGATGATATCCCTGGACTACGACATCAAGTACCACCTCCTGGAAGACAAGCTGCTTTTCCTGCCCATGTTCCCCTTCCTGGGAAATGTCACGCTCAGGGAGAACTTCATGGACAGGCTCCTTCACACCCCCAAGATATTCGAAAAGGAAGTGATAATCTTTGACACACTATCCTTCCTGCTGATAAACGACTCCATGCCTGACGACAAAAGCTTTGAGATCATAAGGATATTCAAGAAGCTCACGAGTTCGGGCAAAACCATCATAGTCAACGTAGACCCCGACCACTTAAATTCACGCCTCCTCACCTTGCTCAGGGCGGTCTCAGATGTCTACTTCAGCGTTGAGGTCAAGACGTTTGCGGGCGCCCTGGTCAGGGTCATCAACGTTCTCAGATTCAAGAGGCCCGGGGAAAACGTGCTTTCCGCAATACCATTCAAGGTGGAGACAGGCAAGGGCCTGGCAATAGAGATAGCATCATTCAGCTGATGACGCATGAGGAAGAAGCCACCAGTAACCAAGACCTTGAACCAGGCGATGGTCAAATTCCCCCACATGAGGAAGTATTTGGCCAAGGTCCGCCGTGAGATCGGCGAGCCGGAGTACCATGTGACCCTCGATCGGGAGATGGGGAAGATCGATTATCCTAACATCATCTACCCGGTCGGAGATCCGCTCTTCATCCATATCTTCCGCAAGAAGGGCATGCCCATTATGTACCATGTGATCGAGCCTGAGATGGATGAGGAGACGCAGGCCATCAACCAAAAGATCATGGACCGCATGATAGAGATAGCTCACCGCCTGCCTGTGCCTGACAAGATAGAGGACGCAAGCGAGATACTGCTCAACATAATGGACCAGGTTGTGGAGGTCTCTGAGAAGAAGAGTTTCCTAGCCGAGGCCTTGTCGGGCAGCTCCAAGCTGCACGTGACGCAGAAGCAGTACGACATCATCAAGTACTTCCTCTTGAGGAACCGCGTCGGATTCCACAAGCTCGAACCCATGTTCAACGACCCCTACTTGGAGGATATCCACTGCACAGGCGTAGGCACGCTGACCGCCATCCACAAGGTGTTCAAGGCCATCCACACCAACATAGAGTTCAGAAACGACCTGGAGCTGAACAAGTACATCCTCGAGACCAGCGAGCGTGTGGAGAGGCCTGTTTCAGACGCCCATTCGGTGGTGGATGCGATGATGCCTGACGGGTCTCGTGTGAACTTCATATACGGCAGGGAGATATCGCTGGAAGGCTCGAGCTTCACAGTGCGAAAGTTCTCTGAAGTGCCGGTGTCAATCACCCAGATCATCAAGTGGGGGACCATGAGCTCAGAGCTCGCAGCCTACATATGGCTCGCGCTCGAGAACGGCATGAACATGTTCGTGTGCGGCGAGACCGCTTCGGGGAAGACCACTTCACTCAACGCGTGCTGCGTGTTCATCAAGCCCGACTCCAAGATATACAGCGTGGAGAACACTCCCGAGGTTACCATGCCCCACGACACCTGGCAGCACCTGATAACGCGCGAGGCTGGAAAAGCAACTGATGTCACCATGTTCGACCTGCTGATAGCGGCGTTGCGAAGCCGTCCCAACTACATCATAGTAGGAGAGATAAGGGGTGCGGAAGGAAACGTGGCGTTCCAGGCCATGCAGACCGGCCACCCTGTCGTCAGCACCTTCCACGCCGGCAGCCCGCACTCCATGATCCAGCGTCTCACAGGCCACCCCATCGACGTGCCGATAGCGTTCATCGACAACCTGAATATCGTGCTCATCCAGCAGGCTGTGTCGGTCGAAGGCCACCTTGTCAGGCGTGTCCTGTCGGTGACAGAGATAGAGCGGTACTACGACCTTGAGAAGAAGGTCATTACCAGGCAGGTTTTCGGCTGGGACCCAGTGAACGATGAGCAGCGCTTCCGCGGCCTTTACAACAGCTACATACTTGAGAAGAAGATCGCCACGATGAAAGGGCTGGAGGACACGCGTGACATCTACGGCGAGCTGGAGACCAGGAGGAAGATCCTGGACGCGATGGTCGAGCACAAGATCTTCAACTACTATGACGTATGGGAAATTATCAAGAAGTTCTACTCTGAAGGCTTGGAAGGTCTGCCGTTCGAGGTATCATGATGGAGAAGGCCATAGGATCCCTGGGTTTTGAGAGCGTGAACGAGTTCTTCCTCAAGCTGGCTCTCCCGGTATTCGTTCTGTGCCTGGGTCTTTTCTTCGTGACGCTCACCCTGCTGCAGCTGCCCCCGTTCGTATCGTACGTGTTCCTACTGGCCGGAATCGGCTTTGTCTTCGGCTATCCCTACATCATGTTCGAGCGAAAGAAGGTAAACATCCACGAAAACATCCACCTGTTCATAACATACGCAGGGACCATATCGACTGTCCACCTCAACAGAGCGATGTTCTTCAAGAGGATCTCCAGCGGGGAGAAGTACGGCGAGATATCCAAGGCCGCGGAAAAGATACTCTACCTGGCCAAGGCATGGAACCTCGGGTTTGCGAAGACCTGCAGGAAGATTGCCCGCTACAGCCCATCGCACATATTTGCGGATTTCCTGGACAGGTTCGCGGCAGTCCTCGATTTCGGCGAGGACCTGGAGGTCTTCCTCATGACTGAGCAGGATGCTGTCATGGACGACTATGAGAACGAGTACAAGCAGTCCCTCCAAAACATCGGCATGCTCAGGGAGGTGTTCATCGCGATGACCATCTCGATCGCATTTGCGATGTCGGCCGCGCTGCTGCTCCCCCTTATCATGGGTATATCAATCATCGTGGTGGTGAAGTACTGCCTGCTGGGGCTGCTTATTACTGACGGCATACTAATAACCTTGATCAAGGGATTCATCCCCAGCGACAGGATCTGCTCGAGCCTCAAGATCAAGGATGAGGGCACCAAGAAGATCTACAAGACCTTATACATCGTTTTCCCGATAAGCGTAGGTCTCCTGCTGGGCATGCTGTACATCAACAAGCTCCCCTTCCTGATAAACCTCGCAATAGGGATAACCCCCCTGGTGGTCGTCGGCATCTACGCTGTGCAGGAAGAGGAGGCGGTCTTCAAGAGGGACCGGGCCTTTCCGGCCTTCATCAGGGCGCTCGGCGGCACGATAGAGGTCAGGCAGGGTGGCGTCATCTCCAGCATCGGGGCCTTGCGCGTGCACGACTTCGGAGCCCTGAACGAGATGATGATTCATCTATACAGGCGGCTTAGGCTGGGCAGCGAGCGCTTCAAGTCCTGGATGTACTTTGCGGCTGAGACAGGGAGCAACCTGATCAACTACTTCATACACATCTTCGCAGAGTCGGTGTACCTTGGCGGCAACGCGGAGAAGGTGGGGCAGATCATCAGCAAGAACTTCATGCGCCTTCTTTCCATGAGGAAGCTGAGGCTCCAGCTGGCCTCGGGCCTGAGGGGCGCCCTTTACGGAGCGCTCGTGGGCTTCACGGCGACCATCTACCTCAGCACTTCCATCACCTCATTGCTAACCAGGATGTTCACGGACGCGATGTCAGCCTCGCAGATTGAGGGCTCGATGGGAGGGCTGGTCGAGGCGGTCCTTCCTGCGATGCCTGCTGTCAACATGGTCACTGTCGACCTTTATATGGGTATAATGATTATCATCCACGCCTTCGTCTCGGCCATGATTCTCAAGCTCGTGGACGGCGGCAATAAGTTCGCTTCCCTGTTCGACTTCACTCTTATGATATGGATAGGCGCAGTGCTAAGCTGGGTGATTCCGCGCATGGCATTTTCGATGTTTGGCCCCATGCTCGGAGGTGCGTGAGCATGGATTATAGAGGAGAGTTTTCACCCGGGTTTTGTAGTGAATATATAAAGGAAACAGAAAAGTTTATATATTACCGATACTGATATACGGTATTGTATATTAAATGTGGGAATAGTAACCATAATTCGCCTTAATAATTGCAGAGGTGCTAACATGATAGGACGTGGGAAAAAGGCAGAGATGGGCGTCGGGACACTTATTGTATTTATCGCAATGCTTCTTGTTGCTGCTGTGGCGGCAGGGGTGTTGATATCGACGGCCAACAGCTTACAGGAAAGGGCGCTTGCGACCGGCCAACAGGCTGAGGGGCAGATTGCCACTCATGCGATTGTTGTCGAGGTGAGCGCCAATAACGGACAGAATGGAGATGTAGAGAATTTCGCTTCAATCATGAAGCTTGCTGCTGGGTCGGACCCGATCAAGCTCGATGATGTGCTGTTCACCTTCAACACAGTGCAGAAGACCGCGACTCTCAAGTATGCGGGGACAGAAGCGACCACCAACAATGACTACTCAGGCTACTTCACCCTTAAGGAGTTCGATGTGGACGGCGACGTTGACAATGCAGCCTGGGTAGAGATTGGAGACTGGGACCTTGATCAGGCAATGGATTACATCCAGGTCGCACAGGACAATGCCTTCCAGTTCAACTTCAGCACTGATGGCCTCGTGACCACCACCAACATAACAGATCTGGACCTCACTGCTGTTGACACAATCCAGAACGCAACAGGCACGCTGTACAGCGCTGCGGACAACTCCGAGCTGGGTCAGATCAACTTGGCTGCATACATCTACGCGGCCTCGACTGTGTACAACAACCAGTCATTCAATCTGACTCCTGCTAACGAAGGCCAGGGTTACTTTGCTGTTGAGTACATCCAGCAAGGCACCAACTTCAGGGCGGGCAACCTGCAGCGTGGCGACATAGTCAAGCTGTACTACGAGGCGCCAGAGGAGATCAACGAGGATGAGGAAATCAGGCTGAACTTCATCCCCAAGATCGGCACGACGACTCTGACCAAGTTCGTGACACCTGATGTCATCGCGGTGGAGCGCGTCTACCTTTATCCGTAAAACCCATTTTTTTCTTTTTCCCACTCCTTTTTCTTCAGGGGCAAGCAAGGGTTCCCTGACAAAATTCCCCTTTGGGCAGATGGTTGGGCTGTGCAATCCTCCTTCCTTTTCCAAAAAATATTTAAACAACTGCTCTCATAAATTAATCTACCTAGTCATAGATTAATAGGGGAGGTGGCTTTTCAATGTCTAGAAAGGCAGAAATGGGAGTAGGAACCCTCATTGTATTCATAGCATTTCTCCTGGTCGCAGCAGTTGCGGCAGGGGTGTTAATAAGCACAGCCAACAGCCTTCAGGAGAGGGCGCTAGCTACGGGCCAACAGGCGGAAGGTCAGATTGCATCTCACGCTCTCGTCGTTGAGGTCAGCGCGACCGACGGCCTTGACGGCACTCTCGACGACTTCACATCCATTATGAAGCTAGCATCTGGCTCTGACCCGATCAAGCTCGACGACGTGTTGTTCACCTTCAACACGGTGGACAAGACCGCAAGCCTCACTTATGCGGGCACGGACGCCACTACCAACAATGCCGTAACCGGCTACTACACTTTGAGGGAGACCGACATCGCTACTACATTCGACACGACTACCAACGCGAGCATAGGCGACTGGGACCTGGACAAGGTAGATGACGCAGTAAGCGTAGCGAACTCAAGCCACTTGGCGTTCTATTTCAGCACTGACGGCCTTGCCTACGCTGGCGGCGCCCTTAACCTTTCTCTTGTCAATTCCACACAGGCCGTGAATGGCGCAAGCATCATCAGCGCGACCGACGGTTCCACCCTTGGGACTCTGACCCTCGACGCATACATCTACACTGCGAACACGATACAGGACAACCAGACCTGCAATGTGACCCCTGCAAAGGAGGGTGACGGGTTCTTCAGCGTGGAGTACATCCAGGAGGGCACCAACTTCAGGGCGGGCAACCTGCAGCGTGGTGACATAGTCAAGCTGTACTACGAGGCCCCCGGCTCGATTGGGGAGGATCAGGAGGTCAGGCTGAACTTCATACCCAAGATCGGCACGACTACCCTGACGGAATTCGTGACCCCGGACGTCATCGCGGTGGAGCGAGTCTATCTCTACCCATAATTTTTTCTTTTATTTTTCGAAAAGTTTATATACTTCTCGCCTAATATTTTTAATATCAATCTCGACAAGCAAGAGGGGAGGTCACTATGGTCAGAGTCAAATCACACATCCTTGAAAAAGTCATCGGAACCCTGATGGTCATCTTCGGTCTTTCTGCGATATTTGTTTTCATACAGGCGCTGTTAAACAACGCCCCCGCCCAAGATGTGGCACTAATCGAGATACTGCTGATTGTGGTGCTCGCAATCCTGGCCCAGACCGTCGTTCTGATTAGGATCTACGAACAACACGAGTAATTATTTTATACTAATTCAATTTTCTTTTTCTAATGATTGTAGCTGTAGTGTATTCTCTGAAGGATGCGGCAGGAGTCAACATCGCATCATCAATCCAAGCGATGCGCCCGTTCAGTGAGACAGAGCAATCATACGATGGTCTGCCCATCAAGGAATGCGGAGACATCAGACTCGTATCTGCTGACAAGGAATCCATAAACTGCGAACGCATCGATGAGGATGTTGCTGGTGATATATTCATCTTCGCCACCAAGCACCAGTCAAAGAGCGGTGTTCGATCGCTTTCTGTACACGCTCCAGGGAATTGGGGCTCTGCTGACCTAGGGGGCGAGACGCGCAAGCTTTGCACATCATTGCCCTGCCTGATGAAGGAGTCCGTTCGCGTTATTACAAAACTCTCTGAAGGAATGGGTTTCGACGTGATTTTGGAATGCACCCACCATGGCCCTTACTTGGAAAAGCCGGTGATGTTCATCGAGATAGGTTCCTCCCATGAGCAGTGGATAAGAAGCGATGCAGCTGATGTCATCGCGAAAACAATATTTCATATTTGCGATAACGTTGATGCGATCATAACAAAATGGCAAGCTGCCATTGGCATTGGAGGTCTCCATCACACTCCGAACTTCTTCAACATCATTCAAAATTCTGAGATTGCAGTAGGCCATGTCTGCCCGAAGTACAGGATGGATGATATCGACGATAAAATGATACAGCAAGCGATGCAATCATCGTACCCAAAAGCGACACTCGCTATCTTGGATTGGAAAGGTCTCGCTGGGAAAAAAGATGAAGTCGTTTTCTTTCTCGAAAAACTCGGAGTGAGTTGGAAGAAGACTAAAGAGTTCTCGCACGATTGAAATTTTTTTCCGAAATAGCGTCGAAAAATCAAAAAGTTTATATACTAAATAGTCCAAAAAAGTTGTATAAAATTTTTTTAGTTTCGGAGGTACGCACAATGGCTGCAAAGAAGAAGAAGCCTGCCAAGAAGAAGGCGGCAAAGAAGAAGCCTGCCAAGAAGAAGGCGGCAAAGAAGAAGCCTGCCAAGAAGAAGG
>CAZPJY010000010.1:20160-34322 GCA_964587045.1 uncultured Methanosarcinales archaeon
CGGCTAAGAAAAAGAAGAAGTAATGATTCTTAGTTTCGTGTTTTTTTTATTCTCTATTTCTTTTCAATGAATGGGTTGAAGAAATAAGATTTATTCGTTGCCAGAAGCAGGAGCTTCACCTTTCTCCTCTTCCTTGGGCAGAAGCGGTTCGAAAATCTCTGGTGGGATCTTGGCTTCGGTCAGCTTGGCTTTCATCTCGCCCCGGGTCTTGCCAGTCATTCCTGACAGGATCTTCTTGGCCTCTTCCTCGAGCTCAGCGTGTTTCTCTTTGAGATCCTCAGCCATCTTTCTCTTCTCCTCTTCCATCTCCTTGATCTCCTCGGCCGAAAGCTCAGTCTTGCCAGAGGCTATCTGGGAATCGAACTTGCCCTGGTCGATCATGGCAAGAATCTCCTGTGCCTTTACACCCTCAACCATGATGCCCATGGACTGGCATGTGCCAATGATCTCTTTTACCCTCTCCTTATCGCCCTTGCCCAGGAGGGAGTCCTGTTTCATCTTCGCCACCTTAATGATGTTCTCTATGCGGAGGTCAGCGACGAACTCGGTGCTGGGATGGCCTGACCCTTGGGTCAGACCCGCTTCCTTCAAAATCAGCGACGATGCTGGCGGCGTGCCGATGCTTATTGAGAATTCCTTGGTGTCGGTTTCCACCATGACTTTAACAGGCACCTGCATGCCCTTGAAATCCGCGGTCTTCTTGTTGATCTCGCTGATCACCTGGCCGATGTTGACTCCCAAGGGACCGAGCGCTGGTCCAAGAGGTGGCCCTGCGGATGCCTTCCCACCTTCCACCAGTGCTTCGACTTCTGTCTTTGCCATATCGGTTCGGAGGAATAGGAGAGGGTTTAAATAGGTTTCGCTGTACAGCATCATCAGAAAGGGAAAGAGTGCCGCTGGAGGGAGTTGAACCCTCGACTTCTACGTTTCCGCGCTTAATTGTCAGTCATCGGAAAGCGGACTTTCCTCCTCGCTCAAGCTTATGAGCGTAGCGCTCTAACCTCTGAGCTACAGCGGCACGTGGAGCAAGGAAATCCCCGCATCATATAAATAGTTTTCTAGAGAAGGGTTGCAACCTCAGCGGCGAACTTAGCTAGGTCTTCAGGATCCGCTTCGTTCCCCGGCCAGGACTTCAGGCCATCACCCTTGTACCTCGGTATGAGATGTATGTGTGTATGCATCACAACCTGCCCGGCAGCTGGATTCACGTTTATCCCAACATTCATCCCGTCAGACTCGCATACATTCATCAGCGCTTTGCCCAGCTTCTGCACAAGCGCCAGCACGGCGTTGCCCTCATGCGTCTCCATCTCGAATACTGTTGGGGAATGCTCCTTTGGAACGATCAGGGTGTGCCCTCTCGATATGGGATTGATGTCTGCGAAGGCAATGAACTCGTCATCCTCATATATTTTCGCGCACGGGATGTCACCCCTGCTAATCTTGCAGAATATGCATTCATCCATGATTCTCGACCTCCATGAATTCGACGCTGCCATCCCCTGTGTCGAGGAGCGCGATTGTGCCTGAGGTGTGCCAGTAGTGCGCCCCCGGGTTGATGACCCTGGTCTTTCCCACCATTTCGTTTCGCTGCTGGTGGGTGTGCCCTGTCAGGACATAGTCATATTTTCCTGAATTGATCATCGTGCCCAGCCTGTCACTGTCCTGCCCGTGGTAGACTGCGAACCGCTTGCCGCCGAGCTCGAACTGGGCCTCGTCGCCAAGGAACCTGCCGCCAATCTCCTCTGCCTTCCTGGTGATCATCGGCACGTCGCCGTCGCAGTTGCCCTGAACGAACCACACCTTGACGCCCTTGAAGAAGGGCACAGAAGCCGGCGCGACTATGTCGCCGCAGTGGACCACCAGCTCGACTCCCTTGTCGATGAAGAGCTTCGTGGCAGCGATGATGTGGCCTACATTGTCATGCGTGTCAGATATGATCCCTATCAGCATGGGTTGTTGGTTGGCCAGCCCCACATAAAAACATTTCGTTACATATATATAGATAAGACCGCACATCACATGCAATGGCCATCGAGATCGCGCTCATCGTGCTGGTATTTGTCGTATCTGCCATACCGCTGCACCTGGCTGTCAGGATGCTGCACGGCAACACGACTTTTTTGAAGACCGTCTTTGTCTCCTTGCTGGTAGGTGTGGCCGCTGTCGGTGTGAGGCAGTTCTTCCAGATCTGGGCTGGGCTCATCGCTTTCGTCCTGATGCTCTGGATTTACCACGCCCTCTTCGACCTCTCCTGGCCGCGCGCGTTCTTCGCTTGGATCCTGCAGGCTGTCATAGTTGTCGCGCTGGTGTTTGCAATTGTTGCGCTCTTTGGGATAACTTTGTTCACCATCGCTGTCCTGTAGAAAATCTTATAAGGATAAGCCCTCTTCTTGCCTCTTTGAAGGGCTCGTGGTCTAATGGCATGACGCTCGCTTGGCTAGCGGGAGATTCCGGGTTCAACTCCCGGCGAGTCCATTCCTGTTCCTCATTAGCACTATTACTGTGGGTATAGCGTCATTATGTATAACACAGCAATAGTAGAGTTCTGATGGCAATACCAATATACGAAAAGCAAAATTTATATATTAGCATAACCTTTCAATACCTATTCGGGGGTGTAACTGCATGGTTATACTATTTGATAGATTTAATCTTCCAGAAAACGTGTTCGAGATAATCTTTGCAACGAAGCAGCAGAAGATCGTGGGAGAACTTCTCATCAAGGAGCTCAAGGCCAAGGGAGGCGTCATGAACAAGAGCGAGATGAGCTATTTCGCGACGACCCTGCACGAGGGCAACTACATCACGACCATCAACGAGCCCCCGTACGTAGGAAAGAAGGTGAAGATATCATACAACAAGCGGCAGTTCTACGACCGCATCCTCACCCCGTTGAAGGCGATGGGCATGATCGACTACGACCTTTACAGGAAGACCTACCACATCTCTGACAAGTTCAACAAGGCTCTAATCAAGATAGGCCTGATGTGGGTCAGGGAGATACGGGGAGAAGAATAGGACTCATTGGATCTTGATGTCCCCTGCCTGAACAGTCTTCCTGCCTGAATGCTTCGCTATCTGTACAGCTTTAGCTGCTATTTTGTTGCCCCTCTCCTCTAGCTCCTCTACGAACGCGGTGATGGCGCTCTGGCTCACCCTTTTCGCGCCGAGGTTCATAAGTATCCTCGCAAGCGGAGCTCCAGGGACGATGTTGGTTCTCTTTGGCATGCATCCACACCAAACCCGAATTGTATTTATACTTTTCGAAAAGGCTTAAATACATGGCTTCCAACCTCCAAAGCTGATGGAAATAGATGATGCGATACGCAATTTCGTCCTGCAAAACGCCATCCGCTACAAGGGCAAGGCCAGCCCCGGCGCGATCATAGGCAAGGTGCTCGGCGAGTTCCCTGAATGGAAGGACCGCTCAAAGGAGCTCGCCAAAAAGGTCCAGGCGGCCGTAAAAGGCGTCAACTCCCTCTCGCAGGAGCAGCAGCTGGCTGAACTGAAGGAGCGGGCGCCTGAGATGCTGGAAAAGAAGGAGAAGGAGAAGCGGGGACTGCCGCCCCTTCCCAACGCGGTCGAAGGCAAGGTCGTCACACGCATCCCTCCCGAGCCTTCCAAGTACAACCACATCGGCCACGCTCTCTCATTCCTGATCAACTACACCTACGCCAAGAGGTACAAGGGCAAATCGGTTCTCCGGTTCGAGGACACCAACCCCGAGAAGGCCGCGCAGGAGTACGTGGATGCGATGCGCGAAGACGTGCTGGACTACCTGGGCATCAAGCCTGACAGGACAGTCTTCGTCAGCGACGACATGGAGAAGTTCTACTCATACGCTCAGAAGCTGATCAGCATGGGTGAGGCTTATGTCTGCTCCTGCGCAAGGGAGAAGATGCAGGACCTACGGCGCAAGGGACAGGCCTGCGCCTGCAGGGGAATGGATGCCGCAGTGGAATGGAAGGCGATGCTGGGGGGCAAGTACAGGGACGGCGAGCGCGTCCTGCGCCTGAAGGGCGATATGGAATCCAAGAACACGGTCATGCGCGACCCGGTCCTATTCAGGATAGTCTCTACGCCGCACTACAGGCAGAAGGGCAAATACAGGGTCTGGCCAATGTACGATTTCGAAAACGCAGTCGAAGAGGACCTCTGCGGCATAACCCACATCCTGAGGAGCAACGAGTTCGGCACCATGAGGGTCGAGCTTCAGAGCAGGATTAAGCAGGCGCTGGGCCTCAAGGACCAGACTGTGGTGCAGTACGGTCGGTTCAACATAACCGGAGCGGTGACGCAAGGCAGGGAGGTCAGGCAGCTGATAGAGGAAGGCAAGGTGATGGGATGGGACGACCCAAGCCTCGTGACCCTGAGGGCGCTCAGGCGGAGGGGCTTTGTCAGGGAGATGTACTATGAGCTCATGGAGGAGGTAGGGATAACGCCCAGCCAGACCAAGATAGACTGGACCCTGCTGTCTACGATAAACCGGCGGATACTGGACCCGGTTGCGGAGAGGTTCTTCATGGTCCACGACGGAGTCGAGGTTGTGATCAGAGGCGCCCCGTCGCAGGAGGTCGAGCTCGACCTTCACCCTGATTCGAAGGAGGGAGGCAGGAAGATGAGGTGCACCGATAGGTTCATCCTGTCCAAGTCGGATGTCAAGAAGCTGAAGGAGGGCAAGCTCTACCGGCTCATGGGGTGCCTGAATTTCACCAAGCAGGACGGCAAGTTCATCTTCCAGTCAACGGAGCATGAGAAGTACAAGGATAGGGGTTCTGGCATCATGCACTGGCTGCCTGCCGGCGAAAAGCTCCTGGAAGTCGAGGTGCTCATGCCCGACCGTAAGGTCATACGAGGGGTTGCGGAGCCTGCCACCTCGAAAGTCAAGGTGGGAGCGGTCATCCAGTTCGAGAGGTTCGGCTTCGCAAGGCTCGATTCCCCCAACAAATTCTGGTTCACGCACAAGTGACATATATTGCACCTACAGAACTTGTGAACAAAAAATTTATATATGACGCCTTTTTCGTCCTCAATAGACCTCAAGGTCAAATATAACGAATGGGGTGAAACCTAATGGGAGATTATGTCGTTGTTCGAGCAAAAATCAAGGAATTTGCCAAGGGATGCAACGTCTCCGGCGACTTCGCTGAGACGCTGAACAAGAAGGTTATCGAGCTCATCCAGGCCGCTTGCGCGCGCGCTGAGGGCAATAACCGAAAGACCGTCATGGGCAAGGACCTTTAATTCTTTTTTTTCTTTTCTACGGTTTTCGTGATCGTTACCTTCGTTGTCACTTCAGAATTCTTGGGTGCTTTCTTGGAGGGCTTTTTCCTTGAGGCAACGGACTTCTTCGTCGCCTTCTTAGCGACAGTCTTTTTCTTGGGCTGCAGGGTCCTGACGCGTTTCTTTATCTCAAGAATCCTCTTCTTGACAGATGCGAGCTCTGCCTTGTTGACCCCCTGGACAGAGAGCTTATCGTAAATCGCGTCAAGCTTCTCGAGCCTGGAGTTGAGGGTCCGGACAGTCACCTCGTCCGCCTTGATGGTCTTTTGCACCTTGGCCTCGAGGGCACGCATGCTCTTCTCATGCAGCGACTTGATCTTATTGTAGTCCCCAAGGTGCTGGCGGAGGAATGCCAGCTCGGATTCCTGCTGGTCATGCTTCAGGTGCATGTCAAAGACTTCCTTCTTTAGGCTCTTGATGATCTCCTCCTGGGCCGTCTCGACAGCGGTGAGCCGCCGCTCCTTGTCGACGAGGTTGTCTATCTTCACCTCAAGCTCCACTATCTCGTCCTTTAGCTTGGCCCTGGTCTTGCCGTCGGCTATGCGGTGCAGCCTGCGGATGTGACTTTTCAGCTCCTTCCTGGCCTGCTCTCGCTCGTCGTACTTCAGCGAAGCCCTCGAGAGGGCGCTTAAGAATTTCTTGGCCTTGATGAGGGATAAGTCAGTCATTTCCTCAGCCTGCCGAATAGCCCCTTCTTTTCATCGGACATGGGTCCTGGCGGAGGCATGGTCGGCGGCGGAGCCCCCTGAGGCGGAGGCTGCTGGGGCGGAGGCATCATGGGTCCGCTTGGCTGAGGTCCTCCAGGGGGCGGCCCGAACGGATCAGGCTCCGGGAACCTGGGAGGCTGCCTGTCCAAAGGGGGCAGCACAGGCATCTCAGGGCCCTTGTTGCTCTCCTTCATCTCCTTGACCATATCAGCTATGGCAACGATTCCTTCTGCAATCTTTTCGTTCTGGTCGATGACCTTGTCAAGCCTCTCGAGGAACGGGTCAAGCCTCTTTGATATCAGCTCAGCCTCGTCCTCGCCCCTCTTGATCTCTGAGGATGCTGTCTTGAATATCTCGAGCATCTTGTTCATGGAGCTGTTCAGCTCGGTCATCGAGCCCACTAGCGCCTTGGCAGAGCTGGTCGATCCAGCAGGTCCCGACTTGATTGTCTCCAGCTCGGCCTTGATTTTCTTTACCTCGTCACGTGGGAGAAGTTCGTATTCATCATCCATGGGAGTTCACCGCCTTTTTCCTGTCCTCTATCGAGGATTATTCCTATATAAGGTTTTCGTTTGGAAAAGAAATATATAGTCTTGGACTCAGAATAATCCCATGGCCATCGAATCTGAGGTGGAGTTCTCGTTCCGATACGTTCTCAAGATCATCGCCCTGATAATCCTGCTGCCTTACCACCTGCTCGACCTCCTGTTCCACCCTCCCAAGTTCTCAGAGAAGGTCAAGCTGTACTTCGAGCCGTGGGAAGCGATGCTCCGGTGGCTGTTCCAGCCCAAGGCCACGATGCTCCTTGTCATCGCGAACGTCGTTGTGTTCCTTCTGGCGGCTTTCTACTTCTCTGAGGACCAGCTCGCGGGGTGGGTTTTTACACCTTCCATGCTGTTTTCGCTGGACCTGCTGCCCATGGTCGGCTCGTGGTTCTTGCACGCGAACCTGACCCACCTGGCAGGCAACATGCTCGCTTTGCTGGTCTTCGGACGCATAGTGGAAAGGGAGTACGGGTCAGCCAGGCTCCTGCTCTTCTACTTCGGCGCTGCGGTCATCGCGAGCGTGGTCAACGCCCTTGCCACCTACCTTATCTTCGGTTCTAACATCGGGAGCGTGGGCGCGAGCGGCGCCATATCAGGCCTCGTGACCATCGCGCTGCTCGCCGACCCCTTCTACTTCACCTACCTCATGGGCATACCGCTGCCCGTGATACTGATAGGCTGGCTGTACATATACGCTGACGTGTTCGCAGTCATCTCGCCTGCCGTCGGCGACCAGGTCGCGCACTTCGCACACCTCGGCGGATACCTGGCAGTGGGACTGCTCTACCTGGGGCTTGAAAGGGACAGGAGAGAAAAAGTAATCAAGGGCGTGTGGATAAACGCGGCCTTCCTCGTGCTGGTGGTGGTGATGGGCCTTTGGCTTGGGATAGTACCCTAATACATGCCGCCAGGCGGCATCCCGCCAGGAGGCATCGGAGGCCCTCCGCCTTCTGAGGAGCCTCCTGAGGCTATCACGTCATCGATGCGCAGGATCATGACCGCAGCTTCGGCGGCAGCGCTGATGGCCTGGGTCTTGATCTTCAGCGGCTCGATTATGCCAGCCTTCCATGCGTCGATGACCTTGCCGGTGAATACGTTGATGCCAGCCCACTTCTGGCCCTTGTCGTGTGCTGCCTTGATGCTTGTCAGCACGTCGATCGGGTCCAGCCCCGCGTTCTCTGCGAGCGTTCTGGGTATGACTTCGAGAGCGTCTGCGAAGGCCTGAACAGCGAGCTGCTCCCTGCCTGAGAGGCTTTCTGCGTAGTTCCTGAGCTGCCTTGCCACCTCGACCTCTGTCGAGCCCGCCCCGGCGACCACTGTCATGGTCTGGAAGGCGGCTATGACATCTCCCACCGCGTCTTCCATGGCGCGCTTTATCTCGTCGACTACGTGCTCTGTGCCGCCGCGGATCAGTATGGTCACGGCTTTTGGGTTCTTGCAGTCCCTGACGTAGGTCATCTGCTCGTCGCCCACTTTGCGCTCCTCGACTATGCCGGCCCTGCCCAGGTCGGCCTTTGAGAGGTCGTGCAGGTTGGAGACGACTTTCGCACCTGTCGCTCGCGCTAGCGCGTCCATGTCAGACTTCTTGACCCTCCTCGCTGCGTAGATGTTGTTCTTGGCCAGGAAGTGCTGGGCCATGTCGTCGATGCCCTTCTGGCAGAAGACCACGTTAGCGCCTGACGCTATGACACGGTCGACCATGTCTTTGAGCATCTTCTCTTCCATGTCGAGGAAGGCCTGCATCTTCTCAGGGTCGGAGATGTTGATCTTCGCGTCGGTCTCGGTGCTCTTTATCTCGAGTGCGGCATCAAGAAGCGCCACCTTTGCGCCCTGAACGAGCTTGGGCATGCCTGAGTGCACGCGTTCCTTGTCGAGTATGACGCCCTGCACCAGCTCGGAGTCGTCGACCGAGCCGCCGGTCTTCTTCTCGAGCTTGATGTGGTCGGTGTCCACCACTACCTCGCCGTTGTGGTGCTCCATCACCTGCTTGACCGCCTTGACTGTCAGGTGGGAGAGCTTCTCCTTTGACGACTCTGCGCCCTTGCCAGTCATTGCGGTGTCAGCGATCCTTGCTAGGACCGTGAGGTCTTTGTCTGTGACCTTCACAGCGAGCTTCTTGAGGATTTCCTGGGCCTTTTCCGCGGCCATGCGGAATCCCTTGGCGAGCACGGTCGGGTGAATCTCTTGGTCCAGCAGGCCCTCTGCGCGCTTGAGCAGCTCACCTGCTATTACTACTGCTGTAGTCGTGCCGTCCCCGACCTCGTTTTCCTGGGTCTTTGCGACCTCTACGATCATCTTGGCCGACGGGTGCTCAATGCTCATCTCCTCGAGGATGGTCACGCCGTCGTTGGTGATCACGACGTCGCCCAGGCTGTCGACGAGCATCTTGTCCATGCCCTTGGGTCCTAGCGTCGTCCGGACTGTCTCTGCAACGAGCTTCGCTGCCATGATGTTGTTCCGTTGGGCGTTCTTGCCCGTGCTCCTCTGGGAGCCCTCTGGTAGTATGAATATCGGTTGGACGTCTCTTGCCATTTGTGAATCCCTCCTCAGCGTTTTCGGTGAATTCGAAGTGGTATAAAAAGGTTATGTCTAACTTCCGACTTTAATAAAATTTTTATATACCCTTACCCTTTGTGGGAAATCTATGGGAAACAAGGGGGGCAAGGATCCTATACTAAATAAAATACTTTTGATGCTGGCTGCAGTCGTGGTGCTGGCAGGCCTCTATGTGCTGCTGGTTGACACGGGTCCGCAAAGTAAGGGGTCTTCTGCCGACACAGGAGGCCTCACGATCGAGAATTTCTGCGGCGACGGTACGTGCGACTCTGGGGAAGACTGCAACGGCTGCGCTGCTGACTGCGGGGCCTGCCCGGTTTTGTGCGGGGACGGCAGCTGCGACCCAGGCGAGGACTGCGCGTCCTGCGGGGCGGACTGCGGCGCCTGCGATCCCTGCGGCGACGGCGTGTGCGCCCTGAACGAGTCCTGCCTGGACTGCCCAGCGGACTGCGGCGAGTGCGCGCCAGGATGCGGTGACGGCCTATGCGAGGTGGATGAGACCTGCCGCTGCCCGTACGACTGCGGCAAGTGCGGCACTCTAAACGAGTCCGGATGCGGCGACGGAATCTGCGGCATCAACGAGTCCTGCGCCTCGTGTCGTCCCGATTGCGGATACTGCCCTCACTGGTGCGGTGACGGAATCTGCGATTCGAGCGAGAACTGCCTCACCTGCAATCCGGACTGCACGTGCCCTGAGCCTGACACCACCTTCACTGTGCGCGCCTTCGTGACAACTGAGAGGCCCGTGTATTCTGACCTGCCTTTGGACCCGCCCTCACAGGTGGAGCGGGATGTCCGGCTGGATTCCAACGGATGGTACGGCACGCTCTACCTAGCGCTCTTCACGGACTACCCGGAGGAGACCACGTGCTCGATAGTGGAGCTGTACGACAGTGCTGAGGAAAGCAGGTTCGGCGCTGTTCTCTCACCGACGTACCTCCCGTACAACGCCTATGCTGCGTACACGCAACTGGTGTTTTCACGTGATGACCAGCCGCACCAGGTCACCTATGCGCACACCTGTACGACTGAATCTGGGCTCGAGACCTCGGGAGAAATCACAATCAGCTTGAGGTACCTGCCATGAGGGTTGCGATCCTACTAATAATGCTCCTCGCGCTCGCGACGAGCGTCCTTGGCGATGCCTACTGCGATTCAGTCATCTGTGATTCAATCTGCACTCCGCTTGGGAGCTCAGAGTGTTCCATTGAACCCAACCTTTGCTCCAATAGGGGTGACTTTTACTGTTTTTGCGGCTCCCCCGCATGTTCGTGGGCCACGTCATGCCAGGCGGCATTTTCCTCCCAGTGCAATTCTGCACAAGATAGTGATCTCGGGGTCAATTACAAACAGCCGGGGATCTGCACTGATCGGCAGGGATGCTCCACCCTGTCGGGATGCACTGCGGGCACCCCGCACTCCGACTACTGCAGCGGAAGCTCAGTGTATGATTATTATGTGGTTTCTGGCACGCCGGACTACTGCGCTGTGGCCTCAGCATACAACTGCAACAACTACGACCACGAAGCTTCGGGCTGCACGAGCGGCGAGGACAGGGACTACACCTGCTCGGGAAGCCCAGGATACTGCAGCTATACCGCTACAAATGTCGATTCCAGCTCTACCGCTTGCGGTAACTGCGGCTACGTCTACATGTCTTCGGCACCGGTAATGAGCGGTTCTCGATGTTGCGGCGACGACTTGGGAGAGAACTGGCCTGGCTATACCGCAGCTTCGGGATGCTGCTGCGATCCGACAGGCTCCACGCGAGGCACCCAGATAGGGACTGGAAACGATGAGTTCTGCGCAGGCAACAACCAGTGGTGTTTAGATGGCTATTACAGTTTGACTGCGATGGTCTACGATGCCAGTGCGGTCAGCGGCACCACCTTGTCAGGAGATGATTTGTGGATAACAAATTACAATTTAGGAGCTGATGGCTCCCAGCCCAACATCTGCGACACCAACGATGCGGGAAGTGCAGCGAATGGTGTGGTGGTTGATAATGACGGGGACGGCGCCGGCACGACTTACTCCTGCGACTCTGATGAGGTCTGCGACGACGGAACCTACTTCGCTGACGACTGCAGCGACTGCTACACAAGCGGGACCACGCAGTACAAGTGCGACAGCAACGTGGCAAGTCCGACTCCATACTCGTGGGTAGCCGACGGCATATGCATCTACCCTTCAACTTGTGGTACCGGAACAGTGTGCTATGACTCTACTGACACGCGATACGAGTTCGGCTGTACAAACTGCTACACAACCGGATCGACAAGCCAGGCTTGCGACACCGATGTGGATGCTTCAGGCTACATCGCCAACGGCATGTGTGTGTATGGGGGCTCGTGTGACACTCTTGAGGTGTGCTATGATTCCGTTGAGGGTTGGTTCGAGTCAGACTGCAGCAGCTGTTACACTTCAGGCTCGACTGCCTTCAGCTGCATGACTACCGCGGGCGCGACTTCCTGGAACCCGAACGGCATCTGCGTGTCCCCCAGCGGGACCTGCGCCACTGGAGCTGTATGCTACGACAATGAAGCCGTTTTGTACTACTCAACCCTCAGCAATTGTGAATATGACCATGACTTGGATCCTACAGGCGACGCCTGCGACGATGATGTATGGACCGGGGGTTCAGGGTATGTAACCAACGGTATTGTCGCATACGAGGATTATGACCTGTCTGTCTTGACCTGTGTAGGGGTGGCGTGTTATGAAGATGTTAACGGTTATTTCTACGACCCGTCCCTCGCATGCGTATCCACATGGGACAGGTGTGACTCCAACGTTGTCAGCGGGTCTTTTTCACAGAACGGGCTTTGCTTTGGGGGTACTGACAACGTCAACAACATCTGCGCCGAGGAGATAGCCTCAGACACGGGGGCCAATGCAGAGTGCGGCAGCCAGAACTCCGGCTGTATCGACGAGAACTGGGGGACTGTACCCGACTGCGGCTGCGACACCTCCACTTACGGCATAATCTGCGACAGCTCGCTCTCGTCAGGCACGGGCCCTTCTGCCGACGGCGTCTGCGTCTATGGTGGCTCCTGCTGCACCGGCGGTGCTGTTGCCAACTGCCCATCAGGAAGCTGCACCTCAACGGATGTTTTGGCAGCCACGACAGTCTGCTCAACCGGCGCAGGGGGATACCAGGGCATGGCCTGCGATTACGATGTTGGTGCCAACGGATTCGACCAGGACGGCAATGTACTCATGAACAACGGCGTAATTGATTACGAATGCTTAGGCGAGGCCGGTTCTGGCAATCCTTCGGTGAGCGGGCAGGCAGTGTATTCTGACACATATGGATGGTGGGGTGATCAGGCATGCAGCGCAAGCTTTCAGGGGGCAGCTGACCGATGCGACCTGACGCTCGACGACGGCAACGTCCAGGCTGAGGGAATGTGCGCGCAGTACCAGGACAGCGCGACCTACTACTGCTGCGAATCCGCCACGGGAACGACGGCCACGGACGCGATACCGCTCGATTACTGCTACCGCTATGGAGGCTCGTACCAGGCCTCGTGGTACAAGATGACCGCGGCCTCCTGCGACGACGACCTCAGCGACGGCTACAGCAGGGAGGGTATCTGGGCCGGCACCGCTGCCGCGTACCTTTCGACCACCCAAGCCGGCAACTGCTGCTCGTCCAACTTCGTCTACGGCGGCAGCGTGACTGACGCAGAGCCGTGGGACGAGTGTTCATCCTCTTGCCTGAACGGAAGGACGTGCATGGACAAGGTCAACTGGGACGACGGCGACGGCCATGTCGATGCGGACAAGGGCGTGTGCACGACCTCTGGCTGCGAGGAGGGTGAGGTCTCGATGTCAGGTTCGACCTACTACACCGGCTGCACCGTGATGGGCCGTGCGTGCGACGGCGATGTCTTCTCCAACGGCGCTGGCTTCCAGCTCGACCAGACGGACTCGGGCATCTGCGTGGACACCGATTCCAACACGGCCGCAGACGACTGCCAGCCAGGAGGAGGAACGCCCACGACCGCCATCTGCGAGTTCTCGTTCGGCGACTACTCAAACAACTACGCGGACTGCACCGATGGGGTCGCGTGCGACCCGGACGTGACCGACGGGACATTCGATACCTTGTATGGGAGGCTGGCGCCGGACGCCGATGACGATAGTCTCGGATGCTGCCCGACTACCCAGTGCTGGGACAGTTCCGCGGGTTCATGCGTCGCTGGAGGCACCATACATACGTCGGTCACTGAGTACATCTGCTCAGGCAGCGACAACAACTGGATCCGATGCTCCGCGTCCACGCAGTGCGACGAGTACGGCTTCTATTACTGCGACGGTGCGTTTACCTGGACCGGGGGCAGCAGCAACGGCGTCGATGCGGCCTGCTCCTCTTGCAGGCTCTGCGGCGGCACCGCAGCTGTCGGAGAGGGCGACCTTTCATGCAGCGAATACGTTGCCGACTTCGATGATGACGACTGCGCAGCGTGCACCAGCTGCCGGAGCGGCTCTTGTGATGCGACAGAATACACATGCGGATCGCAGGACACCTACGCGGCAGGTAGCGGCACGTGCAGCGGCACGAGCAGGTGCGACGGCGCGGGCAACTGCGACACCTCTGTTTCGAACTGTCCCTCAAGCCAGTGCTTTGACAGCACATACAGCTGCACACCCCCTAACGTCGCTCAGGACTGCTACACATCTGGCGACCATGACTGCCCCGCATGCCAGGCTTGCAACGGCGCTGGAGCCTGCGCTGCCTCTCAGAGTTGCGGTGTTGAAGACGCTCTTGGGGCTAACACTTGTTTGCTTGCGAGTGATGATTTGTGTGATGGTTTGGGTGCTTGTGATACTGATGTTGCTAATTGCGGTTCTGCTGTTTGTCATGACGGTACTTACTCTTGCGGTGCTGGTAGTGTGAGTGAGGATTGTTATACTTCTGGCGACCACGACTGCCCCGCTTGCCAGGCTTGCAACGGCGCTGGAGCCTGCGCTGCCTCGCAGAGTTGCGGGGTTGAGGATAATTTGGGTGCTAACACTTGTTTGCTTGCGAGTGATGATTTGTGTGATGGTTTGGGTGCTTGTG
>CAZPJY010000010.1:34422-47609 GCA_964587045.1 uncultured Methanosarcinales archaeon
GTGTGAGTGAGGATTGTTATACTTCTGGCGACCACGACTGCCCCGCTTGCCAGGCCTGTGGCGGCGGCGGCTCTTGCACTGCCTCGCAGAGCTGCGGGACCGAGGACACGCTGGGCGCTAACACCTGTCTGCTCGCGACCAACGACCTCTGCGACGGGCTCGGAGCGTGCGACGCTGACGTCACCAACTGCCCGTCCAACCCCGAGTGCTGGGACACGACCTACAGCTGCGGCGCAGGAGCGGTCAGCCAGGACTGCTACACGTCAGGCGACCACGGGTGCGCGGTGTGCAACTCCTGCGACGGCAGCGGGGCGTGCACAGGCTACACAGCAAACAACGACGTGGACGGGGACAACCAGAATTCTGACGACTGCAACTACTGCAACTCCGGCTCATGGTCAGCGCGGGCGCAGTGCGACGGGACAGAATGCGCGGGAGACGCTCGCTGCGAGACCGCCGGCGGAGACTGCGCCTACCCCGACGCGTCGACGACTGTGTGCGCTACCTGCTACTCAGGCACGTGGTACACAGGCGCGTACTACGAGGCCGGAGGCGGCGACTGCTGCGGCGACGACGCGAGCGAGAACTACCGCTCAAGCTCCAGCGGCAGGGTGTGCGTGAACGCGTGCTGCGACAACTCAGCTGATTTCGTCGACTCTAACGGCAACTGCTGCGGGACGCCCGACTCCGCAGACGGCGACGGCGCCAACTGGGTCATCAATGAGGCGTGCACCTTCGGGAGCGCCTGCACGGTCCAGATCGACACGCACGTCAAGCTCCAGGGCTCCTCTTCTGTCACGGTTCAGGGCACGTGGGACTTCACGAGCACCGGCCAGCGCATCTTCATGTATTCAGGAGCCGACCTGTACGTCGAGTCAGGCGCGACCGTCCAGGGCTAACCGCAACTTTTAAATTCTCACGCCACTAACCTCCCGCTATGATAATCACCATAGGGGGCGAGGCTGGCGCTGGCAAGAGCACTGTCGCAAGGGAGCTTGCCAGCCGTCTGGGCTTCAAGCACTACTCTCAGGGCGAGCTCTTCCGCAAGATGGCGGAGGACCGCGGGATCAGCATCAAGCAGCTCGCCGCCATGCGGGGCGCAGACCCAAACATCGACCGCGAGCTGGACCGGCGCCAGCAGGCCCTGGGAGAGAAGGAGGACAACTTCGTGATCGACGGCCGCCTCTCATTCTACTTCATACCGTTCTCGCTGAAGGTCTTCCTCGACGCAGACCTCCTCACCAGGGCCAAGAGGGTGATGCAGGAGGAACGCGAGGAGGAGAAATACAACAGCGTCTCTGAGGCTGAGGCTGCCCTTGAGAAGCGCGAGGCCGACAACCGCGAGGTTTACCTCAAGCACTACCGCATAGACATAGCCAACCGTGGCAACTACGACTGCTACATAGACACCACCGAAAAGAGCGTCGCGGAGGTGGTCGACGAGATAGTCAGGATTGTCGACCGGATCAAGACGTAGCCGAAACCTTTATAAGTGGTTTTAGATTCCCCCCTCACAGCCTCTCTTCTCAGAAAAGCTTAAAGGGATAAAGATGGCAGTAAAAGAAAAGGACTTCGTGAAAATCGAGTACACAGGAAGGGTCAAGGAGGACGGCACGGTCTTCGACACCACAGACCAAAAGCTGGCAGAGGAATCAGGACTGGGCCACGAGCACGCCCACTACGGCGCGGTCACTATCTGCGTCGGGGCAAGGCACATCCTGCCGGCCCTCGAAAAGAGCCTCTTAGGAAAGGAGCCTGGCGCTACCTACACAGAGACGCTGCCCCCTGAGAAGGCTTTTGGCAAGAAGAGCGCGAAGCTGCTCAGGCTCATACCGCAGTCTGCCTTCATCAAGCAGGACATCCAGCCCCAGCCCGGCCTCCAGGTCAACCTGGACCACATGGTCGGGCTGATCCGCTCGGTGTCCTCAGGCAGGGTCATAGTCGACTTCAACCACCCCCTCTCAGGCAGGGAGGTCCAGTACGAGGTGAAGGTCGTGGGAGTGGTCACAGACCCCGGAGAGAAGGCCAAGGCGCTGCTCGAGGTCGCCCACATGCACGACTCTGAGGTCGTGGTGGCTGACGGCAAGGCTACGGTAACCTCCAAGGAGGACGTGCCAAAGGAGCTGCAGGAGCACCTCTCAGAACAGCTCAAAACGCTTGCAGGCATCGCCTCTGTCGATTTTAACCAGCGACAGGTTTAAATATCAGTGATTTACCATGTTTTTACACATAGAGGGGAGGTGTCAAATTTGGATGAGGACATAACAATCTCACAGCCGGAAAGGCCGGTCACTCGACACAGCGGAGTAGATGAGGAGCTGCAGGAGCTGCTCTCGCACCAGAAGGCCACCATCAAGGTGGTGGGCGCAGGGGGTGCAGGCAACAACACGATCAACCGGATATCAGACGTCGGAATAACTGGCGCAGAGACCATCGCTCTCAACACCGATGCCCAGGACCTGCTGTACACCACTGCTGACTCAAAAGTGCTCATCGGAAGGGAGATCACCCACGGGCTTGGCGCGGGCTCGGTGCCGAAGATCGGCGAGGAGGCGGCAAGGGAGTCTGAGCACGATATCAAGAAGCATCTCGAGGGAGCGGACATGGTCTTCATCACCTGCGGCCTGGGTGGAGGCACGGGGACAGGCGCAGCGCCTGTTGTCGCTGAGGTGTCCAAGAAGACGGGCGCGCTGACTGTGGGAATAGTCACCCTGCCCTTCTCAATGGAAGGGCACAGGAGGTATGAAAACGCGATCGTGGGCCTTGAGAAGCTGCAGCAGCTGGTGGACACTCTCATCGTCATCCCGAACGACAAGCTACTTGAGCTGGCGCCTGACCTTCCCCTCCATACCGCCTTCAAGGTCGCTGACGAGATACTGACCAATGCGGTGAAGGGCATCGCGGAGCTCGTGACCAAGGCTGGCCTCGTGAACCTGGATTTCGCTGACATCCGCGCTGTCATGGGCAACGGCGGGGTCGCGCTGATAGGCGTCGGGGAGTCTGACACCGACAACAGGTCTGTGGAAGCGGTGGAGAAGGCAATCGCCAACCCCCTGCTGGACGTGGACATCACTGGCGCCGACGGAGCGCTTATCAACGTCTCGGGCGGGGCGGACCTGACACTCGAGGAAGCCAAGACCGTGGTCGAGACCGTGTCGAACAAGCTCGACGAGGACGCCCGCCTGATCTGGGGCGCGCAGATATCGGACGACCTGGCCAACACACTCAGGGTGATGCTCATCGTGACAGGCGTCAAGTCCAGCCAGATACTGGGACACCACCCGCCCACCACCAAGGGCACATACAAAAAGGAGATAGAGAGCGAGCTGGGCATAGAATTCGTGGATTGAAATGGATATCACGCAACGTGTTTCGAGATTCCTTAGGGAATCATGGAGGATCATCCGCATACTCAAGAAGCCATCCAAGGAGGAGTTTAAGGTGATTGTCAAGGTCTCAGGCATCGGGATGCTTGTGATAGGATTCATAGGATTCGTCCTCCAGCTTGGCAAGCAGTTGCTGTTTTAGGGGAAGAAGATGGAAAAGAACACGCTAATTTTCGCCTTGAGGACCACCGCCAACCGCGAGGACCAGGTCATGGACTTCGTCGTGAGCAACGCTCAGAAGAAGAAGCTGGAGGTGTTCTCGGTCATTCGGCCTCACGGCATGCGCGGCTACATCTTCCTCGAGGCGGGCTCCAAGGCTGATGCTGAGCAGGCGGCATTCAACGTGCCGTACGCGCGCGGCATCCTGCCCCAGGAGCTCGAGTACAAGGAGATAGAGCACATGCTCGAGCAGGTCAAGCGGGACATGAACATAAGAAAGAACGACATCGCCGAGATCATCTCAGGCCCGTTCAAGCGCGAGAAGTGCAAGATCACCCGCATCGACAAGCAAAAGGAGGAGGTCGTCGTCGAGCTGCTCGAGGCGGCTGTGCCCATCCCGATAACTGTCCGCATGGACGCGGTCAAGGTGATCAGGCGCGACACTCCTGAGGGCGCGACCGAGGAGGAGATCGAGGCTGACAAGCGCGCGTCTGAGAAGATCCGGGACGAGGAACCGGATGAAAAGTAGGAAAAAATTATTTCTTGATCTTGTCTTTTATCTTGCCGTACAGGTCTGAAGTCTTCTTGGTAATACCTTTTCCGAGCTTCTTTGCTTGCGGAATGATGGTGTCAGAGACGTAGCTTTTGGTCTTGCCTCTGGGCGCGTTCTTGCCAAAAAACTCGCCTGAAGCCGCCTTGAACCAGTCGTACTTCTCTCCTGCCTGGGCTTTCAGCTCCATGAACTTCTTGACGTAGTCAACGACCTCTGGGTCCTCGACGAGGATGGCTCCTGCCTTTATCGCTTCCTCGTAGGGCTTGAGCTTGTTCTGCAGCGTGGTTATCTTCTTCTGCGCTTTCGTGAGCTTGTCGTCGAGCTGCAGGTTCAGCTTGCTGGTCGAGTCGAGGGTTGTCGTATCGTTCTGCATCTTGGTCTCGAGCTCTGATATCTTTTCCTGGGCAGCGCTCAGTTGATTCTGTGCTTCGACCCTTAAGGCTATGTTTTCATGGTTCTGGATCCCTAGTTTGTCGTAATCGATCTTTAGCCTGTTGTATTTTTCCTTCTTCACCAAAGGCCATTGCATTGTATCACCGCGGTGGGGGAGAAGCAGGTAATATTTAAGCGTCTTGGAATTTTGCAGGACACAAGTTGACCGATATACCGTAACATTTAAATAACAGTTGTTATTTTATTATAACATATGTTACAAAAAAAAGACAAAGAAACCCCCCTTCTCTTCAGGGAATCTGTCTATAAAGTGGCAGAAGCCGTATTCGACCGGCCTATGAGAATGTTCCACATTCGGCTGTTGGAAAAAGAAACGGGCCTGTCGACCACCGCTATAGTCAGCGCTGTGAACAGGCTAGAGAGGCTTCGAATCGTGAAAGTCGAGAAGACGGATCTGACTACCAACATCACTGCGGACATCGAATCTGAGGCATACAGATTTTACAAGACAATGGTCAACCTCTACAGGCTTGAGAGGCTTGGGGTTGTTTACAAGCTCGTGACCTTATTCAATCTTCCAAAATCAATCGTCCTTTTCGGCTCTTTTGCCAAGGGAGAGGACCTTGAGGGGAGCGACATCGACATTCTCGTGGTAACTCCGGAAAAAAAGATGATGGTCTTAAATCAACTGCTTGCTGAATGGGAAAGAGCTCTCAACAGAAAGGTCAACCTCGTCATCTTGTCATCTTTGGAGTCAAGCGAGCCCCAGTTCAGGAATGCGATTGCCAATGGTATTGTACTTTATGGGTACTGTAAGGTGATCTGATGATCAGTTTTGATGCCTATCTAAAGCTTGGGAAGGTGAAGAAGAAGTCTGCTGATCCAGAAGAGGCTTCATCTCTGATGCAAAAAGCGAGGAATAGACTTCGTTATGTTGAGGCTCAGGAGCTAGATGACGACTCTGCCCCTTTCATATTTGAGAATGCATACCTATCAGCAAGGGAGGCCGCCCAATCATTATTATCGCTTGCGGGATTTAAGCCATATTCTCATGAGGCGACGATAGCTTTCATCAAGGAACATCATAGTAATATACTTGATGAAGCTGATGCTGCTGAATTTGACAGGTTAAGGCAATTGAGGGCGGACTCAGAATACCGTGCTGTCAATATTTCTGTCGATGAGGCAAGGGAATGCGTAGCATTCGCCAAATCCTTTACCAAGAGAGCCTCAAAGAAACTAGAAACCGCCGCGGCCCGGATTTGAACCGGGAAATCCCGAAGGAAACCTGCTCTCGAGGCAGGCGCAGTACCGAGTTGTGCCACCGCGGCAACAATCTTTCCAAGAATCCCCCCAACTTTATAAACCTAGTGGGAAGGATTAAATACTTTCGCAGCGCAAGTCATGCACGGTATGGGGGAACCGTCTGAGCAGGAGCTCGAGAAGTACCTCTTTGGCTTGAAACCGACTGAGAAGTGCCAGTACATGACAGGCTCCGTCGTGGACCTGTGCACCATAGGGACAGAATGCAAGTTCAAGGGCAAGGAAACCTTTTCGCTCAGGCACGGCTCCATGCCCGAATGCAGGCGCGTGCGCGTGATGGAGCTCAAGCGCCTCCTAGGGCGGTGAGGTAGGTTTCCCTGCTCTTCTCCACCTTCTCCTGGTACCAGTCGCCTGCGTAGTGCAGGGCTGTCGCGACGTCGACGTTGTTCTGCCTGAAAGTGTGCTTTCCTCCTTCGAACGGCAGGGGTATGCTGATGTTCCGAACGATTTCCTTCTGTTCTTCAGTCAGCACCCTGTTCTCCTTCCACTCAGCCGCTTCAGGAAATAGCCTGTTCAGCCGCTCGACCTTCTCGTTGAGGAAGGTCTGGAAGTGCCTGAACAGCGGGACGTAGCAGCTGCTGCACGCTTCCTTGACCTTATTGATAGTCTCTTTCGGCATGCCGGTCAGGCGCTGTGCGTACGCGTCGCCCCACTTCCTCTTCGCCGCTGCAAAGATTGCAGCGTATCCTTCGTAGTCGTGCAGCCCGTCGATGTCCCACATACGCCAGAAGTCGTCGTGCTCCACCTTCATCCTGGCCTTCAGCTGACCCTTCTCGTCCAGCACGAAGCTTGCGGTCGCGCTCGCCTTCTCCTCGCTAAGCGGGAACCAGTCCTTCTTGACCAGGTAGAGTCCGAACCTGGGCAGGTGCTGCAGGGTCCTGACAGGATGGCCCAGCTTCCCCAGTATCAGCTTGAGTATGGGCGCCGCCTGCCTTCCTCCCTTCCTGTTGCTGTGGAAGAGGTCTGCGATGGTCCCCACCCTCTCGCCGCCCCTGCTGTTGAAGGTCAGCGCGTTGAATTCCTTGAGGGCGACTGTTCGGCCGTCCCTCTTTCGCATGTAGTCGTAGAAGGTGCGCGCTATGAACTCCGGGACGTAGGAGAAGATGGTCTGCCTGCCGTTGAGGTCCATGACGATGTCGTTTTCCCTGATGTCCTCGTCGGCCATCATCGAGTAGATGTTCCTGATCAGGGGCAGGTCGCCTGAGTACGCGGCCATCACGTCGTCATCCCCCATGCCGCTCTCTGTGCTAAGCCTCCTGATGGTGTTGCCCAGGCTTGGGCTGTTGCCTTCGTGGATCAGGTTGAGCCCCTTTCCCATCGCGTCCGCTATCCTCTGCCCGAAGTCCAGCACCTCATCAGGCCCTATCAGGCTGGTGGTTGCGGGCGACGACAGCGCGTACATGAGGGGGTATGCGAAGATGGGCAGGCCGTCGAGGTTGTAGATGAACTTGACGTCGTTTCCCCACTTGCCGTAGGAGCGGTAGAACGGAAGCGTCTGGCACTTCTTCTCTGCCAGGCGGTCCTCTAGGTACTTGTTGACCGCTTTCCTGTCTGCTTTCTCCTGGTCGTAGACGTCGTAGCTGGCCATGATGCCGATGTGTGTCGCCGGGTAGGTGTTCATCAGTGCCGGGAGATGAACAGGGTATATAAAAAGGTTGTCAGAGCAGCTTTCCCTTGACCCTGCTCCTCCTCTCGTCCTCCAGGTCTAGAAAGTCTTTCTGCGCGTTCTGCAGCCAGCTCATGCTGGCATTTACGGAGTCCTTCATCCTGTCTATTTGTGCCATTATCTCCCTTGCGGTGCGGTCCCATAGCTTCATCTTCTTCTGGTTCTTCTCGCTTTCGGCGTAGAGGTTGTGCGAGTCCCTCAGGATGATCTTGTTGATCTCGTAGGACATGCTCTCGATCATCGGGATGGCGGCAGAGTCTATGCGGTTTATGGCCTCGAAGCAGTCCTCTGCAGCCTTCGGATTTGGGTAGGCTGACCTGTAGTTCACTCGGAGGTCGGCAAGAATCCTTTCCCTCTTCTCGTGCAGCTTCTGGAGGTGCTTGAGCTGTTCCTCCAGCACCAGGACGTTCTTGCCCATCTCCTCGATGAGCTTGACCTCGAGAACGATCTGTTTCTGGAAGCCCTGGGCGTCGCGGATCTCCTTTTGCAGCATCTGCTCCACCCTCGCCAGGTGCCCCTGCTCAGCGAGCTCCTTCTTCCCCTCTTCCTCCAGACGGCTGTTGAATCCAATAACCTTAGACATCAAAGTGGTTCTGGTCTTGTAGTTATATAAAGATTTCCAAAAGATTCTTATAGCGACCCGGCTTCCCACCTGCTCATGTACAGGCCCATCCTGTTCGACACCGTCTCCTGCTCAGGGAGATGAGCGTTTAATTCTCAGAGGTAGTTCCAAATGGCATACGTAAAGGACTTGTTATGGAAGAAGGGCATGAAGGCATCGGAGCTCGCGCTCGCATTGGACGACGTGGGCTTCCAGAGCGTCCAGCTTGGCAACGCGAGGAAGGTCATACTTAAGATGAGGAAGGAGGGGGCGAAGATCTTCCTGACCTTCACCTCCAACATGGTGACCTCAGGGCTAAGGGGCTTCTTCGCCCAGGCGATCCGCCTCGGGATGGCTGATGTCATAGTCACGACCGTCGGCGGCATCGAGGAGGACATCATGAAGTCGCTCGGCGAGAGGTTCGCGATAGGCAGGTTCTCGACTGACGACGTGGAGCTGTACGAGAAAGGGGTCAACCGCGTCGGCAACCTCATGATCAACAACGAAAGCTACTGCGCCTTCGAGGACGCGATAATCCCCATGCTCGAGAAGGCGTACGCGAAAAAGAAGCGCTGGGCGGTGTCCGAGCTCCTCTCTGATATTGGAAGTCATATCGAGGACGAAAACTCGATCCTGCGTCAGGCTTACCAAAGGAAGGTGCCCATTTTCTGCCCTGCGATTACTGACGGCTCATTCGGCTTCCACCTTTACCTTTTCGCGCAGAAGCACCCCGACTTCGTAGTCGACGTCGTCGAGGACTTCAAGAACATCCTCTTCAGCACGAGCCACGACGACAAGAAAGGGGTCATCGCTCTTGGCGGCAGCATCTCGAAGCACCACGCGCTGCTCGCCTGCCTGCTCAACGGAGGGCTAAACTACGCAGTGTACCTCACGACCGCTAGGCACACGTCGGGCAGCATGTCTGGCGCGACGACCGACGAGGCCAAGAGCTGGGGCAAGGTCAAGGACGACTCCGACGTCGCGACCGTAGTAGGAGACGTGACCATAACATTCCCTCTGCTGATGGTTGCGGCCTACGAGGAGCTCGCAGAGGAAGGTATAATCAAGGGTGATTAGATGGCAAGATTTGTGCTATCAAAATCAAAAGTGATCTCCAGGTTCGGAGAGGCAAAGGAGCTGGCAGATGAGGTCTCATACAGCCTCAAGACAAACCCTGAGGTGGGGAAGGTCCTCGAGCAGGAGACCGACTGCTGCTTCTCCGTGCATTCGCTCCCCCTTCTCTCAGAAATCGTTGACAAGTCGAGGGTATGGTTTTTCGCCCAGGCGTGGAATCCCAAGCTATTGACGAAGCTCACGTCGATTGGTGTGAGGCGCTTCGTCGTCGACAACTCAGCTGACCTATCAGTCCTGCTCGCCTTCCTCAAAGGCTACAGGGGGAAGGTCGACCTGATGCTCCGCATGCGCCTCAAGGAGCAGACCATCCACACGGGCAAGCACTTCGTCTTCGGCATGTACGGCCGCGAGATCGGAGAGCATATCCCCAAGCTTAGGGAGAACAATAAGATCCAGAGCTTGGGCGTGCACTTCCACAGGAAGACCCAGAACATCTCCGAGTGGTCTCTTGTCGAGGACTTCTCAGCGGCTGTCGGTGACGACATCGCAAAGATGCTCGACGTCGTGGACATCGGCGGCGGCCTGCCAGTCGAGTACAAGAACTCGAGGGTCGAGGTGATGGTGGGCATCAAGAGGAGGATCATGGCCTTCAGGGAATGGCTCGCAAAGAGGGATGTCAAGATGATAGTCGAGCCCGGCAGGTTCATAGCAGGTCCGTCATTAGAGCTTGAGACCAAGGTCATTTCGGTATACTCAAACAATGTGGTGGTCGACGCGTCTGTCTACAACGCGGCGATGGACACCTTCGTCGCCCACGTCCGCCTCAAGGTTAGGGGGGAGGCTGAGAAGGGTGAAGCGTACACCATCAAGGGATGCACTCCCGATTCCATGGACATTTTCAGGTACCGCGTTTACCTGGAAAAGGAGCCGAAGGTCGGCGACACAATATTTTTCGAGAACGCAGGAGCGTATAACTTCTCAACAGAGTTCTGCGGTCTGCAGAAAATAAGCACTGTGATAACAGATTGATTCTCCATACCTTTATATAGAAGAGCTGTTCAACAGGTGCTTATGGGCATGCGTTTTGGGGTAGTATTAATCGTTCTTGTGCTAGTGCTCACTTCCGGATGCGAGCTGCTGGACCTCCTTTCAGGTCCTTCTATAGACCCGTCTGACCCTTATGATGAGAACTGCAACCTCAAGCCTGAGTACCAAAAGGACTGGAAGAAGTATTCCGATTTCGACTACCGCATCCCGATGGAGTCGCGAAGCTATGAGGCGCAGCAGTATTACAAGGCAGTCGACGACATAGCTGAGAAATCTGCCAAGGTTTATGAGCTGGAGAGGGACATGGCTATTGAGGAGGTCGCCAAGCAGAACCTCATCGACATGAAGCAGGCGGTGTTCATAGGCAACAAGAAGAACCTCGTCAAAGCCTTCATCAGGCTCTCTTACGTGACAGCGCACACCATTGTCAAGGCATCACAGGCCGGTAGGTCTTATGGGGATATGCTTGTGGATCCGACCAAGAACGGTGTGCAGGTGCTTGGTGAGGTCATCAAGGCTGTCGATCACCTCGACCCGCCCAATTCCGCCATCGCTATTAACACCAACACCACGCGCGGTAAGGTCAATGAGGTCGCCCGTGCTGGCTGGCAGGAGACGCTGACATCTTTCGGCGACGGCACGGCCACCGGGACTGCGATGGCGAAGAAGGCTTTGGAGCTTGCGACCAAGGCGCCTGAGCCTAAGCTCTCGGAGGCGGACTTCGCGATCCTAAAAGCCGAGTACCAGGAGATGAAAAGGCTTGATGCCGAGATCCAGAACTCTGATGCCAGGCTGTTCAAGATGCTCTGGGAGAAGCGCGCCCTCGAACAGCAGATAACCTATCTCAAATCTGACCTTTGGGATTACGAGATGGACGAGAAGGAGAGGACAGACTCGATGTTGATTGCCGAGTGCGAGCGAATCAAGGAGAGGATGGAAGAATGAGGTACGCGACGTTGCTTGTTGTGCTGCTTTTGATGCTTCCTGCCGCCTACGCTGTCGAGACCCTCAAGGTCGGCGGCTACAAGATCCAGTACGACCAGGTGCTCAAAGGAGACAGCGACTTCGACGGCATAAACGACCGCACCTCTTACTACCTCGATGACGAGCTGGTTTTTGCCGCGTTCGACACTGACGGCGACGGCAAGGCTGACATGTGGTTTCGCTACCCCGACGGTATGCACAAGGATCTCGCGATGAGGGACACCAACGGCAACGGCAGGCCTGAGAACATCCTCGAGTACGACGAGGCCGGGGACATCACCTCTGAGGTGGAGAAGGGATTCAGGATGCCTGACCTCTCGGGTCTGCTGAATGTTAAGGGCGCTCTGTACGGCGTGATAATCCTTGCGGTGCTCATCTTCGCAGTGACCAGGCTGCGTAAGAAATCCAAACCTGCAAAGAAGAAGTCCAAGAAATTGAAGAAGAAAAAGAAAAACTAGTTCTCAAATATGAAGAGCTCGTCGACTGTGGAGCCGAGGGCGTTTGCGATGTCGTGGGCAAGCTTCAGCGACGGGTTGTACTTGCCCTTTTCCAGGAACACGATGGTCTCCCTTCGCACGCCGGCCTTCCTTGCGAGGTCCTCCTGCGTCATGTCGTGCCTGGCCCGGAACTCCTTGATCCGCGTCTTCATCTAGATCTCCTGCCGGTTGTAGTACGCCCAGCAGCCTGCGAAGAGCAGGGCCATGCACCCGACCGATATGCTGGTGGCCTGGCTGACGTCCCTGAATGGAATCATCTCCTCTGACAGGAAGCCCACCGCCAAGAGCAGGTACAGCGAGATGTAGAACGCTGTCGAGCTGGCCTTTTCCATCACTCTCCTGCTCCTCTCGTCCTTGATGGGGAAGCCGTTCTTTATGTCTTGGTTTCCCCTCTTGTAGACGAAGAGCGCGAACACGATTATTATCAGCGCGATGATAGCTGCGAGGACCCCTCCCATGATCTCTCCTTGGGCGAAGGACTGGTATGAGAACAGGGCTCCTGTCAAAATGACCGCTATTGCGACGAAGAGTATCGCGAGCAGCCTCACCTTTTCTTTTTTCATGGTGAATACCTCCTTGGGTTAACTATTTTGCACATTTTGTTATATATAATTAACCTTATGTTAGAAATAGATAACATAACTAGTATTTAATTGTTGTGATTTTTCTGGGGAAAATAGAATCAAGATGCCCCGCAGGGGAGCCATTTTATTTCTATACTTTTAGGGCATTTGTGATAAATAATTGTAGGAATTGTGATACATTTGAATTGAATTATTCTACTTAATCAATATATATAATAAAAGTAGTCCAACTAAAATAATTAAACCTGCATATGGGACAATAAACTTAAACCATAGAGGGTACCTTGCACGAGTAAACCATACTAAAAACCATCCCGACCAAAAAATCATAGCTGCAAGTAGAATAAAATTAGGTGAATCATAAATTTCTTTAATTTGACTTAGGAGAAGAATTGATCCAGATACAAGTCCTGCTATAACTGCTGTTAAATATGTTAAGACATCATTTTTAGTTTGTTGAGAGATTTTTCTCATTGATTGCTCAGTAAATATGTTATATTAAAAGCTATCCTACCAAGGACTTCTTGCCTTTGTTTGTACACAACAAAGGATATTACTCCTTCATGACAATATTTAAATAGAATAGTATCTGACAATGCACTGTTGGGGGTGGATTAATGAGAAGCAGTCAATGGTTTATTCTTGGAATGTTTTGCATTCTGATGATGCTATGGTTTATACGCTTGGATTCTAATTGGAATGCTAGCTGTGATGAATTTGATGGATCTTCAGAAGTAACTAAAATGGACATTGTAGCATGTGTAAATTCTGAGATTACAGATCCATTGATATACCTCTTGTTTCCTTTAGGAATAATATTCTTAATTTTTGGATGGATAGAGGATTTCGCAGAGAGAAAGAAAAAGCGGAAATAATCAGTGACTTCTTGCCTTTGTTCCCCCTGCTAAGCGGATTTCTCA
>CAZPJY010000011.1:0-10000 GCA_964587045.1 uncultured Methanosarcinales archaeon
ATAGTTTTCAGTAACCTCTGTTATCTCGTAGTGCAATTGACTGAACACACCCATCTCATTGTCGGTGAGTGCTGGTGATATTTCCAAGACATACTTTCCAAGTTTTGAGTATCCAAAGGTTGCTTCCCAGGGCTGCTCGTTATCGCTACGTAGGGCATCACAGATGTTCAGGATGAAGCTTCCCTTTATCTTCTTCTGGAAATGATGATTAATAATATAATATTTTTTTCCTCTTTCTATGGCTTGCTCCACTTCTTGAGAGTATCGAGGACCTAACACCATACCTGACCACCTCCTCGTCCTGTGTGTGTTCTAATCTGCCAACTTAGGATTCACCAGATAGTTGGTTTGCGCGAGAAAGTAGATGTTCTCTTCATTCAGCTTTAGATCACGATGATCAGGGGCTCGGATAATTCCCGTCGCGATTTCTGCTGGCATCCCCCTAATAAAGTAACGTGGCATACTATATCCAAACCCTGTGATTGTGTGCCGTGTGTCGAAGAGGTTGTAATCTTCGATTCTCTCCAAAGATTTAGGATCATCTTCATTTAAGCGTAAAACCTGCCATAAGGTCCTGTGGAGGTCAATATCTTTTCTTTTTCCCAGAGGAACAGCAAATATGTCTCCTTGCCGTTGGGAGGGGCTTTTCAGTAAGTCCTCAAGGAACCTTATCCCTTGAGGTTTAAGGGCCCGGTAGAATAATTCTTCCCCACCTTTCAAATAAGCACCAAATGCTTTATCCTCAATTTGTACTAAAAATGGCTCTTCATCAGTGCCACCAAACCAGTAGCTCTTAGTATGTCTGTTACGTATATCCTCAAACTTAAATAGAAACTGTTGGTCCTTCAGGAGGGGCAAGTAGACACCACCATCTTCCAATGGAAGGTAAATATCACTGTTATCCCTACGAGGTTGAGCTTCATCCCAAATTATTCTCGCCGTACCTGCTTTTTTCGGTAGCTCGCGTATAACTGTTACCATATCTTAGGGAAAATAAAGCTTATATTATTCATTTATGGCGATAATTATCGCCTTTTTTTCATATTTATAGTGTACGTGAGTATCTTGTTCTCTGCCTTGCGCACATGCGCCTGGAAGGTAGAGAAAGACAGACCGGCGAGCGTTGCAAGCCGTTTCAGACTGGTCTTCCGGGGATAGGTGTAATAGCCCTGCTCCAAAGCAAGCTGCACCGCGTGTTCCTGCTTCACGCTCAGCGTTGGTAACATGGTGAAAAATCCCACCTGCGTGATTTTTTTCCTCTTGAGGTAACGGAGCTTGAGCCGGTAATGGATGGTCCCAGACGAGAGGAGATCCTCAAGGTTCTTTCTCTTCAGGGAAGCCACTTCCCATTCTTCCCATCCGTCGTGACGGAAGAGAATCGGCTGATAATGGATAATCTCTTTGTTGTAGAAGACGGATACCTCTTTTTTTGATTCTTCGTTGACATCCTGTGAGGTGATGAGGATGAATAAATCCTTCTCTATCTCCAGCGATTCAATCTTTCTCCAGGTGCCACTTTTCTTCAGTCTGTTCAGGTCGCGAAAGAAGTTTTTCTTGTCCTGCTCCTTCCCCCTAACTGTGGCTGCGACCACAAAATAGAACCTGTTGTTCTTCATGTAATGGTTGATGGGGTAATATAGGAGATCGATTTTGTTTTTAACGACGATACGACGAAACGCGCTTTGCTCGTCATAGACTGTAAAGGAACAAGTCCACATAATAAACGATAATTATCGCTTATTTAAGTAACTATTGGTGTGAGGAATCAGAATATACTACCCCCAGTCGTATTATACTCCCGGAGACAGCACCTCGAACGCGATCCTCGACCAGGTCTCGACCTCTTCAGCATCCATTATCCTCCTAAAGTCCTCGAGGGAGACCCACCTCCCTGTCTTGATCTCCTCATCCTGCGTCTCCACCTTGACGCTTGCGGCTCTGATGAGGTAGAGCACACCGAAGTGCACCCGTCCGACCGGATTGGAGTCGTCATTGATGTAGCCGAGGACCTGCAGGTCGATATCTCCCGAGTAGCCGATCTCCTCCTCAAGCTCCCGGACGAGGCTTTCCCTCAGAGGGTCATTGCCCTCATGCGCTTCGATGTGGCCTCCGAGGCCGAGGGACCAGAGATGCTCAAGCCTCGTGTCGCCGTGCGCCTTCGAGACGGCCGCACGCTGGTAGGCGAAGAGCTTCCTCGCGTCGGGGTCATACAGGATGCCTTACGCGATGGGCTGCTTATGCGTCTCGTCCCTCTCAGCATCTCCCCTGCGCATGTATTTCGCATTCGCGAGTATGCGTGAGACGTAGGAGCCGTCCACCCTGAAGCCATCGAAGCGATCATCCTCAAAGAGCCTGTCATTTGGCACGACCAGTATCATCCTGTCATTCTTGTCCATTGAGAATCACTCGATATGTATCGCAGGCTTACCCGGAAGGGCCTGGGCGGCTTTTGTATCCTTCGCATCCTTCTCGTCGACAATATCGACGGCGCAGCCAAGGTCCAGCGCGCCAAGCGCCGCCCGCTCCTCGTCAGGGGAAAGCACGGTGAGAGGTACTTTTGAGGGATCCTTGAGGAAGCGGGGGACGAGCTTCGAGATCTCCTTGCCGTGGGGCTTGAGCTTCTGGTCATTCATCATCGCCTTGAGTATGGCACCGCCGTCGCGCGTGCCGGCAGCCTTGAAGGCAGCGACGAACGCGGCTTTCCACGGGTCCGCGAGCATGATGGTCACTCGCTTCGGCTTCTGCACCTTGATGAGACGCATGACCGAGAGGATGTCTGCGCGCACGGCGCGGACGAGCTCCTCCTGGGCGTCGAGCTTTTCGTCGATCTTCGACTCGTCATACGAAGGCCACTTCGCGAGTGAGATGAACGGTTTTTTTCCCATCCTTTCCCATAGCTCCTCGGCGAGGTGGGGAGTGAAGGGCGCCATGATGAGGAGGAGACGCTCGAACACATCCCTTTGGAGCTCATCTTCGGCGTGCAGGTAGTTCACGAGTTCCATGAGATGGATGAGGGCTTGGTTGTACCTGAAGGATTCGATGCCCTTCGTCACGTCACGTATGGCCCCGTTGATCTTGCTCTCTTGGTTGGGCTTGGACTTCACGAGCTTCTTCTCCGCGAGCGCCCACACCTTCTGGAGGAAGCGGTAGGATCCTCCCACCGCCTGGTCGTCCCATTCCATGTCCTTGTCAGGGCTTGCGACGAAGAGCAGGAAGAACCTTGCGGTGTCTATCCCGAACTTTTTTGCGATATCCTCCTGTGTGACGACGTTTCCCTTGCTCTTGCTCATGACGACACCGCCCTTGTGCAGCATTCCCTGATTGAAGAGGTGCGGGCAGGGCTCGTCTATGGCAAGGAGCCCGAGGTCGCGGAGGAACTTGGTGAAGAAACGGAAGTAGATGAGATGCATCGTGGCGTGCTCCTTTCCCCCGATGTACGTGTCTATCGGCATCCAGTATGCTGCCTTCTTGGGGTCGAAGGGCATCTTGCCGTTATGGGGGTCGGTGTAGCGCAGGAAGTACCACGACGAGTCGACGAAGGTGTCCATAGTGTCTGTCTCCCTTCGAGCAGGCTTCCCGCATTTCGGGCAGGAGGTCTTCACAAAGGCCTCACACTGTTCGAGCGGGTTGCCCTTGCCGGAGGTGAACTGGAAATCCTCAGGCAGAAGGACGGGAAGATCTACTTCTGGAACAGGGACTATCCCACACTTGCTGCAGTATACAATTGGTATGGGGCATCCCCAGAAGCGCTGCCTGGATATCAGCCAGTCCCGAAGCTTGTACTGCGTTGTGGCTCGTCCGAAACCTTGCTTTTCGAAGAACTTGATGAAACCAGGTATCGCCTCGCGGTTGTTGTCACCGTCAAACTCGCCGGAGTTGACCATGTTGCCGTCTCCCATATACGCGCGGGACATCTTGTCAGCTTCCAAGTCGAAGTCAGGCGGGTTGATGACCACCTTGATTGGGATGCCGTATTTCTTCGCGAAACGGAAGTCGCGCTCATCATGAGCCGGAACAGCGATGATAGCGCCTGTTCCGTATTCATGCAGCACGAAGTTTGCGATGTATACCGGAATCTTCTCCCTGTTCACAGGGTTTATCGCGTACTTCCCGATGAACATTCCTTCCTTTTCCCTGTCTTCTGCGGTCCGCATGAACCTGTCCTCAAGGACCACCTTCCGGACGAACTCCTTAACAGGCTTCTCATACTTGGTTCCCCTGACTAGGTCCATGACGTCCGGGTGCTCAGGGGCGTAGACCAGGTAGGTTATGCCGAAGAAGGTGTCTGGCCTGGTCGTGAAGACTGTTATCTTCTTGTCGGATCCCTCAATCTTGAAGTTTATCTCAGCTCCCTTGCTCTTGCCTATCCAGTTGCGCTGCATCGCCTTGACATCATCAGCCCAACCTTTGAGCTTGTCGATGTCCTTCAGGAGCTCGCCTGCGTACTGGGTGATCTTGAAGAACCACTGTTCAAGGTCCTTTACCTCGACCTCTGTGTCCTCATGACGCCAGCACTTACCGTTGTGCACCTGCTCGTTAGCCAGCACCGTGTCGCATTTCGGGCACCAGTTCACAATAGATTTCTTCTTGTAGGCGAGACCCTTCTCAAACATCTTGAGGAATATCCACTGGTCCCACTTGTAGTACTCTGGAGTGTGGGACGCTACCATCCTGCTCCAATCGTATGACAGTCCCAGTTCCTTTTGCTGCCTGATGAAGCTCGTGATCGCCTTTTCTGTGAAAATCTTGGGATGCGACTTCGCCTTGATGGCAGCGTTTTCTGCAGGCAGCCCGAAGCTGTCATACCCCATAGGGTAAAGGACATTGAAGCCGCTCATCCGTTTGAACCTTGCATAGGCGTCTCCGATGCAATAGTTGCGTGCGTGCCCCATGTGAAGGCCGGAGCCTGAAGGGTAAGGGTACATCTCAAGAACGTAATACTTCTTTTTCTTCGGATCCTCAGACACCTTGAATATGCCAGCGTCCTCCCATGCCTTCTGCCATTTCCGCTCAATAGCGTTGATCTCGCCTGCCTCCATGCGCCCAGAGAGTGCGCGGATAGTATTTAAATGTTGTCCAACAGGTTTTTATGTCCAGACGTCCTATCCTGCAACGCATGCTACTTGAGGATGACCAGTGGGTATGGGCCTACCGGCCGGAGAACACGGCTGACAAGGAGACCATTGGGAAATGGGTCCTACATGGCAAAGTGAGGGCGCTGAGGCGCACCTTCGAGGACATCTCTTCGCTCGTCGAGGACGGCCTAATATACCGGGCGAAATACACCCACAAGAAGCACAAGGACGACCCCCTGTACAGTTGGGAACCCGTGCTCATCGTCTATGCCGATGATGCGACGAAGGAGGACACCTTGGCCCTGCTCCACAGGTTGGGGCTCCAGCCGGTAGAGTGGAAGTACGACCGGGAGACCGATGAGGACTGGAAGCCTGGAGGGAAGCTCCATGAGGCGGCGTTGAGGGAGCGGCGCCTGAAGGATCTGGTAAGGATATGGGAAGGGAAGCGATAGATTTTTATTCCTCTATCCGACAGTTCCATCATGTTCGTCAAAGGTGAACTGCGGCTTCTGTGGAGGTTTTACCTCTATCGCTTCATCGAGCACATCCTCGGCATGGCGGCCCTACTGTGGACCGTGTATTTCGCAGCGAAGGGATTCAGCTATGCGGAGATAGGACTCGGCCTCGCCGTGCTCTCGGCGGGCACGTTCCTCTTCGAAGTCCCGACAGGCGCTGTCGCGGACATCAAGGGGAGGAGGTTCAGCGTCTCTCTCGGCTATGCGATAGTCGCGGTCGTATCGGCGACCGCGCCCTTCCTCTCGTCACTCGCCGCCCTGTGCGCGCTATTCCTCCTCTGGAGCGTG
Source organism: uncultured Methanosarcinales archaeon (assembly GCA_964587045.1). Lineage (GTDB taxonomy): Archaea > Nanobdellota > Nanobdellia > Woesearchaeales > CAZPJY01 > CAZPJY01. The sequence goes on from CAZPJY010000011.1 coordinate 5,879, forward strand.
GCAATGACGCTCGTTTCCGGGGCCGACGTGGCCTGGGTGGTCGACCATCTCAGAGAGCACGACAGGGAGGACCTGGTGGGCACATTCTATGCGAGGGAGTCATCTTTCATGCACGCCGGTGTCATCATCGCTGGTCTCACCCTCACCGGGCTCCTCATGGTATTCAGAGACGGGCCGCGCTTCCTCGCGATGGACAAGGTGTGGTTCGTCCAGGCGGCAGGCATGGCACTCGTCGCACTCATTGTCATCACAATCCCCGAGCATCGCGAGCGCAAGATCGTCACCGCATCGAGCACGTTCCATTTCTCGAAGGAGGGATTCAGGCATGTCATGGGAGAAAAGACGCTCCGGCCCCTCTTCATCTCCAGCATCTTCTTCAGCTTCTCGCTGGCAACATGGAGTTTCGCCTACCAACCCTTCCTAGTAGGTGCAGGGCTCAGCATCGCTGATCTCGGGTGGGCCCGCAGCGCCGCATCCATTGGGGGTATTGTGGCCGGACTCCTCGCCGCAAGGCTCACCAAGAAGGAGAATCAGTTCGCCGTCCTGGGATTCCTCTTCATCCTGCTCATGCTGATCTTCGTCTCTGTGCCGCTCACAGGGCACGTGCTGCAAGGGTTCCTCTTCTACTTGGTCATCTCCTTCATCGGGTACACCATATTCCCCCTGGAAGGGGCCCTGCCCCACAAGTTCATCCCTTCAGAGATGAGGGCGACCATCGGGTCAATAAAGAGCATGTTCGAATCTGGCGGCTACATTCTTGCTCCCTTGATCGCCGGCGTGCTGATAGATAGGAGCGGCACCCAACCCGCGATACTCCTCGCAGGGGCGTTCCTCCTCCCTGTCATCGGCATCTACTTCAAATTAGGAAGGAAAAGAATCAGAACTTCTTGAACTGGGCCGCTTCATCGATGAGGTCAACATTACCCATAAACATCGCCCTGCAGCAGTATCTCGTCAGTCCGAGCTGGTCGAGGACTTTCTTTCTGTCCTCTCCCTTGTCCACCTTATCCTTGAAATCCTCCCATAGGTGACCTATGGGTTTTCCGCAACTCCAACATCTGACTGGTATTATCATGAGTATCACCTATAAGATTTCTGCCTCTTCGCCCTCGCCTGGCCATGGCTGTTGGGTTTGGCGGGCTCTTTGCGCCTTACATCCGCCACGAGAAGGTGCCTGTCATATTTCAGGAATTCCTTTTCGAGGTTCTTGTCACCGGTCCATTCGATAATACCACGGGCTATCGCGAGCCTGGAGGCCTCGGCCTGGCTTGTCATGCCTCCTCCACGCACGTTCACAGAGACGTCAACCTTTCCGAGCACCCCACCAGAAAGTATGATGGGCTCCTCAATCTTCTCCTTGGCTATCCTCGGACCATAGGCTGAGAGGGCTATTCTATTCACAGTCACTAATCCCGATCCAGCTCGTAGTGTGGCACGGGCAATGGCCCTTTTTCTCTTTCCTGAAGTGTGGACTACCTTCATATTGATGCCCCCAGGGACTTGCATACTGCCCCCACGCTTGTGAATTTCTTGTTTGGTATCTTTGACCTGTTGGCCTCTTCGATGGTCTCGGCCTTCCCTTCGAACTCCTTGGGAACTCCTATATAGCAGTGGACCCTCTTAAAGGCCTCCCTACCACGCGCGGTCTTCCATGGCAGCATCCCCCGGATGATCCTCCTGACAAACCGGTCAGGCATCCTCGGCTGGTACGGCCCCTGTAGTGGAACACCCCTGTTCCTCTGTCTCATGTACTTGGCTACAACCTCTTCAGGCTCACCTGTTATTATGGCTTTCTCAGCGTTCACTATGTGGACCTGCTCCCCGAGGAGGGCCTGCTTGGCCGCGACCGTCGCGATCCGTCCGATGATGAGGTCTTTTGCGTCGATTATCATGTGCTCAACCTATTATCTTGATATTCTTCCCCTTGGGATTCTTCTTCATGAGCTCGAGCAGGCTGATCGGCTGCCCGTTGGCCTTCTTTATCTTGTCGATTGCGCTTCCCGAGTAGGTGAATGCAGCTACTGTAAGGCTATGCGGCAGCTCCCCTCCACCGAGGACCTTGCCTGGAACCACGACCATGTCCTTCTCCTTCGTGAACCTAGCCAGCCTGGACAGGTTGACAACCCTCCTACGGCGTACAGGTTTCTCTAAGTCAGTCGCGAGCCTCTTCCAAATGTTAGCGTTCTCCTTGATGGAGAGCCGCTTCAGCTCTTCAATGACATTTGACAATTGGTCGTTTTGCATCTTCACATCCTATCCATCACGCCGCCAACCCTCTGCTCGAAGGACGGTTGCGCTTCCGCCTGCCTGGCGCGGGTCGCCTGGTCGCTGATGAAGGTGACATAGTTGACTGCGTTGGAGACGTACTCCATATCAATCTTGTCAAGCCCTGCGTTAGTCAGTTCGGCCTTGACGGTCGAATATTTTAGCAGGCCTCCGAGACCCTCGGTTGAGTAGGTGATACGCACAACGCTTTTGTACGTTACAAGAGTGCCTGCGCTTCCTGGTTTGTGCACCATGATTCCGTCGTCACCGACATCCCATTGGATGCCGAGGAAAGGTGTTATCTTCAGCACGGACCACAACATGGTGGCCAGGGCGCCAACCAAAGCGAGCCCCAAGATTATGGTGCCCTGCTCTGGGATGGCGATTCCAAGCGTGTCTCTCAACACCTCCAAATCGACGATCTGGACTATGTACCTCGCGGCCAACCAGATGGCCACGATGATTACGACGGCTACAGGTATCCTCTCGACGAGGATTTTTCCCATATCCGGTCGCATCTCATATGTTACCATTATGCGGGGGACGGGGTTCGAACCCGCGCAGGCACTAAGCCACTAGGCCCTCAACCTAGCCCGTTTGACCACTCCGGCACCCCCGCAGTGGTCTTTAAATGTTCTTTAGGAGCTTGCCGAATTCTTCGGTCGTGTCCTTGAGATACTCGACGCTTCGTTTGAGTACCTCTTGCAGGGGCAACTGCCCCCAAACCTCGACATCGAAAATGAAGTCGGTGTCGCTGTGAGTGATCTTGAAGTTCTCAGGGAACTTGTCAGCGCAATCATTGCAAAGGTCGCAATTGATCATGTTCTCCTTGTTGATGGACAGCTTCTTGTTCTTTACGTCATATACTGCATGAGGACATGTCTTGGCTGCCGCTTCTGCATCTCCTTCGGCAACAGGCTTCTTAATCTCAACCTGCGGCTTGTACCTGTAGTAAGCGATGCCTGGAGACCATTTGGCATGCGTCTTGCCCAGGCCTAGGGTAGCCGTCGCGAGCAGCTCCAGCTCCTGGCCTTCAATCAGCTTGACAATCTGAGTCTTGGGATAAACCGGCTTGACTTTTGGGTCTGTGCTTTTGATGTCGGATGCGTACACAATCCCCGGTCCCTTGGCTTTCAGCTTTAGCTTGAGCTGGCACTGCGCACAGCCCGCACCCTTGCACTTGCAGTTCTCAGGCAGGTTGTAGGATTTGAGGTCAGTCTTGAGAACGACCAGGCCGAGGCGGTGCGCAATTATCTCATCGTAAAGGATGGAATTGTTCTTGACGAACTCAACTTCCTTGATCGCCATGGTCGGAACGTGGTCGATTATCGCGCGCCGCAGGGCGTTGATATGTGCTGGGGAAGTGTTCTTCACAAGAAGCTTGGCAGTCCCCTTCTTGTCGTCTTTCTCAAGCAGCATGACATCCATTTTACACCCTCCTACCCCTTCGGCCACCCTTCTTCCGGCACCCATCGTGCGGCATTGGGGTGACCTCTTCTATAATACCTATCCGCAGTCCCATCCTTGAGAGGGCGCGTATGGCAGCCTGGGCTCCTGGTCCTGGGTTGTTGGGGCCGTTGTGCCCTCCAGGCGCCTTGATCTTCACATGGATTCCTGTCACACCCCTCTCCCTCGCGAGTTCGGCAGCGCGTTTTGCGGCGAGCATCGCCGCTGTCGGCGAGCTTTCCATCCTGTCGGACTTCACCACCTGCCCGCCGGATGATCTCGCCAAGGTCTCTGTTCCTGTTATGTCTGTGATATGGATTATCGTGTTGTTGTAGGAAGAGTATATGTAGGCCACGCCCCATCTGATAGGCCTCCTTTCCCTCCTGACAGGTTGCGCCTCTTCTGCCTTCT
>CAZPJY010000011.1:10100-47603 GCA_964587045.1 uncultured Methanosarcinales archaeon
TGGGAGCCTCTTTTGGAGCTTCCTTCTTGGGAGCCTCTTTTGGAGCTTCCTTCTTGGGAGCCTCTTTTGGAGCTTCCTTCTTTGTGGTCTTAGCTTCCTTTGGCATTCTTCTCTACCTCTGCCTTAGCAGATTTGTTCTCAGTGGCTCTCTCCGGATGGTCCGGATTTGCCAGGGATGAGGAAGGGGCAAAAGATATAGTGTCCTCCTCCTTGACCTTAACCATGTAGGACGGGCTGTTGACCATGTGGCCCCCGACCATAATATGCTTGTGGACGATCAGTTGACGCGCCTGCTGGGTGCTCCTTGCAAGACCTTTCCTGAAGACCAGGGTGCAGAGCCTCCTCTCAGCAAGGTCCTTTATGGACAGACTGAGGATGTCATCGGGCTGCGCATTCTCTTTCACGAGACCGAGATCAATGAGCTTGAGGAAAAGCGCCGCCTTCTCCTTCTCTGCCTGATCGCCAGTCGATGCGATTAGCTTCTTGAGCTGGCCCTTGAAACCCGTAAGCTTGCTGCTGACCTTCCATACATCCTTCTTGTTGGAGAAGGCGTACTCCTTGGAGAGGAGCTTCTCTTCGTCTATCCTCTCCTTCTCCCAGGGATGCCTGGGTGTCGAGTATTTCTTCTTAGGTTTCTTTGGATCTCCCATTATTTACTCCCTACCTTTTTCCTCTTCACGCCGAGGGATCCCTTGCCCTTGTTCCGCCTGAAGTTCGCCTTGGTGCGCTGCCCCCTGACAGTGAGGCCGGACTGGTGCCTCATGCCCTTGTAGGACTTGGTCTTCTTCATTATCTTCAGGTCGTTGTCAAGCGTGAATCTTACATCAGTGCCCACCAGATGGCCGCTTTCGCCTGTCTCGGGATCCTTCCGCCGGTTGAGCATCCAGACAGGGGCCCCAAGCTTTTTTGGGGTCGTTATCGCGTCATTTAGGACTTTAAGCTCAGCATCCGTCAGGTTGCCCGCCCTCTTGATCTTGTCTATGCCAGCTATGTTGAGCACCATGAGCGAGAACATGAAGCTGACCCCTTTAATCTTCCTGAGAGCTATGAAAATGGGTTTGGAGCCGTCCAAATCGGTATTGGCGACCCTTATGATGTGTCTGAATTCCTTTTCTGCCATTTTGGTTTTACCCGAGAAAGAGCTATAGCAACCCTATATGCGCGTTAACTCGGGTATGAGGAGGGGGAAACCGAAGTAGTTTAAAAAGCTTTCCCCTCGCCTAGGACATCGAAAGCCACACGGAAAATCTGCTCAAGACCGTTTCTCGTCAGATCGTGGTGGAACTCTGGCCTCCATTCCATATCTGCCAAAGAATCACTTATGGCGAACAAAGTCCCGATCTCCACGTTATGGTATTTTGCAGCAGCGAAAAGGGCCGATGCCTCCATCTCTACAGTGAGTACCCCTTCATTTTGGTAGTGCTTGACCTCGTCTTCGGTCTCGCGAAAGACTGCATCGATGGTCCATGATGTCCCCTTTGTGTAATCAAGTTTGTTCTTTTTCAATGCACTTTCCAGCAAGTCCACCATGAGCTCAGAGCTTTGGGCATATTTCGAGGGAGGCATGTAATGATAAGATGTGCCTTCATCGCGTATCGCGCGATCGCAGAGCACCAGGCTTCCAATGTCTAGGTCACTCTGGAGTGCACCGGCGGTCCCTATTGACAAGAACCTTTCAGCTCCCCATGCAATCATCGTCTCGAGTATGTTGACAGCTGCAGGCGCACCAATTCCAAACCGTCCGATGATTCCGAAAGGTTGGCCTTCGAAGATATAGGTCTCTCCCGCAAAACCCGTGACCTCTTTAACGGGGTGCTTTGTGATTATGTGATCGAGGAACTGCCTTGAATAGCTGAGGATCATGGACTTCGGGGCGAAGAAATCAGTGATCTTTTGTATCCTCCTTGCATAAGATATGAAGTCATCACCGGTGAAGATGGACTTCTTGTCATACTTTTCCTGATAGTTGGGGATCATCCCTCGCTGGAATTTTTCTTTAAATATAAAGCTTGACACAAGTTTTAAATATTGAGCTGAGATTTCCCAAGACTATGGCACTAAAAGACTGCGGTTTTTGCTCAAACAAGGTTCCGGAAGGCGGACAGTGCAATGAGTGCGGATTTGTAGACGGCCTCAACCGGCAGCCCTCAGACCAGGAGTACCGGATAGCACGTGCAATAAACGACGAGCATGGGTATCCCCACTTCCAGAACCTGGACATGATGCTCTTGTATATGGACGAGGAGGAGTGATTATTCCCTCATTGATCTAATCATGTATTTCTCCTTCTCCTTCAATTCCATATTGATCACCACTTTTTGGACCTCGACGAAGAAGAGTACGGAGCTTGCCATGATGAGGATGGCAACCCACTCGACCATGTGCAAGGGAACAGTATGGAATATCTCCTGGCCGGCAGGCAGGTAAATCGCCATGAGCGTCAGCACTATCGATCCGAGAATTCCGATATTGACATACCTGTTGGAGAACGGGCCTATGTCAAAGATGGATTTATCCCCGCTTCGCGCATTGAATATGTGGAACAGCTCGAAGAATATCAACGTTGCAAAAGCCATGGTTCTGGCCTTGTCCAGGGTCCCGCTCTTGACGATGATCTCCCACAGGAACAAAGAGATGGTCCCGAGGGTGATGAGGGGGATGAACTCAGCCACACGGAGCATCATGAACTCGTTGATAATTCCTTCCTTCACCGGCCTCGGTTTCTGCTTCATTATGTGCTCCCTAGGTCTCTCGAGCGACAGCCCCATTGCAGGGAGGTCGCCGGTCACCAAATTCACGAACAGGATCATGAGCGCTGTCAGGGGCAATGCGACTCCCATCATGACCGAGATGAATATTATGATGACTTCCGCGATGCTCCCGGTAAGCATATAGTAGATGAACTTGACTATGTTTGAGTAGATGGTCCTCCCTTCTTCAATTGCCTTCACGATGGTGGTGAAATCATCATCGGACAGGACCATCTCGGCAGCCTCGCGTGCGACATCGGTCCCGGACTTGCCCATGGCTACACCTATATCTGCTTTCTTCAGCGCCGGAGAATCGTTGACCCCATCGCCAGTCATCGCCACGATGTGGCCGTGCTTTTGGAGCGCAGAGACAATCCTGAGCTTGTGATGGGGAGTCACCCGCGCGTAGACCGTGGTCTTCTCGACGTAGTGCAGGAACTGCTCCTCATCCAGCTCATCCAGCTCTGTGCCCGTGAGTACCGAATCGCCTTCGGCGAATATCCCCAAATCCTGGGCGACGGTCTTGGCAGTCACCTTGTGGTCACCTGTTATCATGATGACCTTTATCCCTGCCTCATGGCATTTCTTGATTGAAACCTGGACCCCGGGTCTCGGAGGGTCCTTCATGCCGACGATGCCGACGAAGACAAGGTTCCTTTCGACATCGCCCCTCAAGTGGGAGCGGGGGATGTTGCGGTAGGCCAGAGCAAGCGTCCTGAGCCCCTGGGACGCGTACATGGTCGTAATGTCAAGCAGCTCCTGTCTCCCTTTGGCATCCATTGCGTGGATTCTGTTGTTACGGAGGATGTGCGTGCATTTGTGCAGGATGACATCAGGGGCTCCTTTTGTGTAGACCACACACCTCTTGCTTGTCATGTTCACGCTTGTCATGTATTTTCGGCTCGTGTCGAACGGTATCTCCCTGAGGCGCGGGGATTTCGCCTTGACCGATTCGGTGGTTATCTTGGCCTTCTCACTGAGCACCAGCAATGAGCCCTCGGTGGGCATGCCAAACAGCCTCCATTCCCCGTCGACAAGGCTCAGCGTTGAATTGTTGCACAGGATACCGATCTCGAGCATCTTGGATAGGTCCGGATCCTTGAGCGGATTGACCTTGACATCGCCTGAGATGAAGCTGCCGAATGGGTTGTACCCTTCACCTGTCACCTCAATGTGACGTCCGCCGACGAAGATGCGTTCGACCGTCATCTTGTTCTGCGTGAGCGTTCCAGTCTTGTCTGAGCATATGACCGTAGCGGCCCCCAGCGTCTCGACCGCCGGCATCTTCTTTATGATGGCGTTCTTCTTGGCCATGGATTTCACTCCATGCGCCAGGATAACAGTCACGACAGCCGGCAGGCTCTCCGGGATACCGGACACAGAGACTGCGGCTACGATAAGCAGCATTGACAGGAGCGGCGTGCCCTTGAACACACCTAACATGAACATGAAGGCGCATAGGAGTATGACCGCTACGGCAATCCTCTTGCTCATCTGGTCCAGTTTCCTCTGGATGGGGGTGGGCTCATCCCTGATGCCTGAGATCAGCTGGGCTACCTTCCCTATCTCGGTCTCCTCGCCGGTCTTGACCACCAACGCCACCGCCCTGCCCGTGACCACGTAGCTTCCAGTGAATATCATGTTGAACCTCTCTGCAAGCGGGGTCCCATCAGGCAGGGTCGAAACCTCCTTGGAAACAGGGCTCGACTCGCCAGTCAAGGCTGATTCATCAACCCTGAACTCGGTCACTTCAAGCACTCTGCCGTCGGTTGGCACATGGTCGCCGACCTTAAGAAGCATTACGTCCCCGGGCACGAGATCGCGGGCGTCGATAATCTTTGACGTGTTGTTCCTCCTGACTGTGGCCTGCTTGGTTGTCATATTCTTAAGGGCTTCCATAGAGCGTTCCGCCCGGAAGTCTTGAATGAAACCTATCGCAGCAGTGAAGGCAATGATGGAGAGAACAACCCAGAAATCGATCACTTCGCCGACGAAAAATGAGATAACCGCCACGCCCAGGAGTATGTATATGAAGATGTTCTTGAACTGCCGCATAAGTATGTCCCAAAAGCTCGCGCTTCTCCGGTCCTTGATTTCATTGGACCCATACTTCTCGAGTCTTGATTTGGCTTCAATCTCAGCAAGACCCTTGTGGGAGGTTCTCAACTCGGAAAGGAGCTCCTTTTCGCTGATGCTGTGCCATATTGGCTCCGTAGAATCGGGGGAGGACTGCTGAACCATCTTCACCCGTCAATAGTCCATTTTAGACTATAAATAGTTATGCAACCACTTCGGCATACTCACTCATTGACGAGGAAAACCTTGTCGTGCTCCCTCACGTGGTCGGAAACTTTCATTCCGATACTCTGCCCAGCCTCAGCCTCTTCGACACTGGCGTGATCCACTTCCATTGAATCGACTTTTTGGGTCAGGTCAGTTGTGGCCCCCTTGATTTGAATGGTATCCCCGACCTTAAGGCTGCCATTTGTCACCTCGATGACAGCAACAGATATCTTACTAAAATAATGCGTTATCCTGCCTACTTCCTCAGCCATGCAGCTCACCCCGACAAGAATTTCTATTCTATCTATAAAAAACTTTCTAGAAGTCCCTTCTGCGACGGAGAAATTGGACAAATCCCTCAGGTAAAACCGGTTTTCCACGTTCCGCAACGTAGCGGTACGGCAGCTCCACAGCTTCGTCTTCCCTCAACTCAATCTCGGGTCTGTCCACATACTCAGGCTGCCTGCCTTCGAGGAGCATCGATGCGGCCAAAACAGCTGTGTCGGTCGACATCTGCATAGGTCCCAAGTTTCGGGTAGGGCAGTCCATATTCCTGGTGAGAGCCTCCCCAGTGCGCCCCCTCGGAGGGTGATCCCCCAAGACGCCCCCAAAAATCAGGAACTTGAAGGCTTTGCCCTTCGGACCCAGCGTCTTTTCTGCCTTGGGGTCCAGTATGCAAGCACCACTCAGACCCATCCCGACCACGCTCTCCTTTGCCACCGCCCCCAACCTGGAGAGCTTCTCATGGGCTTTCTTCCCCTTGACATTTGTGAAAATGAGATTCTGCTTGCCCACAATCCGGGAGATGTGTGTGTACTCCATCAGGCTCCAGGCATATAATCTGCTGTCGAGATGCTCGATGACATATTTCATTCTGTTGGGGATTGTCGTTTTCATATTTTATAATGACTGTTATTATGTATATACAAAACGTTTTATTATTCAAGTAACCTGATTAAATATATATTTTTAATTGATTCTTCTATCAAATAGAGGAAGAAGAGAGCACATCCAGGGATGACAAAGATCCGAGATAGTGACAACTCTAGAGCCGACGGGCTTAAAACGTGGAGGTAAAGAAAATGGGAAGTTACGATACGGGTGATTACAGCCCGAGCAGCTACACTCCCCCAAGAAGGGAGACGCCTCGGAGGGAAGAGGAACCTCCCGAGACCAGCAACTACGACGCATCATTGCCTATCCTAATCGCTTTGGGCGGAGGACTCACGCCCCGCAGGATAGTCAAGAAGCTGGTCCCACCCGAGGAGTACCAGGGCAAGCATCTCATTGAGATAATCAAGTACATCATAAGCCCCGAGGTCTCCGCGACAGAGGACGAGATCAGCATCGCAGAGATGGTGCGCGTGAGGATGGAGAAGCCAGACTACAGGGCGATAATCAACGACTTGTACAACGTGCCCAACGAACGCCTCAGGGAGGACACCATGAACCAGTACCTCATCAGCAAGGAGCGCGAAACAGAGAGCGGCCCGATTCCGTTCAACTACCTGGACCTCGCAATAGTGAGCCACGATGAGGGCGGGAGGCGGAAATCATTGGAGGAAAAGCTTTAAAGTGATAGAAGATGGCACAGCTCCCGACTCCTTACCTCTTCGAGTTCTCACACCCTGTCGTGGTGTATTATGGAAGGATACTTGTGCCATCTTCCACTTCTTCTTCCCAAAAACTGGAGCTTGGGAGCAAAAGCCTAAGCCTCGAAGAGGGAATCAGCATTCGGGAGCTCGAGGAGATGTACCGCTCCCACCACAGCGATGCGATAGACACAATCAAGCAGGAGTTCATCGAAAACGAGCTGCGCCAGAGCTTCCTCTCAAGAGAGATAGTCGACTCGGCCCTTAGGGACAACCGGACCCTATCATTCATCATAAATGATATCCTTCCCATCCTGACATCCAACAGCCTCGATTCAGCAATAGATGACGCTTTGACCGACACGCGCTCGGGTTCCGTAGACTACAGAGCCATGCTCGGAATCAGAAGCTCTTCCTCTGGATCGGCAGACGTGAGCAGTAGGGAATTAAACCAGGCCAAGAGGGAAGCAGAGAGGAGAGTCAAATCAGATTACCAACAGTACGAGAGGAGACGGGCAGGACGCAGGGACGACCTCGACGTCGCGATAAGCTATTACTTTGGCAGGCCGCAGGCGGGATGGCACAATGACGGGTCAGTATTCTCAGAATATGTTATCGGATCAAAAAACATTATGATACTCAATTCAAACATATACACACTCTATCCACCCAAGGAACTTCTCAGGCTTTTTAGCCAGGAGTTCGACAGGAACGCATATGATAACATTATCCGCATGTCTGACTCCGACCCGCGGGAGACCGCTGACTTCATCGAATCCCATCCGGATGTGATCTCGCACCAAGCAAAATCCAGGATCGTCAACAAGCTCGCGGGCAGCAGGCTCACGATTGACGACAATTACTACATCCCGCTACTCTCATCAGAAGGAAACGAAATCAAAATCAGATATTCCAAGCTGATAGAGCGCGAGCTGAAGCTCGAAGCTATAGAGGAAAACCAGTTCCGCACCGCCCAATACCAGATGATGCAGCAGGAACGTGAGACCCTCGCAAACCTCGCTACCAGGAGGAGGTTTGAGCACAACGGCGCTGGCTTCGAGAAAGCTGAGAGCGGCTACTACGTCTATGCGACTACTCCTGAATACGCGCTCAAAAGCCCCCACACTGGCACCTACTTCCGGTTCGGCAAAGCCAAGGTCGGGGTGAGAATCGAATCCTACAATGGCTCATTTGATATAAGAGGGCCGATAGTGCTGAACCGGTACTCCCATCCTTTCCTGTATGGAAACCGTGAAAAGCAGAGCATCTGCCTTGGGGCCTTTGACTCCAGCAATTTCTCTAGGCTGAGACCTGCTGAGAAGGTCCAGGCGATGATCGCCCAGGGTATCAAGACCCTCATGATGGGCTACAGGTCAGGATCCAGTCCACACCATGAACTGGGCTCAGGATTCAGGTCCATCTCAAAGCAGGAGATTGAACGGAGGAAGATACCGGTGCTGAACGAATCCATGGTAAACGAATATGTGAGAGGAGGAATATGAAGGAATTAGACTTGCAAATCCTAGGCGAGCTCAAAGAGGAGAAGAAAGCTGAGGAGAGAATCTACAGGATAACTCAAGGAGCGTACCAAAAGATTATGACTTACGCGCGCATCGCATCAGAGATCGCAGGCACTGGCATGGAATGTTACGGCTACCTGCTGGCGGACTCCGAGAGCCTGGACGGGGTCGTGAGGGACGCGTACTTCGCACCTGACCAGGACGCGCAATCAGCATATGTGAGGGTCAGCGAGGAAGGGGTCTACCAGGCGTCAAAAGAATTCGAGCCCATCGGAAAGTACATAGTCGGTTGGTGGCACTCCCACGGTGACATGACCACCTTCCATTCGGGGACTGACGATCGCAACTTCCTCCAGATACTGCACTCTGTTGCCCCACAGACGATGTACAGGAAGGAAGAGGTTGAACCGGTGCTGGACGGGGACGTTCTGTACTTCGACGAGTACAAGCTCAAGGTGGATGACGCGGACTCGCTGAAGAAGAACATGAGTCTTATCAAGAAGGCAAAGGACGACCCTTACGCGTTCTCGATGGTGGTAAACATCTTCGGAGAGTACTATCTTGAGCACATCACCAAGAAGTTCAGGCATGCCACACGAAGCTACGAGGTCCAGCAGCCGACCCACCCTAAAATTGAGTTTGTCCAAGCAGAGGACGACGTGACCTTCACCGCATCGGAGCTCGAGCAGGACATCTGGTCGAAGATAAACTTCAACGGAGCAGACACCCTCTATGACGCGCCGAGGCATTACAGCACAGAAAAGTCCAGAATGGGATGGTTCGAGAGGCTGTGGTACGGCAAGCCCAGGTACCAAAGGCAAATAGAGTCATTTGCAAAAAAGGCATCGGAGCATGTGAACCAAGGCGGAAAATATGCGGGCTTCCTCTCAGGATTCATGCTTTCAGACAACCCCTACAGCGTCCTGTCCGGGGGCAGGACAGGAAGACCAAGGAAAGTCTCGGCAGATAAGGCATACAAGAACCTGACAGACGTGTTAGACAACCTTGACGACCCGATATATAGCAATGGCGGCAAGAAAATCGGAATCCAAGAGCAAAGAAACCTTCTCATATACAACTTCATCGAGGACTTCCTTGAGGATCCGGAAGGGAAAGTGATGAAATACCGGAAGGAAGCCGAGATCCTCAACGAGTGCTTCAGGAAAGCTGTCAACGCCACCAACGCCCTCGCAGAGTACGCCCTGGAGACCTACACGGATTACAGGAACGAGAGGGTCCACAAGTACACGAACCTGGTCTCGAACATCATGGCGAGACTTGACACCGCCAGATACGTCGACTTCAATGAGGAAGTCGTCAATGAGCTCAAGGGTTTCAGGAGCGGGGACTGGACCAACGACATGCCCCTGTACGCTCAGAGGAGGAAGGTTGTGGACCAGTTCGTCCATGATTACCTCGAAAACGCGGGTAGTGGCGGCAACGCGGATGAAGTGGCGTTCCTCGAAGGATTCACAAACCTTTACAGTTCTGGAGGTGATGTCGACTCCTTCCTCGAGGAGAAGCTTGGCATCTCACATGAAAGATTCAGGGATACGGCCAAGGCGCAACCCAAGAGGAAAACTTACCGCGCAGAGCCGGTCAAGACTTACCCCCCTAACGATAAAGATATCTTCAGTTGGATGGAGGCCACTTTACTATGAGCGTAGAAGAGACACTCGACCGCTACTCCCGCCAAGAGCTGATAAGCGGGTGGGACCAAGGTAAGCTCGAGGGATCCAAGATAGCTATCGTCGGAGGCGGGATGCTCGGGCAGATGCTGGGCCTCACTATGAGTGCTCTCGGTTTTGGAAGCCTTGAAATTTATGGTGTTGGAGAGTCGATTTTCGGAAACGCAAAGGAAGCAGCGGCCTTCTACACCCGAGTCAACCCTCTGGTGACCGCAAAGGGATATGGACTAGATGTGTGGAAAAGCCCAGCATTGCTCGGAATCCATGACCTGATAATTGACGCGAGCAACAACCCCGCGGCCAAGCTGGCGCTGGCAGACTACGCGATAGCAAACCACATCCACTTCCTGAGTGCATCGTCAGGCAAGGGTGAATCCAGGATGGGCATGCTTTCCAAAAGCAGGGTTTCTAGACGCATGCTCGAGAATATCCTATTCACAACGCTTGAAAATGAGGAGCAGGGGGCGTTGCCAAGCATGCTCATGGCAGGCGTGGTGGCAGAGGAGGCCCGCAAGTGCGTGATGCCGATCCCAAACGACGACACGCTTGAGGACATAATCATCTACAACCTCATGTCGAAGAAGCGTTTCGACTCCTCAAAGGATGAGGATGAAGTCAAATTCGACGCCTTCAAGGACAAGAGGGTCCTGATGGTTGGCGCTGGGGCGCTAGGGACCTTCGCTGGGCTCGGGCTGGCGCTCTACGGCATAAGAGAGCTGGACATTGCGGACGGGGACACTGTGGAATCGACCAATCTGAACAGGCAGGTGCTGTACTATGAGTCCATTGGCGAGAGGAAAGCGGCAGCACTCGCCGAAAAGCTCACACGATTTGCACCCAACTCAAGAATTGTCCCCCTTGTCGAATACATCACGCCGGAATCAGAGCAAAAGATCGCCCGCAGGAAGTACGACCTAATCATCGAGACGGTCGATAACAATAAGGCTAGGGCGCTCATCAACTACTTCGCAAGGAAGTACAGGATTCCACTGATATCCGGAGGGACCAGCTTCTCAGCCGGCCAGACTGTAGTCTACAAACCTGGCGAGACCTCTTGCCTCAACTGCCAGGCCGACATCGACAAGCTCGCGGCAGCAAGCCACAGGCCGGCAAGCTGCATCTACGCCCCAGAACCGAGCGTGGTCATCTCCAACCAGATCATTGGAGCGTCTATAGTCGGGGAGGCTCTGTCATTATTCTCCCGCAAGGCCGTCAACGGAATCATCAAGTACGTCTCGCAGGAGAGCTACAGGCTTGGGATGCTGCCGACCAGTCCAGCCTGCGACTGCCACAAGGACGCCGGCGGCTGGATGGAAAAGATGGGATACCTGTATGCGGGTGAGCCTCATGGATGATTTGACTAGCATCATGGACGACCTAAAGCAGGGGCAGAGGAGGAGCAACCTGGAGGACCTAAAGCTCGAAAGAGCTCCGACTCCTGAGCAGGCTGTCGGTTACATGCTGATGAGGTCGCCAAACGAGTCGAATCGCGACTACAGATACAACTTTGATCCCCTTGAGAACCTTTACATGAAGAAGTTGGTGTCAGAGAGGGTGCTGGAGAACAGGATCATCATGGACGCAGACGACTACTTCAAAGGTATAGTATTCCTGGACTACTACGCAAACGTCATCAGGGGCAGCACCTCCTTCCTCTCGGACATGTACGAGATCGCCCAGCAGCTGGAAGGCTTGAGGCAGGACCTTGACCCGGACCTCAAGCTCATCGTTACATACACAAGCATTTCTTACATCTCACAGTTCCAGATGCCGATGCGCTCGCAAAACACCACATCATCCGCTATCAGGAGGCATGAGAGCCTCAACACGATTATCAGCGACCCCTACATTTCATTGAGGGAGATCGACCCGACCTACAGCAGCCTCGCTTCGATGGTTTGTTCTCAGTTCCAAGACGAGCGGATAAAAGGGATGATTCCAAATGCGACTGGAGCCTACGACCTCAAAGCACTAATGTTCACCGACGCCCTCCTTCCTTACATTGAGAGCAAGGAACTGGTCTACCACAGACTGGAGATCAATGAATATGCCAAGGCAGCCATGCGAGCGCTCGCTCTGGCGGCAAAGGAACTCTCATACGACACAATGAATGAGTATATAGAACGGCTGGGTGGTTCGTGATGGGACAGGTAGAGACCCTAACGAAAAAAGCCTTCGAAAAGAGCAGGATCGGGTCGGTCGCTGAGCTCGAGAATGTCGCCGGAAGCGAGGACTCAGACATACTTTCAGTGGCGAATTCGATGACGTTGCGGTTCCAAAAGGCTCTCCATTGGGCAGCGGAACCGGCAGTCATCAACAATCTCTTCGAGGTTGGGATGCTCTTTGGATCGTACCCTGTCGTGAAGAATCTGCAAGCGGACCGGATATCACAAAGCGAATATGAGTACTTCCTCAAGCACAAGGCGGTGCCTTATGTCCCCATGTACAGAGACGGCAACAAGTTCAAAATCGACGACAAGATGCTCGGAGACATCATCAAAGAATTAGGCGGCAAGGAGGCGTTGGGATACATCGAAGGGGCTGTCCTTGAGATGAGACGTGCTGGCAGCCGGAACCTGGTCAAGCAGCTGCTGCTGGCCTACCATTCAGGGAACGAGGGCCTTCGGAAGGAGGTCGAAAAAGACATGAAGAACGTGCCTAGAAGGGGCTCTCTGGAATCCCTAATCAGGGAGCACTGTGCAATGCAAGGCTACAAGTTCAGGGGGTTGCTGCAGGCAGGCGACGCGGACAGGTACTACCCGGTAGCGAGCAATCTCTTCCTTGCCACCGCAGATGGAGACGCAGTGGTGCTCAAGGAGAACCTCAAGCTGAACGTCGACTACTCCCGTTTCAACGGCTACACTATGGAAAAGGAGATCTACCAGCTCGGATTGAGCCATCCGTCGATGCTTAAGATGAAAAAGAGCTTCCTCCTAGACGGGCACGAGTTTCTCGAGCTGCCGTTCGTGGATGGCGAGAACCTCAAACGCTACACCAGGACCAGCTCCAGGCTGAGTGAGTCAGAGTCCTTCGATATCGCGATTCAGCTCGCCGACGTCCTGAGCCATCTCCACAATAACGGAATCGTCTACATGGACGTCAAGGACAAAAACGTTCTGCTAAAGGGCGGCAGGGCGACGCTCATCGATTTCGGGATGGCACAGATACTGGGAAAGAGAACTTATGCTCACTCACTTCTCTCGACCCCGAGATACGTTGCGCCTGAGATGGGGCTTCGCTTCAGGGCATGCCCCGAGACTGACACCTTCCAGCTTGGAATACTTCTCTATGAGCTGCTTTACCACGAGCATCCCTTCGCGACACAGGGTTTCCGGGAGGGCGACAGCTACAGGGAAAGCGAGATAGTCAAGTACGCTCTGCCGAACTGCCTGTCGCAGTGGCAGCCCAAAGGCAAGTATGACGGCTTCTTTTCCCAGGTCTTCGAGAAGGACCCGGCCAAAAGGCCTGACATGTTCTGGGCCAAGAAGGAGCTGGCCAGGCTCAGAGGTGATATCCTTGGATAGAGGACTCTACCTGGGAAGGTTCCAGATATTCCATAACGGCCACCTCTCCATCATCGAACACCTGGATGCAGAGCCTGACGTCGATGCCTTCGTTATAGCCGTAGGGAGCAGCCAGTACGACCGCAACCACCCGAGCCCCGACGTCCCTGAAGCAGTTAACCCATTCACCATCGAGGAACGCACGGAGATGATAAGGAGGTCAATCGAAGGCCGGGTAAAGAAGAGGTTTGACCTAGTCCAGCTGATGGACCTGCACGTATGCGAGCAGTGGAAGAAGTACGTGCTCCACGAGGTTGGCGACTTCAGGTATTTCTACTCAAACAACAGGAGGGAAATTGCGCTCTTCCACGAAAAGATTGCGCGGCCCGTGCCAATCAAGGACCGCTACCACGCGCAGCTCATACGGGAGATGATCGCTGCGGGCGACCACTTTGAGAAGTACGTGCCTTCCGGGACTGCCTCGGTCGTGCGCGACTACGACTTGGTCAGGGTCCTAAAGGAGTTCTACAGCTCCCACCAGGAGGAGCTTGAGGAGATCCACCGGCTCGACAGGGGCAGAGGCATCCTCACCTACCCCCAGTTCAGGGGTGAGAGCACATGAGGGACAAGCCTAAGATAATCTGCACCCTCGGCACTACGACAGACGACAAGGACGTCCTGAGGGACATGGTCAGGTACGGGATGAACTGCGCGCGCATCAACACCGCATACGCGGGGCTGCCTGAGTACGCGCAGAGGATCAGGATGGTTCGGGAGATCGCGGACATCCCTATCATGCTGGACCTAAAAGGGCCGCAGGTGAGGCTGCACAGCCTGGTCAACTACAGGATAAGGAAGGGCGACAGGCTCATAATCGGCTTCAAGGACGAGCCGTTGGCGTTCTCACTTGACTTCTACGACGACATA
Source organism: uncultured Methanosarcinales archaeon (assembly GCA_964587045.1). Taxonomy (GTDB): domain Archaea; phylum Nanobdellota; class Nanobdellia; order Woesearchaeales; family CAZPJY01; genus CAZPJY01. Next base: position 24,364 of record CAZPJY010000011.1, read on the forward strand.
GGAATCGACGACAGGATCTATTTCGAGAACGGGACCATTGAAAGCGTCGTCACTAACAAGGCAGACGACAGGACCATTGACCTCGACATACTCGAACCTGGTGAGGGAACCCTAAGGAACCTCATGGGGGTGAACGTGCCGGGCAAGTACCTCAACGTACCACGCTTAAACGGTAAGGACCGGGCCGCCCTGAACTTCGCTGCAAATGAACACATAGAACACCTTGCGCTGTCATTCGTGCAGGACCCAAAAGACGTGCTCGGTCTTTACCGCCTGGCGGAAGGTCTGGGCTACCGGCCAAAAATCTGCGCAAAGATAGAGGACAGAATCGGAATCGAACGCCTCCCGGCCACGATAGCAGAAGCCAAAAGGGAGGGGATATGTCTCTCGGTCATGGTCGCAAGGGGGGATATGGGAATAGAACTACCTTACTATGAGGTCCCAAAGGCGCAGCAGGGGATAATCCGGACATGCAAAGATTACAACATCCCTGTGGTGGTCGCAACAGAGATGCTGGAGTCGATGAGGTGGAACTCGCGCCCCAGCAGGGCCGAAGTGGCTGATGTCGCCTTGGCAGCCTTGCAGGGCGCGGACGCCGTCATGCTCTCAGGCGAGACTTCGAACTCAAGACATCCTGCAGCGGCCGTGAGGGCGGCATCCGAGATTCTCAGGTATTATAGCAACTATAATAAATGAGCGAGCCCACCCAAGGCGCAATGGTTATGACCAAGATTCTCGCAACCGTCGGCCCAGCGACAAGCTCTGAAGAGGTAGCAAGGAAGCTGATCGATGAGGGACTGGACGGCATAAGGCTTAACATGTCGCACGGGACGCACGAGGAGCACGCTCAGCTCCTGTCCACCTACAGAAGTCTCAAAGACGACCTCTTCATCATGGTCGACGTGAAGGGCAGGAAGCTCCGGCTTGGGGATTTCGGAGAAGGCAGGTCCGTCAGCCCAGGGGATGAGGTTGTCATAGACTCATCGCTTGACCCGTTCGATCCGGGAAACGCGTCTCGCCGTGAGATACCTATCCAAATCGAGTCATTCCCTGTAAAGGAGGGTGACACGATACTGCTATCAGACGGCGAGGTGTGCCTGTCTGTCAAGCACATTGAGGGATCGCGGGTCATAACGGAAGTGGTTTTCGGCACGTCGATTGAGAGCAGGAAGGGAGTGAGCGTACCCGGTGTCGAGCTACCCCTCCCCTTCCTTTCCGATGATGACATCCGCGCCATAGAGTTTGCAAAAACACACGACGTGGACTACATCGCCCTGTCTTTCGTGACCTCAAGGAAAGAGGTCGAAGAGGCCAGAAAGCTGGTCGGGGATTCCAAAACACTTCTGATATCAAAAATAGAAAGCGCGCTCGCCGTTCCGAACTTCGACGAGATCATGGAAGCCAGCGACGGCATCCTCATCGCCCGCGGGGACCTAGGGGTGGAGCTCCCCATTGAGGACGTGCCCGGCAGGCAGAAGGACATGATCTCAAAGGCCAACATAGCGGGAAAGCCCGCAATCGTCGCTACACAGATGCTGGAATCGATGAGGTGGAATGCGAGGCCCACCCGGGCAGAGGTCAACGACGTGTACAACGCAGCGCTGGATGGGGCGGACTGCGTCATGCTGTCAGCAGAGACATCTATAGGCAGGTACCCTGCGGAGTCCGTAAGGATCATGAACACCATTGTGCTGCGGGCCCAGCACAGGATAAGGGGCAGGCTGGAGAAGGTGGATGAGCACCAGGTCGTCAACATGGTCACCAACGCAGTCGTAGACGCCGCCAGTCATAGCGTTATCAAGGGCATCGTTTGCCTGACCCGCAGCGGCTACACCGCCAGGATGATCTCACGGTTCAGGCCGAGCAAGATGATTCTCGCAGCAACATGGGACCGTAAGGTCAGGAATCAGCTCGGGCTCGTCTGGGGGGTCTATCCCTTCATGTTCGAAGGTGAAGGCGACATCTCGCGTGTTTGCCGGCTGGCCAAGGATAAGGATTACTTGCAGGACGGAGACTTGATAGTTGCAGCAGCCGGTGTTGGCCCGACAGGTGAGGGAACGACCAACCTCATGAGGATTGAAAGGGTCTGATTCTGGCCAGAATTGAGTAACACAAGGTTTTAAAAGGCTTCTAGATTTCTTAACCGCGATGGACGCAATAATAATACAATCACTCACAAAGAAATTTGGAGATTTCAAGGCTGTTGACAAAGTCTCGTTCAAAGTCAAGCAGGGTGAGCTCTTCGGGCTCCTGGGCCCCAACGGCGCAGGCAAGACTACTACTATCAACATGCTCTCCACACTGCTGTCAATAACTTCAGGCACTGCCCTGATCGCCGAGCATAACGTGGCAAAGAAGAGGGACGCGGTTAGGAGGAGCATAGGCATCGTCTTCCAGGACCCGGCGTTGGACTTCAAGCTGACTGGAAGGGAGAACCTGGACTTCCACGGGAGGATGTACCGCCTGCCGAAAAGCGTCCGCGCTGAGAGGATAAAGGAGGTCCTGGAGTTGGTCGACCTGACGGAACGTGCTGACGCCCTGGTCGAGACCTATTCGGGTGGCATGAAGCGAAGGCTCGAGATAGCCCGGGGCCTGATGCACCACCCAAAGGTTCTTTTCCTGGACGAGCCCACCTTAGGACTCGACGCGCAGACGAGGCGCCACATCTGGGATTACATCAAGAGGCTCAACAAGTCAAAGAAGATCTCAATCATCCTAACCACCCATTACATGGAGGAGGCGGACTACCTCTGCGACCGCGTCGCCATCATAGACCACGGAAAGATCGTCGCTCTCGACACCCCGACCAAGCTTAAGGACGTCCTCGGCGGGGATGTGGTGCGTCTCTCAGTGGAAGGCCATCCTGAAGAGCTGGCCAACAGGCTGAGCTCGATGAGGTGGGTGAAGACCCTCAACAGGCACGACAACCAGCTAAGCCTCACCATGGAAAAGGGCGAGACGCGCATACCTGAGCTGATCTCCCTAGCGCAGAAGCACAAGGTGAAGGTGAAGTCCGTCGAACTCCACAAGCCCAGCCTTGAGGACGTGTTCCTTCATTATACTGGCAAGACAATACGCGAGCATGAGAACGGCTCCATCAGCGCCAGAAGCGAATTGATAAGACGGAGGAGAAGGCAATGATCCAGACCATTTATACCCTTTGGCTGAGGGAGATGAAACGTTTCCTCAGGATAAAGATGCGCCTGGTGACAACCATTACGACACCTCTCATGTTTCTGGCGTTCTTCGCTTTGGGCTTCGCTGATATGAGGTTCCCGGGAGTCGGCGATGTGGGCTACCTGCAGTTCCTGGTGCCCGGCATCATCGGCATGGGACTGATTTTCTCATCGACCTTTGCAGGGATGTCCGTCCTTGTTGACAAGGAATTCGGATTCTTGAAAGAAGTCATGATTGCGCCTGTGTCGAGGACTGCCATCGTCCTGGGCAGGATTGCGGGCGGATTGAGTATGGGCCTCATCCAGGCGGTCTTGATACTCCTGATATCGACCGTCATCGGCTTCAGCATACCGGGTGTTCTTGCATTCCTGTTAGCCCTGATCTTCATGACCCTTGTGTCGGTCGTGTTCATCGGATTCGGGCTAATAGTCGCCTCCAAGATGAGAGACATGCACAGCTTCCCGATAGTTGTCAACTTCTTCATCTTTCCCTTGTTCTTCCTGTCGGGCGCTGTGTTCCCAATCTCGGGAATGCCCGGCTGGGTCAAGTGGCTGAGCCTCATCGATCCCCTGACCTTTGGTGTCGACGGCATGAGACGGGCGCTCGCAGGCGTGTCAGAGTTCTCCTACCTGATCAACGCAGTGGTGCTGCTGGTGTGGGCGGTGGCAACGGTAACGCTCGGCGCTTGGTTCTTCGAGAGGAGCGACGCCTACTGAACCATTTTGCCTGTGTAGAAAGTCTTGATGGAGCGCTTGAGCCTCTTGCCCTTGGACTCGACTATGGGCTCGAAGAGGCTGTACCTCCCCGTGACTGCGTTGGGCAGCCTGGCGTAGCGCGCGTAGGTCTCAAGCGCGCTCCTGACCAGAAGGCTGTCCCTGGCTTTGAAGGTGACATCATACCTGTTCCTGTTCTCCAAGGGTCCCTTGACAGAAATCCTCACATCCGGGTATTCCTTGTTTGCCGCCCTCAGACCGAAATAGATGTCCATTAGGCTCTGGGCAAGATCTTCCAGTCTCTCCGGATTAGTCCGCCTGAACAAGTAATGCAGCGTGGTTTTTGGCATGGTTGACTGTGAGAGGCACAACTATAAAAAGGTTTAGAGTAAGGGATCCTCCCCTCCTTTGCTTAGGGGATTGCACTTGGCTATGCGCTTTGCGGCAAGCAGGCCTCCTTTGAGTGCCCCGTACTTCTCAACTGCCTGCCTTCCATACTCAGAACATGTCGGTGTGTACTTGCAAATCTTATCTTTACCGAGAATTTCCTTCAGGTCCGGTCCGATGCGTGTCTGGTAATCGTCTATCCTGCTGAGCACATATTCCTTGGCCGACGTGTGGCTGACCCTGCTCTCCAAGGTGGCAGAGTTGGCATCGCTGTTCAGGAGCATCAGCAAAGCCGCAGCAGCGCAACAAGCACAGCAGCACTCGTCTCCTTCATTTAACGTGACCTTTACCATGGATCGAGTGGTTTTCTGCTTATTCTTAAAGGTATCCTAACTTTTATAAATCCGCCTGCTGACCTCCTTTTAATGGAGCGCAAAATCGAGTTTGTGAACAACAAGGGACAGGTTCTCCGAGGCATTGTGTTCGTCCCAAAGAGGTACACGACAGCGGTGGTCTGCCTCCACGGCTTTCCGGGCAGCATGTCAGGGACCGCCCAGCGAGTGAGCCGGTGGTTGGGACGAAAGGGATACCTCTGCCTTCGGTTCGATTTCTCAGGGACCGATTCGTCTGAGGGAAGATTCGAGGACAAGCTGATGAGCCAGGAGGCAAACGAGATCCGCTACGCGATCAACTACCTCGAGAGGAACTTCAAGTACAAGAGGCTCGTCCTGTTCGGCCATTCCACAGGAGCTATTGATGCAGCCCTGTACGCCCACAGGGACAAGAGGATTAGCAAGCTCGTCCTGAGCGGCATGGTGTTCGACCTCAAGAGGTCCGCGAGGTATGATTTCACAGACGTTCAGGTGAGACAGTTTTGGGAGAGGGGCTTCATCACCTACAACCGGCCGGGCAGATGGATGCACAGGAAGCGTCTCAAGAAAGCCTTCTACGACGAGTTCTTCAAGCTCAATGTCCCTCTTGCGATCAAGAGGTGGCATAAGCCCCTGATGATTATCCACGGAACACGGGATCAGATGATTCCCGTTGATGACCCAAAAGAGCTGTTCAGCATTGCTAACAGACCGAAGAAGCTGGTCATCATCAAGGGCGGGAAGCACAACATGAAAGGCCCGCAGCACTGGACTGAATACGCGAGGGCGATCGAGAGGTTCATCAGATGGTGACCTTCCTGCAGGCCATCCTTCTAGGCATCGTCCAGGGAATAACGGAGTGGTTCCCCATCAGCTCATCAGGCCACCTTGTCATTGTCCAGCATTTTCTAGGGGTATCACCTCCGGTCGTGTTCGACCTCATGCTCCATCTGGGCAGCCTGCTGGTCGTCCTCTGGGTGTTTCGGAGGGACATAATCCGCATCCTGTCTGGCGCTGTCAAGGGTGATCGCAAGGAGTGGGCGATGCTAGGATACCTCGCCCTCGCATCGGTCCCGATAGCTGTAGCTGGACTGGTCTTCGAGGACCAGGTGAAGGCCGCCTTCCAGAGCACGGTCTCTGTTGGTATCTTCCTGATTTTCACGGCTATCCTCCTGTTCTTCTCCAGGTTCCCAAAGGAGAAGGGCAGGCACCTGTCCTTCCTGCGCGTCTTGGCAATGGGGGTGGGCCAGGCGCTGGCAATCCTTCCCGGCGTGTCCCGCTCGGGAGCCACCATATCCTCAGGAATGATGTTGGGCGTCAGGAGGGAGGAGGCTGCAACTTTCGCATTCCTCATGTTCATCCCGGCAGTCATCGGTGCGACCATCTTCGAGCTCCCAAACGTGGGCGCAGTGGGAGAGGCGGCGCCGCTCCTGGCAGGGATCGCAGCGACCGTCATCACCGGATGGCTCTCCCTGACACTTCTCTTGAGAATGATAAGCAGGGGGCAGTTCCACCATTTCGCATGGTACTGCCTTGCAGTCGGGATCATCATTATCGCATTGTAGAAAGCATTTTAAAGACCCAAACCCAAGGATTGCCCCATGGGGATTCTCATCTACGAGCTTGAGGGCGAGAAGGGAGCCAGATACGTCCTCGAAGACCAGACAGGCCCGTTCCAGCACATTACATGGTTTCTCTTGTACAACGGCCTCAAGCATTTCGTTGTCGGAGTGGTCGACGAGCAGGGGAAAGCCCACCCGGCTGACCTGGTGCAGTTCAAGGACCAGTTTGTCGGCAAGAGAATCAAGTACTTCAAACACCCCCTAAAGGATTTGGCCAAGGCTCATGAGACCGAAAGGATAGTCAAGACCTCAAGGCGGGCGGAATCCATCCAGGGCAAGGTGTTCATCGCCCAAGGGGGAGGCGGACCGTACTACATCGAGGACAACTCGAACCTCTTCGATCATCCGATATGGTTCATCAACGTCGGAGAATACAAATACCACGTCCTGGCGCTCGATGATGGCAGGACCATAACCTTCGCTCGCGACATCAAGGGAATAAGGGATTTCGAAGGGAAATACGTCAAGTACTACAAGGAGCACCTGCCAGATGACAAGATGTCAGTTGCGCCCGCAACCGGAAGGATTGAGAGAATCAGCGGGATGTAGCGCAAAGGTTAAATAGTGAGAAGGATAAACGCTTGACATGAATGCCCTTATCGTTGTTGACGTCCAAGAGGAATGGAGCGACCCGAAATCCGAGTATTACGCTGGCGAGCCCGAGGCCTTCGTCGACCGAATCAACGAGTTGATTGACTTCTGCAGGGCTACCGGCTCAAAGGTGATTTTTACCAGGCATGAAGAGGAGGAAGGCGAAGCCTTCACCGGCCCAAACGCAGAGCTGCTAACAGGGCTTGACAGGAAAAAGGGGGACTTGGTCATCACCAAGCACAGGATCAGCCCGTTCTACAGGACGAACCTCGAGGAGGAACTCAAAGGTGTGGACCACGTCATTGTAGCCGGAATCCTCACCAACCTTTGCGTCAGGAGCCTGGTTGAGGGGGCTTATGACAGGGATTTCAAGGTTACTGTCGTAAGCGACTGCACACGCTCGTTCGACACCGAAACGCAGGAGTTCACCCTGAAGGATCTCAAGACGACCAGACCGGAAATCGAGATCGTCAGCCTGCAGAAATTTGTTGGTGAGTGATTTGAAGTTCCTCTTCTTGTGCGCCCATAACGTATTCAGAAGCAAGGTCGCCGAGGCCCTTTTCAAAAAGATGGCGCCTGAGCATGAGGCAAGGAGCGCCGGGACGAAGAACACCGTGCCGGCTGACGAGTCTGAGGACTGGTACAAGAGCATCGTCGAATCGGCCAGCCAGTTCGGACTGAGTTTTGAAGCGAAGAGCACCAAGCTCAGCCAAGAACTGCTCGACTGGGCAGACAGGGTAATAGTGGTCGCAGACGACGCGGGAGAAGTGCCCGGAGCTGAGGTGTGGAGGATTTCTGACGTGAAGGGCCACAGCATCAATGAGAGAATAGAGGTCATCAGGCAGATCAAGGAGAAGGTCGGGGAGTTGGTGGAATCAATATCCGCTCCCGCCTGAAATGAGCGTACTCTCTCCTATACGAACCTTCATCGGATCGAGTTCGATTTCTCCGTCATCGCTCAGCGCGTTCAGCAGCTCCTTGAAGTTCCAAGGCTTGACACCGCCTGACATCTTGATGCCACGGGGGAAGTTCTTTCTCATCACCCTGAGGTCGTCAACCCTCGCACCACCAGAACCGAAACCAGTCGAGGTCTTCACAAAATCCGCGCCGCACTCGTCAGCAATCTTGCAGGCAATCGCTATCTGGGCGTGGGAGAGCTCTGAGGTCTCGAGGATGACCTTGACCCGTGCGCTTTCCTTGTGTGCGGCATCGATTACCGCTCGCATGTCATCATGCACAGCATCCAACTCCCCGTTCTTCAGCCTGTCGTAGTCCATGACCATGTCAATCTCGTCAGCGCCTGAGGCAATAGCGAGCTTGGTCTCTGAGACTTTGAAAAGGGTTGGGTACCACTGTCCGTCGGGGAAGCCCACCACTGAAGCTATCTTGACGCCCTCCAGCCTGTTATTGTCCAGGTAAACCCTCGCGTAGTGGACATCCTCAGGTCTGATGCATATGGAGTACGGTTGTTGGGATAAAGAGGATGTGGCCTCCAAGAAGGCATGGAAGGATTTCTCCCTCAGACGCACAGCACTCACACCCTTGAGGTCGGCCTCCTTTTCGAAAGCCTCTGACCTGGCGAGAAATGTGTGGTCGCAAATTCCTGCCACCATTCCTGTTGTCAGCTTGTCAATCTGCATAGGCATGTTGGGAAAAAAACCGACTTTAAAAGCGTTCCTAAAGTGGCAGCGAAAAGCTTTGGTGAGGAAACAGCCCCTGAAAGCTTAATGGAAAGTTTTATATTAATACATCCCCCTGATTGTGGCAATGGGATACGCTCTCGGCATCGACATGGGAGGCACCAAGATCTCAGGAGCCTTGGTTAATAGCAGGGGGAGTGTGATCCGCAAATCCCGCGCCGACACGCAGTCTGACAAGCCCCTCAAGGTCATCCTGAAAAATCTCTGTTCTGTCATCGACGAGCTGATGGATAGTGATGTCGACGGCATCGGCATCGGTCTCCCCGGGTCGGTTTTCGAGAAAGGCCCATTAGGACGGAACGCCAACATCCCACAACTGGATGGCTTCGACCTGCGCGCATTCCTGAAGAGGAGGTACAGGCTTCCGGTAGTCCTTGAGAACGACGCCAACTGCTTCGCCCTGGCCGAGGCAATGTTTGGAACAGGGAAGGGCGATGACGTCGTGGTCGGCATCATATGGGGGACCGGTCTTGGGGGCGGAATCGTAATCGGCAGGAAGGTCTTTCGGGGCGCTCACGGGCTGGCTTCGGAGCCTGGGCACGCCTTCCTGGACGGGAGGGGAAAGGTCCGTTGCGGATGCGGCAAGGTCGGCGACCTCGAATCGTTCACCTCTGGACCTAAGATAGTGGAATACTACCACGTTTTCGGGGGCAAGAAGGAACTTACCACCAAGCAGGTCTTCTCGAGCAGGGAAAAGGCCGCTAAAAGGGCTGTCGACCAGGCCGTGGACTACTTAGCAAAAGGGGTGGGGATGATTGTTGCTACACTCGACCCAGATGTGGTGGTGGTAGGAGGCGGCGTTAGCAACAACGGAAAAGTCAGCGAGCTGAACAAGCTTGCGCAGAAGTACGCTCCGCGGGCGATGAGGGGAAGGTTCAAGGTTGTCAAGCATACCCTCGGCGACGACTCGGGCATGATCGGTGCCGCAGCCCTGGTCCTCAGCAGGTAATTTTATATATTCTCCCGATTCAGTGCACCCATATGAAGGTATACCACCCTATCATATTCCTTGCCGAGAACACGCCATTCAGCTACGCGATTCTTGAAATGGTCGGAAATTCAGTCCGCATCCACTCATATGCTGTAGGCAAACCGATGGATGACAAGGGTGACTATGATGACGAGGTCAGCCAGAAAACACTCGATGAGCTTGCCGACAAGTTCGTGAGGGACGTGGGTTCGAGCCAGTTCATCTTCTCCTACGGTCTGCCTGAGATGTCATTCACCGACCCTATGGGCGAACTGGGCCTGCCGTTCAAGCGTGCCCCAATCAGGCCGCTCGATCCAGTCCATAGGAGAAAGTTCGAAGAGTATGTGATAAAAAAAATCAGTTGATATCAATAACCTTAATCTTGAAGATCAAATCCTTTCCGGCCAGCGGGTGGTTGAGGTCGATTGTCGCCTCCTTGTCGTCGATGTCGACGATGACCGCCGGCATCTGCTGTCCGTTCGGAAGTGTCATGCCGAGCATCATGCCTTTCTTGAGCTCGACTTTCGGGAGCTTGTCTCTTGGGACTTTTTGCACCAGCTGCGGGTTCGGGTCGCCATAGGCATCACCTTTGGCTATGTTGAATTCCTTCTCTTCGCCTTTCTCCATCCCGATTAGGGCCTTCTCAAAACCAGGAATCACTCGGTGCTCCCCAACAGCAACTTCGAACGCGTCCCTCCCGTCAGTCGAATCGAAGATCGTGCCATCTTTGAGCTTGCCTGTGTACTCAACCTTGACCTTGTTTCCTTCTTTCACTGGCATGATTATCACCTACCATCGAACAAACCAGAATTAGTCAATCCGACATTTCGGGGGAGTCCCTCATCGTATATAAGGGTTTCGACAATAGTATCCCTATGAGGAAAGTTCAAAAAAAACCCCGCGATTCCATTATTTGGTGATAGATATGAAAATGAAAACTGGACTCGTGGCCCTGATGAGCGGCATGATGGTGACCGGAGCGATGGCGTCGAACTCCAATACACCGGATTCCCATAAGAGCCTCTTTGATCTGAAGAAAAACTTCTCCGAGAGCGTCAAGTTGGTTGACATGTTCGTAGGTAAACATGGCGACCTGTATGAGAAGCTCAAGAACGCCGCCCCGGACGAACGGCAGCAGGCCTGGCTCGAATACTGGAAACAGTTCGACCCGACCCCTGGGACTGATGAGAACGAGTACCTTGACGAGTTCAAGGCCAGGGTCGATTTTGTCAACCAGAATTTCTCATCCCACACGAGGAAGGGCTACCTCACCGACATGGGCTTGGTATACATAGCTTACGGCCCTCCTAATGAGGTCGACCGGTATCCGTTCCGAATGTCAGGCAAGCCCCTGGAAAGGTGGGAGTACTACAAGCCTCTGGGACAAAGCTTGGACCGTGCGTTCATTTTCGTCGACCGTGTCGGCACGGATGAGCCCGCCAACTACCAGCTCTGGAACTTAACGGACATGCCCCACTATTTCGAGTACTAAAAATCTTCCTTGCGGTACAGTCCGACCTTGAAATCCCGAAGCTCATAAGAGATGAAAGAGTGCCTAGCCAGCTCTATGGTGGCTTCCTCAGAGATGTTGATGTGATAAGCATTCGGCACCTTCGCCGGGACGACCTGTATGCCTTCAGGTATGCCTGACTTCCTAAGGTGGAAGATCATATCTCCCTGCATGGCTTCGATTGTGTTTCCAACGCTCATAAGATCGTTGGCTTCTCTATTAGTCAGTTCAATTTGTATTTCTATCATTGTTTCACCTTGAGTAAATCATCAATTGATATCAGCTTTACCTCTTCCATCAGGTAGATTCCTGAAGTCTTCATCCGATATCCCCAATTACTTTCGCTGTTGAGGAGCGGGCTTTTCAGAGCGGCAGTAAAGCTCCTCGTCAATGTCCCATGGTATCTCATCATGTATTTCATCAGTCCCCTTGCAGAGCCGGGCGTGCGGCATACCCAGATGCCCCCCCAATCTTTGTCATCTGCGGCTATCTTATCTTCTGGGAGCATTATCCATTCCCCTACCTTGTAGGTCATGATGTTTGGGTTGTTGCGAAGCCCGAGGGAACGCATGTCTTCAGTCAGGACACGGTATCCCATCAGGTACCTTTCGCCATCCAGGGAAGTCTCCTGTATTCTTACCATATGTTGACGGCGAAAACAGGGAATATTAAAAGGTTACCCATAGATTATTATAAAATGGGTTCCAACTGACTGTTATGAACAAATACCTGTTGTGGATTCCAAGGGTCCTCGGCATAGCGTTCGCCGTCTTCATTAGCATCTTTGCGCTCGACGTCTTCGGAGAAGGCTCGGGCTTCTGGATAACCTTGGTGGCTCTGCTGATTCACCTGGTGCCAACTTACCTTATAGTCGCTGCTATAATAATTTCCTGGAAGTGGCCGAAGGTAGGGGGCTGGATTTGGATCGCATTGGGGCTTTTGTACTTAGCTATGGCCGGCGGCAAGGTCCACTGGTCGGCGCTTGTCCTGCTGCCCGCTCCTGCAATAATAATAGGGATACTTTTCCTCCTGCAGTCCCAAAGGAAATAATTATTTATACTTCCCCTCTTCCTTGAGACCAATGATGATTACCCTATGTGCGAGCACGACGCATTACAAGAAGCTGCACGGCATCGCAGACTCCCTGAAACAGAGGGGATACAAGGTCCTGCTTCCGAGCATGGTCGACTACAAGCATCTCGAGGAGAGAGCTCTCGCTAAGATCCAGAGAGGGCTCATACTGGACCATTTCGGCAAGATAGACCGTTCTGACGCCATATACGTTGCCAACTACGAAAAGAAAGGCATCCCAGGCTACATCGGCGCCAATGTGCTGATGGAGATCAGCCACGCCCTGTACAAGGGTATACCCGTATTCCTCGCCTTCCCACTTCCAGACATCGAGTTCCACAGGGATGAGCTACTGGCGATGAGCCCGATCGTCATCGGCCAGGACTGGGACCTGCTCGACAAGTACTTCGAAAACCATAAATAGGCGACGGCATTCTTGACCTGTCATGAAAACCATCATAGTCTATTACTCATTCGAAGGCAATACGAGGTTCATAGCTGAGACCCTCGCCAAGACCCTGCGGGCCGACCTGCTTGAGCTCATGCCAAAGGAGGACGTCTCCAGCAAGGGGTTCATGAAGTATGTCTGGGGAGGAAGGCAGGCAATGCAGAAGGTCGAGCCTGAGCTCAAGCCCCTTGACAAGAACCCTGACGGTTATGAGCGCATCATAATTGGTTCTCCTGTGTGGGCATGGACTTTCGCACCTGCCCTTCGGACATTCTTCAGGCACTCCAACTTCAAGGGAAAGAAGGTTGCCATCTTCCTCTGCCATGGTGGAGGTCCTGGTAAAGCAATGGAGAAGACCAAGAACGAGCTTGAGGGCAACAAGATCGTGGGCGAAATCCTATTTGAGGAGCCGTTGCAGGACAAGAAAGCGAACAAGCAAAAGGCGATCGCGTGGACAAAAAGCCTTAAAGCCTAATTTCTTATAGGATTCCTGCATGAAAACTCTCATAGCCGGCATCCTAAGCCTACTGGCCGGATGCGGGATCCCCGGTCAACAAGATGTGCCGGCAAAGGAGGTGATGCAGATGCAAACATTGGATTTCACACTTAGTGATATGGAAGGAATGCAGGTCACCCTCAGCTCGCTCCTACATGAGACTCCTGCAGTCTTGGACTTCTGGGCCACATGGTGCGGCCCGTGCAGGATTTCCATGCCTCATCTGGACAATCTCAGGAAGCAGTACGAAGGGAAGGTGAATTTCCTAGCCATCAACCTGGATCAGAACCCCTCTGTTGTGCGTCCATTCGTGGAGCAGGCTGGATACGGGCTCCAAGTCCTCTTGGACACTGATGGCAGGGTGGCAGCGCAGTACGGAGTGAGGGGAATCCCAACGACTTACCTCATAGACAAGGAAGGAAGCGTCGCATACCATTATATGGGTGCTGGAACAGAGAAGAGCCTGGAGAAGGCCATTCAGAGCGTCCTGCGATGACCCCCAATTGAGACCCTGTAAGTAACATTGTCAGGGGAGTGTTCCGGCGGCCAGCCCCAAATCAATCTGATGCCGATCTGCTTCATCATATGGTCGACATCTACGCCGTAGGCCTCGGGGCTGTCTGTGACCATGTCAATCCCAGTTGAGGCAAGCGCGTTCTCTTCCTCTCCTCTGTGCAGCCTCCTCGCTATGCCCTGCCAGTATCTTGGGTTGTAGCACTGCCTGTTGTTCCATTCCGGGTGCCTCACTCTCATTCGCTCGGCAAACTCCCCCACCTTGTAAGCTGTGTAAATGACGTAGAGACCGCTGTTGAAGTCGAAGACCTCAGAGAGCAACGGCTGGCCTGGAGGACATGTGCTCTTATAATTGAAGTTGGGGCATCCGCGGGGATGCCCGTGGTAAGGGAGTCTGCACAGTCCATGGACAGCCCGGGATATATGAAGAATTCCTGGGTCGATTGGAGTTATCATCCATACGCAGCCACAAATGGTTATTAATAAAGCTATCCTGGGGTAAGATGGTCACTCGAGTCATGTTCGACGAGCAGGCACTTCCCGTCATCACCGATAATGTACTCTGTGTAGGATGCCGGCCCTACCTGCGTCAGCTTGACCGCGTCCTCGATGGGCATGCCCCTTATTATCCCTTCTAAGAGCATTATCGATCCCCCATGCCCGACGGCCAGCACGGTCTCGCTGGAATAAGCGTTGAGGATTGATGAGTAGAAGTCCTTGAGCCTCTCCCAGACCTCTTTGTAGCTTTCCCCGCCTCCGGCACGCGTCGATAGGTCGGAGAAATCGTCGGATTTCCCTGTCATCGAAGGCTTGCCGTCGAAAGTGCCAGCCGTCCTCTCCCTGAGGCGCTTGTCAGGGATGAACCTTGCCTCCTCGTGGTATTTTGCGATCTCCTTTGCGGTGTTGAGCGACCTTGCTAGGTCTGAGGTATAAATCGTATCTATATGCATATCCTTCAGGCGCGTTGCCAGCTTCCTGGCCTGCTCCCATCCTTCCCTTGACAGCGTGCCAGGAGACCAGCCCTGGTGGATCCCCTTGATGTTCTCTTCGGTGATGCCATGCTTGGTTAGTATCAGCTTCATAAGGGTTGGTTGAACCATTTATTACTTAAATTGTTGCCTTAAAAAAACATATTTTCAAACAACCTCCTCTTTAGCTGTAACACATGGCCCGCCTCATCAAAAACTCTCTTGAGAAGGCCGGACTGGTCCCTGCACGAGGTCATCAGCACCCTTCAGCGTGACACATCCAAATTGATCTCAACCCAACCCTTCCTAAAGGACCTCCACGACCACGTTTTCCAATCGATCGACACTGTCGAGACATGCAGGGAGATGGTCTCCAGCATGCAGGACCTCTACTTATCGAGCGTCTCCAACAGGATAAATGAGGTCATGAAGGTGCTGACCATCTTCGCTGCGATATTCATACCTTTGACTTTCATGGCAGGTATATACAGCATGAATTTTGACTTCATGCCTGAGCTCCACTGGAAATGGTCCTACCTCGTGCTGTGGGTATTGATACTCATCGTCGGAGGAAGCATGCTCCTATATTTCAGGAAGAAGCGTTGGCTCTAGCCAAAAGTGAACGAGTTGAAGGTGAACCCGGCAGGAACCTCGAGCCGCAGCACCATACGGCCGTAATCGCCCTCATAGACGTTGTACAGGTTGGGCTCGCCGACAACTACTTCTCCTTGGTCCGTCCCGTCTATGAAAACCCTCATATTGGTTATATTACCAGACGGGGCAGCCACTATGTTCGCCTCTGAGCCCAGGAAGTTGAGGATGATTGCACCGTCGCTCTCTGCCTCGAGGTGATCCTCGGCAGACAGCCATGTGCCCTCTAGGTAAATCATATCCTCCTTGTATGAGTCGCTAGCTGGGTAGGTAAACTCCTCTTTCGGCCGCAATCCTCCCTCGTTGCCCAGGTCCTGCTGCCTTGGTATCATATACTGCCAGCCGGCGTACAGCTCGGGCGTTTGAAGCATCAAGGATTCTGTTCCGGTATCAGCAGAAACCATAACATCGACTTTCTTTCCCGCTTCCCTAAGGAGCTTTTGGATCCACTGCTCGGTCTCCTGGTACGCGCCTTCCCCTATGTGGTCGTAGCGTATCACTCCTTCGGCGTCGATGAGGTATTTGCGAGGCCAGTACCTGTTGCCAAAAGCCCGCCAAGTGGCGTAGTCGTTGTCGAGCACCACCGGGTACTCTATGCCGTGCTCCCTCACTGCCATCAGGACATTCGCGTATTTCTTCTCGAAGGCGAACTCTGGTGTGTGCACTCCGATGATGACAAGTCCCATGTCACGGTATTTCTTGTCCCACTGAACCAGGTAGGGGAGGGTGCGGATGCAGTTGATGCAGGAATAGGTCCAGAAGTCCACGAGGACAACTTTGCCGCGGTTCTGAGCGATGGTTATGTAATCTGTATTGATGTAGCCGACAATGTCTGTGAGCTCCGGCGCCGTCTCCCTGTCCTGCGGGGCTACTGCAGGAGCCCTCACACTCTCTAGGTAGATTATGGCCAGCACGATGACCGCCAGCACCAGTACAAGAGTTATGTTCCTGTTCATCTTAAAAACCAATAAAGTATGAAGCCAAATTAAGGTTATTCGTGAAGACCAGCACCCCTAGTATCAGCAGCAGTATCCCGACGACGAGGTTGAAGTATTTCAGGAAACGCTGCGAGCGGTTTATCAGCTCGATCGCCTTGCCGGTGAACAGCCCCACTATGAGGAAAGGTATGCCAAGACCAAGCGAATAGACCATCAGCAGCACGAAGGCGAGTCCAGGCTGGGATATAGCGAGCGCCAGCACGCTCCCGAGCACGGCGCCTACGCAGGGGCTCCAACCTACAGCGAAAGCTGCGCCGAACAGGAATGAGGTTAAGTACGTTATCGAGAATCTCTTCCTGACCCGCAGCTTGTGCTCCTTTTCGAGGAACTTGAGCCTGATCAGACCCAGTATGTACAGGGCGAAAAGTATGATTATGACTCCGCCGATGCGGCTAAGCCAGATCTGAACGTCGTATGAGACCGCTTCTAAGACAGTATTGAGGAGCACGCCCAACAAGGCAAAGACGAGTGAGAACCCAAGCACGAACGAGAGGGAGTTGAGGAACATTTTAGTCCGGTTATCCGTCTCTCCAGCAGAAGTCCCGGAGAGGTAGGAGAGGAACCCTGGGATGAGAGGGAGTACGCAAGGGGATAAGAAGGATATTATTCCGGCAAGGAATGCAGCGAAAAGCGTTATGTCTGCCATTTTCAGATGTCAGAAAGCTCCTCCAGGTATCTCTCCTTCGTCCAGGTGTCAGGCGCCTTCAGCACGCGCTCGCCGTCCTTTATCACGACCTTGGTGTGCTGGTACGATATGCCGAACTCCCTTGCGAGCGACTCCTCCAACTCGCTGGTCTCGCTGTCCTTGTAGTTGACGCGGAAACCGATGATGTTGGGGTCGTCGAGCTCGGCAAAAGCTGCTTCAGTGTCAGCCTGCTCAGCCTCGCATGTCGGGCACCAGTTGGAGTAGAAGTACAAGACGACTGTCTTGCCCTCGCCAAGCGCCTGTTCGTATTCTGCCTGCGTGAACTCCTTGTAAGGCGTGACCGAACCGGCTAGCAACTCGGCGGAATCGGCTGTCGCCACGCCTTGGGGCTTGCATCCCGCCAGCAGGATCAAAGCGGACAAGAGTATGATTAGATAAGTTCTCATGGGAGGCATTGCTAAAAGAAGGTTTAAAAAAGTGATGTTTAACTCTTCAGATTAGCAGAGGCAACATGATTAGGGAGACAATCGACATCAGTTTTAGTAGGATGTTGATGGCAGGTCCGGCTGAGTCCTTTGCTATGTCACCGACCGTATCCCCTATAACCGCCGCTTTGTGGGGATCTGACCCCTTCCCGCCGAAGTTGCCCTTCTCGATGAACTTCTTTGCGTTGTCCCACGCGCCGCCAGAGTTCGCCATGAACAGTGCCATCATGACGCCGGAAGCGAGTGCCCCGGCGAGTAACCCTCCGACCGCTTCGACCCCGAGCAGCAATCCTATGGTAACTGGCATCACGACCGCGAGCAGCCCGGGCACAACCATCTCCTTGAGCGCTCCTCGAGTTGCGATATCGACGCATTTCGCGCTGTCAGGCTTCGCCTCCCCTTCCATCAGCCCCTTGATGGTCCTGAACTGCCTTCTGACTTCCTCAATCATCTTGAAGGCTGCGCTCCCGACCGCCTTATAGATGAATGAACTGAACAGGAAAGGCAACATGCCGCCGATGAGCAGGCCGATAATCACGCCCGGATTGGTTAGAGAAATGGTGGAAATCCCAGATCCCTCCGCAAACGCACTAAAAAGGCCTAAAGCCGTCAAGGCGGCCGAGCCGATAGCGAAGCCCTTTCCCATAGCTGCAGTCGTGTTCCCGACAGAATCGAGCGCATCGGTGCGTGCCCGGACATCCTTGCCAAGATTTGCCATCTCAGCGATGCCGCCGGCGTTGTCCGCAACCGGCCCGTAGGCATCGACAGCAAGGCTTATGCCAAGTGTTGACAGCATCCCCACAGCCGCAATGGCGATGCCATAAAGTCCCGAGGATTGGTAGGCTATGTAGATGGCGATAACGATGACCAGCACGGGCAATGCCGTGCTCTGCATGCCCAAAGCGAGCCCTTCAATCACATTAGTCGCCGGCCCAGTCTTCGAAGCCTCTGATATGGCCCTCGTCGGCTTGAAGTCGAAAGACGTGTAGTATTCTGTGAGCAGACCTATGAGCACTCCGGCAATCAGTCCGGCGATGATGGAAACGAAGACCCCCATGTCGCCGAGCATCGTCTTGGAAAGCACAAAGCTCAGGATTATGACCAGAACGCTTGCAGCGAACAGACCGTTGCGAAGGGCTAAGTGCAGCTTGCTATCATCATTGGTCCGAACGAAGAGCATGCCCACAAGCGAGCTTAGAATGCCTGCTGCGGCTATCAGCAGCGGGAACATAACGTACG
Source organism: uncultured Methanosarcinales archaeon (assembly GCA_964587045.1). GTDB lineage: Archaea > Nanobdellota > Nanobdellia > Woesearchaeales > CAZPJY01 > CAZPJY01. The sequence goes on from CAZPJY010000011.1 coordinate 42,920, forward strand.
TTGCTCCGAGCGCGACGCCCAGTGCCATGGTGGCGATTATGCTCCCAACATAGCTCTCGAACAGGTCTGCGCCCATGCCGGCCACGTCACCCACGTTGTCGCCGACGTTGTCTGCGATCACGGCTGGGTTGCGCGGGTCGTCCTCAGGGATGCCCGCCTCGACCTTCCCTACTAGATCGGCGCCGACGTCTGCCGCCTTCGTGTAGATTCCTCCGCCCACACGCGCGAACAGGGCAATGGAAGACGCGCCGAAGCCGAAGCCGAAGATGATGGCAGGGTCCTTGAATATTGAGTAGAGTATGTAGATACCCAGAACGCCGAAGCCGACGACGGAGAGTCCTGTGACAGAACCGCTTAGGAAGGCTACGCGCAATGCTGCCTTCAGGGATTTTGTGGCTGCCTGGGCTGTTCTCACATTCGCCTTGGTAGCTATCGACATCCCTATGAACCCGGCAGTTGCTGAGCAAACCGCTCCCACGATATAGCTCAAGGCTGTCGGCACGTTGATGAAGATTGCGAGGAGAACGAATACGGCTATGGCGAAGGCCGAGAGAATCAGGTATTCCCTGCGCAGGAACGCCATCGCTCCCTTGTGGATGAGGCGGGCGATGTCCTGCATGGTCTCGTTGCCAGCGTCCTTCTTGGTGATGACCCAGCTAATGAGAAATGCCGTCACGAGCGCAAGGGCTCCAAGGATTGGTATTGCGACTTCCATCGGGAAGCTTATGGGCCTTGGATTTTTTAATATTTTCGGACTTTCCGCGGTAGGGAGTAGTTCGGGGCCTCTTTGACTATTTCAATGCTGTGCGGGTGCGACTCGACGCTCCCCGCGTTGGTAATGAACTTGAACTCTGCCTTGGTCCTCAGATCCTCAATCGTGCGCGAACCTGTGTAACCCATCCCTTTCCTGAGTCCGCCCTCATACTGGATGAGCACGGCAGCAAGCGGTCCCCGGTAGGGTACTTCTCCTTCGATGCCCTCAGGCACCAGGTTGTCTTTATCGACCTGGCTGTACCTCTCCCTTGAGCCCTCGTGCTCCTTCATCGCTCCAAGCGAGCCCATACCCCTGTATGCTTTTACCCAAGCACCATTCTTGAAGATGAACTCGCCGGGTGACTCGACAGTGCCTGCCAAGAGGTTTCCTAGCATGACAGAATGTGCGCCTGCTGCTATGGCCTTTGGTATATCACCTGAGAACCTGATTCCCCCGTCGGATATCACAGGCACGTCTGAGCCCTCTATTGCCATAGCGCATTCTGCCACAGCGGTAATCTGGGGTATGCCTATTCCACTGACCTTCCGCGTCGTGCATATTGATCCGCCGCCCTGGCCTGGCTTTATCGCGTCGGCCCCAGCTTCGACGAGGCGCTTGGCAGATTCGGGGTTGGAAATGTTGCCGACAATCACATCCAAGTTGGGGTATGCCCTTTTGATCTCGACCAGGGTATTGTATATGTTGACATGGTCAGCATGCGCAGTGTCGATGACGACGCAGTCCACCTTCCTCCTCACGAGATGCTCCAGGCGCTCGAGCGCGGAGTCACCCACGCCTATCGCTGCGGCGACGCGCAGCTGGCCGTTATTGTCCAGGTTGTACTTGGACGAGCTTCCGGTCTTCACGCCTTTGAGGTCCTTGAAGGTGTACATCCCGACTATCTTCCTGCTCTTGGTCAGGAGAGGCAGGACCTTGACCCTTTGACGGAGCATGATTTTGTATGCCTCATCAGGTGCTGTTCTGGGCTCTGCCCATATCACCTTGCTAGTCATAATCTCCCTCGCTGGAAGGGAATAATCTATGCAGAAGTCGAAGTCGTTGCCTGTGAGTACGCCCACCAGCTTTCCGTCGCCGTTCACTACCGGGAAGCTCGAGAATGTGTAGCCTTTGACCTGTTTCATGTTCAGTATAGATTCGATGGTGTCAATATCGCGGACCGTTATCGGCCGCTCCACCTTCGCGTTCATGTGCTTCTTTACCCTGTCCACATGGCGGGCCTGCTCGCCAGCAGTGTTGTTCTTGTGAATCACCCCTATCCCCCCTGCAAGCGCCATGGAAATACCCATCTGGTATTCGGTCACGGTGTCCATTGCAGCGCTCGCTATCGGCAGCTTAAGTGGAATGTTACGGGAGAACATGGTGGTTATATCGGCCTCGTGCGGCATGACCTCTGAGTAGGTCGTCACGAGAGTCACATCATCAAATGTTAGGGCAAACCCTTCCTCAGCCCTCTTTTTAAAGAATGTGTTCTTGTCCATTGTCAGACCTCCATGGATTTCAGAAGTGCTGCTGCCATGATGGGCTGATTAGCCACTTATTATTGAATCTTTCGGCAGCTATAAAAATAAGCAGATTCTCCGTCAGGCCATGAAAGCGGTGTTTTCGGACTTCGACGGCACTCTGAGCCAGAATTTCATCTCGATGCAGTTCATAGACTACCTAAAGGAGAGGTGGGCAATCCCGCACGACAACTACAAAAGTCAGATGCACTTTGCCAGGGAGTACGAGATGGGAAAAATCAGCTATGAAGACTGGCTGGACGTTTGGGCTAAGCTGTGGGCGCAGGGACTTGAAGGCCATCGCGTCGATAGGATCATGTCGACAGCCAAGGAGTTCTACGAAGGGTTCCGCCCGAATATCTACCCCAGCTCGTATGAAGCCATGGCAATCCTGAAAGCCAAAGGGTACCACACCGTCTTGGTATCCGCAGGGGTCTATGAGGCAGTATCTCTGGCAGCAGACGACATGGGCATGGACGCGTGCATCGCCACGAAGTGCGAGATTAGGGATGGAGCCTACACAGGCCAGCTGACGACCGAAATCCACAGGCCTGCGGGAAAGGCGGCTGCGCTTACCAGGTACATAAAAGAGCACGGCATCGACGCCTCTTTGTCAATAGGTTTGGGGGACTCAGGCCACGACGCGTCCCTGCTCTCCGTGGTCGGCTTCCCTATAGCGTTGAACCCCTCGACAGAGCTCGAGAACATGGGGGAAAAGCGTGGCTGGGCAGTCGAGGACAAGGACTCGATACTAAGATACCTCAAGATTATCACTTAAAGATAAATTTTTTAATCGTTCTCCAATTATCATCTTATATGGAATGGCTCAATAAGGATATGCTTATAGACGAAGCCGTTAACAAATTTCCTGTGGTTGCGGAATATCTCGGCATGGAGGGTATACATTGCGTCGGTTGCGTTGTCGCCAATGTCGAAACGCTCGAGCAGGGCATCGCAGGGCATGGCAGGGACTCAAGGTACATCAAGAGCCTGGTTGACGAGCTGAACTCCATCGTCGGCGAAGAGTACCAGAAGGCCGATTCCTACACCATCCGGATGACTGATATCGCTGCCAAGCACATAAAGGACACGGCAAGCGATGGCTTGAGGCTCGAGGTGAGGCTGACGTCGTTTGGCTCTCCTTATCAACTGTCGCTTGAGGGAAGAAAAAGCAAGACTGATCTGGTCTTCGAGAAAAAGGGGGCCAAGGTCTTCGTCGGAAGGCATCACATCGCTTACCTTCATAACACGCTCATGGACTGGGACGAGGTCGGTAAGGGATTTCTCATCAGCCCAAACCAAAATTTTTAAAAAATATAGATGCTATAATCTTCATATGGCCTTCCCAAAGCCAAAGAAAGGAGCAATATTCTACGAGGACCGCCAGGTGTACGCGGCGCTTGCGAACAATCCGATAGCCGAGGGCCACTGCGTGGTGGTCTGGAAAAGGGATGTGAAGGACCTCCACATTCTCAAGAGGGCGTCGTTCGAGCACCTCATGGCTGTCGTTGACGCGGTTCGCAACGCCATGCTGAAAGTCCTCAGGATAAAGAAGGTCTACCTGATCTACATGGACGAGGCAAACCACGTGCACTGGCACCTAGTGCCGAGACACGCGAAGAGAGGCGTGAACATGCTGGCCGAAAGGCCCAGGAAGCTCAAGGACACCAAACTTGCTGTCAAGCTCATGAAGCAGCTGGTGCCGTTCGTGATGAGAAGCATTAAGAAGGTTTAAATAGCCATTAATCAGTTGTATCGGCATGATCAACGTCACCCAGTTCGCAAATTTCAATTACAACATCACGAGCGATGCGTTCACGGAACTCTCGAACGTCGGATTCGGCGAATACCTGGGTGTGGTCAAGCCCCTCATATTCTACCTTTTCGGGATAGCCCTCTACGGCGTGTTCATCTTCAAGTTCTACCGCTTCTTGGCCAGGAGGGACATCGTCCAGCTCAAGCATGAGAAGTACGTGGGTGAGTTCGCCGGAGGAGTGAGGAAGCTCTTCGACGCGCTCCTCAACTTGTTGCAGAACATCATCCTGACACCTCTCCTGGTGTTCTTCTGGTTCGCGATCCTCGCTTTGATACTGTTGTTCCTTTCAAAAAACTACGCGCCGAACACGATGCTGCTGGTCGCGGCCTCGCTCGTAGGGGCTGTCAGGGTCACCTCCTACTACAACGAGAACCTGTCGCAGGACCTGGCCAAGATGATGCCATTTGCGCTGCTCGGCGTGTTCCTCGTCGACATATCTTATTTTTCCCTCAGTGAGACCCTGAATGTTGCAAGAGAGCTGCCAAGTCTTTGGAAGGTGGTGCTTTACTATCTCGTATTCATCATGAGCCTGGAAGTCGTGCTGAGGCTGGTCAAGACTATTATCGCACCGTTCAAGCCTGCGAAGAAGGACTA
>CAZPJY010000012.1:0-47458 GCA_964587045.1 uncultured Methanosarcinales archaeon
TTGAAGAGAGGGAGAAGGTGATAGACTCGCTGAAATCCGAGATAGTCGATCTCAGGGAGGATATCAAATCAGTCGAGAGCCAGAGGTTGGGTATCAAGAAGGAAATGGCGCAGAAGGACATCATAATTAGTGACATCCAGAAGGCCTCTGAGATTAAGGAGAAGAAGTATGAGGACAAGATCACCCAGCTGGTGAAGCGTATAGAGACTCTCGGTGTAGCCCTCGAGGACAAGGCCAAAGAGCTCACCGGCCTGAAGGCACGCGCTGACGAGTCGACCGACACAGTCAAGAAGTACCAGCAGCAGGTCGCTTCAGCCGTAGCGAATGCACACAAGAAGATTGAGTCTTTCGAATCGGATAAACGTCTCCTTGAAAAACAGCTCGCTGATCGGGAGAAGATAATCGAGACCCAGATGAAAGACTTCGAGGGAGCGGACGACTTGTTGTCCAGACTCAAACAACGGCTCATCGACGAGAGGCACAAGAAGCAGATGTACCATGAGCGCCTCAACGAGACCGCCAAGAAAATCAACTCTCTCAGGGCGCAGATGCTTGACAAGGTGAGGCAGAACATCAGGTTGGCGAACGAGATTGGCGCCCTCTCGCAGGAGCAGGAGAAGACCAAGCTCATCGTAACCGAGCTGATGAAGGAACGCAAGGATTACGGGGATGACCTCAAGAATCTGTACGGCAGGGTGGCAGCGCTCAAGAAGCTCCTCAGATCGAAGGTTGAGGACAAGAGAGTCGCACTGAGGAGGACAGTGCAGGATTACGAGGACAAGCTGCAGGACCTCATCAAAAAGCAGACTGCCGACGAGATAGAGCTGAATATGAGAGTCAAGCAGCTCATGGATGTGGTCAAGAAGCAGGAGAGGACAATAAAGGACCAGGAGTCAAGGGAGCGCCGGCTGGCTGAGGAGATTTTCGCGCAGATTAAGGGGCTCCTGCCAGCTGCAGAGCTCTCAAGCCCCAAGGTGCAGCCGGCAGTGCCGGTCAAGCTTGAGGGCAAGGAAGGCGCCACCAACCTGGATTTCAAGACCGAGCAGAAGGAGAGGATTATCAGCGACATGGAGGAGATGCGTGAGCTCGAACCGATGGTTGAGATAGCTACGCAGCATGGCGATTCCTTAGAAGGGATTAAGTATTCCCTGAAGAGCTCCGGCTACAGGGACTGGAATATCACGGAAGCCATTTCTCGTGTAGAAAAAGAGTTGAAAAAAATAAAAAAATCTAAGCCGCGTGCTTGACGTACAACGGCGTCTGGACGTGCTCCTTGTACTCGAAGCCTGCATAGACGTTCACGGCCTTCTCGAAGTCGTTCGGGAACGCGGGGATGTCCTGCGTACACCTGATTGTCCTTAAACCTTCGAAGAGCTGGACGTCTCCTGAGTCCATGCCCGAACCGCTTGCGCCGTCGAGGCCGCTGCAGTCGAGGGTCCCACCGATGCCGGTCTCCACCCTAACGTTGACAACGTTCTCTTCAGTCAGAGCGTCGCTGCATGTCGGAGCTCCGGCCTGAGGTATCGAGATGGCCCCTGCTCCTCTGTGCGAGACCTTGAAGCTAAACGAGATCCTGTTGTTTCCCATCGCTGACTCGGTCAGTCCAGTAATCTGGATTGGGGAGCCCGCATTAGATACAGGCTTGGCCTCGTTTACTCTGCAGATCGCATTGGGCTCTGTGTCGAGTAGATCCTCTTTTACGCAGAGCATGGCGATCGCCCTTGATCCGTACTTGTAGCAGTTGTCAACCCTTAGTGTATAAGTGGTGGTGCCGGTCACGCTTCCAGTGTAGTCCCAGGACCCGAAGTCGACATATGTGATCCCTCCTGGGATGACGTTGCCTTCAGAGTCCTTCTCCTTGCCTTCCAAGGGGTCTGAGCCTGCAACGCTCATAGTCGGATTGCCGAACTCTCCCGGGTCGACGCCCTGGACGCTGAGCACGTATTCGCCGCTCGCGACGTCATGCTCGCCGACGTTCTCCACCTTCACCTGCACGGAGAAGGGGAAATTGCCTTGATCATACACTGTTAGCGGAGGGGCGCCTTCCATAAATTGCATCGCCAATCCTTGGGTGCCACCAAGGAAACTTCCGCTGCTTATCCCACTCGAGGATTGTTGACAGCCTGCGCCTGTAGTGAAAACCATCAGAACAATCGCGAATATTGCCAGCAGGTACCTGTTCATTGTTACCCAACCTCCTTTTCAACCGGTTAGCGGTCTGTTATGGAAAATTAATATACTTTTTGTTATACTACTATTTAAAAGTTTCTGTTGTTCAGGACCAGTCACTGGGATTATTTCTGACCCTGACGTTCTTCCAAATTGAATTCCTATAGCCGTAAGCAAGCTGGATGTTCAGCACCGTCTCGTAAGCCTCCTGCACATTGGCGAGGCAGGAGTCACAGAAACAGTACATGAAACCCTGGCCGTTTATCATCCTCTTGAGGCCGTTGACAGATCCCTGAAGCTGCGGCTGGCAGCTTCCAGTTATGTCGTTCCCTGAAATCTCGACCCTCTCGACCCATACCTGGTCTATCTCATCGTGCTCAATGTCGTTGTTGCAATTCCTGGGGTCGTTGGGGGTGTAGGAGTCCCTGCTCCTGACGAAGGTATCGCCGCCGCCGGCGTTCTTGAAGTATATTGTGAACTGGAGCCGATCTCCGACGACGTCGGGCTTCACGCTCGAGACGGTCACGGGAGCGCCACCCGTCCCTCCGGAGACTGAGTTCATGTGGCAGACCTTTGTGCCTGCCTTCTGGTTATAAGGGTCCGGGTCGAGGCAGACCTTGACCGCTTCCACAGTCCTGTAGATGTAGCATGCGGTGGCTTTGATGCGCTGGTCTATGAAGTCCACTCCCTGCGGGACCGAGACCCCATTGGCTCCTGTGCTCCACTCCGCGATCCTGAACAGCGTGCCTTGAGGGTTGAACTCGCTCTTTGGGTCTGCGTCGTCTATCGGATAGCCACCTCCCTGGCTGCTTCCTGTTCCTGTGGGGAAGAAAGAGAACATGCTCGGGTCGTACCCGCTGAGGTAGAGCACCCCTTCGCCCGGCTGGATGTCATATACGCCTTTGTTGTAGTATTTCACCATAACATTCGCCTCATCGTTCCCGTATATCGTGTTTGGAGGGGCGTTGGGCATGAATTCCAGGTAGATGCCTTGCGTGCCGGTGTGGAAGTTGTATTCCCTCGGGCCCTCTGTCGTGTTACAGCCGACGATTAGGAGCAATGAGATGAATGCTATAATCATAGTTGAACGCATATTGGTTATCTCCGTTATTCGCGATTAATAAGATTTTCGTTTTTAAGACATCCGGACTGCTTCCACATTAGTGGTAATGCTGTTCGAATAACCGTAGTCCAGGGCGATGCTAAGCAGGGTCTGGTGGTTGCCTGCGTTCCTGTCAAATGAAGCCGTGCAGACGATGATGTTCTTCCCTTCGTAGAGCTTGACCGCATGCCTTCCGTTGTTGATGGGCTGGCACTGATCAGTTATTATCGTCCCCTCGACACCGACTATGTAATCGACCCAGTCGAGCTGGCTCTCGTCAATCTCGACTCCCTCTGTGCATGGCTGCTGGTATGCACCCATGCTTATCACCTGGCCGTTTCCGAGGTTGTGGATTATTATCGTAAACTGTATCGTTATCTCCTGGTCGTTTTCGCCTATCGGGAACGTGTCCATATCCACTTTGGTCACGCCGACAGGCGCGCCCTGGCCTGCGCCCCCGCTCCAGTCGCGGCTGACGCAGTCGCCGGCATCCCTTGCCAGGGTGCCGCTGTTGACGTCCACACAGACCGGTATGCCTATCATCGTCCTGTATGGGTAGCAGGCCACCACCTGTACAGGAATCTTTAGGAACTGCGACCCGATAGGGATGTCCACAACGTCTGCGTGGTACTCCAGGATTTCAAGCTGTCCGTTGGGGTTAAGCTTGGACTTGCCCTCGATGTCGAAGCTGAAGCCTCCGTTCTGTGGCACCAGGTCAGAGATGAGGCCCGGATCGTAGCCGCCGATGGAAATCATCCCTCCCTGCACGTCGTACGTCCCCACGTTCCTCAGCTCTATCCCTAGGTGGAGGCCGTTCTCTGCCCAGACCTTCGGGCCGGGCATCCCGGGCATGAACCTCATGGTTATGCCGTTCTTGCCCACATAGATGTCTTTTTCTAGCGGCATTTCAGAACGGCCCATGATCCCTTGGCATCCTGACAGGAGCAGGAGGATTAGGAGTAGCACAGCATATCTCATCATCTCCTCCGCGAGAAGTCGCGGATGGTCACCTCCTTGTAGTCGTTGGTGATGTAGCCGTAGCTCAGGCGTATGTTGAGCGGGCTGCTATATGTGATTGTGTTGATTGGTATGGTTGTACTGCATAGCACGAAGTTCGAGTCGAAGTTGCGGGTCATGTGGATGATGCCGCTTCCGCAGTCGAGATCCGTCGCCCCGAGGGTGACGCTGGCGCGGACCTCGTTCCATCCTATCCTGTCAGGGCTCAGGTCGGTCTGCGAACCGCACACGTCACCGATGGCGCTCTCTGAGTAGGACACCACCTGACCTTCCTGCAGGTTCTTGACGTAGATCTTGAACTGGACAATCATCTCGCCCCCGGAGGGAAGCATCGCAGTGTCTATCTTGTCCACGACGACAGGGCCTCCCTGCTTGCCGGGCTTGACCTGCTGTATGGTGCAGACCTTGTCATTCTTTAGGTTGTAGATGTCTGGGTCGACGCAAACGTCCGGGTCGGCGAATGTTTCATAGAGGTAGCAAAGCTCTATCTGGAGAAGGCATTCGAGATCCTCCTCCTGCGCTTGGAGGTCGAAGATGTATCTCACATTGGAGCCGCTTGGGTTGTACATCGTTTTGCCCTCGATGAGATCCCAGTTTGTGCCCGCAACTGTGCTTCCCCCGATAGGTGCCGCCTGGCAGCTCGAGACTGAGAGGAGAACCGGAGATGCAGGGCTGTAGCCCTCGTTCTTCACCAGCACCCCGACCTTGAAGTCGGTGTCCATCAGCAGCTCGTCAGGGGGCATATTGGTGAGGAGCTCCATGGAAAGGCCCTTTCCTCCCGTGTTGAGGTCGGGCACGGTCTCAGGACTATAGCTACCCCCACCTCCACATCCCGCGATGAGCAGGACAATCAATAGCGCTAGGAGTGCTCTCATCATATCACCATTATGTAGACCTTCTTCTCGAACTGGTAGATGTATGGCGCTTCGATAGTTATAATCCTGTCGACAGGATTGTTGGTCTCGCTGAACATACCGCTTGGGTTGATATTTAGATTGACCTGGAAGAAAGGCATCTTGAATGTCCTCTGCTGCTCTCTGAACATCTGGTTTACATCTGTAAGCGAAGGCATGGCCTCAATGGTGAAGCTGTCGGGGGGGATGATTGTCGGAAGGCTGGGCAGTTCCAGAATCTTTCCATCCGCGTTGTTCACGAAACCGATTCTGAGTCCGAGCTCGCGGTCCTCGCTGCCCATCTTCATGGGCGATTCAGTCTTGGTGGTAAGGTCCACCTGGACAATCCCGCTCTCCATCTTCGCCGGTATTACCTCTTTGTGAGGGAAGCTCTGACTGTCCATGTCAGGCACCCTGTCTGATACGAAGTACATCTTGAGGTAGGACCTCGCGACCTGGTTGAACTTGACGAAGCCTGTGAATGTGTACCTCCCTGGAGGGAGGGGTTCGCGCGACCTGCAGAGGAAGGTCTGCTTGTTCGAGCTGGCCATTGTGTTCTCTGAGAAGGGTATCGTCACCTCCTGGAACGGCGTGAACATGCCCGGCCAGGTGGTTGAGCTGTTGGAGAAGTTGCACGCAGCCTCAAAGGTCATCACGACGTCATCGTTTCCCTTGATTACATCGATGTCTATACCGACCCCGATGGTGTTCACGTAGTTGGAGGTGAAGGCTTCGTTGTTCTTTCCAAGTGTGACCTTGACCTCTGTCGGGACAATCTCGAGCTCTTCACCTGTCGGTACGATATACTCCTCCTCATCCACACCTGACTGTATGCGGTCCCACTCTGTACAGTCCATCTTTATCGTGCAGTCATAGTACGCAGACTGCCGTTTCCATAGCTCCTTTCCGAGTTCCCAAGGTCCCTGCCACGCCGTTGTCGCCTTCTGGTTGAACTCGTCCTCCATCTCAGGCGTGACCATTGACTGGACGTCGGTGCTGAGGTCTGATACCAGCCCTTCTGCGATTATCACGTTAAATATCAGGAAGAAGAGCCAGTAGATGACCGCGGCCTTGAACCAGAAGCTTGAGAACCTGCTCGGCCTTTCGGAATTGCCCACGATGAGCGCAAAGTAAGCCCAGAACGCCCACGGCAGCTTGAGGGCGAACCATCTTAGGACCGGCCACCCAGCAATCCCCGCTTGGGACAGAACTGGCAGCAGTCCAGCTTCTAGGAACAGGACGACCGGTGCCCCTATGCGGGCGACCGGGCTGTGCCAGCCCAGGAACACGACCATGAAAGCCGTTATGATGTCCAGCGAGATAGTCATGTAGTTGATCTGCCAATGGAAGAGACCCCCGTCAATCAGCAGGTGTAGGATGACGCCCCAGATGAAGAGCCAGTCCCATCCGCTGGCGGGCACGAATATGCTTCCCCCCATATCCATCGCGGCCTGGCCTGCGCCCCTGACGGCTCCGGCTGCTCCGGCTCCCACGCTCTTGACCTTGTTGACTATGGTTGGGGCATAATTCTTGGCTTTGCCGCCCATGTAAGCAGCTCCTGACACTGCGCTCCTCCCGGCGAACTTGGCGGCGCGCTTGAAGTAGGTTCTCTTTTCCTTGTCGACCGCCTCATCTGTCTCGTCCTTCTTAATGTCCTCATTAGCTGCGTCCTCATCTCTCTGCGCAGCGAACATCTTGGCCTTGTTGGCCTCTACCTCGGACTCTAGTGCTTTTTTCACATCGTCGTCATAAGCCATTTTCTCTTAGAAGCCGTTTCACCTCTTCCCCGTGTGACAGGCCTAATCGACCTTTATGAGCTCCAATCTCAGTTCCCTGATGTTCAGGACAGTATTGTCAGGTATGATCTCCAGGGCGTTACTGCCTTCCTCGACGTATTCGTTCAAGGTTCTGACGTACGTGCTCTCATAGGTCTGGAAGTGCGTCGTTCGGCCGTTTATTATGATCTTCCCCTTCTTGAAATCGATATCGTCGACGAAGTCCACTGTGAGGTTGATGTCATAGAGGTTGACCTCGATATCGTCGATTTCATCCTGGGAGAGATCGAAGTAGTATGTGGGGTAGATCGGCTCCTTAAGTTCAGTGTCGATTCTGATGCTGTCGACAAGGTAGTCCCCTCCTCCAGTCCTGAACGTAAGATCGTTTATTCCCGATTTGGTGATGTCAGGAGAGAACTCTATCGTGTTGGTTATGCCGCAATCCGGTATCCCTGAAAACATAGTGATGCCGTTGATTGATATCGTCAGCCCTTTGGCTTGGCTCTGGGCGCAGTCGGGGAAGTACTTGAGCTTGATGTAGTCGATATTCTCGTATTCCTCCTCTGATAGCCAGAACGTGTTTGTGCTTCTCTGCGCCGATGTGTCAGTCACGTCTCCGGTGAGCTTGATATCCTCTACATTGTATTCGTGGCGCCTCCAAAATGTCCATCCGACATCTGAGACTGCGAAATTCAGGGTGTTGTCGTCCCCTAGGTATTCCGGAGGTATCTGGATCGGAGCCGGTGCGTTGATAACCTCCTCATTGAACAGCTCCTGGCCGTTCAGGGTAATTATTAGCCTGCCTTGGCCTTCCGCTGAGAAAGAGAGCAGCATGTTGTCTGCCTGTTCCCTCAGCGGGAATGGGAGGGATTTGTCGTTGTGCGTGAAGGATGTGCGAGCCACGTACACATTGGGGAACTCGTGCAGGACCTTCGCGTCCGTCTTGGTCAGAAGGTACAGGGAGGGTATGTCGTGCTCGAACGTGTCCGTCTTGAGGTATTCGAGCTTTCCCGGGTTCTCTTCGAGCACAGTGCGCTCTACAACCCCCCCGTTGTCGTCCCACCATATGTTGCTCTCGTTGCCTTCGAGAAGATCGTTGCGGACCTCGGGCGGGAGGAAGAGTATGTAGAGGATTATTAGCCCGGCGATAATAGCAACAAGCGCGGCTGCGTTCGATCCTGACTGTGCTCTCTTGCTCATTGGTTGTACCTGGAATGAAAATTATTATATAATCTCCTCTTTTATTAGGAAGTAGCCTATTTAAATTTTTTTGTTTTTATCACTATAATCCAGAGGGAAAATCAGTATGAAAATCGTCTATAAGGATCTCAAGCATGGAGAGGTCAAGGTTTTGGTCCAGGATGCCGACGACCTGTGGTACCTGTCCCAGATCGTCGATCCGGGAGATTTGGTCAGTGCGAGCACCCTCAGGAAGATCAAGATGGGGGGCGAGGATGCTAGGGATTCGAAGGCGGTCAAGAAGAGGGTTTTCCTGTCTGTCAGGGTCGAGAAGACCGAGTTTGTCGCGACCGCGCTTCGCGTGTCAGGGGTGGTCGAGCAGGGCCCTGAGGACGTGCCGCACGGCAGCCACCACACCCTTACTGTTGAGCAGGGTGCCACACTCTCCATCAAGAAGGAAACCTGGCTCAATTTCCAGCTTGCGAGGCTGAAGGAAGCTTCTGAGAGGTCGCGGGCCTCGGTCTTGATAGTGGTACATGACCGCGAGGAGGCGACATTCGCGCTGCTCAGGGACTTTGGCTACTCAGTCCTGTCCACCCTGAAAGGCGAGGTGCAGAAGAAGTACGCGGAGCAGAAGACCGTGCCCTTCTACTCCCAGATATCGAAGGTGCTCGAAGAATATGACAAGAGACACAATCCCTCAAGGATTGTCGTGGCGTCGCCCGCATTCTTCAAGGACGACCTCATGAAGGAGCTTTCAAGGACAGGCCTCAAGGCTAAGCTCGTGCCTGCTTCGTGCTCATCTGCAGACGAGCAGGCGATAGCCGAGGTCGTCAGGAGGCCTGAGCTGGCCAAGGCACTTGAGGAGGAGAGGTATGCCGAGGAGACCAAGAGGGTGCAGGATCTGCTCGCTGCAATCAAGAAAGGCGAGCCTGCAGCCTACGGAATGGATGAGACTGAAAAGGCGGCTCTCGCGGGGGCAGTCAACCTCCTGCTCACTTCTGACGGTTTGATATCAAGCCTGAGGGAAGAGGGAGGCTTCCAACGGCTGGAGTCGGTGATGAAGTCAGTTGAGCGCTCTAAAGGCAAGGTTATGATAATCAACTCGTCCCACGACGGCGGGAAGCTACTCGACGGCCTCGGCGGGATAGGCGCGTTGCTTCGCTACGCACTCTAGCAAGTTTTAAATATAAGCTATTCTGATGTCTTTATCTCATTATCCACTCTTAAGTAGATAATGTTCACCCTCGGGAGGTCAGATACCATTGGAATGGGGTAAAAAACCTATACATTTTAATAGTAGTGGTTTGTTTTTGTCTGTTGGAATAGTGAAAACTTACCTATTCCGGGGAAAAGAGGGGGTGAGTGTATGATAGTAAAAGAAGAATTTTTGAGTAAGTTGAGACGGTATTTCTCGTTGAACCTTTATGAAGTCAAGATATGGACAGCTCTTCTGTCCCGAGGTGTCTCGACAGCTGGGGAGCTATCAGACATCGCAAACGTGCCCAGGTCCAGGAGCTATGACGTCCTGGAAAGCCTCGAGAAGAAAGGATTCGTCGTGATGAAGCTGGGCAAACCTATCAAGTACATCGCGGTCCCGCCAAGCGAGGTGGTTGAACGCGTCAAGAAGAATGTCAAGGCTGAAGCTGACAGTCACATCAAAAGGCTGGCCACCCTGAAGGACACGGAGATACTCGGCGAGCTTGAGGCCCTCCACACGCAGGGCGTCGAGCTGGTAGAGCCGACAGACCTCTCCGGTTCGCTGAGAGGGAGGCACAACCTCTACAACCATCTCGAGCTGACCATAAGGAACGCTGAGGAGACCGTCACCATAATGACGACTGCCCAGGGCCTGATGAGGAAGATTGAGGGGCTCAAGCCGATATTCGAGCAGTTGAAGAAGCGTGGCGTCAAGGTCAGGATTGCTGCGCCCATCACAAAGGAGAACAAGGCGGCGGTCAAGGATTTGGGGCCTGTGGCAGAGGTCAGGCACACCGCCAGCAAGGCAAGGTTCGTTATCGTCGACGGCAAGGAGCTGATTTTCATGGTGCTCAACGACACCGATGTCCACCCGACCTACGACGTCGGAATCTGGGTGAACACGCCGTTTTTCGCTTCAGCTCTCGAAAACCTCTTCGAGTTGGCTTGGAAGACGATGAAGCCATCGGCTGAGATTATCAAGAAAGCCTAAATTTTTTTCTCTCATTATCATGCGCTGTTTCATAATACATGGCGCCTTCGGACATCCTGGCGAGAACTGGTTCCCATGGCTGAAGGCAGAGCTTGAGAAGGCAGGGCACGAAGTCGTACTCCCGGCATTTCCGACACCGGATGGCCAGTCCCTCGACAGCTGGATGCACGTGTTCGAGCCTTATCTAAAAGGTATAGATTCAGACACGGTCCTTGTCGGCCACAGCCTTGGCCCGGCGTTCATACTCACCGTTCTTGAGAGGCTTGAAGTCCAGGTGAAGGCATGCATATTCGTTGCCGGGTTCGTCGGCACGTTGGGAAAGGACCAGTTCGACCTCATCAACAGGAGCTTCATCGACAAGGAGTTTGACTGGGAGAAGATAAGGGCGAACTGTCGGCGGTTCATCATCTACCACTCCCAAAACGACCCGTACGTCCCCCTGTCAAAGGCCGAGGACCTGGGCAGGAAGCTAGGGGTAAAGCCGCGCATTATCAACGATGGCGGCCATTTCAACGAGGCCTATGGTTACACATCGTTCCCCCAGGTCCTGCATGACGTTCTCACATCATAGAAAGATCTATCTCGAAAGCCGCAACAGGCATCTCCATGTCCCAGTTTTTCAGGACCCCCGGAGCCACCTCACCGAGGAGCCCTATCCTCTTGCCCTTGAGGTGCAGTTCGACGGCCCTTCCCGGTATGAAGGACGGATGGTCCGCAGGCTTTGACGTGTATTCGAGGCCCAGGTTTCCCATCAGGAAATCCACTGCCTGCTTGGCTCTCGTGTAGTCTGCGTCGGCCGAGGCCTCTGCCCATGCGAGCATCTCCGGATTCTTGGTCCGCGTCTCTGCTTTTGCGTCGAACCTGACTACCTGGCCTATTTCGAATATCCGCTGCGGGTACTCCCTGTTCCTGTTCTTGGAGAGGAAGTCCATCAGGCTGGGCACGAGCCACGTCCTAAAGACTGACCAGTTCTTCGACACCGCATTGTCAATCTCAATGACCCTCTCCTCGGGCAGCAGCATCTTGGCGAACAGGTTTTCCTTGTCGGTGAGAGTGTATGAGAGCACCTCCTGGCTGCCCAGCCCCACCATGAGCTGGCTGACGTCCTCGATGAAGGACTCCGTGGGACAAAGCCTGCCCAGCGTCGTGATCTCGGGGATCTCGGGCTCTATGCTGTTGTAGTCGTAGCCGATAAGGATGTCCTCCACTATGTCTGCGGGATGGAGTATGTCCTGGCGGTAGGCCGGGTACTCCACTATGAGGTCCTTGCCTTTAGCCTTTGCGTCCATCCCGCTCTTCCTGATGAGGGAGATCATCTCCGAATTTTTCAGGTCAAGACCCGACCTGCGCGCAACGTAATCTGCCGGGAAAGTCATTTTCTTGGGCTCAAGGTCAGGAGTGACCATGCTCTTCCCGTCAGGAAGCTTGATCTTGACGGTCCCGATCGTCCCTCCCCGCTCGCCAAGCGCGGTGACGACAGCGGATAGGGCCGGAAGGAGGAACTTGTAGTCGGACCCGCTGCATTCGATGAAGAGGTCCTTTGTGTCGGTCGTGACCTTGCCCGTGTGGTTCGAGTTGATGATTGGGGGCATGGAGAGCACTTCGCCCTTCTTGTCGATGAATATGGGATAGCGGTCCTTTCCCTCCAGCAGGTGGCCGAACTCCCTGCCTTTCGGATGCTTCACGAGTATCTGGGCCAGGGTCAGCTTCTCCTCCATCTCGAGGGGTACGAACGAGAGCTCTTTGGGCTTGAAGGCTTTGTAGGTTATCGGCTGTGTGATCTTGTGCAGGTCGTAGACTCCGATTGCGACCTCCTGCCGCTTCTTGCCGTACGTCATGCATATCTTTTCCTGGAGCTGGATCATCTGCAGCAGCGCCTCTTCGGTGATGTTTGCGTTCCTCACGACAGCGCACGCCGTAAAGGGCCGTATCTCTTTGAGGTTCTTGTCCACGACCACCGTGACCCCTGAAGGCTTCATCTTGTACCTTGAGAGCCCGGTCCGCAGGCCCAGATGGCTTCGGATCTCCCTTGAGATGCCCTCCGCAGACCACAGTTCGGGCCGGTTGGTGTCTGCTATGTCGATTTTCAGCGCGTCACCGTCCTGGCTGTCAATCTCGCCCTTGACGTAGAGTAGGGCTTTGTCTTTCAGCTCCTCCAAGCTGACCTTCTTTCCGATCAGGTCGCACATGTCCTTGTATGATACGTCGATGGTCGGCATCAGATCCTCACCTTTGGCGCTTCTCTCAGGAATTTTAGGTCGTGGGAGAAGAGCTGCCTTATGTCGTTTATCGCGAGCTTCATCATCGCGAGCCGGTCGATCCCAAAGCCCCAAGCTATCACTGGCTCCTTGATGCCGAGGGGCTCAGTGACCTCGGGCCTGAAGATGCCCGCTCCGCAAAGCTCCATCCATCCGAATTCCGGATGCTTGGCTGAGATCTGCACGCTCGGCTCTGTGAACGGGAAGTAGTCAGGGAAGAACTTGAACTCCTCCGCTCCTGTGAACTCTGCCGCAAATGACTTGAGCAACCCCAAGAGGTGTCTGAAGTTCAGCGAGGAGCCGATCACGAAGCCGCCGAGCTGGCTGAACTCCACGCCGTGCGTGGCGTCAATCACGTCCGGTCTGTAGCACCTGACTATGGAGAAATACCTGCCCGGGATGGTCAGCTTGCCGGCGTGCCCAGACAAGTACCTGGGGGAGATGGCTGTGTCGTGGGCCCTTGGCATGAGCTGCTTTGCGATTTCTGGGTCCCACGCGTACTGCCAGCCCTTCGAGCCGGTCCTGCCCCCGTTCTCGTGGGCGGCCTTGACTGCGTCCACAATCCTCTTGGGGGGTAGGTCGCCCTGCTTGGGCGAGACAATCCTATACGTGTCGCTCCAGGTCCTGGCGGGGTGGTTCTGCGGCTGGAATAAGGCGTCGAAGTTGAAGAACTCGGTCTCGATTATGGGTCCGGTCATCTCGATGAAGCCCATCTCGACCAGCTTAAGCCTTACCTTGTGGAGGAACTCGCTGTATGCCTGCCTCTTTCCGCCGGTGACCTTCGGGACGTTGATTGAGGTGTCGTACCTCCGGAAGGTCTTGCCCTTCCAGCTCCCGCTCTTGAGCATATTGGGTGTTAGGGAATCGGAGGTCGCCTCGACTTTGATAGCGACTTTCGCCACCTTCTTTCCCAGGTCGGTGAGCGAAAACGTCCTGTCTTTGCCGGCCTCCACCCTTACGATGTCCTTCCTCTTCCTCAGGCTCTGGAGCGCAAACCTCTCCTCGTCCTTGAGGCTGGAGACATCCCTTGGCTGCTTGAGGGACTCGAGGAACTTTTCCTCAAAGAAAGGCTTATCCTTGACCTGCTGGCCGTGAGTTGTTAGTATGATATTGAGCGTGCCGTCCTTTTCCTTGACCAGCTCTATTGCTGCCTTCTTCTTCAGCACGCCGATGGTGACAGAGACCTCCTCCTCGGAGAGCCCGGTTTCCTTTGCTATCCTGCCGACGGATTTTGGCTCGACCGGGTCGACCTCCTTGATGAATCTCCTCTCCGGCAGGCCGTCCTTGGCGTATGCAACGCCGTTCTTGTCGAGGCTGACCGTCTCCACGGCGACTGACTCGATCTTCACCAGGCCCTTGTTCTCAAGCCACTGGGCCGCGCGCATGGCTTCGACCTCTTTTAGTCCCGAGGCCTTCTCGATCTCGGGGAGCTTGCCGTGCTTGGCAATCGCTGGCAGGGCCTTGGCCTCGAGAGGGTGCAGGTTCTGAGCGATATCCTTAGGTTGCATAGGGAGAAAGAGTGGATGCGCAATATATATAATTTGTGCTCACTTCTTGGGCTTCTCAGCAGGTTTCTTCTTCTCTACCTTCCGGGTGGCCAGACCGAGCTCCACCAGCTTGGCGTAGACCGTGTTGTGGTCCGCCTTGGCCGCCACCTTGATGGTATGCTTCGTCGGCTCGAGATGGCTGATGTTGCACCTCCTGCGCTTGACATCGCCCTCTATCACCACGAACCTCGGGTCTGTCGCGTCGACTATGACGCAGTACCTACCAGCTTCGCGGCCCGTCAGCTTCCTGCATACCCTTCCTGGTTCCATCATTTTTCTTCACCTCTCCAGCTTATGTCCATCAACGCTCCCGTCGCCGAGGGCGCCTCATCGTTGTAAACTGAGAGCTCATTTCGCCCTTGCTTCCTCTTTGAGCTTGGCCTTCAGGCAGCTCGGGCAAAGAACTCCACCATACGCGCGCTCAGGCCTCTTCTTGGTCTTGGCCAAGGTGCGCATCTTGTAAGGCCGCTCGCTAGGCACTCCGCCGAGGGGCTTGCCGCAGTTCCCGCACTTGGCGGGTGAGGGCTTGCGCTTCTTGTAGTGCACGACATTCTTCCCTCCAGGAGTCACTTTCTTGACCCTCCTGAGCGTCCTTGAGCGGTATCTCATCGCTGGCATTGTTGTTTCCTGGGAATCGGACTTGATTTATATACTTTTCTAGGATAGTTTCATGAGTTTCCTGAGACTCATCGAGAATATTATCGAGCAGACGATGTACATTCCAAGCCAGCCGACCTTCCAGCCGAACAGGTTGAAGAGCACGAGCTTCTGGTTGCCCACGGCTATCTGCTTGAGGGGTGAGTTCTTCACCTTCATGACAGGCTGAATGTACCCGTGGTCCGGGGTCACCAGGATCTGTTTTTCGTACTCCTGCCCCGCGTGCTGGAACTGGAGGATGTACTCGCCCTCCTCGGCGTTCAGAGTCCAGCTGACCGTCCCGTCCTGGATGTTCTTCTCTACGCTGTCAAGCACCTTTACCCCTTCCGGCACCACGATCTGCACCGGACCGTAGGCGCTGTCCTGGAAGGTCAGGGTGACCGTGAAGTCGTTTCCAGGGGTCAGGGGCAGGTAGGAGAAGTTGGCGTTGAGCCATCCGAATATCAACAGCAGCGGCAACAGGGTGATGAGGGTCGGCCTCATCGAGTGTTTCATGTACTCCATGTTCTTCTGCATGGCCTTCTTTTGGACGTCCATCATCTTCTCCGGCTCCTTCTGCAGGTCCTTCATCTGCTTTTGGAACTTCTTCATGTCGGCTTTGAGGGTTCGCATGACCTCCTGGTTGGTCGTAAGCTTGTAAGCGAGGGTCATGAGCAAGGCTATGAGGAAAGATAGTAAACCAATCGCCAGTGTCGGGTTTATGGAGAGAAACGGCCCCATTATCCCATCGAGTAATGCCATCTATATCCCTCCTGCCATGAACTTCCTCATCATGGGATTCATGTCCATTAAGTGCTGCTTTGCGATGTCTTCATACAGCCTGTAGATTATCATCACTGCCAGCAGTATGCCTGTTCCAGAGCCCAGGGCGCCTGTCAGATCAGCAAAGGATGCGAGCAGTCCGATAGCAGCTCCGCCTATCCAAGTCAGTGGTGTGATATACCTTGCGAGCAGCCTCTCGAGCACCCTCTGGTCCTTCCTGAATCCAGGAATCTGGAGCCCGGAGCTCATGATATTCTCCGCCTGGCTCTTTGGGTCCATGCCTGCTGTCTGGACCCAGAAGATCGAGAACAGGATCGATCCGCCGATGAAGAACAGCATGTAGACCAGAGAGTGGACGAAGTCAGCTCCGGTGATGCTCCCCCTGATAATCCTTCCGAGCAGGTCGGGGGAGTAGAGCCACGAGACGAGCCCTGTAGCTGGTGTGTTGCCTATGAACGTTCCGAGCAGAGGCCTTCCCCAGTTCTGCAGCAGCCGAGCCCACAGCTGGATGTTCGCCATCAGCGCAGCGACTAGGATGACAGGGATGTTGCTTGTGTAAAAGAAGTTCAGCGGCCATCTTATACCGTGTCCGCGTATCCTCCCGAACGAGAGGGGTATCTCTATCTTCATAGACTGGCCGAACACCGCAATCACGAACACGGCGATGGTGGCTACGACTGCCGCAATCATGAGCGTGGCGGTCACCGGGTCGCCGGCGGCGAGGCTCTGGAACAGCGCTGGTATCGCGCCGGTCGCTATCCCCGGATTGGTGGGGGACGGCAACGGAGAGAAGGTCCTGATGAAGATGCTTTTTGATACGTTGGCTGCGATGAACAGGCTGATGCCCGAGCCGAAGCCCCACTTCTGAACTATCTCATCCATGAAGAGGACCAGCAGTCCACCTAAGAAGAGCTGGAAGACGAGTATGAGCTCAAGGGTGAAGTGTACCGGAGTTCCCTGAAGCTCGACGGCAGGGGCAAGACCTCCCATGAACACGTAAATCATTGCCTCGAAGAGTATGAAGAAGATTGACAGGAGTTTCTGCACGCCCTGGAAGTTCTTCCTTCCCTCGACGCTGTGTATGTCGAACTTGACCAGGCCTGATCCGTTGAGCAGCTGCAGCACGATTGAGGACGTGACTATGGGCCCGATCCCAAGTGACATGAGCGACCCGAACTCAGCTCCGAGGATAATAGAGAGGTATTCGAACTGCTGGAGGGCGTTGCTCCCAAGTCCGAAGAGAGGGATCATCCCAAGGACGAAGAACAAGACCAGGATGATGAGAGTCCACTTGAGCTTCTCGTTGAAAGAAAGCTTCCTCTGCGTGGGGCCTGCTACCTCTGGCAGGTTCATGAGAATGTTTTTCAGGAGTCCCATTTTCACTGCTTGAGCGAGACCGAGCCGCCTTTGGACTTGATCTTCTCCACTGCCTTGGCCGAAGCCTCTTCGACCTTGATGAGATACTTATGAGACGGAGCTCCTGCGCCGAGCAGCTTGTCGCATTTAAGCTCCGCGAAATCTATCGTGAATCCATCTCCTTCCTTTTTCAGAAGGCCTTTGGCGATGAGGGTGTCAAACTTCTGCTCGAGGTATGCGATGTTGAGGGCCTTTGCAGGTTTTGAGATGCTCTTGAAGCCATACTTTCCGAAGTATTTGGTATTCTTCCATATCTCCGGCTTCTTGGCATCGCCTCTCTTGCCTGTTCCGGCGTTGCCGCGTCCACCTCTGTGGCCGGCACCGCGGTGTTTCTTCATGCTGCCCCAACCGTGGGTCTTGCTCCCGCGCTGCCTGCTGTTCTTCTTTCTCCTCATCTAGATCATCCGCTTGATTAGTTTATCCATATCTTTGCGCGCGCCAAGCGCCCCGCCTTTTGAGTTGGGCTTCTTGATGCCTTTGCGCTCGAACCCACCTCTTGGCGGGCTCAGTCTGAAGAACGGCTTCAGCTTGCCTTCCGGGTTCTTCTCGCCGCGTTTCTCAATTAGTTCCTTATGGGTTCCCTCACTTATCTCGCCCCAGGTGATGTAGTCCTTTGCCTTGAGTAGCATCCCCTTTGTTTCCGGCTTTACCTTGAGGACGACGCATGTGTGCTTTCGTAGGAGCCTAAGCAGCCTGAGCGTCTGGGTGACCTCTGTGTTTATGTTCACAGGTCCCCGTATCCTTATCACAGCTATCAGATCACTCATTCTGAGCTTCCCCCAGGTTGCCTTCGACTATGTTCAGGGCCTCTATGTGGCCCGGCTGTATCTTGGTCGATGTAAGCTTCCTCAACGCTTTTTCCAGTGCCTTGATTACGTTGATTTTGACTTTGCGCTGACCCCTCGTCTTGGACCAGATGTTCTTTATTCCGGCGAGCTCGAGCACTTTAGCCACCTCGCTGTCCGCAACGAGACCCGTGCCTTTCGGTGCTGGCATCAGCCTGATTATAACAGATCCCGATTTCCCATCCACGGCGAAGGGCACTGAGTGGGGCTCCTGGCTGGCGTCTTCCCAAGAACCTGCGCCCCTCCTAATCTTGAATATGTTGAGCTTCGCATTCCTGAACGCCTTCTCCCTTGCCGGCACGGTTTCTTTTGCCTTACCATAACCTATGCCGACATAGCCGTCCTTGTTCCCCACGACAGCGAGGCAAGCGAAGTTGGGCTTGTTGCCCTCCCTCGTCTTCTTCTGGGTCTGCTTGAACACCCTGCGCTGGCCTCCGCCGAACTTGCCCTTCGACTGGCCTATGAGCAGTAGGTCGCTTTCAAGGTTGGGCATCAGGAAGTCGACCACCTCAGCCTCGAGAATCCTCATGCCGCTGTTGAGAATCTGGTCTATGTGGGTTATCTTCCCGTCGTGCACAAGTTTGCCCAGCTCGGTCTTTGGGGCCCAACCCTCCTTTTCGAAAGTCTTCTTTTTGAGCTCCTTGACTTCCTCTTCCTTCTCCTTGTCAGGCTCTTCCTCGTCGCCTTCAGGGACCTCAGGTAAGGTGTCCTTGTCCTCAAGCTCGACGTCTTCGTCCTCTTCGACTTTCTCTTCTTCCTTAGGCTTCTTCTCTTCTTTTGCCATGATTATCCCTTGACCTTCTTAATCAGAGCTTCTACGTCCTTGGTTATGTTCTTTGGATCGTTGCCCTTCTTGATTTCGGCGCCGTATTGCTTCTGGAGCGCCTCCCCGCTGAGGGAGGAGACGAATGATGCGATGTGCTGGCCCCTGACGCGCTCATCGCTCGGCATGACATTCTTTGATACGTTGATTTTAAGGCCTCCATCGATGGCTCCCTTTGCCACAGCGTATAATCTCGAGCCGCGGACGGACTGGTTGAGTCCGATGTCGAGGATAAGCTCTCCGGATTTCTTGACCTTGCTTGCGAGCAGGACCCCTGCGAGATAGGCGGCGGGCATGTTGGAGCAGGAGTGCTTCCATCCGAGCTTCTTGAGCTCATGGGTGGATGCCTGTGCCACTATTTTGTCCCCTCTCTCGTCGTACCTCACGATCTGGGCATAGGTGTACTTGAGACTCTTCCTTACAACGAGGCGGTCCTGCCTTGACATGAGCAGAGCAATCCTCTTGCGGTAGTTGGTCTTACCTTCCCGTTTTCTTCGCTTTGGCACTACTTGTACCTTGCTCATTCTTTTTCACCAAGTTACGTTCAGTAATGTATAGGTTGATGTGGCGGACGCTCCTGAAGAACCCGCCTTTGGCCTTTAGGTAAAGCAGCCTGAAGGCCTTGTCCGTTATGAGCCCTTTGTCTTTGAGCTGTTTGAGTGTCTTGCGCTGCAGCCTTATCTTTGCCATCCACATATCTTTTTTGTTGTCCCTTGCGTTGAGTGTGCCTTTCCTTGAGCCGTGGCCCTTCCTCCTGCCCTTCCTCTTCTGGGACTGGATTTTGTTGGCCCTTCCGCGCGATACGCCCTTCTTGGGAATCTGGGTTATTGCCTTGTCGTCAACCAGGGACTTGATGTCTGCTTTGGTTATCGACTCCTTTATCTCTTCAAGGCGGGCTGTGTCGAAACGAACCCTCTTTTCGGAGCATCCCATGACGCTCGCTGCAAGTCTCCGTTGTGATGTGAGTCTCATCTTATATGGCCCCTGGTTTGGTGAGCAGCTTGTCCTGCTCCTTCTTCTCCTTTTCCTTTCGTTCCTCTTCGTCGACAGGCTGTCCCTCTTCCTTCTTTACCTTCTCCTCGATTGTCTTGGCCTTCTCTTCTTTTTCTTTCTCTTTCTTCTTCTTCTCTTTGGCCTTCTCTTCCTTCACTTCCTTTTTCTTATCGAGGCGCGCCTTGATTTCACTCAGGAACTTATTTGGATCTTTCAGGTTGAGTATGGTCAGGTTTTTCTCTATGGCTGAGGTCACTAATGTAACCTTGAGCCTCGTCCCGACCGTGCTGGAGATGATGGCGCCGTCGGTCTTGGGGTCAAGCAGGTCCAGATCTGCGATGCAGGACACGATGACCTCCCTCTTGCCTGAAGGATGGAGATACTTGACCGAGTTTGGAGAGCCCCAACCCTTCTTGATGGTTCTCCTGTAGCCCCTCTTCTGGAGGCGCATCTTGTTATGGAGGCCTTTGGGCTTCCTCCATTCCTTGCCCACCTCCTTCTTCTTGTGACCATCTGCTCTCATGAACGTGGGCTTCTTTGCCTTCAGTGCTTTGCGTTGGGCTAGTGCGTCCATTTTTACTTGATCTCCTTGCCGTCCTTGTTGATTATGTAAATGCCGTCTTGGAATATTCTCCTGTCCCTGTTGGTGATGCGGCACAGCTGTTCGATGTCGCCAGCGACCTGCCCCACGAGTCCCTTATCCACGCCTTCGAGGGCTATCTGGCTCCCGTCGACTTTGGCTTTCACGCCTGTCTTGATTTTCAGCGTCCTAGGGACTGATTCTCCGAGGAAATTGTTCACTACCAGCTTGTCGCCCGATATGTTAACGTTCATCGGGAAGTGTCCTGAGCAAATCTTGAGCGTATACTTGTGTCCCTCTGATGCTCCTTTTATCATGTTGGTGGCGTGGGACTTGAAGGTGTAGAGGATCTTCTTCTCTCTTGAAGTCCCGTTCTCGACCGAGAAGTTTATCTTCCCGTCGGCTATTCTGACCTTGACGTGAGGGTGCGACATGTCCTTGGACACTTCTCCGACCTTTCCCTTGACGGTCAGTGTTCCAGACGCGTAGCTGGCCTGGACACCTTCTGGGAGTTCTACATCCTCGTTGTATTGTTTATTCCTCATTTTTAGTAGCAGTATGCGATAAGCTTTCCACCAAGCCCCCTCTTCCTGGCCTCTTCGTGGGCGAGCATACCCTCAGGGGTTGATATGATGAGCAGGCCGAAGTTCTTGGCAGGCAGGAACCTCTTCTCGTAAAGCTCGTACTCGTCTTTCTTGACCGAGAAACGTGGCTTGATTGCACCGCACTTGTTTATCTTGCGCAGCAGGTTGACGACCAGCACGCCGCCCTTGTTGTCCCCGATCTCTTCGAAGGTACCAAGGTATCCTCTCTCGTTGAGCAGTTTTAGCACATTCTTGATTACCTTGGAATTCTGCTTGAGGACACAGGTCTGCTTCCCAACTCTCTCACTATTGAGGATGTTGGAGAGGACCGCTGCGAGTGGATCATTCATTGACATGCTTGTTCACCTAGCTGTACTTCTTGAACCCGATTTTGTTTGCGATCTCACGGAAGCACTGCCTGCAGAGGTTCAGGTGGTACTTGCCTATGTGGCCCCTGATTCTTCCGCATCTAATGCACCTCTTGGTTGCGATGCCATACTTCCTTTCTTTCGGGGTGTTGTACTTGTTGAATTTCTTGAGGGTTGCAGGTTTGCCCTTGATTTGCTTGAGCACCTTGGTATGATCGCTGTAAGTCATTTTGATACGACCTCAACATTGAACTTGTTCTTCATGAATTCCATAGCATCGTCCTTGGTGATTTCATGCCTGTGGGAGACGGGTACTTTGCCTATCCTGCGTCTCCTGACCCTGAATCCAGGCCTCTCGAGCGTTACGCAGACCTGGAATCCCATGATGCCGATCTCAGGATCATATTTGGCGTCCTGTACGTCGATGTACTCGTGGATCCCGAAGGAGATGTTCCCCTTCGAGTCGAACTGCCTTTCGGTTATGCGGTTGTCCTTTGCGGTGAGGAGGGTCTTGAGGATGGATGCGGCCCTGTTCCCCCTCATTGTGAGCTTGCAGCCTATGGGCAGCCCAGGTCTCAGACCCCAAGCCGCTATCCTCTTCTGGGTGTGGGTCTGTACGGGAGCGATGCCGGTGAGGTTCTTGAGGAGCTTGATACCCTTCTTGAGCTTCACCTGGTCCTTGCCTGCACCTACATTCAGGGTGACCTTCTCTATCCGTATCTCTCTCATCTTGTTCATTTTATACCGTGATCGTGTCGATGGCAAAAGCGTAAGACCTCATACTCTCGTAAACGGATCCGTCTCCTGCCTTGATAAACACCCTCCTGCCTTGGATGTCTTCCAGGATTCCCTTCTCACCAATGTGGCTTCCGCCGACCATGTAGACCGAGGCCCCCTTGGTCAGATTGACAGTCTTTTGCACCTCCTGTGTTGGGAGTTTGAGCAGGAGGGAGTCGCCTGTCGAGTAGGAGTCCTTCTTGACTATGATATTCTTTCCGTCGCTGAGGTTCAGCTGCACTTTCCCGCCCTTCAGGAGCTTTTTGTCCCTGATCTTGGAGATGGTCAGGTCGACCTCCTTCTTGTCAATTGGGATGAGCATCAACTTGCCCTTCCCTGAGAGCACCATCCGATAGCACTCCCCAGTCTTCCTGAGCTCGAGCGTATCCATCAACCCCATGCTGTTCTTGAGGTCCCTCACCCGCTTCTGGTTGAGCATCACTTCAGTGTTTAGCAGGATGTTCCTCGTCTCCCTGTTGCTGGTGGATAATTTAATTACCTCCTTGAATATTGTTGAGATAGGCAAGGAGTGGTGTGCCGGATGCCCTGAAGGGAACGGCCTGGTGATGAAGGTTAGGCCTTTCCTCTTGATTGGCCACGTCCTGGGTGTGTTGATGCGTTTGAGATGGAACTTAACCATTCTTGATACCTCTTTCTAATGATGCAACCCTTCTCTTGTCTGAAAGGTCCAGGTCTTGGATTAGTACATTGGATGGATTTATTCCGACGGTCCGCTTGGTCCCGTCCTTCTTGATTACCTCCATCTTCTGTATGAAAAGGGACCCTCTCCCGAGGTTGACCCTGTCTACCTTTCCTGTCTGTCCCTTGAAGCGGCCGCGCAGCACTTTGACCTTGTCTCCCCTGCGTATCCTCACTGAGCGGCACTTGTACTTGGTGCGGAGCTCTTTTGAGAGGTGGGCGTGCAGGAACTTCCCCCGCAGGTGCAACGGCGCGTTGTACTGGTACTTGCGCTGTTTGCGCGGTTGGGCGCTCGATTTCCACTTGTTTGAAAATGATTTTTCCATTGTAATCACAGTATTATGCTTGCGATTTTTGCCACGCCCGGCCACCTCTCAGCGGCTTCCTTGGCTATCGGGCCCTTGAAAATCGTACCTTTTGGATTGCCTTTGTCGTCCTTGAGCACGACGGCTGCGTTGTCCTCAAACTTGACCCTTGTGCCGTCTGCCCGCCTGAACTCTTTCTTTACCCTGACTAGGACGGCGAACACGACCTGCTTCCGCATGTCCGGTTTGCCCTTCTTGACAGAAGCCAGGAACAGATCGCCAACGCCTGCGGCGGGTTTCCTTCTCTTCACCGTCTTGGCGCCCTTGACTGATACGATACGGAGAATCTTCGCTCCCGAGTTGTCGCATGTCGGAACCTCGCTTCCGACATTCACGCTCTTGACGATGCTCGATTTTACGGCTTTCATTTTATTCCTTCTTTTTCGCTGTCTTCTTCTTGGCGGGCTTCTTCGCCGCAGGCTTCTTGGGTTGCTTCGGAGCTTCTTCCTTTGTCTCAGACTTCTTGGGTTGCTTCGGAGCTTCTTCCTTTGCCTCAGGCTTCTTGGGTTGCTTCGGAGCTTCTTCCTTTGCCTCAGGCCCGGCGGGTTTCTCTTCAGGCTTCTCCTCGACTGCTTCAGAGGCAATCTCTTCTTCTGCCATCTCGAGGAGGTAGTCCTCGTCTACGCCGATTTTCTTCATAACCACAAAGTGTTTGGTCTTGCTGATTGGCCTGGTCTCCATGATGAGGACCTTGTCGCCTTCTTTTGCGTCGATGCAGGTAGGGTTCTGCGCCTGCACTCGGGTCCTCCTCTTCTCATAACGGTCATACTTCTTGATGAATCTCCTTCTTTCCCATTCTACAATCACCGTCTTGTGGGCTTTATCCGAGACTACGGTGCCCGTAAACTTGCTGCCCCTGACCTTCAGACTGCCGTGATGCGGACAGAGCAGGTCATTGCAGCTCTTCTTTGGGGTTGATTTGGATGCCATCAATTTTCACCTTTTGATTCTTTCGTGAGGACGACCGACGAGCAGACGCCCTTCGACGCGGACGTCTTGGCCCTGGTAAGTCGTTGCGATTGTGATGTTGTTCTTCCAGTATCTCCGTTTCTTTTTTTCTGACGCGATGGTTATAGTGTTCTTGGTCTCATCTACTATCATTCCTTTCGCACCGATATCATCAGGATTACGAGAGCCGACAATTTCTGCCGGCAACCCGATGAGCTCATCGCGCAACAGGTCCTTGGTTTTTTTCACTTTACATCGATTGTTTCGGGTGCGAATCCCAGGGAAACGAGCGCTTGCCTGACCTTCGCGACGTGGTTGCCCTGAAGCTCGATTTTGCCGTCTTTGGCTGTTCCGCCGCAGGCGAACTTTTCCTTGAGCTTCCTGGCGAGATCCTTGATGTCGATCTCCTTTTCGTCGATGCCTACAATCACGGTGTACGGCTTGCCGAACTTGCGCTTCTCGAGCGCCGCCGTGATTTTCTGGCTCTCTTTTGCGATGGTCTCGCACACGCATAACTCCTTTGGGAGTCCGCACGTCGAACATATCTCGCTCATAGCGTTTTGGTCTCCTTTTCGTTTATTATCGTATTTATCCGAGCTATGTTCTTCTTTATCTGCTTAATCTGCCCGGGGCTCTTGGGTGTCGTGCCAGTTGCGACCTGGGCGTTATTCTTCATAAGTTCAATCTTGAGTTCCTTCAGCTTTTCATTGAGGTCTGCAGCGCTCATGGATCTGAGGTCTTTGATTTTCATTTCTTCTCCTCCTTGGGTTTTTTCTCTTTTGGAGGTTTCTCTTCGGTGGTTTCCTCGATCTCACCCTTCGTCGCGAACTCTACCGTGTCGGGCACGACTGTATCGGGCGGCATTATCCTGACCTTGATTCCGATGGTTCCTGTCTTGAGCAGGGCCTTTTCCTCGGCGTAGTCGACTCCTTCGAGAGCAGTGTCGCCGCACTTCTTGAGGTATCCTTGGTAGAACCTCCAATTCTTGGCTCTCGAGCTGGGGATCTTCCCTGAAATGATTATTTCTATGCCCTTTGCGCCCGCACCCATCACATACTGCATGGTCTTGTGGCCTACGCCCTTGAAGCGTGCAGCCCCAAACCTCTCCAATGTGTTGGCGATTCTCTCCGCCACTATGCTTGCATCGAGATCTATGTTGGCGACCTCATTGAGTTCTATCTGCGGATTCTCAAGTTTGAACTTCTTCTTCAGGGCCGAAGTGAGCTTCTTTATGTTCGCTCCTTTCCTTCCCACGACTAGTCCCGGTTTTGATGCGAAGACGACTATCTTCTCTCCCAAGGGCGTTCGCTGGACCTTGGTGTAGCTGTGTCCAGCCCCTTTTAGGTTGCTCTTCATAAACTCCTGGATTTGGTATTCCTTGAGCTTTTGTGCGACGAATTCACGTTCGATCATTTGGGAGTCTCACCTTGTTTTTCTTTGGGTTCGGTTTTCTCCTGCGTTGGTTCTTCCTTTGCAGGTTTTGGAGCTTCTTTCTTTTCTGCTTCCTTTGGTTTTGGGGTTTGCTCGGGTTTTGGTTCTTCCTTTGCGGGTTTTGGAGCTTCTTTCTTTTCTGCTTCCTTCTTAGCAGGTTCCTCCTTTACCAGAGTGGATTCTTTCTTTTCTGGAGCCTTCTTAGGTACCGTTTCCGCTTTTTTATCCTTGGCAAGCTCCTCCTTCTTTTCGGCCTTTGGCTCCTTCTTCGGTTCCTGTTCCGTGACCTCAATGTCAATGTGGGTCCGCTTCATCTTGCGCCGGATCTGCCTGCCGTACCTGAACTGGTTGCCTGCCTTGTTGGCCTTGATGAGAGTTATGACAAGACTTGCCGTGTTCAGCCCCTTGTTCTGTGCGTTGGTCTCCACTGATTTCAGTAGCTTTAGTATCTCCTTTGCCGCCTTGACCGGGAACCTGCCTGGCCCTACCCCCTTTTGATGAGGCAACTCTTGGTTGTATCTCCTGAAAGGCACGGCTCTATTGAGTGATACTACCTCCTCCAGCATGCGGATTGAGCGTTCCACGGTCCTCCCCCTAATCATGTTGCAGATCTCCACCGATTTCTTGGTGGAGATGGGAAGGTCCTTTCCGCTTGCCTTGGCTGTTGTATCGCTCATGTTTACCTCACTGATACGCTCGCGCTCGATCTTGTTGCGCCTACTCCTGGAGCGTTGTGCCCGACCTTTTTCCTTGTCACAACGTACTCGCCCAGTCTATGTCCGATCATCTCAGGCTGGATTAGTATAGGTTCGAAGGTCTTGCCTGAATGAATCTTGATAGTCTTGTCTACCATGGATGGGAGTATTATCATGTCCCTGCAGTGCGTCTTGATATCCTTCCTGCTCTTCTCTATCTTTTTCAGGAGTATCTTGTGCTGGTCTGTGAGACCCCTCTTGAGGCTTCTCCTCTGGCTGGACGGCAGCAGGTCGGCCAGCTCAGAGATGCTGAGCGTCTTGAGCTCGTCAAGCGTTTTTCCCTTGTATTGGAACTCCTTCTTTGCCATGGTCTTTACCTACTTGAGTTTTTTACCTTTCCGCGGCCAGACTTCCTGGGTCTTATCATACCCACTTTCCTTCCTGGAGGTGCGAATTTCGGCGCTGGTCGAGCTTTGGATTTTCGTGAAGTACGCTTGTTTCCGAATGGGTGGTCGACGGCGTTCTGTGCCGAGCCTGATATCATCGGGTAGCGCTTGTTCTTCGTCCTCTTGATGAAGTGCGCATTGCCTGCCTTGGTAATTGGCTTCTCTGTCCTGCCGCCAGCTGCTGCGATGCCGATGGTTGCACGGCACCTGCTGGGGAATGACTTGAATTTCTTTGACGGGAATTGGATTACGACCGAGTCCTTCCTCTGGGTCACCACACGTGCAGCGAGGCCGCTTGACCTGACGAATTTCCCACCATCGCCTGGCTGCCCCTCAATGTTGTAGACAGGAGTCCCTTCGGGGATGTCCTTGAGGTGGAGCACGTTGCCTGGCTTGATAGCTGCCCCTGGGCCGACCTCAATAATGTCTCCGACCTTTAGGCCTTCAGGCGCGATGATGAGATGCTCGTTCTCTTTGCCGGACTTGCTGACCCTGAGCAGGGGGGTGGTATGCATCGGAGAGGTAATTATGCCTACGACCTTCTCCTGTATCATCTCTCCTAGTGGGGAATACTTGCTCGCTCCCTTGCTCCTATGCTTTGGAGAGCGGTATGACGGGCCGCCTTTTCCCCGTGCCTGTTGGATGAGGTTCTTTCCCATGCTTACATCAGTCCCAGTTGCGTTGCGATATCAATTGCCGGAGTCTCGTCGGACAGCTTGACGTAGGCCCGCTTCTTGCCGTCGTGGTTGATGAGAGTGTTGACCTTGACTACCTTGACCTTGAACAGCTTCTCTATCTCGGTTGCTATATCATTCTTGGTCGCGTCCTTGTCAACAATGAAAATCAGCTTGTTGGCCGATTCCATCAGCCTAAGCGACTTTTCGGTTGAGAGCGGGTATTTTATTATTTCTGACATCTTCACTTGTCCTCTTTCTCAGACGGTTGCTTCTGAGGTTTTGGCTCTTTTTTAGACTCTTTCTTGGCCGGCTGCTTAGCTTTGGGCTCTTCCGGTTTCTTGGGCTTGAGTGGAGCCGCTTTCTTCGGCTTGTCCTTCTTGATATTGGGATGGTCTGTAAAAAGCTCCTCCTCAGCGAGGGTTGCAAGTGCCTGCTGGGTGAAAAGGACCATCCTTCCGGGCATTTTGCCTGGCGCGAGGATCTCAGCGTTGATGCTGTGAACCTCGACCGTGTCGACGCCCAGGATATTACCTGCGGCTTGGTAGAGGGCAGACTCCTTCCCCGTCACGAGAAGAGGTCCCTTCTTTACGGCGTATTTGCGGCCCCGCATGCTGCCACGGCCGCTCCTGATCTTCCTTTCTGATATCCTTGCTAGCTCTTCTTCGAGTCCGAGCTTTGCCAAAGCTTCCTTGAGAGGGGAGGTCTTGCTGATGTCGTTGAACGAGTCGCTCAGAACGAACGGGTAGTTCTTCGGGACCTTGTGACCCCTTCCCTTCACCTGTTCGGGATCCAAGCAGGCGCTGAGAGCGCTGCGTATGGCCTTCCTCCTCTCCTTGGTGTTGATCTTGTGGGCCCAGACCTTGGAGGATTTTGGCGGGTGAGCCCTCCTGCCCCCTACAGTGCCCGGCGCAAAAGCGCCCACCCAGTTGAACCTGGTTCCCCTGGCGCTCATTATCTTCCTCGGGACCCTGCTGATCCCGAATCCGTATGATCCCCTGTAATCGTGCCTCCTCCTGGAGAGCTTGGCAGAGGCGCGCTTGCCTGCTTCTGGGCTGGCTCCGTAGGGCTGCCTCCTGTTGGCCTGCACGGCCTGCACGGCCCGGGTGATTAGGTCGGGTCTCACAGCCTCGGAGAACTGAGGCGGGAGATCCATCTCTCCGACCTGCTTTCCCTCCTTGTCGTATACTGGCAGCTTCATGGTTATCTCCTCTGTTTGGACTCGAGGCTTAGATACTCGATGCTTGGAGCATCTTTTGGTATGATCCTGTTGGGCCTGAGGCTCAGGTTCATCCTGATCAGTCTCTTTTTGGGTCCGGGTATGGAGCCTTTTAGCAGCAGGTAGCTGGATTTCACATGTCCGTAGTTGATGAATCCGCCTTTCGGGTTTATTTCGGCCGGGTCGCTTCCTATCTTGATAATCCACTTGTTGTACTCTGTCCGGGTATGGTATCCCATTTGGCCCGCGTGGGGGACCCTGTACATGAAATGCCCCTGTCCCTTCCAGCCGCCGAGAGAGCCGGGCCCTCGTTTGGTCTTCTCGGATTTCCTGCTCCGG
Organism: uncultured Methanosarcinales archaeon; assembly: GCA_964587045.1. Classification (GTDB taxonomy): domain Archaea; phylum Nanobdellota; class Nanobdellia; order Woesearchaeales; family CAZPJY01; genus CAZPJY01. The sequence goes on from CAZPJY010000012.1 coordinate 28,753, forward strand.
ATGCTTATGCCGAAGCGCTTGATGGGGCCTGTGTACCCTTTGCCCCTGGTGATTGAGTGGATCTCCACTTGGGAGCCTTCAGGCAGCACCTGCGAAACGCTGATTTCCTTTCCGAGGTTCTCTTTTGCGAATGCGAGTTTCTCTTGGTTGCTGCCCCCCAGAGCGACCTCGAACAGTTCAGGCTTCTTCTTGCCTATGGATGTCAGGCCTGGTTGTGTGCATGTGATGATCGTGATGTCGGAGAAATCGTCTGGATTGAGCTTGTCAAGGCTTTGCTTGACCTTTTTTGGGACTGAGACTTTGCGGGCCAACTGCTTGTCACAGTTGGCAACGACCTCTGTGGCGACGATTGGGCCGTATCCCCTCTCGTTCTTCTTGTAGAACCTGACTGAGAAGACCTTCATCGGCGGCACCTCGACCACGGTCACGGGAATGGTAATCTCATCCCCCTTGGTGATCGAATGCTTGCTGTTGTCTGTAATCCTTGCTTGGGTCATTCCAACCTTGTAGCCTGCGAAGCCAAGGGGCTTGGCATCCTTGGATGCTGCCCATGCCCGGACTTTGGGATACTGCCTACTAGCTCTCTTTCGGGGCCAGTACCCCATGCTTCCTGCTCTTGGCTTGCGTATTGTTGGCATTTGATTCCCCTCAGAACAAGTCCTCTACTTCCGAACTTGTACTGGAAAATCGGGTTTTCCAGGCGTGTTCGTTACTCAAACCGCGACTTCGAGTAAAAATCACCTGATTGCTTCCTCTGGGGAATTATCCGCAGTTTATAAAGGTTTCTTTATGCGTCGAAGACGAGTTGTAATGCGCACTGAGGCATTCTTGCGGATTCGAAACATGTTGATGATAAAATTGACGTCGATGTCTCGTCGAGAAAACATATACATTTATATAGGAGTGGGGGTCACCCACAGCACGGTGTTGGAATATGATACCTATACGATAAGAAACATAGACTCTTTTTCCCAGATATAGTGCTGGCCAACATCTTTTTCTTATAACCTCTGTCGCAGTATGCAGGCTAAAATTAATCATTCCCTTGAGGTAATGACCATGAACGCGATAACCGTGAGGAACCTGGAGAAGGAGTACAAGACCCACAAGCGAAAGCCAGGGTTGGTGAATGCCTTCAAGTCCCTCTTCAGGAGGGATTACGTAGTGAAACGAGCGTTGAAAGGAATAAGCTTCGAGGTCGGGCAAGGCGAAATATTAGGGCTTATCGGACCTAATGGGGCCGGGAAGTCCACGACCATCAAGGCGCTTTCAGGAGTGATATACCCGACCTCGGGTGTGGTCGACGTGCTGGGCTACGTACCTTGGAAGGAGCGCATCAAGTATGTGGCAAACATTGGCGTGGTGCTGGGCCAAAAGCCGCAGCTCTACTGGGACATCCCCGCGATAGACACGTTCTATCTGCACAAGGAGCTGTATGGGATACCTGACAGGGAGTTCCGTGAGAGGCTGGCCCACATGACCAGGCTGCTCGAGATAGAGGACATCCAGAAGACCCCCGTGCGTGACCTGTCCTTAGGCGAGAGGATGAAGTGCAAGATAGTTGCGGCCCTCCTCCACGCTCCGAAGCTGGTCTTTCTTGACGAGCCGACGATAGGGCTTGATGTGGTGGCAAAGGACCGACTGAGGGACTTTATAATCGACACGAACCGCAGGTATAGGACGACGTTCATCATCACGACCCATGACATGCTGGACATCGAGAGGCTGTGCAAGAGGGTTGTCATCATCAACCACGGGGATGTGGTCTATGATGGCCTGCTTTCACAGATACAGAAGGACTTCATGACCAAGAAAGTGATTGACGTCAAGTTCGAGCAGTTCTCCGGAAGGTTCAAGCTACCAGGTTGTAAGGTGCTCAGGTCGAACAAGTACGAGCTCAAGATAGAAGTAGATCTAAAGAAGCAGAAGGTGCGAAACGTCGTCGACCATCTGGTCTCGAAATACCATTTTGTGGATCTGGTCGTGTCTGACATGCCTATAGAGGAGATTATCCAGAAGATATTCAAGGAGGGCAGGTGATGGAGAGGCCTGACATATTAGGAATGAGAAAGAGATGGGCGGTGTTCAAGGTAGGTATAAAGACGGCCCTGGTCTACAGATTCCACTTCTTCATATCTCTCATAACCGCGCCCATCTACATCATAATATACTACAGCCTGTGGAAGTCGATATTCATCTACTCCGGAGAGCCGGTCATCCAGGGCTTCACCTTCCAGGCTATGGTGGCATACTACCTGCTCAACATGATAGTCGGTAACCTGGTGTGGTCTGACATAGACGCGTGGCTGGAGTTCGACATAAGGCACGGACATCTGATATCGTTCATGTCGAGGCCCATCTCCCTCTTCGCATGGAACTTCTACTTTGAGGTTGGGATCAAGATTCTTGACCTGATGTTCGGAGTGCTGCCTGTAATACTGATAGGAATAGCCTTCCTGAACCTTTCGATAGCCTCATGGGTGTACGTGCTGCTATTCGCCTTGGCAGTGGTGTTCGCTGCCTACCTGTACTTCCTGCTTTCGTTCCTGGTCGGGCTTACCGCGTTCTGGATCAAGAGCATAAGCGGGATCCGCAGGGTGAAGAGGGTGCTGCTCAGCTTCCTCTCGGGAGGCATGCTACCGCTGACCTTCTTCCCCTTGTGGTACCAGAAGGTCTCCTATGTGTTGCCCTTCCAGTTCCTGAGGTTCGTTCCCATCAACATTTTCCTGGGTAAGTATCCCCTGTTGGACAGTGCGCTGCTGCTCGCAATCATGCTCGCATGGGTCGTGCTGCTCTACGGACTGTACAGGATCATGCTGAGCTTTGCGATAAAGAAATTCACGGGTGTTGGACAATGAAGTACTTGAGGCTTTGGGCAAAGAGCTTCGCATTGGAGCTGTCTAGTGAGATGGCCTACAAGTGGAACTTCTTCATTAAGATGCTCGCGCTTATGATGGCCGACGTAGTCGGACCCCTGGTGATCATGTTCATCTACACGAACACCCCCGGTATCCCGGGATGGAGCTTCGAGGAGTTTTTGCTTTTCCAAGGCACGGGCATACTGGTGTTCGGCCTGGCGCATTTCCTACTGATACTGATGCCTTACAAGGTCATCGAGATGGTCAAGGAAGGGACGTTCGACAAGGTGCTTATCAAGCCGTTCGACCCGCTACTGTACATGACCTTCTCGTCCATGGACCTCGAAGGCATTGCTGAGGTAGCCGTAGGCGTGGCCCTGGTAGCATATTCGATGAACGCGATTGGCGTGACACTGGGGTTAAACTTCGCGCTCTATCTGGCGTTGGTGGCCTTGGCTTTCCTCTTCCAGTACGCGATGATGATTATGGTGGCATCCCTCGCCTTCCTGGTGGTGAAGTCGTTTGCTCTGATGGACTTGATCTTCAAGCTGGGCGACTTCGCCCGTTACCCGCTCAACGTCTATGACCTGGGGCTCAGAGCAATGCTGACCTTCGTCTTCCCAATAGCGGTGAGCGCGTTCTACCCTGTGGAGGTGTTGCTGCGCGGTCTGAGGCCTTCGGTGATGGCACTGATCGCCGCTCCTGTACTCATCTTCTTGGGTGTGTCAGTGATGCTTTGGAAGCTGGCCATGAGGAAGTACACGAGTGCAGGGGGCTAGTGGCAGGAAGGCATTTGCATAATATTTTTATATTTACATTTATTATCCCACTGTTATAAGATGAGAATATCCTTTTCCCGCGATGTGAATCTCGACGACGAAGAGGAACTCCTCGAAGAAGAGGTACCCAAGCTTCTGAGGCTCAAGCGCGACGAGACTGAAGAGGCCCACTACGATTTCGATTTCCGTTTCTGAGTCATCCGGACGCGCCTGCGCGTGTAGTTCACCGGGTTCTTGATCCTTTTGCAGAGCTGGTCTGGACAGCAGATCCCAAGGTCCTTGTAGTACATCTTGTTGTCGCAGTTGGGAGGGAGCACCTTCTGGCCTCCCCTCTGCCGGTGGTACCTCATGTGGCCCTTGATGAGCACCTCTTTGAGGGGCTCCGGATTCTTCTTGTTCCATTCGAGGAGCAGCTCCTCTATCTGGTCGGGATTCCACCCGACATTCGCGAGGAAGTTGGTCAGGATGAACATGCTGCGCTTCTTGCCGTCCTTCATGCCGCCCAGGACGGTCTTGATGCATGGGGGGAAATACTCGACAGGCGCGGCGTCTTCGAGCTCCTCGAAGTCGTACTGCTTCTCCACCCCCTCAGCCTCGATTTTCGGCTTGTGGTCGAAGGCCTGTACGAGGAGCCGGTTGGCCTCGTCACGCATTGCGAGGCTGCGGTCCAGGAACGGGAACTCTCCCACTACCACGTCCTCTGGCTTGGCCTGCTCCTTGTAGAACTCCATTATCTTGTAGGGGTTGATCGGCACAGATACCAGCAGGGATTTCTCATGCAGCGAGTACGGGCTGCGGAACATGTGCCTGGATGATATCAGGACCGTGTCGATTTTCAAGTCCACCTTCCTGTAGAACTTCTCGCTGCCGCAGCTGCATGCGTTGCTGGACGAGTACTCGAACTTGTCCATGAAGACCTTGCACTTGTCGCACTGCATGTACTGGGTCTCCTTTTCGACTATTTCCCTTGCTCCGCACCTGGGGCATATGAACTCTATCCGCGGCTTGGCCTTGCCCCTCTCGAACGGCTTGTGGCACTCGGAGCAGAAGGCCTTGGTGAACTCCGTCACGCTCCGCCCTTCATCCTTCAGGAAATTCTTGAAGGCTTTAGATTCCATTATCTTCTCCGAGAGCTCGTTGTTCTTGTCTATGTGCTGGGTCAGGTAGGCCGCGACCCTCCTCACTCCCTCTGGGAAGAGGAGGCGCGTCTCCTCGCCGTGGACCTTCTCGGGGAAGGACTCGAAAGGCACCCCGATGTGGAAGCCTTTGTTTCCGGAGAACTTGCAAGATATCGTGCTTATCCCATGCTCCCTGAGGCCCTTGACCATCGCTTGGGCTATCATCTTCGAGGACTCCCACTCCTCGAAGTCTATGTCGATGACGAGGTCCCATCCCTTGCGGAGATCATTTTGTTCTGCTTGGGTCATGTTTGGGTCGAGCTGCAGCGGGTTGGTCCAAAGCTCTTCTGAGAAGTGGAACGAAGTCGCACCCTTCGAGGCCAGGTTGAGGACGTCGCCTGCGAACGACAGGGTGTCAGGCCTCTTTCCGAACCTGTCGCCGTAGCGTATCGCTACCTCCCTGTCCTTGGCGCTCTGCACGAGGGCGGCGCGGACATCCTCCCTCTTGTAGTACTGGAGCATAACGCTCTTCTTCTGGAGCTCATCCATTTTCAGTCCTCATCGCAGAAGCGCGGATCCTCCGGCTGCAGCCCTTCGGTGTACTCCTCGAGCTGTGCCAAGGCCTTCTTGTACAGTTCGGAGCTCTTCTTGTCCTCTGCGTCCTGCACAGGCTCGGGATTCTCCTCAAAACCCTTGTCGGACTGCTTGCATATGGCGCATTCCCCAGGTTTCCGATCCTGCTTTATCTTTGCCCCGCAACGGTTGCATGTCCAAATGCTCATGCCGGGGAGTAACCAGACGGCATATAAATACCTTATGTGAGCTAGTCCGTAAACATTAAATATGCAGCGGGCATGCTCATAGCCATGACGATGTCGAAGCAGGACGAGCTGGCCGTCAACCACCTGGAACACCAGATTCTTGCTCTGGAGAAGGAGTGGATGAACTATGAGGACACGCTGTTCGTGGACTGGAACGCCAAGTTCGCAGGGAGGAATCCCCAAGAGATCAGGAACAAGATTCTGTCGCCGGGAAAAGAGATTCTGGTGGAGAAGAAGGAGTTCTACCACCTCTGGCACCGCACCATCCGCACTTTCAGGAGGTGCGCACAGCTCCTTGGGAAGGGCAGGAGGGAGAAGGCGCTGGAGATCTTCACCTCAGAAATCAGCGCCCTGAAAGAGGAGGTCACCAAGCTCGAGAGCATGGAGAGGAGGACTCTCGAGTTCCTAGAGGACAACATGCACGTGTTCCAGGACGCGTTCGATCGGGTTTACGGCGAGGGCTACTTCGAGCGGGAGGTTTATGGCAACTACGAGCTGAGGTTCAAGATACTGACCATACTGCAGCAGGAGTACGAGCTGATAATGTCGGCGGTCAAGAACCTGTTCAACGACGTTTCATAGAACTTCTTGCCTCGTGGAACGCGTCGTAGAGCATCATCTTGAACTCCTCGCCGACGTCTTCCCACGACCTCTCAGGTTTCTTCTTCTTGGGCTTCTCCTTTTTGGGCTTCACCGGCTTTTCTTTCGGCTTCCTCGGGATAAGCCTCAGGAAGATGGTGATGTACCCGACGATCAGGACCACGACGAAGACTATCGGGTAGAGCAGTATGCCCAGCGCTCCGACGATTCCGAAGATGTTGTCTCCGACGAGGATGTCGACGAGCTGCAGGGCCCTGAAGATGAACGCGGTGAGCATGACTGCTCCCACCGCGTTGAATAGCGGTGCCGGAAGGTTGAACGGGAACCATAGCGCCATTAGCATCTCGCCCACCATGAAGAAGATGCTCATCAGGACTATGAGCAGCAGGTTGCTGTTGAAGAAGTTCAGCACCGTGAGGAAGATGGGCTCTGTCCAGATGACAGCCACCAGGTTGGCCAGGCCCAGCACTATCAAGAATACAACGAGTCCCAGAATCCTCATGAGCACGATGTTTGAGGGTGAGCGTGCCATATCGTTTCTTTAGTTGCCGTGATATATAATAATGTTGATTTTTCTTTAATGTCTATACATCAGCTTTTTATTGGATTCTGCATTCTTAGATACTATGAGATGGGTCCTCCGCTCGAAGATACACAAAGCGAATGTGACAGGCGCCAACATCGACTATGTTGGTAGCATCACCATAGATGAGGCTCTGACCAAGAGGGTTGGCATATGGCCTGGCGAGAAGGTGCAGGTCGTGGACAACACCAACGGCGCGAGGGTCGAGACCTATGTGATTCCCGGCAAGGCGGGTGAGGTGTGCATCAACGGTGCCGCGGCCCACCTGATACATAAGGGCGATGAGGTGATCATCATGGGCTATGAGCTGACTGACAGGAAGATAAAGCCCAAGAAGATTTTGGTGGATAGGAAGAACAGTTTCCTAAATTTTCTCTAGGCGCCCGTTTCTCATTTGAAGTTCAGTTGGTAGATCTTCTTGCTGTCATCTATCAACTCAAGGGCTTCTGAAGGCTCGAGGCCTTCCATGTCCATGGTTGATATCGCCCTGGCCTTCTCATCGATTCTCTTGAGCAGCTCAGACTCAGGGAGCGTTTCATTTCTGTCTGCGATCATGACGAACGCCCTGATCTTGTAGTCTTCCATGCTTCTGAGCTGGGTATTGGAAGTGTCAAGCATGAGGCTTTTCTTGTCGACAGAGATTACGCCTGGACTGATATTGGAATAGGAGAAGTTGAAGCCCTGATCGAAGGTGAATTGGCCATCCTCAAGCTTGGCTACGAAATAGTGATAGTTGACAGTGTCGTGATATGTACTATGATAAGCCTTGAAAACGAAGAGGAGCGCCTCATCATCCTGCGCTGTATGTATCAGTTGCGGACGTTCTTGGCTATACTTCGACTCCAGTTTCTCATAGAGTTCTTTTGGATATGATCTGACAGCCACCTCTTCGTCCGGGGTGACGAATGCGAGTTGGCTCTTGCTCACGACCAGCTCACCGAGATTCTTGCCGTCGATGGTTATCTCTTTCTTGTGTCTGCTGAGGTGTCGTCCGACATTAGCGAAAAGGTAATTGTCCAGTGTGGTTAGGGGGTTTTTCATACAGGGTATTAAGAGTAGTGACTATATAAATTTTACTATTTTTTACCACTAATAAGTAGTATCTTTTTCACATAATGGGTTTAGGGGGTCTGAGAGGCCAGTATTTCGCTATGTGAAATCTCAGAATTCATGCTCCAGAAGGCTTTAATCACATCTTCTCAAGGCGCCTGATGCGCTCGTTGATATCGGGATGGGTGCTGAAGAGGCGGTTCACCGCGCCCTTGGTCTTCCTCATCGGGTTCTCGATGTAGAGATGTGCGGTTGCCTTGTTCGCGGAATCGACGAGCGTGTCGTGGTCGTCGCGAATCTTCTTCAGAGCCGAGGCGAGCCCAGGAGGATAGCGTGTGAGGAGCGCGCCGTTCGCGTCTGCCAAGAACTCGCGCTTCCTCGAGATTGCGAGGCGCATGAGCTGCGCGATGATAGGAGCCAGAATCGCCAGCACCAAGGCGACGACGATCAGTATCGCGCCGCCGTTGCCCTCACGCCTCCTGCCGCCCCCCCAAAGGAAGCTCCTGAGCATGAAGTCAGAGAGCAGCACCACAACGCCGATCAGCACGGTCGTGAGCATCATTATCCTGATGTCGTAGTTCTTGATGTGGCTCAGCTCATGGGCGAGCACGCCCTCGAGCTCCTGGCGGTTCATCCTCTTCCTGAGCCCTGAGGTCACGCACACCAGGCTGTGCTGGGGGTCCCTTCCTGTGGCGAAAGCGTTCATCGACTCTTCCTCGATCATGTACACCTTGGGCATGGGGATGCCTGCCGCGATTGACAGCCCCTCGACGGTGTTCCAGAGGTAGGGGTCGTCCTTCTTCTGTATCTCCTTGGCCTTCGAGACAGAGGTTATCATGTTCTGCCCGTTGTAGTAGCCGATGAGGCTGTAGATGATGCCGAATATGAAAGCTAATACGATCCCGAAAGTGTAGTCGCCGAGGAACACCTCGCCCAAAAGCCCGCCGAGCAGTATGATTATGAAAATGAAAAGCACCAAGAGCACGTAGCTCTTGGTCTTGTTCGCTCCGATCTGATCATAGAAATTAGGCATCGAAGTCTACCTTGACAGGTTCCCTCTCCTTGCCTTCGGTCTTGAACAGCTCTTCTTGCTTGAAGCTGAGCATGTTGGCGAAGATGTTGTTCGGGAATTTCTGTATGGCGATGTTGAACGCCATCACGCTGTCGTTGTAGAACTGCCTCGAGTAGGCGATCTTATTCTCAGTGCCTGAGAGCTCCTCCTGCAGCTGCATGAAGTTCTCATTGGCCTTCAGGGTCGGGTAGTTCTCCGCGACCACCATGAGCTTCGAGAGAGCTCCTGTCAGGGCGTCGCTCGCCTTGGCCTTCTCTGCGACCGAGTTGGCCTTGCCCATGCTGGCCCTAGCCTTGGTGACTTCGGTGAACAGCTCCTTTTCATGCTTGGCATAGCCCTTGACCGTCTTGACCAGGTTGGGGATGAGGTCGTAGCGCCTCTTGAGCTGCACGTCGATCTGGCTCCAGGCGTTCCTGACCCTTGCCCTCATGGTGATGAGCCTGTTGTACAGGAATATGATGAACAGGGCGATCACGCCTACTATTATTAAGATAATGACCCAGGTTTCCATGAAACCACCTCCTTGGCCCCTTGGAAGGCACATCCAGTATTTATTGGTTATGGATGGGATGTCCTTGATTACCTTTAAATAAAGACGAATTTCCCTCCCATCACTTTGCCTAGCAAAACTTTGAAAATCCTAAAGAAGGCCGGCCTGGCCGGCCTGTCGATATTTGCGTTCTCATTAAATTGGGCAGCAGGTCTGTGCGTTCTGAATATGGAAGCCTTGATAAATTCTCCTCCTGTCAGGGACGAGGTGCGTCTTGAGCAGCTCATTGAGGAGCAGAGGGAATTCCTTGACGTGCCTGAGGGTTGGAAGATATCCTTTAAGCTCCTCGCTGAGGATGCGGCTTGCTCAGAGTACTTCGGAAACGACAGCTTCGAGGTCAGAATTGGAGGCATATATGCTAATGAGAGTGTCGTCCAGCATGAGATGTATCACATAGCTGATGGTCATCATAAGAGTAACAGCAGGATTAAGGGTACGCCTTTGGGCATATTTAACATTAAGAACCCCATAACTCTCATGATGACACCGAAATACCTGTACTGGGACGAGCCACAGGCGACGGTTTATCAGGTATTCGGCTGGAAGCCCTAATACTCCCGGTCAAGAATGTCCCTGATGGCCTGCGCCTTCTTCTTGCCGATCTTCTCCACCTTCTCGAGCTCCTCGACCGGCGCGTTTGCAAGCGTCTTGATGGTTTTGAAGTGCCTCAGCAGGGGCTTTGCCAGCGTGCCTCCGACGCCGGGCAGCGAGGCCGCTATGAACTCCTGCTGCTGCTCAGGCGTCATGGCCCTCTTCTCAGAGTGGGGGTGGAAGTCCTTGCCAGTCTCCTCCTGCTCCCTTCTGGCTATTACGCGGAGCAGCGCGGCAGTGTCTTTCGGGCCCTTGGTCGCGATGAGAGGGATGCCGTAGCTGACTGCTATGGTGGCTATCAGCCCGCGTATGGCGTTCGGGTGGACGTTCCTGACCGAGTAGATGTCATCCTCGCCCTCGACGATGATTATCGGCCTTGCGAAGCGCTCCTTGAGCGACCTGACCTGCTCGAGCAGGCGCCCGTCCACCAGGGAGTTTACGAAGTCCTTGACCGTCTTGTACTCCACGCCGACCCTGCTGGAGAGCAGGTAGTCTGCCGAGTCGAGGGTGTCGAGCTTTAGGTCGCATCCCAGGTCTATCAGCTCCTTGATCACAGCCGAGCTCTTCTCCCTGTGGTCTGCGAACACCTTGACGCCGTCGTCGCCCACGTACCGGTCCAGGGTCGGCTGCTTGAAGCTGACCCCCTTGATGGTCTTGGTGAGGGCCTTTAGCGTGGAGAACATCCTCTTCTCCTTGTTCCTCGCGACGTAGTGGTACGCCTCGTCCCGGGTGTTGCGCGTCATGAGCACGATGACCCTTCCCTTCTCCTGCCTCCCGGTCCTGCCCCTCCTCTGGATCTGGCGGATGGCGCTGGGGACAGGCTCGAAGAAGACGACGAGGTCGACCTGGGGGATGTCCAAGCCCTCTTCGCCCACGCTGGACATGCATATCACGTTGAACTCGCCGGCGCGGAAACGCTCTAGCTTGGCCAGCTGCTCCTTTTGGGTGAGGCCTGTGCCGTTCCTCTTGGCCTGGCCGACGAACATCTCTGCCATGACGCTCGGGATTAAGTTGAGTGTGTTGGTAATCTCAGAGAGGGATTCGCGGTACTGGTTGAAGACGATTATCTTGACTTTTGGGCTCTTTTCGGTCTCCTCCCTTATGATGGACTTGAGCTCTGTGAGCTTGGGATGCTCGAGACCCTTCTCGGAGAGGCTTGCCGCGACCGCCGCTGCCTGGGTGAAGTTCTGGTCCTTGGACAGGTTCTGGACAGCCTTGACCTTGCTCGTCGCCGCTTGCTTGAGCATGCCCTCAAGGTAAGTGCGAACAGGCGTCAGCCCCTGGGTCTCTATCAGCTCAAGGCCGTGCTGTACCTTCATCGCCTCGGCCGCAAGCGACATGGACTTGAGGATCTCGTAGTCCTTGTTCCCCCTGGCCACTTCGCCCTGCAGCCTGGCCTGGAGGGTCAGAATGTCCTTCCTGTTGAAGTTCGACACCTGAGCTGAGTCTATCACGCCGTGCTCCTTGAGCTGCTTCAGCTTGCTCTTGAAAGAGGCCTCCAGCAGGTCTTTTACCCTCTTGAAGTCGGCCGGAAGGTCGACCCTGCGCCACTCAATCTTCACGTCCTGTATGTACTGCCTGACGTCAGGGTCGTTGTCTGTGCGGACCTCGAGCTCCTCTATCGCCAGGTTCTCCATGACTTCCCTGATCCTGTCGGGGTCAGAGCCTGGCGAAGCGGTCAGGCCGACTGTGCGCGGGAACCTGGCGGTCTTCAGGTACTGCTTGGCTATCAGCACGTAGGAATAATCACCGGCGGCACGGTGGGCCTCGTCGAAGCCGACCAGGCTGACGTTCTCGAGGCTGATCCTCTTGGTGAGGATGTCGTTCTCTATGGCCTGCGGGGTCGAGAACACGACTCTCGCGCCTTTCCACAGCTCCTCACGCTTCTCCGGTTTCACCATGCCTGTGAAGACTGCCATGTCCTCTTTTGGGATCCGCGTGTCGCGCTCGAACACCATCCTGTACTGGTCTATGAGCGGCCTTGTAGGTCCGAGGAGGAGGATCTTCGATGAGGGGTACTGGGTCAGGCGGTGGAGAGCGAGCATCACGAAGATGTTGGTCTTGCCCAGGCCTGTGGGGAGGACTATGAGGGTGTTGGCCTTGGCGGCTGTCTGGAATATGGTCTCTTGGTAGAGCCTTGGCTTGAAGTCCTTGAGCATAGCAATCACTAAGCACTGTTAGAAATGTCTAGTTTATTATTAAATATTATGCGGGCATGTCCAGTGGGAGTGCATAGACTTTAATATTGGCGCTTTTCCCGTGACAAGCATGAGGACCATCTACGATGAAAACCTTATCCGAAGGCTGGAAAAGTACGCAAACGAGCCTCACGTAAAAGAAGTCTTCGACATCTTCGGAATTGATAATTGCTACCTGCTCGGCGGAGCAGTAAGGGACTCGATACTTGACGCCTACTATGACAAGCATTACCCTGTCAGGGACATCGACATCCTGATCCATTCCGATGACCGGACATACCAAAAGATCAAGAGCAAACCAGGCATAGTCCAGAACTGGTACGGCAACTACAAATGGAAGCTACCTTCAGGACGGGAGATAGACATCTTTCCGACTTCGATATACTGCCAGGAATTCACCATCGAGGAGGTTATCAAGAACGTCAACTTCACCACCAGCTCGGCCGCATACCTGTTCTCAGAACACAAAATCATCGACTACCTGTGCATGGAAAGCCTTTCTGCCTGGGAGATAGACCTCCTCAACGACCACGGCGACGCCCCGTCCAACATGGCGCGCGGCATGATGCACTGGCACCGCTTCGGCTTCTCAATAGGGCCAAGGATGAGGGAGTGGATCAAGCAGAACTATAATGATGAGACCCGCACCGAAATACGCTCATACCTTCACTACAAAAAGAAAAGCCATCTGGAACCCAGGATTATAGCAGAGCTGGAACGCATTCACGAGTCCTGAAGCAGCTTGAGTGTGGCCTCGTCGACTTCCCCAAACGGCTTGGAAAAGCCAAAGCCTATGTTCAGTTTCTTCAGTTCCCTGAAAAGGTCTCCCAAGCCGGGACCAGGCTCAACGATGCAGTGCACGCCCACCCCTTTCTGCAGCAGGAACATCCACCTGCTGAACTCGGGAGCGGAGGACCTCACCAGCTGATGCGTGCCGATGGGCGGCTCCACACCCTCTACCAGGATCATCCTGTCAGGGTCCTTCTCCCTGATAGTCCTCAACGCCTCGAAGGTAACTTGCTTCTCCTCGTCTATCCAGAAGCTGACGTTGAGGTCGTCAAAGTGCTTCTTAGCAATCTCCTTCCACTCAGCCCCCTTCGTGCGGATGCACACATGCATTTCGCGGAAGGCAGCCTCGTGTATCAAGGAGTCAAGGCCGTCGATATCGAAGGGCACGCTGACCCAGTCGAAGCCGAGGTTCGCCAGGAGGTCTAGATCATCTGGTCTCTCTTGGTAGACGAAGCCGCGCCACCGCGGCAGCGGATTGTACATCATACCGCCTCGTCGTCATGACCTGGGGCGAGGATCTTGTAGTTGTACCCGACGAGCTTCGAGAGGCTCTCTCCCATCAGCTCAGGCGCAGAGGTTGGCAGGTCAGTCCTGCCGACGCCGTGAGAAAACATCGTGTCCCCGGAGAAGAGGATGCGCTCCTTTCCGTACCATATGCAAATGCTGCCGACTGTGTGCCCTGGCGTGTGGATGAACTCGAGGCCCTCGATTGGCGGCAGGTCGTCCAGCCGCACCTTGAACTTGTCGAGGATTGAGGGGTCGACGACCGCGCCTGCGGGGTCGAGCTGGAAAGCCCTGCGCTCCTCGGGATGGCAGTGGAACGTCGCGTTGGGGAAGAGGTCCGCGTTGCCTATGTGGTCGAAGTGCAGGTGGGTGAAGATCACCTTCCTGACCCTGTCGAACGGGATGGCCTTCTCTAGGAACATGTGCAGCCTTGGGCCCTCAACCCTAGAAGAAGTGTCAATCAGAATGGGCTCGTCGAAATCCAGGAAGTAAACATTCCCGTTGGCAGTGAGCTTCCAGACCTGGGGAGCTATGAGCCTAATCACTTCCGCCGTCCCCCGACCCGCTTTGCTATCTCCCTTCTGACCCTTTGCCTGGCCTTGTCCCTGGCCATGACCCAGCTGATTATGATCTGGTCTAAGAGGTCGTCTATCATGTTGTGCATGTGCAGGATGTAGCTTAGGCAGTTGGCGAGTAGGAAGATCCCAAGGGTGACGAAGGCGTTGCCCCACAAGTCTCCAATAAGGTAGCCTATGACAAAGCCTATAATTATTAGGTAGACCTTGGCGTTGAGCATCTTCCTGCGCTCATAGATTATCCTTCCTGTGAGCAGGCCCATCAGGAACATCACGACGTTGCTCAGGAAGGCGTTGTGCAGGCCCAGGGCGATGAAGAGCCCAAAAGCCAGCAGGATCCAGAAGAACCGTTCTGGCCAGCTCTCATGCCAGGTCATTTGTTCTCTACCCCGAAGATGAAGAAGAGCCACGCTGCGGCTGCGAGCACGAGCGCGCCCAGGATGGTCACGAACGGGTTCGCGAACTGTATCAAAAGTCCGACTGCCACGATGAACGCTGCTGAGAACACGTACAGCACCCTTGACTGGAATAAGATGCTTGCGCCGTTCAGAGGGGGGATAGGGAACATGGAGAAGACCGCGAGCAGTATGTTGAGCCTGATGAAGGCCTCGAGCATCCCTGTGGGTTCGCCGGAAAGGAGCCTTGCGATTAAAGCGAGCGCGATGTTCGCCAAAGGACCTGCGAGACTGACCCTTGACAGGTCGCCGAAGTTGAAGCCGTACCAGAACTTGCCCACGCGCAGCTTGGCCAGGTGCTGCATTGAGATAGCCCCGACAGGCATGAAGAACAGGTAACCCCTGCTTATGAATGTCAGTATTACCCCTGCCAGCAGATGATAGGGGGTCATCCTGTAGTGCGGGTGGTAGCCCTTGCTGATGGCGACCGCCTTCTGCGCGTAGACATGCACGAGGACCGCGATAGCGCTGATGAACAGCGCCGCTATGAGGTTGGATAGCCCCAGACCCAGGTTGAAGGTCTCTGTGCCCCACTGGCGGAACGAGAACATGAAGGCTATGAGGGCGATGCTGACCACGAGGCCGAATGCCTCATACCTGCCGGTCGAGCAGTACTTCTCAAAGTTGTACAGGAGGTTCCTCATCCTTCTTCTCCTTCTTTCCAAACAAGGCGATAAGCCCAATAGCCATGATGGTGAGGGCGACGAGCGCCGCCATCCCTATGAGCGCGTAGTCCATCCACGATGCAGGTTCGTTCTCCCCGGGCAGCTCAGGCTCTGCGGGGCTCTCCTGCTGCTTCTCCTTCTCCTCCACGTAGTCCTCGAAGCCCTTCTCGAACTTCCTGGAAGTCTTGTTCTCGACTGCCGCCTCGGTCATCTCGTCCTCATACTCCTCTAGGAAGGCGTCTTCGAGGCTCGAGTCCGGAGGGTTGTCTGACACCACGGCGGCTGCGCCAACCATGCCTCCCGAGCTGCCTTCGTCACCTCCCTCGTCAGGCGGTGAGGCCGGTGGTGTGAAGGTGAAATTCAGCTCCACTATCGCGAAAGCGGGCACCGACTCTATCTTGGTCGTAAGCTCCTCGCCCCGGTCGCTGACCATCCTGACCTCGAGGTCGACAGCGCCGTCCACTGGATCGGTCGTCACGACCTGGACGAACTCGCCGTTTGTGAAGGACTGGATGGGCTCTGCGGAAAACAGCGCCTCGTCGGTGCCGTGCCTTAGAGCCGTCAGGTAGAGAGTTGCGGAGCCTGCATTCTCGATGAAGCCATGCACGCTCGTGGGGACATATCCCACTCCTTGGACCAGCGGAACCATAATGAGCATCACGAGCAGTATTGAGTATCTCATCTTGCATCACACGAATATCGAATTGGTGTAGTTGATCGTATCGTTGACATTGACCTTGATCCAGTAGCCCCTACCCTCCTTCATGTCTGTGAAGGTGTTGGCCACGGGGTTGATGTATATCTTGTAGGTGTCCTCGTCGTTGTCGAACCAGTAGACGGCCGACCAGCTGCCGTTTAGCGAGGCGATGACGTCTGGCACCAGCGTGCTTCCGGTGATGACCGGGAACCCGAGCAGGTTCCAGTCTCCCTCCAGCTCCTTTGAGAAGTTGGCCTGGACCGTGCCGCAGTTGATGAAGGAGACGTTCTGTAAAACGTTTATCCAGTAGGCGTTGCCCGTGGACATCTGGGTGAAGGTGTTGGCCACGGGGTTGATGTAGATCCTGTACATGTCGTCGTCGTTGTCGAACCAGTACACCGCCGACCACTTGGTGTCGATAGTGTGCAGAACCTCGGGCACAGTGGTGTTGTCAGGCACCGCAGGCAGGGATATGAGGTTCCAGTTGGGGGACATGTTGATAGTGTTTTTGCCTACAACCTCCTCGCTGTAGAAGATGTGCGTTCCGTTGTTGACCCTCACCCTGTAGTACCTGGTCTCGGTCGCGCTGGCGTTGGTGTCGTTGTACTCGTTGGTCATGATGTTGAGCACTTCCAGGCCGTCCTCGAAATCCAGCTCGCCCCCTGTGACGCCGTCGATGATGAGGAGGTCGTGCACGCCCCCTGGCCACGGTGTCCAGTTGACATAGAGCGTCTGGTTGTCGGCAAGAAGGGTTATGGTCAGGTTGAGGGGCTCTGTGAGGGTTGAGGCATTGTATACCCGGATTCCGACAGAGAAGTTTTGGGCGCTGACAAGTAGCACCAGCGGCAGAATCAACAGCAGGAGGAGCGCCCATCTCATACTGCTTCCCTCTCATTTGAACTTATAAATATCTTTCTGTCTGAACCGTCTTATCTTGAGGTAGAGGGGTGTCATGGCCAGGAGGAATATGATGATGAGCAGGATGCCTATTATCTGGCCTTCTGTTAGCCCCGAGCTCTTCGAAATCTGCCTGGGTGTGGGAAGCAACGCTGTCTCGGGCTCGGCCAGCTCCTCTTCCCTGCTCTGGTAGCCGCTCTCCTTTTCTCCCACATGGACCGTGAAGGTTCTGGTGACCCTGGCGTTGATTCCGACCAGGCTTCCTGTGCCGCCGTAGGGGTAGGTGTAGTAGACGATTGGGTACTTGCTCCCTATGGCCGTGCCCGGCGGTATGGAGATGTTGATGTAGAGCCTGGTGTTATAGCTCTTTCCTGGCAGCTCGTAGTATTCCTGCGGTTTGATCAGCTTGGCCACCGATCCTTCAACATTAAAGGCGACCTTGATCGTCTCGTTCTGGCCGTTTTGCAGGCGGACGCCGTAGATGACAGACTGGCCTGGCTTGAGGTAGAGCTCGTCGTTTGGCAGGTAGTCTGAGGCTATGCCCAGCCCTTGGACTGCTGGGATGAGCAGGAGGATTATCGCGAGAGCCAGCAGCCGGACCATAGACTATATTTCAGGCAGGGTGGTTAAAAAAGGTTTCCCTTAATCCACGTCGATGCGCCAGTCCACGGTCGAGTTGTAGACCTGCTCAGACAGGTTGAGCGGTACTTCCTCGATGTAGAAGTACAGCTCCTCGAAGGAGTTTGCACCTCTGGGCAGGGTCGCGCCGTTGACGGTCACAGCAGTCGCGTTGGAGAGAATAGTGCCGTTGGGCGCGTTGGTCGTGTTGACGCTGAAGTTTGACGCCGGGATGACATAATCTGGGACATCTACACCGCGAAGCTCATAGCCTGTCACGTTGACTAGGGTGAAATCGTCGTTTCCGGTGTTGTTGATTCTGAGGGGGTTATTGCCTGCGGCGATGTCAAGCTCACCCAGAGAGCGGGTTCCGAAGTCTATGGCTGTTATGTTGATCTGGATGGCCGACAGGGTGTTCATCGTGAAGTTGATGTCTGTCTTGTCTGAGGGCACGCCGTTGATGTCCTTGACGGACGCGTTGATGCTCCAGTTGCCCGGGTTATCGTAATAGTTTATTGTGATAGAGCAGTTGTAGCTCTTGGCAGTGGTGTTGGTCTGGTAGGCGGTGCAGCTTGAGCTTGTGTGGTTCAGAGAGGAGTTCGGCTGATAGCTGATGAAGACCTGGGCTGAAGAGTCGTTGAGGTTCAGCACTCCGTCAGCGTCAGTCGCGTTGAAATAGATGTAGATGGTTTTGGTTGTGCCGTCTGCAGGGTCGTCGTTCGTGGTCTGCACGTAGTAGACCACTGGGGCCGTGTTGCCAATTGTTAAGGTTACAGTGAAGTTGGCGTTGTCCGCACCCTCAACAGGGCTTCCTACGGTGAACAGGAACCCTGTTAGGACTAGAACCAGAGCAAGCGTTATCTCTTTCCTTCCAATCTCCATGCAACTCACTACACTTAGCTTTCAGTATACTTTTGTGTATACTACTATTTAAACTTTTCGCTTATTTTTGCTCCTGTCATAGACTGTCCACAACGTCCTCTGGTCGCGGTTCAGAAGCCGTGCCATCACTGAGAAACGCATGTTCTGGCCTTCCCTGAGCTCTGTCACGACGACCTCCATTATGGACAGTGGGGTGCCCCTGAACCTGTCAATCGGCAAGAACAGGGTGCTTGTCTCCGCATCCAGACGCTTCCTGAGCTTCTCGCGGGCGTTCCTGTAGGTGTTCCAGACCGTGCTCTTGTCCCTGCCCAGCATCGTGGCGATGTCCGAGAGCCTGAATCCCTCGTTTTCCTTGAGGTACTTGACCAGCGCTTCCAACGGGCTCAGCTTGCCGCCGAAGATGC
>CAZPJY010000013.1:0-46425 GCA_964587045.1 uncultured Methanosarcinales archaeon
ATCATCACCCAACGTCACCTGACCGTTAGCAGTTAATGCGCCGGTAAGTGTTGTCGTTAACGCGACTGACAAGTCGTCATTTACCGTCACCGCGTCGTCGGTGTCCGAGAGATAGCCATCGTTGCTGATTCTGAGCTCGTTTCCTGTAGCGCCGAGGTCGGTGGTCCCATTTACATCAAGGTTGCCATAGCCAGCGGTGGGTGTACACCCTCCAGGTCCGCCGATGCACAGCGAGCCCTCGACACCCATCGAGGCGTTGAAGCTTTCTGTGTCTGCGCTAAGCACATCTCCCTGGAAGACTATATCTCCGTCCACCCATATGTCACCCGAGTTGGTTATCGACACACCGTTTCCAGACCCGTATCCTCCTCCGAAATCAGCTGTACCATCAGAATACAGGGTTGTGAGAGTACCTATGTTAACGTCAGACAGGGCGTTTACCACTCCGGTGACGTTCAGCACGTCGTCAACCGTGACATAGTTCCCGCCTGCGATGATTTCGATGTTGTTCGCTCCGTTGGACGAGTAGGCCGCCGATCCGCTCGTGGCATAGATCAAGGCGTAGTTGGAGCCGTCGCCGATGCTTGCGGCTGTCCCTACCGCATTCGCTCCCTGCAAGGTCATGGTTCCGTCTACTTCCAGATCGTCGGAAACCAGCAAGTCCCCACCACTGCTGTCAACAACTGTCGGCGTGTTCGCTCCGACGTAGAGGTAGCCTCCGTTGAGCTCAGCAGCACCAGCGCTGGTCACGAAGGCGTTGCCGTCAGCCATCCAAACCGCTCCGTTCTGGTAATTGACGCTGAACTCTCCACCGCTTCCAACAGTCAGGTTGCCTCCTGTGACAGTCATCCCTCCATTTATGTTCTGGGTTCCTGTCACAACAAAGTCGCCGTCAACACGCAGGTTGCCGCTTACTCCCACGCTTCCGTTCGAGTACAGGGTGGTGCCTGATGTGTCGTATCCTCCGCCGACCTCGAGACCGCCGGTTATGTTCATTGAGTCGTCCAGTGTGAGCATGTTGTTTCCGGCGGTGTTCCTGTGCAGGTAGACATCCTGGGAATCGCCGAAGTATATCCCTCCGTCAGCGTCCAGGTAGACCTGGTTCCACTCGTTGTTAGTGCCGCCGATGTTTGCGTTGGCAGAGGCGCTCGCTATGGTCCCGCCGGATGACACGTTGAAGCCTGAAGAGGTCAGAGTGAACTGCCCGCTTCCAGCGTTCAGGTCTATGGCGTCGTTGCCGTCGCCGAGCAGTGTCGCGCCTGTGACAGTTAAGCCATCATTCACGGTGACAGAGGAGTCATCGACGTCAGACAGAACGCCGTCGTTGGAGATCGCAAGCTGCAGGCCTTCACGTCCGATCAACGCCGTGCCGTCCACATCCAGCGTTGCGTCAGCAGTCGTGTCGTTTATTCCGACATAGCCGTTGCTCTCTACTGTCACCCGGACGTTGGAACCCAGCGTGGTGCCTGTTCCTATCTCGAAGTCGTCAGTTGCGTCAGGCACGCCGACGTAGAAGTCCTGGTCCTGCGCGTCGAACTGCATCATGACATTTTCCTGTCCGTTGTCGCCTATGGTGATCTCGGGAGTAGTGCCTATCACATTGAGGTCGTCGTCGAGAGTCAGCGCGTCCTGGCTTATGTCGTAGAGGTTGCCGTCAACACCGAGAGTGCCATCCACCTCCGCGTTTCCATTGACCTCGAGCTGGTCAGAGACGAATACGTCTCCTGCTGACCCATCAACAAGGGATTGGGTCCCTGCACCCACATAGATTGCTCCATCAGTGTGCAGGTTGCCTTCGAAGCCCCCGCTACCGTTGCCAGAATAGATAGTCGCTCCGCCGCTTCCGTAGCCTCCTCCGACATCCAAGTCGCCGCTGAGGTCCTGGCCTCCTGTGGTTAGGGTTCCGCCGACGACCAGGTCGCCGTCGATGCTCAGGTTGCCGTTCTCGAAGAGCGTCGCTCCAGTATTGCCGGAACCGCCTCCAGCTCTAGCATTCCCGCTGCTGTCGACAGTAAACGTGCCAGAAGCTGCTGAGAAGTTGTTCGCAACTATCAGGTTGCCTGAGTCAGGCCCTACGGGATTGGTGCCGACTCCCATGCTTCCCTGGACAAGGGCGTTGCTGTCGACCTCGAAATCGTCCGCGAGATGCAGGTCTCCGTTGTCAGTGCCCGCGTAGTCGTTGCTTCCGGCTCCGATGTTTGCGCTGCCATCAGCCTGGAAGTCGCCGTTCAGGTTAAGGTTACCGTTGGTGTCGGCCGTCAGACCCGTGTTGCCGTACCCTTCTCCGACATGCAGACCCGTCGCCGCATGCATGTTGCCTGTCGTGTTGACCCAGCCGTCGGAGATTATATTGCCGACGCCAGTAATGTGGCCGCCGGTGTTGGACACGACGAAATTAGTGCCGGAGGCGGATATCCCTCCTGTCAGGGTCAATGAAGTGCCGCTATTGGTGGAGGTGATGGTGCCTGAGGTCTGGACGTCGCCAGTGCCGCTAATTGACCACTGGCCGTCGGTTATCACGACATTGTCGTTTGTGCCGTTGCCCAGGTATATGTTATCCCCTGAGTTGTCTCCCAGGAATGAGCTTCCGTCGATCTCCAGATCGTTCTCAGCGTAGATGTCACCTGCTGCTGTGGCCTCGTTGGGAGTCCCTGAGTTGTCCACATAGGCGTGGATGGCCCCGTCAGCAGGCGGCAAGCAATCGTCAGTGCTGCCCACGCAGATGCCGCCATTGAGTTCAACATCAGCTCCGATGTCTACCAGGTCAGTTCCTGGCTGGTTGCCCAGCACTGCCCCACCTACCACGTTCAAGGCAGTCGCAGTATTGTCGTTGATCGTCACGGTGCCGGCAGTGACGACGTTGCCGCTCGTCGCGACGTCGAAGTTCTGCGAGTCGATATAGTTGCCACTAGTCGCACTCTGCCCGATGCCGATGTTGCCACCGAGAACATGCAAGTCGCCTGACATGTTGAGATCGCCTGCACCGGGTATTACTGCTGTCCCGAGCGCTGTGCCTTGCGTGACGTTTAAGTGGCCCTGTACCGCAAGGTTCCCGGAGTTCATCTGCACACCGCCTACGTCGAGGTTGTTGATGTAAGCGGTGCCATCCACCTCGAGGTCGCCAGTCACAAACAGGTCGTTTTGGCCGTCGCCCTGCGACGCGGTCGGAGTGCCGTCACCAATGCGTACCTCGTTTGCAACGCCCGAGTTCAGAATGAGTGGCGCTCCGGCAGTCTCGACGAATCCTCCAGCAACGACAATGTTTGAGTTGGTGCTCAGGTTGCCGTACTGGTCGACAGTCGCTCCGCCGTTCGCGTCACCGTAGCCTCCTGCGATGGCTATCGCGCCTGTGCCTGTGGTCACGGTGAAGCGGTCTGTGTCGACAGTGAAATCAGCGTTTGAGACCGCCAAGCCATTCTGCGCGCTGACGCTTCCGTCAGACGCTACCGAGAACGAGTTCATGGTGATGCTATTGGCGGTGAGATCTCCGCTCAGGTCGATGTTGCCGGTGCCTCCCGGCATCGTGCCCACGCCCAGGCCGCCCTCGAGGTATCCGCTTCCAACTGTTCCAAAGTCGCCATTCGAGTAGATGGTCATACCAGTGCTAGCGTTGCCGGTTCCCACGTCAAGCGATCCTGTAATGTTCATGGAATCGTCCAGGGTGAGCATGTTGTTTCCGGCGGTGTTCCTATGCAGGTAGACATCCTGGGAATCGCCGAAGTAAATGCCTCCATCAGCGTCTAGGTAGACTTGGTCCCACTCGTTGTTGGTGTCGCCTAAGTCTGCGTTGGCAGCCGCGCTGGTGATAGTGCCTCCAGCGACCACATTGAGCCCTGATGATGCCAGGGTGAACTGGCCGCTTCCCGCGTTGATTACGACGTTGTCGTCACCATCTCCCAGGTTTGACGCCCCGTACACGTTTAGCGTTCCCTCAATATATGCTGTATCGTCCACCTCGAGATCATCTGAGACGAACAGGTCTGCGGCAGCCCCATCCTCCATGCCGACACGGTTGTCGAATCCGGTCCCAACCTTCACCGAGTCGTCGAAGGTGCCGTTGCCGTTGCTCAGCACGTCGCCGTCAGTGTCGGTGATGGTGGCGCCGGTATTGCCGTACCCGTTGCTCACCGTGAAGTCGCCTCCTGTCACCTGCAGCCCGCCGTTTATCGTCTGGCCGCCTGACACGACGAAGCTCCCGTCAACTTTGAGGTTGCCGCCGATGCCGACAGTGCCGTTGGCAAAGATGGTCGTGCCTGAGCTGTCGTAGCCGTTACCGACCTCTAACCCGCCGGTCACGTTGAAGCCGTCATCCAGCTGGAGCATGTTGGGCCCGATCCTGGACAGCTGCACGTCCTGGGACGCGCCGAAGATGATGGCGCCGCTGTCGTCGAGGTAGATCTCGTTCCACTCGTAGGTCGTGTTTCCTATGTCAGCGCCGGCAGCTCCTGTTATGGTGCCTGTGGTGAGGACGTCAAGGCCTGAGGACTCCAGCTGGAAGCTCCCGCTGCCCGAATTTATGAACACCGCATCGTTCCCGTCGCCGATCCTGGTGGCTCCGGTCACATTGAGCGAGTCGTCGATGGTCAGGGCCTCGTTTGCGTCGCTGAGGTGTCCGCTCGCGTCGACCGAAAACTGCTGCCCTTCGGTTCCTCCGACCAGGAGGTTGCCCTGGACATCAAGGCTCGCGTCGGGAGACATGTCGTTGATGCCCACAGTGCCGTTGAACCTGGCGTTGCCTCCCACCTCCAGCTCGTCCTGAACCGTGAGGTCGCCGGATCCTGGGATGTTGGTAATGCCCAGGCTCGTTCCGCCCGTGACGTTCAGGTAGCCGTCGACGTTCAGATTTCCCGATGAGAACTGGACTCCCTCGATGTTGAGGTTGTTCAGGAAGGTGTTGCCCTCCACTTCCAGGTCGCCAGTGACCAAGAGGTCGCCGTTGCCCGAAACGTACTCTCCCACCTCGCCTGCGTTGTCGCCGATCACGACCGGCAGGTTCGATAAGGCATTGAGAGTCAGGTTCTGGCCTGATGAGTCCACGTTGTCGCCGAAGACTGTCACGTCGCCGTCGATGTTGACGTTTCCTCCGACGTCGAGCGCACCGCCCGTGTTGGCAGGTGATGCGACGTCAGCGTAGCCGTTCGAAGATGTCACTACGAAGTTGCCGCTTCCAACATCGAGAGCCGCGCCTGATACGTTCAGATTCGTTAGAACCATGACGTCGCCTGCAGCGTCGAGCTCCAGGTCTCCTGAAGAGGTGTCTATGAGTTGGTCGCCGTTGGTCCCGACTTGGACGTTGTCAACGGTCCAGGAATTGAAGCCTGTGCCTACACCTGCAGCTGTTATGCCCCAGTTGCTGCTGTCGATTGTGACAGAGTCGCCGCCGTCGCCAAGGTTGACAGGGCCGTTGGCGTTGAACGCGCCCGAGACGTTGAGCGTGTTTGCGAAGCTGCTCGTGCCCAGTCCTGTCACTACCAGGTCGTCTGCAACCGTCACGTAGGTGTCGTCATCATTTGCGATGCTTCCCACGTACAGGTTGCTCACGTTGGTTATGGTGTTCTCATTCATGTCGATCGTGCCGTACACGTTCGCTCCTGATGCTGACAGGATCTTTCCGCCCACGTAGGCACCGCCTGAAGTGTTGATCCAGGTGTTGGAGGTGAGTCCGCCTGAAGAGTCCACCAGGAGGTTGCCGCCTCCCGCTGAGATGCCTCCCGTGACTGTCAGAGCAGTGTTGCTGGAGTCTGCGATCTGGACGGTGCTGTCCGCGTACAGGACGCCGTTGACCTCGAGCTGGTCAGACACGACGAGGTCGCCGCCTCCGAGGTTGACCCTGTTGTAGCCTCCCGTCCCAACGTACATGTTCGCGTCGGTCCTGACGTTGCCGTCGAAGGCCGCGCTGCCGTTGGTGTCGTAGATGGTGGCTCCGGTGCTGCCGTAGCCGCCGCTGACCGAGAAGTCCCCACCAGTCACCTGCAGACCACCGTTTATGGACTGGCCGCCAAGCACAGTGAATGAACCGCCGACTACGAGGTCGCCGCCGACCCCGGCATCGCCTCCTGAGAAGAGAGAGATGCCACCGCTCGCGTTGCCGCCTCCCACATCAAGGCTCAACGCGTCAGTGTTGCCTGAAGCATCGACGCTGAACCCGTTCATCGTTATGGAGCCCGCTGTGAGGTCGCCCGCCATGTCCAGGTCGCCGGTGGCCGCAGTGACGTTGAAGGCGTCGCTCACGTTGAGGTCACCTGCCATGTCGATCGCACCTGTCGAAGACACAACCAGATTGTTATTGACATTCAGGTTGCCGTCAAGGTTGACGTCTCCGCCCACGTCGAGAGCTCCTCCGGTCAGTGACGGAGAGCTGACGTCGACATTGCCTATCAGGTTCGACGTGCCGTCCACTTCGAGGCTGCTGTCGATTCCAACAGAACCTGTTGTGTTGAGGTTGCCGTCGGAGTCTATGCGTGTCACTATGCCGTCGCCCGAGTCGCGTATCCTGAACTCGTTCGCTCCCGAAGCGTCACTCAGGTCGACATAGACGTTGTTCTCGCCTGTGTCGCCGCCGAGTATCATGGCCTCGTAGCCGCTTGAAGTGTAGAAGCGCAGCGTGTCGTCTGCGGGGTTGAGGCTGACCCTTCCCTGGCCTTCGCCCAGGAAGACGTCGTTGCCCGTTACGTTGAGGTCGTCAGACCCGCCTATGTCGACTGTGTTGTCGGAGGAGTCGTAGATGTAGCCGGTGCCGACAACAGCGAAGTTGTCGCCTGAGCCCAGCTGCACCAGGCCGCTGGCCGCGTCGAGGTAGAGGTCAGACGCCGCGGTGCTGATAGTGTTGTCGTTTGCCATTGCTATCTGGATGTTGTCCACCGATAGCGATTCAGCAACTATCATGTTGCCTGAGGAGTCCAAGGTCATCTGGGGAGAGCTGATGTTCAGCACTCCGGTGCCTGAGTCGAGGTAGATGTCGTCGACCCCCGCATGGTCTCCCATGGTGAAAGCTCCGCCTGTAGCGACAGCGCCGCTTATGTCGACAGATCCGTCGACGTCGAGGGTGTCCGAGGGCGTGCCTGCAGAGCCGACCCTGATGCTGCCCGCTGTCAGTGCGCCTGAGACGTCCGCTGCGCCTCCGACATGCAGGTCACCGCTCATGTTGAGGTCTCCGACTCCCGGCATCGTGGCAGTGCCAAGGGCCGTGCCCTCACCCACCGAGAGGTTGCCCTGTATCTGCATGTTGCCGTTCTGGACCGTGTCGCCCGATGCGACCAGGGTGCCCTGGACGGTCAGGTTGCCTTCTATCAGCACCTCGCCGTCTGAGAGGCTTGAGGCGTCGCATCCGTTGTCGCCGACGCACAGCGCGCCGTCTTCCAGTTCCATGTTGACCGAGCCGGTGCCGTCGTTCTTGCCGACATGCACTACGTCTCCAGTGTCGTTGCCCAGGTAGACGTCGCCGTGCAGGTAGGTGTGGCCCTGGACCTCTAGCTCGTCCCTGACCAGGAGGTCTCCCTGTCCTGGAGTAGCTTGCGAGAGGGTTCCGGTTCCGACCGCCACCGGCTGGGCCTCCTGGCTGTTCAGCCTCAGGTACGCGCCTGAGCTGTCGATGGTGTCGCCGTTGGCGTAGATGCCCTGCGTGACGTTCAGGGTCTGCTGGACCAGCATGCTGTCCGCTATGGTGACCGGGTCGTCCGCGTCGCTGATGTGCCCGTCGATGTCGACCTGCAGGTAGTCGTTGTCCTGCCCGGTCGCCCCGACGCCCACGCGCAGCACGTCTGAGATGTTGACGCTTCCGTTGTACCTGATGGCGTCTGAGTAGAACACCTTGCCAGAGGTCTGGTAGATGTCGCCGTCGATGTACAGGTCGCCGTCAGACTCGAGCGTGGTTCCGCCGCTCCCGTAGCCTCCGCCGACCTCGAGATCGTCTCCTGCCGCTATCTTGACAGCTCCGTCCGCCGAGTCGAGGGTGAGGTTCTGGCCGTTGAGGCTCCTGATGACGCTGTCTATGAGCTGCAGGTTGCTTACGTTGAGCTCAGTGAGCCCGTACATCTGCCCGCCGCCAGAAATGCGCACCAGGTCGTTGACCCAGAGCCCTGAGACGTTCATCTCCTGGAACTGTGCGTTGCCCGACGCCCATATGTCGAAGTTGTTGGAGTCAATCCTTATCGGGTCCCCGTCCCCGTCGCCGATGGTCACCGGGCCGTGGAAGGTCGCGTTGTTCTCCACGAGGAATCCGGTCGTGGAGCCCAAGGTGATGCCGTTGAACTGCAGGTGGTCTCCCAGGATGGTCAGGTTGCCGCTGATGTTCAGGTTCCCGTTCTGGTCGAAGGTGGCCCCAGTCGAGCCCGCCCCGCCGTTGATGAGAACGACGTCGTCAGGTCCGAGGTTGAGCACTCCGCTGCTTGCGTCAAGGGTCAGGTCGCCTGATGTGCTCGAGACGGTGTTCGCGTCGAGCCTCAGGCCGTCTATGTTGAGCTGAGTGCCCTGGATGACTCCGGCGCTGGAGATGTTCCACTGCGGGTCCCCGGTTATGTCTATCGACGCGGCATCGATCGTAAGGCTTGATGCGTCAACCGATACTGTGTCGTCACCGTTGCCCAGGGATACCGAACCGTTCACCTCCAGGTTGTTCTGCACGCCGACGTTGTGGCCGACGTTCAGGTCGTATATGCCGGCTGTCGTGATGTTGGTCACGTCAAAGCCCATCATGTCCCAGTCCCCGCGCATCGCGCCGTCAGTGAGCGTGTTGGTGCCGAGGTCGACAACGCCCAAGTAGGCTGTGCCTGTGGTGGTGATGCTGCCTGCGCCGGTGTCGAGGCTCGCCGCTGTGACCGCGCCTGAGCTGTCAACCCCGAACTGGTCTGCTGAGCCGACGTACAACGCCTGGAATCCGGCAGAGCCTGTCGTGTTGATCCAGTCGCTGCCCGTTATCGCCCCAGTCACCTGGAGCGCTCCTCCGACATCTGCGTCGCCCAATACCTCCAGGGTGGCCATGTGCGCTCCTCCGCTCACGTTGAGGCTGCCTGTTATGTTGGTCCAGTCGCTTGCGTCATTGCCCAGGAATGAGGTGCCGTTCACGTACAGGTCGCCACCTACCTCCATGTCACCTCCTGATTGGATGTTCCCGAAGGTCACGGAGCCGTCCACGGTCAGGTCGCCTCCGAAGAGGGCGTCGCCGTTGTTGAGGATGGACGCGCCGCCTGAAGCGTATCCGCCGCCGACGTAGAAGTCGGTTGCTACGGCACCGCTCCCGCTGGTGTTCAGCCAACCGTCAGATACCACGTCGCCCGCGTCGATCACGTTGCCGGCGTTGTCGACCTGGAAGAAGGTACCGGTCCCGACAGTGAGGGAGTCCGCTAGGGCTGTCGCCCCGCCAACCGAGAGGGTGGTTCCGATATCCGCGCCTCCTGTTGTGACAATCATGCCGTCCGACGTGATTGAGCCCACATCCGATATGTTGGCGTTAGAGTCGATCCTGAAGTTGCCGCCTGCTGCGTACACCTCTCCTGTCGAGGGTGATACGTTGAAGCTGTTCCCCCCAACTGTGAGGTGGCCCGTCGAGACTGCAAGTCCGTTGTTGGCTGATACCAGGTCAGTGAAGGTCCCTGTGCCTCCCACGTTGAGGTCGTTCTGCACTGAGAGCGATCCGGACGCTGGCACTGCAACCGAACCTACCTTGGCGCCGCCCGTTACGTTGAGGTCGCCAGCCATTTCCACATCGCCTGTTGCGCCTGACACGACGAAGTTGGAAGTGCCGACAGTCAGATCGC
Source organism: uncultured Methanosarcinales archaeon (assembly GCA_964587045.1). GTDB lineage: Archaea > Nanobdellota > Nanobdellia > Woesearchaeales > CAZPJY01 > CAZPJY01. The sequence goes on from CAZPJY010000013.1 coordinate 9,756, forward strand.
CGCCGTCAACATCCAGACCTGCGTTTGCGTCAATGTTGCCTGTGACATCCAATGCGCCACCGATGTGTGCGTCGTCGCTGATGTCAACGTTGCCTGTGATGTTGGTCCAGTCCGCAGCGTCGTCCCCGAGGAAGGTATTTCCGAAAACCCTGAGGTCTCCGGTGATGTTGTGGTCGCCCTGGGTTACTGTGGAACTCGAGAATGTGGTGGTGCCTGCCACTGTGAGGTCTCCTCCAATGATTGCGTCCTGGTCTACGGTCAGGCTGTCGGACAGACCCAACGTGCCGTTCGGATACAAAGTCGCACCGCTACCCGAGTAGCCGCCGCCAACCTCGAAAGATTGGCTTGCGTTCACGCTGACCGCGCCGTCAGAATCGCTAAGGACGCCGCCGGACAAAGCCACACCGCCGTCAGCGTATATCACGCCAGCAGAAGCGAGCTGACCGGCAGACACAAGACCGCTGAAAGAACCGGAATCCGCGGTGAGAGCTCCGCCAGTCAGGAAAGCGGAACCGTCAGTCAGGTTCGCAGCCTGCACGTCGCCAGAAGCGGTCAGGTCAGCGATGCCCGACAGGCTGCCAGAATTGAAAGCCCAATCGCCAGAAAGCTGCCCGTCACCAATCGTGTTCTGACCCAAATCAACCGTGCCAACATAAGCAGTGCCAGCAACAGACGCGCTGCCGCTAGTGTTGATCCAGTCAGATGAGGTGATGAACCCGACAGAGTCCACGTTGCCTGACGTGTCCACGTGGAAGCTGCCTCCGGCAGTGAGCTCGTTTGCGGTCGCGGCACCGGTCACGTAAAGCGCGCCTCCGATGCCCGCGTCGGCCGAAGTGTTGAGCCATCCGCCTGCTGTGATGTCGTTAACGTTCACGATGTTGCCGCTCGTGTCCACAGCGAAGTTGGCCGCGTCGATGTAGTTGCCTCCTGTCGCGTCCTGGCCGATGCCTATGTTTCCGCCCCAGACATGCAGGCCGCCGCTCATGTTGAGGTCGCCCACACCTGGCATCGTGGCAGTGCCCAGTGCCGAGCCCTCAAGCACAGAGAGGTTGCCAAGCACTTCCAGGTTGCCGTTATTCATCTGGATGCCTGAGACGTTGAGGTCGCTCAAGTATGACGAGCCGAGCACCTCTATGCTTCCGGTGACGAGCAGGTCGCCGGCTCCGGTGGCGTACGCGCCTGCCGATGAGCCGACCCTGACGGGCGCCGCGGCACCTGCGTTCAGCACGAGCGGTGCTCCCGCTGTGTTGATGAAGCCGCCGTCCAGTACCAGGTTGCCTTCAGTGCTGATGTTGCCGTCAGCTGCGATGGTCGCGCCGCTTCCGTAGCCGCCTCCGATGTCGAGGCTCAACACGTCGGTGTTGCCTGACGAGCCGACAGCGAATCCTGTCATTGTTATGGAAGCAGCAGTCAGGTCGCCGGCCATGTCCACATCGCCGGTCCCTGATGACACGTTTAACACGTTGCTGACGTTGAGGTCGCCGGCCATGTCGATTGCGCCTGCCGAAGAGGCCAAGAGATTGTTGTTGATGTTGAGGTTGCCGTCAAGGTTGACGTCGCCGCCCACGTCCAGAGCGCCGCCTGTGAGGGATGGCGCGCTGACGTCGACGTTGCCCATGAGCGCGGAATCCTGGTCGACAACTAGGCTTCCGTCCATCCACACGGATCCCGAGCCGTTGAGCAGCAGTCCGCCGTCGCCCACGCCGTAGCCTCCTGCAGCGACGACCGCGCCTGACTGGTAGTTCACGCTGAATATGCCGTGGCCTCCGACCGACAGGTTCCCACCTGTCACGTCCAGTCCGCCTGATACGTCGAGATTCGTGGCAGACAGGTCACCGTCCACGATGAGGTCGCCGCCCATGAACAGGCTGCCGTTGGGGTAGAGGGAGTGCCCTCCTGATGTGTAGCCTGATGCCACGTCGAGGGATGATGCGTTGGTCCCTCCTGTAGTGCTGACCGCGAATCCGGTCATGGTGATAGAGCCTGCAGTCAGGTCGCCTGAGACGTCGGTGTCACCAGTGCCTGAGGCTACGCTGAAGACGTTGCTCACGTTGAGGTCGCCGGCCATGTCCACAGCGCCGGAAGTCGAGGCAACGAAAGCGCTGCCTCCGACAGTCAGGTCAGCGCCAGTCACGTTAAGCCCTCCCTGAGCGTCGACATTCTGCTGGAACGCGGCCTGCTGGCCCACGTCGAGCGTGCCGTCGAACCTCGCATCACCTGATCCTGTAACATAAGCGGAATCGCCTGCCATCCTGACAGCGCCTGTCTGGTAGTTCACGCTGAAGATGTCATGCCCGCCGACTGAGAAGTTGCCTCCGTCTACGGCAAGTCCTCCGTCAGCTGAGAAAGTGCCTCCGACAGAGAAGTCGTTGTCCACGTACAGGCTGCCGTTTATCGCCATGCTGCCGTTTTGGAACAGCGACTGGCCGCCGCCTGTCCCGAAGCCTCCTGCGACGTCTAGCGACGAGGCCTGAGTGTAGCCTGACGGGCCGACAGAGAACCCGGTCATAGTTATGGTGGAAGGCGAGAAGTCTCCTGACAGGTTCGCGTCTCCCGCGGTGCTCACGTTGAAGACGTTTGCGACCAGCAGGCTTCCAGCCATGGTCGCGGCTCCTGCGGTGGTTACCTGGAAGTTCGAGCCGCCGACCGTCAGTGCTGCTCCCGTGACGTCCAGGCCGTTCCTGGCGTCCAGGTTGCCCGCAACGCTCACAGCGTCAGCCATGAAGGTGGTTCCTCCCTGCGACCCTAATGCCAGGTTCGCACCAGTCGTGTTGATGCGCGCGAGGTTGTCTGAGTTGTTCGCGTACAGCGCGAGGGCGTCGATTCCGTCTCCCACCTCGACAGCTGAGCTCAAGGCTGAGGCTCCTGTGATCTGCCTCCCGTCGACGTAGGCGTCCTGCAGCGAGTGGGTTATGTCCTGCGAGCCGTTGACTATCTCCTCCAGCTTGGTGTCGATCGCGTCTACTGAGGATGTCACGTCCTGCCCGTCCGTGACTACGAAATCTTCTGTGTAAGTCTGGGTGCCTATGGCAGCATCGAGATCTCCCACTGCGGTCTCGAGATCGTCGTTCTGCGTTATGACATCGGCGCTCGAGTAGGTGGGCATGTCCTCAGAGTTGCTCGCCACTCCCGTGAAGTTCTGCAGGTTGTCTATCTGCTGCTCCAGGCTCGCTGAGTCTTCTTCTGCTCCGACTCCTGTGCGGGTGTTGAGCTGCGCAATGTCCACACCGTCGACGGTGCCGTCTAAAACGATGTTACCATTGGAGTCGAGAGTGACGCTTCCGCCAGAGCCTGCCGCGACGAGCACGTCGCCTGCTCCGGTGTTGTTCAGTACGAGCAGCGTCCCAGCAGCTGAAGCCTCGAGGCGTTCCGCCTGGTCGTCGTTTATGTAGCGGGAGTCGCCGTACTGCTGGCTGACAGCGTCGGTTGCGCCTGTCGCGTCGGCAAGCCCAGTCATGCGGTTGCCGTTCACGTCCAGCAGGTTGCCCACGTCGGTCGTGCCTGCCGTGACGTTCAGCACGTTCTGGACGTTGAGGTCGCCCTGCAGGTACGCGTCCGAGGTCACGAGCAGGCTGCCTGTGACGTTGGTCCAGTCAGCTGCGTTGTCGCCCAGCATGGTGTCCCCCTGCACGGTCAGGTCTCCTGTGACTGTCATATCGCCGTCCTGGGTGAACGGCCCCTTGAACTGAGTCGCGCCTTCCACCACCAGGTCGCCGTCCATCGAGAGGCTTCCGTTCTGGTAGACCGTCGCGCCGCCGTATGGCACTCCGGTGTAGCCTCCGCCTACCTGGAATAGCTGGCTTGAGTTGACGCTCACCGCGCCGTCGGTGTCGCTGATCGTGTCGCCAGACATGACTATGTTCTGCAGCCTTGAGGTGCCGGTCACCGTGAAGTCGTCGTCGACGCGCACCGGACCCGTGTTGTGCACCAAGTCGCCGTCTGACTGGATCCACAGGTAGTCGGAGTCGATGGTCCCAACCTTGAGGTCCAGCTCGTACTCGCCGCTGGCGTTGAACACCTCGGTGTTGGCGGTCCAGCTGCTCCCGTTGAAGAAGAGCGCTCCTGAGGTGAAGAGTCCGTTCGAGTCGATCGTGGTGCCGCCGAACGCGAAGCCTCCCTGTATGTTGAGGTCGCCGTCAATAGTCAGGTCACCGCCGGCCCGCACCTCACCGGTCGCTGCCGTCACGTTGAATGTGTTGCTGACCAGCAGGTCGCCGTTCATGCTGACCTGACCCAGCCCTGACGCGTCGCCTGACGCGGTTATGTCCCAGTCGTTGCTGTCGATCGCAACAGTGGTCGCCCCATTGCCTACCGTGAAGGCGCCTGTGCCGAAGACGGCGCTGCCTGTCAGGGTTCCGCCTGTAATAGTGGCGGTATTCACCGTGCCCAGGGTCGCGTTTCCGTCCTGGTCGATTCCCCACGAGCTTCCGCTGATGACAATCGTGTCAGCCCCGTCACCGAGGTATATGGGGCCAGTGAGGTTGGTCTTGCCGCCGACGTCGAGATTTCCGGAAAGGGCTGCTGATGAGGCTGATAGGCTCGTTGCGGTTATCGCTCCTGCACTGTCGACGTGGAACTGGTCTGCGCTCCCGGCGTAGAGGTCTGAGGATATTCCTGCCGAGGTCGCATTGACCCACGTGCCTGCCGCGATGGCCTGCGACACGTCAAGGTCGCCTGTTACGTCAAGGCCGCTTCCTACGGTCGCCGCTCCCGTTATGTCGAGGCCGCCGGTGACAGTGGTCGTGTCGCCCGACTCGTTGCCTAAGAAAGTGTCGCCGTCGACCCTGAAATCTCCTGTGACGTTGAGGTCTCCGTCGTTTACTACTCCTCCTGTGAAGGTGGTCAGGCCTCCGACGGTCAAGTCGCCGCCTACGCTCGTGTCCTGGTCTACGGTCAGGCTGTCGGACAGACCCAACGTGCCGTTCGGATACAAAGTCGCACCGCTACCCGAGTAGCCGCCGCCAACCTCGAAAGATTGGCTTGCGTTCACGCTGACCGCGCCGTCAGAATCGCTAAGGACGCCGCCGGACAAAGCCACACCGCCGTCAGCGTATATCACGCCAGCAGAAGCGAGCTGACCGGCAGACACAAGACCGCTGAAAGAACCGGAATCCGCGGTGAGAGCTCCGCCAGTCAGGAAAGCGGAACCGTCAGTCAGGTTCGCAGCCTGCACGTCGCCAGAAGCGGTCAGGTCAGCGATGCCCGACAGGCTGCCAGAATTGAAAGCCCAATCGCCAGAAAGCTGCCCGTCACCAATCGTGTTCTGACCCAAATCAACCGTGCCAACATAAGCAGTGCCAGCAACAGACGCGCTGCCGCTAGTGTTGATCCAGTCAGATGTGCTCAGGTAGCCGTTCGTTATGAGATTGCCGCTCGGGTCTACAAAGAGATTCTCTCCTGCAACCAGGAGCGACCCTGAGATGTTGCCGTCGCCGTCCACGAGCAGGCGTCCGTCGATCTCAGCGTCGTCAGTCACGAACAGGTCTGCCGCAGCGTCTGAACCGAAGTCCAGGCCGTGCGAGGTCGAGCCTGTCCCGATGACCAGGCTTCCTGTCATGGTGTCGCCGGTCTCGTCGACCCAGTCGTCGGTAGCGGCCGTCATGAAGTATGATGAGTCGAGCCCGTCGAGCAGGTCTGCAGATAGGTTGGTCGTGGTGGTGTTGGACGCGACTACGAACGGCGAGGTGCCGAAGGACTGTACAGACTTCAGGCGGTTGCCCTGCACCAAATTTGTCGCTGTTAAGTCCTGGACCGCGAATGATGCGGAGTCGTTTAGGTCGTCAGGGTTTACGCTGTCTGATGCGTAGCTGAGGGTGGTAAGCGAGTCGTCAGCGATGTCCGCGTCGGTGACCGTATCATCCTTTATGTCGGCCGAGGTGATGTTATCATCTTGGATTACGCGGCTGGTGACAACTCCAGTTGCGAAGTCGCCTTCATCAGATAGCCCTGCGGGAGCGATGTCTGATGAGGTTAGGGTCGCGTCCTTGATATCGTCGGTGGTAAGGTTGTTGTCCTGAACGCTCGAGCTCCAGACCTCGCCCAGGCCGATGTCCTGCACCTCTATGCAGCCTGAGCAGTTCAGGTCCGCAAGGAGGTTTAAGTCACCAAACATATTGTCGCCGCTCTCGTTTATCCAGTTGTCAGGTAACGAGTCTAGGGGGACGTCGCTCAGGCCTGAAGCGTTGCCGTATATCACTCCTCCGAACTCGATGTCGCCTGCGACCGTGAGCTCACCGGCAGAGTTGGCGTAGACTGTGGGCCCGGTGCCGAGCGAGGTGAGGCCGCTGACGTTTAGCGTTCCTGACGTCACCACGTTGCCCGTGTTGTCCGCGACGCTGAATGCCTCAACTATGATTCCTCCGTTGAAGTCGACGCTGCCGTTGAACACGCCAGTGCTGCTCACGTACAGGTCGTTTCCGGCTGTCATGGAGCCGTCGATGAGGAGGTTGCCCACTGAGTCGATGGTCGCTCCTGTGCTGCCGTAACCTCCGAGCAGGAAGAGTGCGTCGCCTGCGCCTGGTGTCAGGTTGATGTCAGAGCCTGCCTCCAACAACATGGGCCCTGAGGCGTCGATGGTGAAGGTGTCCGTGGCTGTGGTCCAGTACATGTCTGCGAAGCTGGTCGATTCTCCCAGCCTGAAGTGCAGGTCGACCGTGTTGTTGGTGAGGTTGAGGTCCCCCCAGAAGGTGTCGCCCCAAAGGTTGGCGTAGAGCATGTCGTGCCCGGGGTTGGTCCCGTAGTCTATAGCTACCGCTAGGTTGGGGGTGCAGGCGAGCAGCGCCACCACGATAACAATGAGCCGTATGATCGACTCATCTGGGCCGCGTATGGCCCATGCGGCGTTGTCCATTTGCTTGCCTGCTCTCATGGGTCGCACCTCCTGTAGAAGACCTCTGCCATGCCCCCAGCGGGTAGACCGGAGGCATGACAGAGGCATGTCGCCAATGTGAAAAATCCCCCTGCCACCCTCCCGGTAGGTAGGCCGGAAGAGTGGCAGAGGTAAGTCGCCAAAAGTGAGAAATCTGCCATGCCCCCAGCGGGTAGGCCGGAGGCATGACAGAAGTATGTCGCCAAAAGTGAGAATCCTAAGTATGCCGCTTTGTGTGCAGGTGTCAGAATAGGCGTAGAGGGGTCTCCCCCACCCCCCTGTATATACATACCTCTTTTTTTCCCTACACTACCCAACATAATGGCGACATACCTCTGTGAAGGACGAATGTTACTGTGTGACTCGGTAAGTATGAGTTGGGTCGAGCGTCGGCCTAATGAGTTCCCCCCTCGTGGGGCCGATCACTCCTCTTTGATGAATTTCCTTAGGCTGGTGTTTTTCACTGCCTCTCGCATCATGAGCTCGACCTTGGAGCTTATCTTCATGCCGTTGCGTTCGCAGTAGCCTTTGAACTCCTCAAAGACGTGCTCGTCGATGGTCATCGAGATCTTTTTCTTAGCCATATTTATCTATATTTCTGGGGTTGGTCCTTTAAATAGGTTTCTATTTTTTACCGGTCTCACCCGAGCATAATTTTACACTCAGGGCAGCATAATGAACTACCAGTATAGTCATATCACAATTAACCATTGTGAACGACCGCTGAAAAGGTTTTTTATATACGCTGTTTTACATGCAGCACGATGAAAAAGCTCTCCAAGCTGGAAGCGGCATTCCTCCTGCTGGTGCTGGCAGCAGGATTCGTCACGATACTTCGGGTCCACACAGACTACACTGGCCTAGTGCAGGACATAGCCGGCACGGCGCAGTACGTCGAGGTTGACGACTCGTTCTTCCCCTACCCTTACCACGGCGACGAATGGGGACACATGGCGATGGCAAGACTGGTGGCAGAGCAGAATAGGTGGCCGGACACCAACCCGTATACGTACGGCGATTATTATTTCTCGAATTCGGAGGCTGGATCTGATATAACCCTGGCCGTGATTTGGCTGATGTCCGGCGGCAACCTGGTAAAGGGATTCTTCCTTTTGCCTGCCGCGTTCTGGGTCCTGAATGCCTTCTTCATGTTCCTGATGCTCCACCGCATAACCGGCAAGTTCTGGCTTTCTGTCTCCCCGTTGGTCCCTTTCATGTTCGCTGCGAGCAACGTAAACATCCTAGGCAACTGGTTCCTGGTGCCCAGCGTGCAGAACCTGTGGCTGGTCTTCCTGGCTGTGTACCTGTGGGTGGACTTCATCGAGACAGGCAGCATTTGGGCGCTTTCGTCGGCCATCTTCGTTGTCCTGGTATCATTTGTGTCATACCCGCTTCATGCCGCTGTGATATTCCTCATCGGACTGAGCCTGATGGCCGACAGGAGGTACCGCCCAGGAAGGCAGACGTTGAGGGCGGCTTCGATTGCTGCTTCCCTCTTGGTACTTGCTGGGGTGGCATACCTTCTTTTTGTCTACAGGCAGGAATTTATTCCCATCTTGCTAAGACACCTGCTGACGACCAGCCAATGGACGGCTTTCAACGTCATTTACAGTTTCCTTGACCTGTTCTCCTGGTTTTATGTCGCCCTCTTGCTGGTGGGCATTGGGGCCATAGCCCTATCGGATAGGAGGCTTGTCCCTATGGTAATAGCTTTCGCGCTGCTGCTTGCCAACTTCGTATGGTTCAACCTGACTCTCACGTCCGTTGTTTTCCCCTACCAGCGCAACATCTACCTGATGACCATGCTCGCGTGCATCCCTATCGGTGCAGGGATCTATTGGATCAGCAGGCTCACCAGGTGGAAGGGCGCAGCCACCGCAGCTTTGCTCTTGTTGTTCTTCATCGCCAGCTTCCCAGGGTACATGCGCATCGACAACCGCGACCTCGTGCCTTACAGGCTAATAAGCGACGAATACTACGATGCGGTCATCTGGATGGAGCAGACCTACGGGAAGTCTGCCTTCGTGATAGCGGATGATATCAGCTCGTTCATCATTTATCCAGTAGCTGGTATGATTTCCTTGAGCCCGCAGAACTCTTTCGTCGGCGGCGATGAGTACGGGCTCATCGTGGCACGGACCTTTTTTTCGACAAGCTGTGAGGGCAAGTACGAACTAATCCAGAACTACGATACGATACTGGACTATCACAGTCTGGAGCCACCCAGGCTGGTATTCTCGAGGTTCCCGTTAAGCTGCGATTTCCTCAAGCCAGTCAGGTCATCCAGCTCGTACGTCATCTATGAGATATCTTACTGAAAAGATCATTTCTTCCTTATACCGATGATGCTCAAGAAGAAGGCTGAGAAGAAGAGCATCATACCAACCATGAGTATGGTAAGCGAAGCTATGCCCTGGCGGAGCTCGTCCAGCGGTCCGAAACCGCTCATGATCCATAGTACCACAATCCTCAGTCCCAGGAATAAGCCGATGAGGATTATTATCGAAGATAGCAACATGCCCCTCTCGAGCGGCATGAGCCTAAATAGCTCCTCTGCAAGCCTGCTCCGCTCCCCCAGGTGCACGTGGGCAAAGACCTTGGCAACGGTGCCCATGATGATCAGCATGGTGCCCGAAAGAGTCAGCACTGATCCCACGATTATTGGGTGGATGTCGAAGGTGAAGCCTCCGATGGTCTGAGGCCCGATGCTGAACGCAACCAGCAGCACCAGCCCGATTACAGAAAGCGCCGCGCCCGGCGCGAGGAACAGGACGGTCGGGCTGTAGAGGAGCATGAAGCGGAGATGACGCCAGCCGTCCCTCCAGCTGTCCAGCGACGATGAACCGCGTCTAGGATAGTATGTGATGGGGACCTCCTTGATGCGAAGGCCTCTCTTCACCGCCTTGATGACCATCTCTGAGGCGAATTCCATGCCTGTCGTCGTGAGGGACAGTCTCGCGAGCGCGTCCCTCCTTATCATGCGGAAACCGGAGTGCGCATCGCTTATCCTGGAGCCGAACATCATATTCAGGGCAAACGTCAGTAACGGGTTTCCCAGGTAGCGGTGGAGGGCAGGCATCGCCCCTGGAAGTATCCTGCCCTTGAAGCGCGAGCCTATGACCATGTCGTAGTGGGACGAGTACCGGACCAGCCTCCCCAGCTCCAGGAAGTTGTAGGTGTCGTCGGCGTCGCCCATTATGATGTAGTCGCCCTTGGCTGCGCGGAAGCCGGCCATGAGCGCTTCGCCGTACCCCTCCTTGTGGTAGACCACCTTGGCGCCCTTCCTACTTGCTATGATGTCAGAACCGTCCTTCGACGAGTCCGAGACGATTATCTCATAGGAGGCGGTCATGCTGCTGAAGGCTTCCCTTATCTTGTCTATGCAGATGCCTATGGTGGCAGCTTCGTTCCTGCACGGCAGGACGACTGAGTACTTCATCATGCGAACAGACGAATGTCAATATAAAAAACTAGTGCTTGAAGCGGTCTATCGCATATGAGGCGAGAGCGACCGCGCAGACGACCAGGTTGACCGCCCAGAGGTTGAAGGCGCTTATGGCAGAGAAGGCTGCGAGTGCCAGGCCGGCGGTCATGTTGAGCAGTACTGATACCGCCACAGAGTAAGCGAACAGCGCGATGTTGTTCCTCGGCCTTATGAAGGCTATCGTGACCAGGAAACCTGGGATGAAGACGATGAAGAGCGTCCGTATTATCAGCATCAGCACCATGGGTAAGGAGCAAATTCGTTAATATAAATACTTAACCTCAAAATTTATATAGATACCTGCCACATCAGAACACATGCCAGAGCAGCTCACTGAGGAAGACCTGAAGAACATGTCTCCCGAGCAGATAGCCGAACTGCAAAAGCAGAACTGCATCTTCTGCCGAATAATCGAAGGAAAGGTGGCTTCGAAGAAGATCTTCGAGGACGACCGCGTCATCGCGATTCTCGACATCAATCCCGCCAATCCGGGACACACGCTCATCATACCAAAGGTGCACTACCAGATAATACCCATGATGCCCGACGAGGAGCTGGCGCACATGATGATGGTGGCCAAGGCCATGTCGCACGCGCTTATCAAGGCGCTCAAGGTGCAAGGCACTCACATCTTCGCAGCCAACGGGGCGGTCGCAGGCCAGCAGGCGCCCCACGTAATGCTCCACATCATACCCAGGAAGGAGGGTGACGGTCTGAAGCTGTTCGACCTTCCCAAGAACGATTTCAAGCCTGAGGAGATGGTCAACCTCGAAAACGCGCTCAGGCAGAGGATTGGTGCGCACATGGGCGTGGCACCAGAGGAGGTCGTCTACCTGGACGAGCCGGAGGAGGAGAAGCAACCGCTTCCCGAACCCAAGCTCGCCAGCAGGTACATCGCCGAGCTCGCGCAGTCGGTCCGGGCCAACCCGCAGCTCAAGACCCTGCTCAAGACAGACCCAACGAGGCTGATGAACATCATCAAGACCAACCCGCAGCTCTCCAAGATGTTTGCGGGCATGGACCTCAAAGAGGTCCTGGAAAAGGTCGAAAAGGAGCTGGAAAACGACGTGGACCTCGACAACCTAGACCCCAGCAAGCTGAAGCTGTGACAAGAAAATGGCATGCCCCTACTGTGAGATAATCCAGCAGAAGAAGCACATCCTCTACGAGGACGACAAGGTAGTCGCGTTCCTCCCAGAGAGCGGCGCAGTGATGGGCGAGGTCGTGGTCGTGCCCAAGGAGCACAGGCCCATCATCGAGGAGGTGCCGGACTTCGTGGTCGGCCACGCGATGGTCGTCGCAAACAAGGTGTCTGTATCCATCTTCGAGGCCCTCAGCGCGCACGGCACCAACATCCTGGTAAGCAACGGGATCCCCGCGGGTCAGACTGTCGCCCACTTCTCCATTCGCGTGATACCCAGGTCGCAAAACGACGGGCTCAACCTGCAATGGCAGCCCAAGCAGCTCTCCGAAGAGGAGATGTCGACCGTCGAGCTGCTTGTAAAGGAGGTGACAGGCAGCATTGGGGGTTTCGAAAAGGAAAAGCAGGCGCCAGTTCAGGCGGACTCGGAAACGCAGGAAATCAAACAGGGTCCCGAGGACAACTACATGATCAAACAACTAAGGCGGATGCCGTGAAGGAGATCGTCATCTGCTACACCCTCGCAGGCCACACCGGCAAAGTGGCCGACATGATAGCAGCGCAGAGGAACTGCGAGCAAAAGAAGTTCAAGATATCAGTGCTCGGTGTCTTCAGGCAGCTGCTGACGTGCGGGAGGGGCGCGCCGGTGCCCGACGTCTCAGGGTACTCCGCTGTCTGGGTCGGGTCTCCCATCTGGATGGGCAAGTTCTGCCCCAACGCGAGGAGCATGTGCAGGGCCATGCGGCTCCATGGCAAGACAGTCCACCTCTTCGCCACTTACGGCTCAACGGTCGCAGGTTCCTTCAAGGACATGGCAGCCATCGTCAAGTCTAAGGGTGGAAGAATCGGCAGGAAGGTAAAGTTCAAGAGCGACGCGTCCGACGCGGAGCTGGTCAAGGTCATCAGCTCCCTATGATGTTGCCAGCCCTGTAGACCACGCCGCCGGCAGTTCTCGAGTCGAAGGTCTTGATGTAAATTGTGTCGACGTTATGCGAATCGTACAGGAAACGCTCACCCAACGGGGAGTACCCCGCGAGGAGAAGCATGGTCCTGGCGCGCACGTTATCACTGCGCGAATCGCATATGATGGCGTCGAAGGAGCCCTCTGCCTCAGCCTGGCGCAGCATGAACAAGGCGAAGTACCGGTGCCGCAGCTTGGGGTGCACCCTGATGTTCTTGACCTCCCTCATGCCAGGCAGCTGCTTGTGCTCCTGGTAAATGAGGTCTCCCACCAGCCTTCCGTCGCTGAAGGCGAGTATGGCATGCTTGTACCCCAACTCAATCTCAGTCCTGGCGCGCGCAACCCAGTCCTCATAGTCAGGGTAGCCCAGAGGCGCCTTTATCAGGAAGTCGACGAGACCGCTTAATTCCTTTAGACTGTCAGGTGACCTGAACCGAAAGTCCATGAACCAGCAAAAAATCCCAGTATTATTATATGTGCGGTTTATTCGAAAACATTTATTAAGCGGCATTGCCATGTTTTTTTGCATGCACCACACCGACTACCTCAAGATAACGGGCGTGAGCGTGGCCTTCTACTTCTGCATCTCGCTTCTCCTTCCGGTGCTCGCTCCCTACATCAAAGGGCTCGGGGTAAACGACGCCCAGCTGTCCTGGCTGTTCGCCGTATTCCCGCTGGTGATGATCTTCGCATCTGGCCTGATAGGAAAGCTCTCAGACCAGGTGGGCAGGAACACGATAATAATCGCCGGCATACTCTGCCAGATTCTCGCGGTCGCCCTGTACCTCTTCGGGAACAGCCCTGCACTGATAGTGGTCGCGCGAATGCTCGACGCCACCAGCGCAGCGGCTGTGGCGCTGATAGCCATTGCAAAGATAGAAGACACGCTGAACGACCGGAACAGGGGCAGGATGGCCGGCTTCGCGCTGAGCCTGAACCACCTCGCAGCGCTCCTCGCGCCGCTGATAGGCGGCTACCTGGCTGACAGGTTCTTCATCCAGACTCCTTTCGTCGTGTCGCTGGCCCTGCTGGGAGTGCTGTCAGTCTTTCTGGTGGCGCAGGACCACTTCCACATGCCGGTGATGAGGGGCCGCTCGCTCAACATCTTCAAGGAGATGAGGGATTTCGTCCGCGTGCCTCAGCTGAGGGGAATGGCGATCCTGGGCATGACAATGCATGCCGAGATGCCGGCCACGCGGGTGTTCCTGCCCCTATTCATTATCGAGAGCCTGGGCATGGACTACACCTACGTCGGCCTCGCCCTGTTCATCAACGGTTCCATGCACCTGCTGCAGTTCATCTGGGGAGGCATAAGCGACAGGGTCGGCAGGGGGAGGATGATTGTCGCAGGCACCCTGCTTTGGGGTGTCATATGGGTTGCCGTTTCGCTCGTGCACGGCTACACCCTCCTGGTCACCCTCCTGTTCATAGGGGGCATCGGCACCAGCATGTGGAACGTCACCGCATGGAGCCTCATGTCGGACATCGGGGAGAAGTTGAAGAAGGAAGGCGAGGTCGTCGGGACTTACATGTCGATTGCAAAAATCGGGGCCTTCGCAAGCTTCATGGTGAGCGGCCTCATAGTCATGAGGTTCGGCATCCCAACCCTCTTTGCGATAATCGGCCTAGTAATCATCGCCGGGAGCCTGGTCTCCTACCCCCTGCTCGTGAGGAAGTATTAGAGTTCCGGAGCAGGAACATCTCGACTGACAGGTATATGGCGAAGAACAACGCCGATGCGACTCCTGACACCAGCCAGTTCAGGTTTCCGATGAACGCGGTCGAAGCTGTGTAGAACAGGAAGAAGAGCACGCCCACGAAAACTGATTTTACGAAAGGGTCCATCATATCACCCCTAGCAGGATGTTCAGCAGGTTGCCGACAGTCAGGCTCAGCAGGAAGGCTATCAAGAAACTGGGCACGAAGGGTATGCCCTCCTTGATCCTGACAGACTTGACCTTCTTCTTGACCAGCGTCGCGATCTGCTGCTTGCTTATCCCCAGGTCCTTGGGCCCGGTCACCCTCTCGCCGCCGACAACCACGTCGTCCACGATCCAGTCGCCCTCAGTCAGCATGGAGGGGTGGACATCCCGTATCATGCACGCCGACTCGACCGCCTTGACGAAGGCCCACGTGTAGAAGAACAGGGGCACAAGCACCGCGAAGCCGAAGCCGAGCAACCTCAGCATGAGGTCTTGTACTGCAACCCCGAGGACAACCAGGCCGAAGGCCAGTACCCATGCGACGTAGTGGATGTACTTAGCTGACTTCACCTGCTTTACGAACGCCCTGTGGAACTTGCCGAACCTGAGGACCGCCAGGACCACGCTCCAGATGAGCCCGTAGAAGGCGCCCACGAAGAGAGCATTGATCCAGAACCCGACCATGAAAGGCACTGATGACAGGGATGTGAAGTCCAGGCCCAGCAGCGCGCCGAGCCCTATGATCATCTTGGAGTCACCGCCGCCCCACTGGCCCGTATAGAACATCAGCGCGCCAAGGCCGTAGCTCACTGCGAGGCCTGCCACCGAGAAGGTGATGGGCTGCCATGCGCCCTCGATGAGGGAGACTATGGCTGATAATCCCAGACCCGAGGCCACGAGTGAGTAATTGAGCCAGTCCGGCACCTCCCTGGTCTTGAGGTCTGAGACAGTACCGTATATCAGCGCGACGAGCACGACCCCGTATATGAGCATCATTGGCTTAAAAACAGATACAAAGCTTTATAAATTTTCTCTCGGCGAGGACTTCGATGGTATTTGACGCTCTCCTGGGAACACCGAAAAAGCTTCCCAAGCACCTGGCGATAACAACAGAAGGGAGCATTGCCTGGGCCAATTCTGAAGGCAGGCCAGTGCATGAGGCCTTCCAAAAGAAGTTCGCCAACATAGAGGCAGTGATACCCTTAGCGGTCAGGTTCAACATCCCCGTGCTCACCTTCCACCTCTTCAGGGGAGAGGTCAAGGAGCACTTCGAGGACATGCTCGACGCGATGACCCACTTCTTCGACCGGCTGAAGGAGAGCGGCCTGGTCCACGACAACCAGATCAAGGTTTCAGTGCTGGGCAAGTGGTACGACCTGCCGGGCGCTGCTGTCGGCAACATCAAGGACCTGCTACAGGCCACAGGCGGATACGACCGCTTCTTCCTCAACTTCTGCGTTAACTACTCAGGCCAGCAGGAGATCGTGGACGCGTGCAGGCTCATAGCCCGGAGGATCGAAGCCGGGAAGATGAGAGTAGAGGAGATATCCAAGGAAACCATCAAGGAGAACCTGTACACCTCGTATTTCCTGCCGCCCCAGGTGATAATCAGGAGCGGGACCAGGATGAGGCTCTCAGACTTTCTGATATGGGACTCGCCAGGTGCCTTCGTCCACTTCTCAGGCAAGCACTGGCCTGCGATGGGAAAGAAAGACATCCTGGACGCGCTCGACGTCTACAGCAAGTCATGACAACTTTTTTATACCGGCTCCCTGTTTCGAGTTTCCATGCCGATAAAGATCGACTATGACAAGTGCTGCTGGAAGGATGGCAAGTGCGTCAGCTGCTGCTGCGGCTCATGCGTAGGGTGCGTCGAGGCCTGCCCTGCTGGAGCTTTGAAAAGGGAAGATGTTGTCAAATTCGACGATGACAAATGTACCGGTTGCGGCGCCTGCGTCGACGCGTGCAAGCACGACGCGATTTCTTTGGTATGAACGCTCACGCGCCGATGAACTTCAGCAGGCCGTACACCAGGAAGACGGGCCAGACAATCGACTTGAGGAATCCCAGCACGCCCATCCAGAACCCTGTCGCGGTCGAGATGTAGTAGATGACCGCGCCTATGAACCCGAGGCAGTACACTCCGCCCGCCGGGGCGTTCTTGTGTATCTCGCATGATTTCTTCTTTTTTGGCATGAATATCCACCTCCCAAACAGTGGTCGACCAGTTATCTTTATAAATATTTAGAATTCTCGGGCCCGCATGGAAGAATCACGAACCATCCTGACAGAGAGCATAACTGACGGAAGCGACAGCCCGCTCAACGGCGGCACATACTCAGTCATCGCGGCCAGGCTCGTGGCATACGGCGGCTTCGGGTGCAACTTAATCAGGGCACAAGTGGTGGATGACCATTATGTAATCCTCAACCAGCCGACGGTGAAAAACAACCAGGGGCTCGAAGAGGTCTTGGGTGTCGTCGATCTGGACCAGCCTGAAGAAGCGAAGACGAGGATGCATGAGCTTGCCCTGCAGGTCGCAAACGATAGGGCTCAGAGCGACGAGAACAAGGTGATCGATCTGACCTCGATGACCAAGGACCTGCCAAAAGAAGCGCAGTACTACTGCAGCACGAACTGGGGCGGCACTCCGAACTACTTCACCCTGAAGAGAAAGCTAAACCAAACATTTATGTAACCTTTCCGTTTAGCTCTTCCCATGTGCCTAGCCGTGCCAGGTGAGATTCTCGAAATCAAGGGGGATAAGGGAAAGGCCGACTTCGGCGGCGTCAAGCGGGAGGTCGACCTGTCCTTCCTGAAAGGGGTCAAGGTGGGCGACTTCGTCCTGGTGCATGTAGGCTTCGCCATTCAGAAGGTGGACCAAAAAGTCGCTCGGGAATCCTACAGGCTGCTCGCCGAACTCGACAAGGAGATGGGCAAGGATGAAAGAGCTGCTAAATGACATCGCCAAGTGGTCCGAAGGGCTTGACATCAAGATAATGGAGGTGTGCGGAGGGCACACCAATACCATCATGCGCTACGGCATCAGTGAACTTCTGCCCAGGAACATCGAGCTCATCTCGGGGCCCGGCTGCCCTGTCTGCGTGACCAGCCAGCACGACATCGACTCCGCTGTCGCGCTCGCTCTCTCAGGAGTGCCACTGGCAACGTACGGCGACATGGTAAACGTTCCAGGCACGGAGATGAGCCTCGCTTCGGCAAGGGAGCGGGGAGCGGACGTCCAGATAATATACTCAGTTGACGAGATAGGGAAGGGGAGGACCCTCCTGGGAGTCGGTTTTGAGACCACCACTCCGATGAGCGCTCACGCGCTGAAGGCAGGGGTGCCATTGTTCTCAGTCCACAAGGTCATGCCCCCTCCGATGAGGCTCATCGCGAAGGACATGAAAATCGACGGCTTCATAGACCCAGGCCACGTCGCAACCATCACCGGAAGCGACATGTGGGAGGAGCTGGACCTCAGAGTGCCGCAGGTGATCTCCGGATTCCGTCCTGAGCAGATGATCAAAGCGCTGCACACGCTGATACGGATGATTCACGACGGCGAGACTGGCGTCAGGAACGAATACCCCGAAGCCGTGACTCCAAAAGGGAACGAGGCGGCCCAGGCTCTGACCAGGGAAACTATGGAGCCTTGCGACTCGGTCTGGCGGGGCTTTGGGAACATCCCGCACTCAGGCCTCAGGCCCAAGGACGAAGAGCTGGATGCGAGGATAATACACAGGGACGTAATCAGCAAAGTTAGGAGCAGGGAGAACCCCGCATGCAGGTGCGGCGAGGTCGTGCGGGGGCTAATCAGGCCTGAGGAGTGCTCCCTGTTCGGCAGGAGCTGCACGCCCGGCAGCCCGAAGGGGGCGTGCATGGTAAGCAGCGAGGGCGCATGCGCTATATGGTTTGAGGTGAGCTCGCGTGGGTGAGCGCGTATCACTCGCAGAGGGCGGGGGCGGCGTCGAGATGAACCGCCTCATCAAGAAGTGCAGGGAGCTGCTGGGCCCGACAGGGGAGTGGAAGCACTCTGACAACGACTCCGCAATACTTGAAGACCTGGTCTTTACGACCGACTCCTACACCGTCGACCCACTTTTCTTCCCCGGGGGCAACATAGGCGATCTCGTCTTCTCAGGCACTGTCAACGACCTGCTCATGATGGGAGCAGAACCGCTCGGACTCGCGGTAGGGATGGTCATAGAGGAAGGCTTCGAAAAGGACCAACTATTTTCCATACTTGAGACGGTCGGCAGGCTTTCAAAAGAGCACGGCATCCCAATCGTCACAGGAGACACGAAGGTCATGCCGAAGGGCAAGGTGGACGGGCTGGTCGCGACGAGCAGCGGGGTGGGCAGGACCAAGAGGCCTTTCGACCTGCCCCTGGCTGAAGGGGATAAGCTTATCGTGTCTGGTGGTATAGGGGAGCACGGCGCAGCGCTGCTCGCGACCAGGTTCGGGATGGAGACCTGCCTTGAGAGCGACTCAGCACCCCTAACAAGGGAGGTTGCAGCGGTCGCCAAGAGCATCAAGCAGGCCAAGGACCTGACCAGGGGAGGGCTCGCGGCAGCTGTGAACGAGCTTGCACAGAGGGGGAAGGTGAGCCTGGAGCTTTGCGAGTGCCCTATGAAAAAGGAGGTCAAGGCAGTGACCGGCATGCTCGGTCTCGACCCGTACTCGCTGGCATGCGAGGGGAGGATGCTCTGCGTCGTGGCAGAAAAGGACGCAAAGAAGGTTGAGGCTGCGCTCAAGAAGCTCAACGCCTTGGCATCCGTCGTCGGGACTGTGACCGGCGAGAGCCCGAAAGGCGAGGTGAGGCTGCACACCAGGTTCGGGAGCAGGATCCTTCCCATGCCTTCAGGCACCATAGTCCCAAGGATCTGCTAGACTCAGTCGGCCGAACCTTTTGGGGGAGAGCCACTCTGCTGGACCAAGCTGCGCACCTTGTCCATGTCCACATTCCTCCCTGGGCAGGATTTCTTGACGCCCTTCAGCTCCCTGTGTCCCAGGACCTTTGCGCCCTCGTAGCGTTTGCACAGGTCTTTGATCACCCATATCAGTGAGCCCATCTGCAGTTCGGGCACTCCCTCTGAGTCCTTGTCCCCGAGCAGGCACACTCCCACAGAATGAGCGTTGTGACCCTTGGCGTGGGCGCCCTGCACCCCTTCGTCGCGGCAGGGGATGATGTTTCCGTCCCTGTCGATGAGGTAGTGGTAGCCTATGTCGTCCCAGCCGCGCTCCTCGACGTGAAGCTGCTTGATGCTCTCAGGCGTATCGTGCCTGCCGGAATGGTGCAAGATGACTGTGTCTATCCTTCGCATGCAGAACCTTTGATTTGGGTAAATAAATTATTTTCGGAGATGGTATGCGACCTGGCCGAAAGCGATGCCGCCGTCGCCAGCAGGAATGCGGGTGCTCACACCAACGCCCTTGCCCAGCATGAATGATGTCATTATGGTGTTGTACGCGCAGCCTCCGGAGAAAATTATCTGTTTCTTCATCTTGGCCGCTATGCTTTGCAGCCCCTCTGCCAGGTATAGCTGGACCGTCGCCCCAAGCCTTGCCCTGTCGCGGCCGATGTTTTCCACCAGCCACTCGAAAAGCGGCGTTGTGAGCAGCGTGTCCCCCTTGAATTTGGGCTGCAGGTCGTAAGGCTTGGTCGAGTTCTTCTCGAGCAGTATCGCGGGGCTGCCTTCGAACGTCCTCTCCTTTGAAAAGCCTAGCAGGGCCGAGGCTGCGTCGAGGACCCTGCCGCAGCTCGTGGTCATCGGCGAGTTGAAGCGATCCTCCCAAACCTTTCTCAAGGCGCCGAGGTTGGGCAAGCTTATGAGATTTCCAGCCTCCTTTTCGTCGAGGAATTTGAAGAGGATGCTAGCCGCCATCTGACGCGGCTCCTTGGTTGCAGCGTCGCCTCCGAGCTGGACCTGCGGTTCGAGGTGGCCGACACGCCTGTCGTTGTCGAAGACCTCCCCTCCCCAGATGGTGCCGTCGCTGCCGTAACCGAGCCCGTCGCAGACCACAGCTGCGAAGTCGTCCAGGCCCTGTTCAGCTGCTGCTCCGTACGCGTGCGCCACATGATGCTGTACCTTTACCTGCTTGCAGCCGAATTCCTCAGCCAGCACCGAGCTGGCGTAGCCCGGGTGCAGGTCTGAGAGCACCGCATCAGGCCTGACCTTCCCGACAGCCTTGCGGAAGGCCTCCAGATTGCCTAGCTCTGAAAGCGGGCCATAGGTCTCGGAGACGAGCGCCCTGCCGCCTTCCCACACGCAGTATGACCCGGCCATCTCAGCACCCAATGCCAGGACTCTGCCTCCTGTGCCCGGCAAAGCCACCCTAACAGGCCTGTCCAGTTTCAGGACCAGGCGCCTGCCGCCTATCTCCTTATACATAAGTAAGTGAGAAGTGTCAGGCTTTTTTATAGTTACCCATAATTATTTAAATTGCCTGTAATTCGTGTCGACGATGCCAAAGAAAATCCGACCGCGGAACGTGCTGGTGACGGGCGGCGCGGGGTTCATCGGCTCCCACCTCTGCGAGGAACTGGTCAGGAGGGGGCACAATGTCGTGGCCTTGGACAACTTCCTGTCAGGCAACGCAGAGAACCTGGCGGCCCTGAAGGACAACCCCCGCTTCACGCTTCTCAATGGCGATGCGAACGATCCTGAGACCCTGAAGGACGCGTTCAGGTTCCAGAAGCCTCACTGGGTGTTCCACTACGCGGCAGTCGTGGGAGTGAAGCGCACTGAAGAAGACCCGACATCCGTGCTGAGGGATGTCGAGGGCCTCAAGAGCATCTGCGACCTGTCCAAGTTCTACGGGGTAAAACGGCTCATGTTCTCATCATCCTCTGAGATCTACGGCGAGCCCAGGGCACTGCCGGAGTTTGAGGAGTCTGCTGTTGATGCGAGGAAGCCGTACGCGCAGGTGAAGATCCTCGGCGAGTCATTCCTAAACGCGTATTATCAGAAGTTCGGCCTCGGCACCACCTCATTTCGCTTCTTCAACGTCTACGGCCCTAGGCAGGATTTCACCGAATGGGGCTTTGTCGTCGGCATCTTCATAGACCGCGTGCTGCGCGGGCTTCCGCCAGTGATACACGGCGACGGCTCCATGACACGCCAGTTCGTCTACATCACCGACAACGTAAACGCGACCATCGCCGCAGTCACGAGCAAGAAGACCCTGGGCAAGGTGGTCAATATCGGAGACAACGTGCATTACAGGGCCAACAAGGGAACGACGATGTTGGAGCTTGCCAACAAGATAATCAAGGCAACCGGCATGGAGAAGAAGATCAAGCCCGTGTTCGAGAAGGACAAGTATGCGGACAGCAGGCCCATACACCGCTTCCCGAGCACCGAGCGCATGAGAAAATATATTAATTACAGGTGCCAGTACGACCTTGACAGGGGGCTCAAGGAGACTATCAAATGGTACAAAAAGCACGTTCTAAAAAGGTAATAGCAGTCATCCCCATGTACAACGAAGGCACGCGCGTTGGCGATGTCATCAGGGAAACCCTACAGAGGGTGGACGAGGTCATCGTCGTTGACGACTGTTCAAAAGACGATAGCTACGCGGTGGCTAAGAAGACCAAGGCCTTCGTCATGAAGAACAAGTCCAACCGCGGGGCCGGATACACGACCAGGGCGGGCTGCGACATGGCCCTGAAGCGCGGGGCTGACATCATCGTCACGCTGGATGCCGACGGGCAGCACTCGCCCTCCGACATCAAGAAGCTCGTGAACGCAGTCGACAGGCGCGGGTACGACATCGTGTTCGGGTCGAGGAAGCGGAACAAGAGCATGCCTTTCGTCAAGCGCCTGGGAAACTTCCTGCTGTCGCTCTCAGCAAGCGTGATATTCGGCATCTGGGTCAACGACTCGCAGACAGGCTTCCACGCCTTCACAAAGGATGCTTACCCCAAGCTCCGCTGGGAGTCGGACCGCTTCGGCATCGTCTCGGAGTTCGTCTACCGCGTCGCGAAGAACAAGCTACGCTACTCCGAGGTCACTGTCAAGACTATATATAACGAGAAGGGCATCGGCATGACCAAGCTCGATGCGGCGAAGTCAGTGCTCGCCATGGTCAAGTGGCGTTTTTCCAAGTGAAAAGTTTTATAAACACCTTCTGATTCCCTCCATCTTACCTATGACCAATGAAGGCGCGCGATTTCCGCGCCTGAGAGAGGAGCAAATTCTGTTGCTCACAAACTATAGGAGGGTAATCCAATGGCAGAGGAATCCGACAAGGTATTTGAGGCGATAGAAATCGCCAAGGTGACAGGCAAGATCAAGAAGGGCACCAATGAGGTCACGAAGGCCATCGAACGCGGAACGGCCAAGCTCGTGGTATATGCAGAGGACGTGAATCCTCCAGAGATCACGATGCACCTGCCGCTGCTCGCCAAGGAGAAGGGCATCCCTTGCGTCGCGGTTAAGAGCAGGGAGGAGCTCGGGGCCGCTGCGGGACTTCAGGTTCCGACGGTCGCTATCGCAGTCATCCAGGAGGGTGACGCCAAGAAGACCATCAAAGAGCTCGCGGGCGAGTGAAAATGGCAGTCAAGACACGAAGGGACGGCAAGGATGACACCGGGAAGGGCAAGGTATTCTTTTCCTACGCTTTCCCTGCAAGCGTCGAGGAGATCATCGGCAGGACCGGTACCAGGGGCGAGGCCATACAGGTCAGGTGCAAGGTGCTCGAGGGAAGGGACGCCAATAAGATCCTCAGACGCAACGTCAAGGGTCCTGTGCAGGTGGGGGACATCCTTATGCTCCGCGAAACAGAAATCGAGGCCAGGCCGCTCACAGCCAAGGGGCGCGGCACGGGCATATAGGGGTGTTATGAATGGCCAAATGCTCATTTTGCGGCGCTAAGATACCGTCAGGGACCGGCAAGATGCTGGTAAAGAACGATGGCAAAGTACTTTTTTTCTGTTCAATGAAATGCGAGAAGCATACCTTCAAGCTCAAGCACAAGCCTAGGGCCACCAAGTGGACCAAGACTGCGGCAAGCGTGAAGAAGGAGGTAAAAAAATGAAGGAGAGAACCCTTGTGCTGGTCAAGCCCGACGGCGTGCAGCGCGGCCTCATAGGCGAGGTAATCAGGCGCTTCGAGAACGCGGGCCTGAAAATCGTCGGCATGAAGATGGTCTGGATCGACAAGGAGTTCTCCAAGAAGCACTACAAATCCCATGTGGGCAAGTTCTTCTACGAGCGGCTCGAGAAAGCCATCACCGAAGGGCCTGTAGTCGCGATGGTGCTCGAGGGCATCCACGCTGTCGAGGTCGTGAGGAAGATTGTCGGCCCGACCGAGCCGAAAGAGGCTCCTCCAGGAACGATCAGGGGCGACTTCGCGCACCACTCGATGAGGTACACCGACGAGATGAAGAAGGTGGTAGCAAACATCGTACACGCATCGGGCAACGCTGAGGAGGCTGCGCAGGAGGTAAGCCTGTGGTTCGACAAGAGCGAACTGCATTCATACATAACAGTACACGAGAAGCATACTTTTTAGGAGGGAATGAAATATGGGAGAGAAGATGGTGGACAAGGTCACGAGGATCATGACCAAACCACAGCAGATTAGGAATATCGGCATCGCAGCGCACATCGATCATGGCAAGACAACATTTTCGGACAACCTGCTAGCCGGAGCCGGCATGATGAGCGAGGAGCTGGCCGGAAAGCAGCTCGCCCTAGATTTCCACGAGGACGAGCAGACAAGAGGCATCACCATCGACTCAGCGTCAGTATCCATGGTACACCAATTCGAGGGGAAGGAGTACCTAATCAACCTAATCGACACCCCAGGACACGTGGACTTCGGAGGCGACGTGACGCGCGCCATGAGGGCTGTTGACGGATGCATCGTGCTCAGCTGTGCGGTCGAAGGCATCATGCCGCAGACCGAGACCGTGCTGCGCCAGGCGCTGAAGGAGAGGGTCAAGCCAATACTGTTCATCAACAAGGTGGACAGGCTCATCAAGGAGCTCCAGCTCACGCCTGATGCCATGCAGGAGAGGTTCATCAAGATAATCAACGGCGTCAACACTTTGATCAGGAAGATCGCTCACAGCGAATACGGCGACAAATGGCAGGTGAACGTAAACGACGGCTCTGTGTGCTTCGGATCAGCATTCCACAACTGGGGCCTTTCGATCCCTTACATGAAGGAGCACGGCATAACCTTCAAGGAAATCATCGACGCCTACAAGAGCGAGGATCCTGATGCCTACAAGCAGCTCAAGAAGAAGGCGCCGATACACCAGGTCGTGCTGGACGCGGTCGTGGACCACCTGCCCAATCCCTTGGATGCCCAGAAGTACCGCATCCCGAAGATATGGCACGGCGACCTCGATAGCGAGGAGGGCAAGGCGCTCATCAACTGCGACCCGAAGGGCCCTTCGGCCTTCGTCATCACCAAGATTGTCATAGACCCGCAGGCCGGCGAGATATCGGCCGGAAGGCTGTTTTCCGGGACGCTTACCAAAGGCAATATGGTTTACCTCAACAGGGCCAAGCAGGAGCTTCGCCTGCAGCAGCTGTTCATCTACAACGGCGCCAAGAGGGAGATCGTTGAGGTAGTGCAGCCTGGCAACATAGTAGGAGTCGCAGGGCTCAAGGCCATACCGGGAGAGACCGTATCCAGCAAGCCGATGGAGCCTTTCGAGCAGATAACCCACATATTCGAGCCGGTCATCACCAAAGCAATCGAGGCCACCAAACCCTCTGACCTGCCCAAGCTGATCGAGGTGCTAAGGAAGGTCTCTAAGGAAGACCCGACCATCGTAATCGAGATCAACGAGGAGACGGGCGAGCACCTGATGAGCGGCATGGGAGAGCTGCACCTCGAGGTCATCGAGAACCGGATCAAGACTGAGAAGGGCGTCGAGGTCAAGACCTCGCCCCCGATCGTGGTCTTCCGTGAGACCGTGACCAAGCCGGGCCTGGAGTTCGAGGGCAAGTCCCCGAACAAGCACAACAAGCTCTATTTCACTGTACAGCCGCTTCCCGAGGCCATCAGCAACGCCATAAAGGACGGCGATCTGCCTGAGATGAGGATAAAGAAGAGGGACCTCGAGCTGAGGGACAAGTTCGTCGAGCTGGGCATGGACACCAAGGAAGCCGATAAGGTAAAGGACATCTTCAAGGGCAACGTGCTCCTGGACAGCACGAGAGGCATCGTGCACATTGGCGATATCATCGAGATGGTCATGGACATGTTCGAGGACGTGATGAACCACGGCCCGCTCGCGCGTGAGCCGTGCACCAAATGCCTTGTCAAGCTCAATGACTGCAAGCTGCACGAGGACGCAATCCATCGCGGGCCTGCCCAGGTGTATCCTGCGGTGCGCGACGGCATCCGGGGATCCATGCTCACTGCCAACCCGCTGCTTTTCGAGCCTGTCCAGACGCTCCGATTCGAGGCGCCGCAGGCTTTCATGGGCGAGATCTCAAAGCTCATCAGCAACAAGCGCGGCCAGCTGCTTGACATGACCCAGGAAGGCGACCAGGTGATAGTGAACGGCAAGCTTCCTGTGCAGGAGATGTTCGGGCTCTCATCAGAGCTTCGAAGCGCGACCGAGGGCCGCGGGACTTCATCGCTCGTTGATCAGACTTTCGAGCGCATGCCCGACGAGCTTCAGCAGAAGGTAATCAACATGATTAGGCAGAGGAAAGGGCTCAAAGAGTCAGACCTGAAGATAGGAGATGAGTAGACGCTGTAGGGAGAAAAGTTTATAAAGTCAAGGAAAATCCCACAGCTTACCCATTTCACAATAAAACGGAGGGGGTTACATGGCAAAAGGAAAAGAACACATAAACCTCGTGTTCATTGGACATGTCGATCACGGAAAGTCAACCACCGTCGGAAGGCTACTGTTCGACACTGGAACAATCGAGGAGCAGCAGCTCCGAAAACTGAAGGAGAAGGCGGAGGAGCTAGGCAAGGGCGGATTCGAGTTCGCGTTCGTAATGGACAACCTCAAAGAGGAAAGGGAGCGCGGAGTCACGATAGACCTGGCCCACAAGAAGTTCGAGACCGACAAGTACTACTTCACCATCATAGACGCGCCTGGTCACAAAGACTTCATCAAGAACATGATCACCGGAGCCGCTCAGGCTGACGCAGGCGTCCTGGTCGTTGCGGCTAACGACGGAGTCATGGCGCAGACCAAGGAGCATGTCTTCCTCGCGAGAACTCTCGGCGTGAACCAGCTGATCATCGCTGTCAACAAGATGGACATGGTCAAGTACGACGAGAAGCGCTTCAACGAGGTCAAGGACGAGGTCACCAAGCTGCTCAAGACTGTCGGCTACAACTCTGAGAAGGTGCCGTTCGTTCCAATCGCAGCGCTTCCCGGCGACAACGTAGCCAAGAAGACCACCAACATGTCATGGTTCAAGGGCAACTCGCTCCTCGAGCAGCTCGACCACCTCGACACGCCAGAGAAGCCTACCGAGCTTCCGCTCAGGCTGCCGATTCAGGATGTGTACAACATCACAGGCATCGGCGTCGTACCAGTAGGGAGGGTCGAGACCGGCGTCATGAAGGTCGGCGACAAGGTCGTCGCAGTACCGGGCAGGGAAGGAAAGCCCGTCCCAGGGGAAGTCAAGAGCATCGAGATGCACCACGAGCAGCTGCAGAAGGCTGAGCCAGGCGACAACGTTGGCTTCAACGTGCGCGGCTTCGGCAAGAAGGACATCGCCCGCGGAGACGTCATCGGCACAGCTGACAACCCGCCAACGGTGGCGACAGAGTTCACGGCACAGATCGTGATCCTGAACCACCCGACCGTGCTGACTGTAGGCTACACGCCGGTGTTCCACATCCACACCGCTCAGACCGCATGCCAGTTCACCGCGATTCTGAAGAAGCTCAACCCCGCCACAGGCGAGGTGCTCGCGGAGAACCCAGACTTCATCAAGAACGGCGACGCAGCGATCGTCACGATCAAGCCGGTCAGGCCGCTGGTCATCGAACGGCAGAAGGACATACCACACATGTCGAGGTTCGCCATCCGGGACTCCGGCGCGACCGTCGCCGCTGGTATGTGCATAGACCTGGTGAAGAAATAAATTTTTTTATTTTCATCATATTCATGGTGAACCGACGCTTATCATGAGGCAGGAAGGATGCAGAAAGCAAGAATAAAGCTCGCGAGCACGGACATCGAAAAGATAAACCAGACGTGCCAGTACATCAAGGACATCGTCGAAAAGACCGGTGTCGAGATGCGCGGTCCTATCCCCCTGCCTACCAAGAAACTGCGCATCACCACGCGGAAGAGCCCTGACGGCGAGGGCACAGCCACATGGGAGAGGTACGAGATGCGCGTGCACAAGCGCCTCATCGACCTCGGCATCGACGAGCGCGCTTTGCGCCTGGTGATGCGTGTACCTATTCCTGAGGGACTCAACATCGAAATAGAGATGATTGACGTCTAACGATACAATTATAAACCACCTTCTCATCTGACGTGCGTAAATTGGTAAAAATTTCATATTTTGCTGTGCTGCTTTTGTTCCTCGCAGGCTGCGCCGCAGACATAGGGGAGCTGTCAGACTTCTCAGAGGCTAACTTCCGCATCAGCGTGCCTGACTGGGAAACTGATACGCTACACCAGACTCCAGGCGCGAGGGCGGTGCTGGCATTACAGGGTGATCATTGCTCTCTTGGCATAAGCTATGCCGACTCTCTTCCTACAGAGTACTTCAACGCAGTCTTTTCGGTGCTCGAGGCGACGTCCGACATCAAGAAGCTTGACCGCATTGACAAGCAGATTGATTACGTCGTCCAGTACCAGGGAGGTCAGATGCGGTCGGCTGTTAGGATAGTCGCCTGTAACGGAGGATCCTACGCAGTCAACATCGCCTGCTCAAGTGACGCGTACAACAAGGCGCTCTTCAGGACGGTTCTCGACTCTGCGGTATGCGAGAAAGATTAATAAATCGTCGGCGACTTCTCCATGCCATCTGCCACGGTGGCACAATCTGGTACTGCGCCAGCTTGGAGAGCTGGTTTCCTTCGGGATATCCCGGTTCAAATCCGGGCCGTGGCGTTTTGAGCTGAGAACCATGATATGGAATGCCAGGAAGCTTCGTACTCTCTCATTGGCTATTCTCGTCGGCGCCTTCTTCGCCTTATGGCTGTTCGTCTTCATAATCTTCGAAGCGAGCAACGTAATCAAATACATGGGCATCGAAAACTCCTACATCACGCTGTTCATCATATCCCTGGTCGGAGGATTCACCTCTCTGACTTCTGTTTCCGCCTACCCTGCCCTGGTTGCTGCAGTGACCGGCGGCCTGCAACCTGTCCTCATAACTTTGGTCGCGGGTGGAGGCCTGATAGTCGGCGACCTCCTCTTCTTCCTGTTTGCCAAAAGGGTGAGGTTCCTTCTGCCAGAGAAGTACCTTTCGATAATCGAGTCGCGGATCGACCTTGACAGCAAGTATGTGCCGGTGCTTATCTTTGCGTATTTTGCTTTCACACCCTTCCCAAACAACGTACTGACAGCGTGGCTCGCGCTGAAGAACTACAAGCTGAGGAGGCTGATTGTGCCCCTCGTACTGGGAGACCTGACCCTCCCTCTCATAACGACGTGCACTGTCTATTTAGGGATGCATCACTTCATGATGTTATGGTGAGCTTAGATTGAATCTCGCTCGCCGACTCTCTCTGCCAAGGCCACTGTCTCGAGGACTTTTCTGATCTTTATCCTGACATGTTCCCCCTTCTCAGTGTTGGGCACGAACACGGTGTATCCCTCGATATGGACCAGGCCGTCGCCCTTGTGGCCGACATCCTCAATATCGACTTCGAATGTGTTGCCTGGTGACAGTGAGGGAGCATGGATCCTCTTCTGTGTGCCAGAAGAGGGTCGTCGCTTTTCCCCTGCATAAAAAACACGCTCGCTCCGCATGAACCCGCCTCAGGAAGCCTTGGGCAGCTGCTTAATGTTCTTCCTTATCTGGTTGAGCTCGAACCTGTAGAAACTGATTTCCCTCAACGCTTGGTGTCGGAGGCTTTCTTCCTCAATAGTCGGGAGCTCCCATTCCAGATGCTCAATGTGCCGGCGCAACTTGTCAATTCTCGTGTTAACTAGCATACGGTTCATTCTTGCATCACCTGCTGCCATCGATTCCCCTGGCAACTTCTGTTACATCATCCAAAAGCAAGTCCACCTCCTTCCTTATCTCTTGGATCGTTCCCTGAAAGGTCCTCATTCTCAGCTCGTACCTCGATCCGTTCTTTATGACGAGACCTGCTTTGATGAGCCTTTTCAGGTGGTATATGACCGAACCTATCGTCGGCGTCACGAGCTGGGTGAGTTGTTCTGCTGTGAGGCCTGATTCCTCCTTTGCTGACTTCACCAGTTGTGATAGGATTTGGAAGGCTGTCTCGTTCTTGTCCCTCTTGCCTACGAATCCCAAGCTGCTGCATATCCACCTGATATCTTCTTCTGCCGTGTCTTTGGGCGGTTCACGGAGTTTTCGTAATGTGTATTGTCTTAATGCTAATGGCATTTCCAATGTCCTAGGGGTTTACTAGTATTTATATTTTTCTAAAATATTCAAATTTAAGTTAAAAATTATATTTTAAATATTATGTTTAATTTTAAGTAGAAAGAATTTTACTTACTCCTGATACCCTTTTTGAAAACGTTCCTCACAAAATTTTTGAGATACCTGCAGTCTGTGGAAGCAGGGTCGACGCGTTTCTCTTCCAAGTACCTACTGTTCAGCGCGATTAAATCCTCAAACGTGCCCACCTCTTGAGAATAGGCCGGCGGGATCAGCCCCGGCTTGACCTTTAAGGCCTTGTCCTTGAGCTCCTGGGGATAGTCCGCCCACTGCTCTTCTGTCAGGGGGCGCAGACCAACAAGGGTCATATCGCCACGAGCCCAGTTGAGCAGCTGGGGCAGCTCGTCAATCCAGTACCTGCGAAGGATCCTGCCAAGCCTGGTGATCCTGGGATCATCTCTTACCTTGCCGTACTGGTCCCTGCCGCACTGAGCCAGCTTGGCCTCCAGGCCTTCGGAGCCCTCACGCATGGTCCTGAACTTGTAGAGGGTAAATGTCCTTCCTCCTTTTCCGAGCACTGTTGGCTTGTATAAGATACCCATCCAGGATGGTTTGAACCGCCAAAATAAAAAAGTATCCCTCCAAAAGCCTTAAATAAAACATGGGATGCACCGATTCCATGTTTCAGCTCTACAAGGATTGGCGTGAGAAGCACAAACTCGTCAAGGACATCCGCAGGAACGGATGGTCCATCTACGACCACAACTACTCGACCCTTGAGGAAGCGACCGCAAAGCTGCAGAACCTTTACAACTCGATCTACGCTGCAGAGGACTTCAACAAGCGAACGCTGACCAAGAAGATAGATACCGAACGTTTCCGCGATGGCGCCATGCTGCTCGAGCAGACCGTCGAGGAGGATTTCTTTGCAGCCCTACTAGATATCAAGTGATATCGTCGAAAAGTATTTAAATGGAATTCTGTATCCTCGTCACATCGGGCTCGTAGCTCAGCCTGGCTAGAGCAATCGGCTCTTAACCGATAGGTCGGGGGTTCGAATCCCTCCGGGCCCATTCTTCACTTCTGCCGATAGATATTTGTGACATCCTCAGGGTCGTCGATTATGGCCGCGAGATGCTTATCAATCGAGAATTGCATCGGGAGGAGTGGAAATGAAAATTTGTTGAGATTCCCTGTAATCAAATCAACCATCTTGAACAACATCACCCGCGTCGCATCTTTGTTTACATGGTCATATATGCTAGACCTTCTGGTATCGCTGATGATAAGTATGCCGGACGTTCGCATTCCAATCTCCTTGCCCCTGGCAAAGCAGGCGGCAAGCTCCATCTCGACGGTTGTTGGGTTCACATCCTCATATGACTTATGAAGAGGTTGATACGTGACTGAAGGAACAGTTATGTTGGTGCCCGTGATGTACTTCATCCCGCCGGCATCTAAGACCTGTTTAACCGTTTCTTGCAGTTCAGGATCAGGCTTATCTGACCCTTCGAATAATCCTTCCTGGTGGTAGGATATTACGGGTACCACAACGCTTGATACCTCAATATCTCCGAATCCATAAGCATAACCGATGAAGAGCAGGTTCCTGCAACCTCCATCGTACATCTCAGCCATCACGTCCAAGAGCGCAGGTGCACCGTAGACATTGGTCACAAGAGGTAGCGTCCTCTGGCCCTTCCGAACGAGGTGGGCATGATACACTGAATCCTTACTCGAGAGCACCTCATCAAATATTGAGAGTATCTCCTTTTCCCTGTCAGGTTGAAGGGTACCTGCCAATACGATCCCAACATCACCTATATTATCCCGCCCAAAGAGTTTCTTGGCCCATTTTCCCATGTAGGAGAGAGGAAAGTCTCAAGAATAAAAACGTTTCCTTCAATACGCGCCGTCATAGCGCTCAAAGAATTTGTACATGTGGGGAGCCTCATTGGCAATATGTCCGTCGTCCACGCTCACCACGTAGTCGAGAAGTGCGCCGAGGTCGTTTACAAGCCGGCGCTGCAGTCCACCGCTGATTGGGGGGTAGGGGAAGATGCCGTCAGCCTTCAGCAGCAGGGGTATCTTCATGTGCGCAGCGGCCCCTATCATGAACAGGCTGGGGCGGTCAAGCCTGCTTCCCTGGGGGAAATGCGCGACGATGAGGTCATACTCTCCGATGTGCTTGTAGTCCTCGATGATATCAGGCGACCTGAGCCTTATGTCCTTGTCAGGCCTGAGCTTGGATGCGAATTCCATCATCCTGCCAAGCCCTCTCTTGATCGTCCCGCAGGCATAGACTGTTTTTATCTGATCCAGGTTCTCGGCGTATGTTCTGACAGGTTTCTCCTTGATCTTGAACCTGTGAAGGAAGGGTATCAGCTCGTTTTCTATAGAACTGAAATACCGGTCTGATATGAACTGGAGCAAGCGCTGGTGCTCCTTGTTGCCACCGTTCTCGTCAGCTGTGATTATGCGCCTGCCGCTCGCGTAGGCTGCGCCCAACTCGACAAAGGTCATGACTCCAGGCTGATTGCCCTTGGGAAAGCAGGCCACGACAGTCGAGCAGCGCGTGGCCGCTTCGAGGTCGTCAGAATTGGTCGCGTACATGGCGTGCTGCCGGTTGTTGCGCGGGTCTGACATCGGGACTCCGGGCAACGCCTCAATTATCTTGTCGCGAAAGCCCGTGAAGCTTCCTGCTAAGTAGACGCTTCCTGAGATTGGTGCCATCGAGGTCCCGACCAAGAAGGTATATTTAAGTTTTACTGCATGAGGACGAGGGTTGTCACCACGATTCCCATTCCGATGAGGAACGCCAGGGTCACGCGGTGCCCTGCTCCGTTGCAGTATTCGTGAGCGGCCGGTATGAGCTCGTCGATGCTTATGAAGACCATGATTCCGGCAACGAAAGCAAGCAACCACATGATCCCGAACGGGCCAAGCATGGTGCCTAAGAAGAGTATGCCGAACAGCGCGCCGATAGGCTCAAGCAATCCGGAGAGCGCAGAGTAGAGGAAGGCCTTCTTCCTGCCGAAACCTGCCGCCAAGAGAGGGACAGACACTGAGATGCCCTCAGGTATGTTGTGCATGGCTATCGCGACGGCCAACAGGATGCCTGTCTCTAAGGATTCGAGCCCTCCTGCGAAAACGGCAAAACCTTCAGGGAAGTTGTGGATGGCGATGCCCAGCACCATCAGGATGCCAGTCTTCCTGAATTTCTTGCTCATCTTGCACTCATGTTCTGCCGCGTACTCGTGGGGGATCAGCGCGTCTATTATCCACATGACGAGCATGCCTATGAAGAAAGCAAGGGACGCCTGCAGCAGGCCGATGTCCATTATGCTTTGGGGAAGCAGCTCAAAGAAAGACACTCCCAGCATGACCCCTGCTGAGAAGCTGAGAGTGAGGACCACAATCCTGTCCGTCATCACCTTGATGAAGAACACCAACAGGCTGCCTATGATAGTGGACATCCCCGCGCCGAGGGCCAGCAGGAATATCAGAAAGGCATTCTCCATAGGCTTACGAAAACCAAAGGGGGTATAAAAAGGTTACTTTACCTCGAAAGCTATGTACTTATCAGAAGGACCAAGTAAATCCAGAGTCCTCTTGATGATGTCCTCTACCGTCGGAACAGTCGGATTAATCAGCTTGAAATCCACCTCAAAGAATATCTTATCCAGATCGCCCACTATGACCTTGCCTATGCTCCCCCATATGCTCTTGCCTGAGTAGCCTTTCCGGAGCTCAACTTCCCTTCCAGGGTAGACGTGCTTGTCAGTCCATCTTCTGCCATAACGCCTGAGCTCGAACCTCTTTTCTCCCGATTCGAACCATTCGAACGGCCCGGTTTTGAGGGGAACAAATAGCCTATCCATCAGAAGGGAGGAGAATTGATAATATAAAAAATTATCATTAAATTCCATCAATGGCTTTGGCAATCCTCTCGAGCGCCAGTATGTAGGCCGCCGTCCTCATAGGCACCTTGTAGTTGTCGTGGCGGGCGTAGACCTCCTTGAACTGGGACTTCATCTGCTTTTCGAGCCTCTCTTCGACCTCTTCGGCTGTCCAGGACTCTCCTGCCTTGTTCTGCACCCATTCCAGGTAGCTCACGAAGACCCCGCCTGAGTTGGCCAGGATGTCTGGTATGACCATCACGCCGTTCTTTTCGAGGATTTCGTCTGCGCCGATGGCTGTCGGGCCGTTGGCCACCTCGACGACCATCTTCGCCTTGATCTTATTGGCGTTCTTCTCCGTGATCTGGTCCTCAAGCGCTGCGGGCACTATGATATCTGCGTCCAGCTCGAGGAGCTCCTCGTTGGTGATGGTCTTGGCCCCTTTGAGCTTGGTCACCGAGCCCTCCTTTTTCTTGACTGCCATGGCCTCTTCAGGGTGTATTGCCTTGGCGGTGATGCCTCCCTTGGAGTCAGAGACGCCTATTATGGTGAAGCCCTCTGCGTGCAGCATCTGGGCGAGGTTGTAGCCTGCGTTTCCGTAGCCTTGGATTGCGACCGTCAGTTTCTTGTTGAGCTTCAGCGCCTTGACCGCCTCCTTGATGACAAAGAACGCGCCCTTTGCTGTAGCCGTGTCTCTGCCCTGGCTGCCCCCTATGGAAAGAGGCTTGCCGGTGATGAAAGCAGGGGTCTTCTTGCCCGCGATGCGGTCGTACTCGTCGCTCATCCACGCCATGACCTGCGCGTCGGTGTAGACGTCAGGCGCCGGGATGTCCCGGTCAGGTCCCACGAAGCCGTAGAAGGCTCGGACGAATCCGCGACTGAGCCGCTCTTTTTCGTCAATGGAAAGCTTCCTCGGGTCGACTATCACGCCGCCCTTGCCCCCGCCCAGAGGTATGTCAATCACCGCGTTCTTGAAGGTCATCCAGAAGGCCAGCGCCTCCACCTCGTCCAGGCTGACGTTTGGGTGGTACCTGATGCCCCCCTTGGTAGGGCCGCGCGCGTCGTTGTAGTGGACGCGGAAGGCCTGGAAGGTCCTCAGCTTGCCGTCGTCCATCCTGACCGGGATGTTCGCTGCTAAATATTCCTTGGGCGATGCGAGGATGGTCTTGACATCGTCGCTCACCTTGATGTGCTTCATCGCCTTTGCAAGCTGCGCTTGCGCGTTATCGAAGAGTGTCATGCTATCACCTTGGTTGTGATAAAAAGTTTCACAGACATTCTATTAATTACTGGTGTTGAAGGGTTAAACCCTCCGTTTAGACCGCTTCTTCGCCGCTGCCAAGAGGTCCTTTTTGTACACCATGGTCCTGTAGGGGAACGGAATCTCGACTCCCTCCCTGTCAAAGCGCTTCTTCACGGACTCGAGAATATCGCAGCCGATGCCGAATGCCTTGCCCATGTTGTCAGCCCAGAAGTAGAGCCTAAGGGTGACAGCGAAGTCGCCGAGGTTGGTGACCCTGACCCTGACCTTCTCCTTCCCTGCCTTCTTGTCCTCCTCGTCGCGCTTGTCCAGGACGTCGGGGTGCTTGAGGGCCTCCTGTATTATTATCTTCCTCGCCTTGTCGATGTCTGCGTCGTAGGCTATCCCGAACTCGATGGTCTTGTAGAAGTCGTCGTCGATTATCGAGTGGTTCACGATGTCCTTGTCGTCCATGGAGGAGTTGGGTATGACAATGCGGATGTTGTCCCATGTCTTGAGGATGGTGTGCCTGAGCGTGAGGTCCTCGACCTTGCCTGTGTAGTCCCCTACCTTAATGAGGTCTCCGACGCTGTAGGGTCTGAAGATGGTGATGAATATGCCGCTTATGATGTTTGAGAAGGCCTTCTGCGAGGCGAAGCCTATGATCATCGCGAACACGCCAGCGCCGGCCAGCAGCGATATCGAGGCCATTTTGAGCTGGGGGATGGTCGACGCCGCGACGACGAGGCCGAGTATGTAGATGCCGGCAGTCAGTATGTTGGTGACCATCTTGAATTTGGTCGCGTCCACATGCAACTTCTTCGAAGTGCGCTTGAAGTAGTGCTGCATCGCCACCCGCATTACCTTCACCAAGATGGAAGTGACGATGAGTATGAGGACCACCTTGATGATGTGCCAGAAGATGACCTCAGAGTTCTGTAAGATAGGATCCCACACTGCCATACTTTTTGGGGAGGGATGGGCGGTTTATAAATTTTGTCCTGTGAAAAGGTTTAAAAAGGGCGGGTCTTTCCTCCTCCCTGCACCGCCCCGCTGGTGTAGTCCGGCCAATCATATTGCCCTCTCGAGGCAATGACAGGGGTTCGAATCCCCTGCGGGGCATGGTTTTTTATTTCCATGTCCAGGGAGTGAAGTGTCGACAAAGATTATAGCAATTTCTAAAGTTCCCGGACGGGGCATCATTTTTTTGTGTATGTTTAGGGAGTAAATGGGGGTGAAAGAATGCCTGAACAAGGACGGTTATTCTGCAACGAGTGCGGAGCCACCATAAATAGGGATGAGTTCTTCTATTCTAAGGAACATTTTGGTAGGCCACTCTGTAGAGATCATCAAGCTGAAGAACGGAAAGCAAAAAAGCAACCAACAAGTGAAGGAGATGCCGGAGATGTCGTTAAAAAGACCACAGAAGGTGTCGGTAACCTAATTGAGCAACTTTTTACCATAGGAGGTATCGGATTGGTGTTCGTTGGTTTGGGCTTTGTTGGAATCATTCTCACCTTAATATTCCTAAGGAAAGATCCCTCTTTCCTCTATGTCCTCGGAGTTTCTACGCTTATCCTTATTATTGGAGGCATTATGAAATACAAGGATGAAACTAAGAAAAAATGATTAAAACCCTATGGAGAATACTTAAGAAATTGTTTGGGCCACCTCCAAGAAGAAGAAAGAATAGGAGAGGATGGCGTTTCTGTTGGGGTGTTCCACGGTGGGCTCAAAAGAAACTGATTAGGATCCTTCCAACACCCGGTTATGCCATAGTAAAAGGTCGTCATTATGAATATAAAGCAGTAAGTAGGATAAGAAGTGATCTCAAGAGTGAAA
>CAZPJY010000014.1:0-45871 GCA_964587045.1 uncultured Methanosarcinales archaeon
ATCAATACGCAGGACTATAACGTCTACATGAACGTTCAGGAGCAAATCAACCTGAAACTCATCAGGGCTTTCAACAAGGAAGGCATCGAGTTCGCCTTCCCGACAAGGACTGTGATTCTCTCGAAGTAGCCCCGTCGACATTAGAAAAGAATACTATGGGGCTGCTGGGATTCGAACCCAGGTTGCGCGGCCCCGAACCGCGAATGATACCAAGCTACACTACAGCCCCGATGGGCCGTAAGGAAGAACGGGGTGGTTATAAAGGTTTCTGCCCTATCCTGCCTTCCTGCCAGGCCTTTACGAGCATCCTGGCCGTCGTCTCGGTGTCTGGCAGGCCGCCCTTCTTCAGGCGGTTGAGCTTGATTGCCACAGCTTCCAAAACCTCCTCGGGTTCGCCGGCCTCCACATTGTAGTGCTCCTCAACCGCGCCATCAAGGGACTTGATGAGGTGCTCTGCGACCTGCTCGGGATCTTTCAGCTCGTAGAAGTTTTTGGAGCCGATGAGGGCGTGCCTTACCTCATCGTCCTCCCTGAAGGGTATGACGCCGGGCGTGTCGATCAGCCTCAAGTTCTTTGATGCGCGCACGTCCTGCCTGCCCAGAGTCGTGCCGCTCTTGCTCGATACCTTGGCCTTGCCGCCACCACCCAGAGAGTTGATGACTGAGCTCTTGCCCACGTTGGGGTAGCCCAGGACGCCGACTACGACTGGCTTTTTCTTGGCCACGATCATGATGAGCTCCCTAAGCCTCTTGGCTCCCTCATGCTTGCGGGAATCCATCACCACCGCGGGCTTTAGCGAGGTCTTAGTTCTCGCCAGGTCCGCCTTGTTTATGACGTAAATCAGGACCTTGCCCTCCTTTCTGACCTTCTCTTCTATCTCAGGGTTCCTGGTCTCTTCTATCAGGCGGGCGTCGAGAACTTCCAGAACTACATCTGCCTCCTTTATGACCCTGTTGACCGATTTCCAGAATGATATCATAAACGGGATTTCTTGCCGCGATACTGCTTCTTCGAGAGGCGGGACTGCTCCTTTATGCTCAGCCGTTTGAAGGGATCCCGGTTCATCTTGGACCTCCGTATGAAAAGGCCGAGCTTCCGGTCGTCGTCGATGGCATTTGGAGTCTCATCAGGAGGCTTGATCTGATTGATAGCCTTGAGCCTCTCCTCGACCTGCGACGGGTACTTGCTCCCCTTGACTACCTTTGCTGCCTTCTTTTTCTCTCTTTTCTTGCGACTCATAACCATCAAGGAAGAGGAAGATGTTTAAATAGTTTTTGACAAGCTTTTTATAAACAGGGAGATACGCTAAAATCGTGGAAAAGACAACCATCATCTACAACTCATCCATCAGGCTCCCCAAACGCAAGGAGATGAGCCTGTTCGCATTCGCCAAACGGTACGGCGCGGAGGTCATACCGACCGAAAGGCAGGGCCATGGCCAGGAGCTTGCTAGAAGGGCGGTGGATGCTGGCGCCAGGATAGTGGGAGCGCTCGGAGGCGACGGCACGGTAAGCGAGGTGGTGAACGGCTCCCTGGGTAAGGAGGTCGTGAACTTCGTGCTCCCAGGGGGCACAGGAAACGATTTTGCCAAATACAGCCTTGGGGTGAGGGACTTTTCGGCCGGTCTGGAAAAACTGGTCAGATACCTGGAGACTGGCGCCAGCAAGAAGAGGATAGACGTGCTGTCCTTTGCTTCAGAGACGTTGAACAGGCATTTCGTCAGCACTGGCGACCTGCACTTCGCAGCAGAGGCGACAGTGGAGGCCAAGAAATTCAAGGAGAAGTTCCCGAGGCTGGCTTACCCCCTCGGGGCGATATCGGCCTACGGCCGCGTGGAGCAGAAATACCTGCGGCAGGTCAGGATCAACGACGAGCTTGAGATGGAGATTGTCCCTGCGTGGATGGTGAACGTCAGCAACTCGCCGAGGATCGGCGGAGGGCTCAGGATTGCGCCATATGCGAAGCCCGACGACGGCTACATGGATGTGGTGTTCGTCAAAAAGCCGAGGTTCGGCCAGCTCCTGCGTCTGCTCCTTAGCGTCCAGCTGGGGTGCTCCTATCACGTGAAGTCAGACATCGCAGAATACTTCTCAGGCCAGCGCTTCCATGAGAAGTTCAACTCCTTGAAATCGGACATAAAGCCGACTTCGCTTGAGGTGGAGGTTTACCAGGCCATGAGGGTCGAGCTCGACGGCGAGGTATTCGAGCCAAAGGACTTCAGGTACGAATTCTCAGTTAGCCCTCACAAGGCTCAGTTCATTAATTAAGGCACTGACTTTCTGGAGTACTCGAAGTATGAGAACACCACCGTGATCAGAGCCGCGGCAAGAACAGACACCAACACGAAGTATATGGCCAGCTTTGGGAAAAGGAGCCCGAGGAAGGATATTATACCAGCCGCCAAGAAGAGCTTCGATCCCAGAAGGTGGGTCTTTTCCCATACCCTGTCGCTTGATAGGGTCCAGGGTGTGCGTATCCCGATGAACCAGTTGCGCTTGGCCTTCCTCAGCAGCACGCTCAGATAGATGAAGAGCAATCCCATCGCAGGGGTCATCATGCCTCCGATGTTGAACCTCGCACCCGCGTTCCAAGCGAGGGTCAATGCGTGGACGTAGACCAGGAAGACCAGGATGACCACTATGAACCAGTCGTAGTATTTCCTGAAAGATTTGATGTTCTTCCTCAATGGGTCGATGAGAGGTATGCCTAAGAATAGGAGAATCAGTGCAAGGGAGATGATGGGCATCAGGAAGGTGCCCCAAAACTTTGACATGTACCCGTTGACCTCGCCTGCTGCGTTCCAGTGAGAGGCCATCCTGTCAGGCATGGAGCCGTATACTGAGAAACTAAGGATGAATGATGCTGCTACGAGCACTAGGATTATGATATAGCTGATTTTCATATTCTTGGAGTGGGGTGAGGAGGTTAATATACCTTCCCAATAAGGCTTATAAATACCAGTTTTGTACGTGGGTAGATGCTCAAGAGAGCCGTTACGCTCATGCTCGCTGCATCACTTTCATTCCTTCCATTTAGCAAGGCGTTTCCGCAGGACAAGAAGGTCGAGGTCTCGGTCGACTCAGAACCTTTCAGGTTCGAAGACAAGCTATACGTGATGTTGCGCGTGCCTGAGAGGTACAGGACTGTCAATGGCCATTTGATCGAACGCGAAACCATGATGATCGACGACAAGACAGTCAAGGCTTCGTTAAAATTGGGCATCGCAGCGCCGCTCATATGGGAGCTTTACGTAAGAGGTCACGCAGGCGTTGCCTTCGACCTAAACCAATCGACAAAAGAGAGGCGGAACTTTTCAGACCGCGCAGAAGAAGGCAACGATTACTACTTCATCAGCTCATCAAACCGGCTACACCCCCTCTTCGGACTGGAGCTTGAGTTCAGACCGACTGAGAGGAGGAACGAGAGGCTTAGGATCGCGTACGGGCTAGAAGCAGTTCTCGATGAGGGCTTTGCGGCTTACACACCCAAAGGGTCAAGGGACATCGGCGGGTTGAGCACCCTGAGCCAGTACCTGCGCGCAAGGGTGATGCTCTCAGAGCATTTCTATGTCGGGTTCAGGTTCGGAACGGTCGAAATCCTCACGACGAAGCTTCCCTTCTACCAGGCTGATAGGAACTACACCGCTGGCTTCACGACTGGATTCGAGTTTTGAAGTCCCTCAGCAGCTTACGGTCCAGATTTGAGAAATCTATGAGAGCGTTGTAGAGCTCGAGCACAGAATAAGGTCCTGAATTGTTCTCATAATCTGCCTCTGCACGGTATTCCAAGGTCTTCCTGACCAGCCAATTCTTCGAGTGGGCCTTCTCATATTTTTTGTTCCTCTCAAGCTGTGCCATGAGCTTGGCAGTATGCGGGAGGCTGCTTATGGTCTCTGGCAACTCGCGGAGCGGGATCCTGAATTCCTTGAGGTGCTCAACAGTCTTTTTGGTGACCTCGACCACGTCATCAAGTTCGCCTTCATTTTCTGACGCTTTGATGTAGGCTGAGGCGATGTCCCCTACCTTGAATAGGAAGTTCCCATCTTGATATGATAACAGGTGTACGTCGCAAGCCGCGCCTGCGACAGATTCGATATCGAAAACCTTGGAGTCCTTGAACATAGATTTTATCGTTATTGAAAGGTAATCCATGTTGAGGTTGGTGTTGAGCTTTTCGAGTGTGGTCTCGAGAGCCTTGGTCATGCCGACCAGGGTGTGGGGCGCTGCGCTGTGGGTATGGTACAGCTCGAGCGTCGGAATAAGGTCGCCGAAGACGTCATGCGCGTCGTTGGGCCCCTTGCCGCTTGGAACGTTTTTATCGAACGCATCGAGTATGTGAGTCATGGATAAGTAGTATTCTTGTGCTGAGGATGCCATGTCATCTTTCTCTATCAACGATTTCAGGAGCAGTGTAATGCCCCAATCGTCTGCCCTCTTATCGTCAGCCCTGCTGAGTATGTCTTTGGCTATGTCATCTAGATTCCTGAAGCTTTCGTCATAGCTTGAGCCCTGGCCCAGCATCACGATCATCCGCTGATAGCAGCTTTGTGTGTATCCCATCGTGAAATCGAGGAGAAACAGTCTATTTATAAAGCTTATTGAGCTTTTCCCCTCGCGACCAGCTCGTCGAGAGGTGTTTCGAAATCCTGGAGGTAGTACCTCAGCGACAGCTCAGCCATCCTGTAAGCTGTAAGGTTCTCGTAAAGAGCGTACCTTGCGTCGTAATACGCGTCCATCGCATCTTCGACCTCTTTTGCCGTGACCTTCTCCTTGCCTATCTTGCCGGTCGCGAGGTCGTACGGCACCATGAACAGCTTGACCCCTTCAGGGTCTATTACTTCATATTTCTCCATCATGGTCTTGTAGGAGCCACGAATCCAGCTGTCTATGTCAATCAGCTTCTGCCTCTTGGCATTCTCCATCTGCTCCAGGCTTATAAGCGCGTTCTCCTTGGTGAGGCTGCTCTCCCCCCAGTCGTAGATTCGCCAGTTTAGGGTGACCTGCGCGCTGTAGCCGTCGTAACCGGCCTCGATGTTCGAGATCTTATTTGCGCCAAGCGAAACCTGCGGCCATTTGATGGCCTCTGCCAGCTTGATGTTGAGCCTGCTCTGCTGCTGGTTGAGGTTCTCGTACTGGGTGTGGATAGGAATCGCCAACTGCTTTAGGACGGTGATGGTCTCTTCGTCCTTGAATTCAGGCTTCTTAGGGAAGATGTAATTTCCGTCGACATTGAAGTCGGATTCGTTGGTCCTGCTCATCCAGCTCTTTATCTTGTCAATCTGGTTTGAGTATGCCACCTGCATCTGCATCAGCTTGTTCTTTTGTTCCCGCCTCCTGGCTATGAATGTGGCCTCGAAATCTTGAATGGTCGACTCGTCTTTGGTTTCCCTCGCGATCTGGACCACGCGGTCGATGTCGAGGATCTGGTCTGTAAGCAGATCCTTGGCGGTTCTGGTGAGCCTCGCGCTGTAGTAGCTTTGGCTTGTGTTTAGGATTATCCTTGAGGTGTTGAACTCGACGTCGACCTCTTGCTCTTTGACATTGTTCTTGCGCTTTTCTATGGTAGGGCTCCTTGCGCGGTCGAACAGGGGGACCCCTGTGTATACGTTGATGGGCGTGCTGTAGTCGCTCTCTCTGTTGGTCCAGTTCTGCGACCCTTGTATCGTCGTCCTCAGGGTTGGGAAATACTGCTGCTTTTTGACTATCGACACCATGTTCTCAGCTTTCTTCACCTCAAGGCGGGTGTTCTTCAGCGAGAGGTTGTTCCTTACCGCCTCTTCTACCACCTGGTCAAGAGAGAGGGTCTCCTGCGCACGCGCGAGAGTGGGAAACAGCAGGCCGGCTGAAAGCAGGGCAACTTTGAGCAGCTTTTTCATAGAAGTCTGGAAATCTAATGATTATTTATATAACTTGTGGGTTATTTTGAGAGGGCTTTGATGATGTCCTCAGCCCTGTAGATGGTCATTCCAAAGGTGTCCCTTTTCACCTGGTTTTTATACACGCAGTAGCCTGCCCAGATTGCCTTTCTCGCCCCTGCTAGGTCCCTAAGCCTGAAAGGCACCCTAATCTTTTCGAAGAGGTATAGCATCTCCTCCCCGGGGTACGCCTGGTATGACACAAATCCTGAGACGTGGGTTCGGGTGGGGTCGATGGTGAATGGTATGCTCTTAGACAGCCTGATTTTGTTCACATACTCCCCCAACAAGCCCATGTTCAAGAGGGTGGGG
The DNA here is from genome assembly GCA_964587045.1 of uncultured Methanosarcinales archaeon. Taxonomy (GTDB): domain Archaea; phylum Nanobdellota; class Nanobdellia; order Woesearchaeales; family CAZPJY01; genus CAZPJY01. The sequence continues at coordinate 6,227 of CAZPJY010000014.1, forward strand.
ATATCTGATTTGGAGACGTTGGGTTTTTCGAACCTGCAAAAAGAGAGGTAATGGCTCCAAGGCGTTTCCGTTGATTTGAACTCTATCCTGCTACCAGTCTCCTTGACTGTCTTGGTAAAATCCCTGTCCGATCCCCTGACCAGCCTGATTGAGTGCACCTCTTCCGGAAGCAGCACGATATCCCAATTTGGATTGGTGTCGCTTCCCGACAGGTCTATGGTAAGGTAGGGATCGGTGTGGTTGAGGACTACGTTCCTGTGGTCCCTTTCCCTGATCCTTTTCCGTTCCCTTGAGCCTGTCTTGGTGGTGTAGGGCAGAAGCATTGTGAATGTGTGTGTGACTTTCCTTTCTGAGATGTCAGTACCGTAGGCAGCCTCGAGATATCTCTTGAGCCGCTCCCTTCCGAGGTTGAGCATGGGCTTGTCCAGTAGCTTGGTGTCGAGGTCGATGTACGTGTTGACCTCGACTGCTGATGCTTGGGTCGGGAAGAGGTTTATTGCTTCTGTGAGTATCTCGTTGATGTCGAGCGCAATGAGCTCAAGCTTCTCTTCATCAGCCTCGAGTTTGAAACGTTTGAGGCGTCCGTCCAGGAACTCGTTCGCGGTCTCTATAGTGAGCGTGTCCAAATACACTTTCTCTGTCAGACTCTGGGTGTTCATGGTGAGCAGGAGAAACATACTATTTATAAGCTTTATGTCATTTACTACTTATTGGTGGTTAATAATCGAAACATTTATATAAATTTGGGGGTTGCATGAGAGCATGGACCAGGATAGAAGCCTTGAGCAGGCGATCAACGATACAGGCATGGGCGTGGCCCTAGCAGCCGTTGTCTATGGCACCAGGTACAAGTTTGCGCCATACATCGCTAAACTGATCGGTAACGTTGACCTGAAGGTAAGCATCGACCATTTTTGGGGCATGGCATCAGTACCAATTATAGCTAAGGGAGTAGGAGGCCTGGTCGAGCACGCCTTCCGGAATGATTCTGACCATAGAATTGGGAAGTTCGCAAATACCCTGATCCAGACTGCGTTTATTGGTTCAGCATTCCTGCTGCAGACTGTCGGCTGGGAGATGCTGACCCAGCCGGGTCGTAGGGGATACACCCAGTGGGAGCAGGTCGCCGCAGACTGCCTCGGGCTCGCCGCAGGGATTGGGATAGCGCATTACGATTCAGCCAAGAAGCATCTCGGAAGTTACGCCTCGAGGTTGGGCGGACAGCTCCGCAAGGTCAAGGACTCCCTCCATCCCGCTGATTTCTGAAAAGACTCACTCCTGCATGATCTCAAATATGTGGCATTCGCCAGGTTCGAGCACGACAGTCAGGAAAGGAGTGGTGCGTTCGTAGAAGCTGTCCTTGAGCAGGTCCTTTAGAACATAAGGCTTGGAGAAGTCGTAGCCCTCAAGCTCAGGTAGGTCAATCTTCACGTGATCTGCCCTGGCGTTGACGTCCAGGTTTACCACAACCAGGCAGGTCTGGCGTCTATCAGAACCGTTGTAGTTCCGCAGGAAAGCGAAGATCTGGGCTTGATGCGTGACGCCCTGCTCTGACATGACAAAATGGTAAGAGCCCTTTTGGAAGGCTACATTATCATTCCTGATGCTGTTGATACTGCCCAGGAATTCAGAAATGTTGTTTGGCGAATCCCAGTTGATCGGGGTGTAGGATAGGACGCTTACGTTCTTGTGTTCGACGACCTCGTATCCGTTGTGCAGCATAGGTATGCCCGGAAGCAGGGCTGTCAGCACCCACCTGCTCTTGTTGAGCCTGACGTCAGACTTGTCCGAGTGAAGCAGGTCCTTGAATTTCTCAGGCAGCCTCATGTGATCATGGCATTCAGGGAACTGCATCCACCACGAGCCCCTGGGGAAGAACTCGCCTGAGATGTTGTAGGCGTAGTCCAGGTACCCCTTGAGCGACTCGACATTGTGTATCTTCCAGGCAAAGTCCCCGTTGAGGCAGTCGATCCCGCACTCCTGCAGCTCGAAAACGTCATTTACATAAGTCTCGCCAATGAACAGGATGTCTGCAGATAATGGGGCCACGTCCTGGTCGGCCGGATTCCTCTTGTTGTTGGAGCAGACCTTCTCCGCATACCTCCTTGTCTCCTCTATGGCCTCGTGCCAGAAGTTCGGCGGCACGGCGTATGCGACGTCGAGGCGGAAACCGTCCACTCCGTAGTTCTTGATCCAGTACTTCAGGACGTTTTTAAAGTACTCTCTCATCTCCCTGATGCGCGGGTTCCTGGGAGGCTCGTTTTCAGCCGGCGCGTAGCGGAAGTTCCAGTTGATCTGGGCACAGTCCTTCCAGAATATGTCGTGGTCGAAAGGCGAGAAGGCGTGTTCTGGCTTGCCCCAGTACAGGTCGGAGTTCGGACCGTCAGGGTAGAGGTAAGGCCCCTCCAAAGAGTGTGGGAACCTCTTGTAGAGGAACCATTCAGGATGTATCCTCTGGATGAACGAGTCCTTAGCGGTGTGGTCAAATACCATGTCGAGGATGACCCTGATTCCCCTCATGTGACAAGTTTTCACGAACCTCTTAAACTCGTGGTACTGGTCGGTGTCAGGCATCTCCTCATTGAGCCCGAGCTCTGGATCTATCGACTTGTACTCCTTGAGGGAATACACCGAGCCCGGAAGAAGGTAGGACGGCAGGCTGTTGGTCTCATCTTGGTAATGGTACAAGTCTCCGACCTTCTGTATGGGGTTGAGATAAATCGCGCCGATCCCGAGGTTGGCTAGCCTGGGCATGGCCTTAATCAGGTCGTTGAAGGTACCTCCCTCCCCAGGCCGTATGATTCCGTCCTTGTTGTCGTCCCTAGCGCCGAACTGCCTGACGAAAGCGTTGTAGATGATGGTATCGGAAAGCCAGGAAGGCTCGACGTAAATAGGATTCACCTTCCTTTTGGCAAAGCTCCTGTTCTCGCCGCCCCACCAGTTCCACACTGCCTCGCTCTTCAATCTGTAACGGATTGAGAACTCGTAGAAGCCCGCCCTCGAAGGCGTGATGGTCCTCTTGAAGAAAAGGAAGTCGCCTTCCCTCTTGTAAAACCTCAGGACAGCGGCGTACTCAGGCCTGGTGCCCGGCTCTTTTGGGCTGATCCTCTCAAACTCCTTGCAGGGGATGTTGGTCCAGATCTCGGGCCTGAATCTCGATATGAAATCCTCGGGCGACTCTTCAAGCCCGCTCACCTCAATCGTCATGAAGAAGGTAAGCGGCTCTAATGATAGCACCTTGGTCAGAACGTCAGGATAGACCTGCACCACGTCGATATGCAAAACACCACCTCTTTCATGATAGAATATGACGGAGGCCTATTTATAAGTTGCGGTTAGCGAATCTCTCAAAGTCATCAGGGGATAGGTGCCTGTAGTCCATCGGCGAATCCACATCGTTCTCAAGCTCTGCACCTGCCTTGCTGATGTTGAACTTGATGCCGAAGCCGAAATCGACGCCGAACTTCCTCCCAAGCACATCCTTAGCCTCGTGCACGGCGTTGTCGATGTCCAGACGATCGGCGAAGTAGTCGGCGATAAGCCCCCACTTGCCGTACCTGGTGAGCGTGTACGCCACGGTGCCGATTGCCGCAAGGAGCTTCCGGGTGCCGTAGATGAAGTCAGGGATTTCGCTGTCGAAAAAGGAGTCAGTTTCCTCGCACTTCTCGAACGTGAAGGTGTTGGCGACCCTAACGTTCCTACTCACGCCACCATCCCTCACAGGAATCCACATCTTGTACTCGTCATGCTTGGCAAACCTCATGAGGAGCCTGTCAAGCGTGCCGGGACTCTCGAGCTGGTCGTACCTGACCATCCTGTTGGGGAATTGGCTGTTCCTAGCGACGTTCTTGTACTCTGCAAGGCTGAAGACCAGCCTGGTCGGCTCCCCATCCACGTCGGGCCTGCCCAGCAGCGCGTTGCTCTCGTCGTACAGCATCCGAACATGCTCGGGCTTGAGCATCGGCAGGTCCCCGTACCAGACATGTCCCCTATCCCCATATTCGAGCTGGGAATAGAAGTCCTTGATATTCTTGCCGACGTCGAAGCTCATCTGGTGCACTCTGAGGCCGCCGTACAGGCGCGTGTCGATGTTTTCAGCGATGTCGAAGATGTCGTTGTATATGTGGATATCAGAAAATATTGACGACCCACTGACAGCGTCGAGAACGTACTGTATTATTGGTTTGCCCTTAAGGGGCAGGATGTACTTGTTGATGTTGAAGAAGACGACATCCCCGTCGTTACTCTTTGCCAGCCTACGCTTCTTCTTCTCAACTTCCTTTTCTGTGTAGACGCACCAACCTCCGAATATCGCTGCGATATCTGCCATTCCGGCCGGTGAGCATTTAGGCTTTATTTAAATGTTATCTAGAAAGTTTTTTATAATTCAGCACAAGGATATGCGGGGTGGGGGTGTTATAATGAAAAAGTCATTGGTATTAGTAATTCTGGTATTGCTGCTCGCAGCATCGGCCTTGGCTGTGACAGGACCAAAAACCTTCAACGGCAAGAGCTACTACGTCGTGACCTCGACGGACCAGACTGAGGATTCAGGTAACGAGGTCTGCACCAAGATGGGGATGAAGTGCGTGGGCTACACCGAGCCTACCACTGCGGTGTGCAAGCTGTTCCACCCTGGAGCCGCGGACACATCAAGCATGTCAGGAGACCTTTCTGGGGTGTACTGCAACGGAGCGCCGCAGAGCGGCGTCTGCGCTGCTGAGACTGACACCTGTCACGCATGTCCCGCGTGCACTAACACCGTGAGCTGCTCGACCGCGATAGGAGGGCTCTACATGGAGATGTACGTCGAGTGCGCTTCGGGATCCTGCAAGATCAATATAGTATCTCAGAACACGCAGGACTTCTTCAAGGAGATACCCAGCCTGAACGCCCAGCTCCAGGGCTGCCCTGTCGCTCTTCCAAAAGGCACAGGTTTGGTGCTGGCAAACGGCATAACCCAGGTGAATGTCGCCATGAATACAGGAGCGATCCAGGGGTTCTACCTAACGGTCTCGAATGGCCTGATAACTGGCATTGCGGCAGGCACCTCGTCGTGCAAGCAGCGGCTCGCGATGATGGAGTCGGACCTTGACACCATCCTTTTAAGCAGCAACCAGCTGGGCACGGTGTCGTCGATGATCGCAAGCAAGAAGATTGGAATAAGCGGCTGCAAGCTGCTCACCAAGATAAAGCTCGCCATCATCAAGCCTGTAATCAACTATATTGCCAAGAAGCAGGCTCCTCCGACCCCGCCGCCACCAAAGCCCCCACCCAACTGCGGCCAAATCGGCGAGCAGTGCAACAACAGGGCGTGCTGGTCTGGCATGTGCGGAGCTCCCAAGGAGTTCGTCAACGGGCAGTGGAGGTATGTCAACTACCGCTGCATAACCCAGGCGGAATACACTGCCAACTGCATCGGACAAGGCAATACTCCTCCGGCTTGGAGCTGTCTGGTTGGTCCATGCCAGTAAATTTTTTTTTCTTATTTCTCTTCATCAAGGAAAATCCTTAAATAAGAGAAGGTGGTTTTAGAAGTTGATGATTCTGCTTAAGAATTATGAGAGCACTGTTGGCAAGGAAGTGATTGGGAGGATAGAGAGGCGCGCCGCAAAGCTCAAAGGCCGCCATATAGTTGCTATCAGCTCTACCTACCAGGGTGGAGGCGTAGCCGAGATGCTCAACAGCATGGTGGTTCTATTCAACCAGATGGGGATCAGGTTCGGGTGGCGGATCCTGCACGGCTCCCCTGACTTCTTCACAGTGACCAAGAAGTTCCACAACGCCTTACAGGGTGGTGGGTTACACCTTTCAGAGAACAAGAAGCATGTCTACCTCTCGAACAACGAGCGTTATTCGACCTTCACGCATCTCGGCCACGAGCTGGTCATAGTCCATGACCCCCAGCCCCTTCCGATTATTTCCTACTATGACAAGAAGCAGCCGTGGGTGTGGCGCTGCCACGTTGACCTCTCGAAGCCGAACCCAGAGCTGTTCAGGTATCTCAGGCACTTCATCAACATGTACGACAGAGTTGTAATTAGTCATAAGGACTACAAGCAGGATTTAAGGCCTAGACAAGACATTATCATGCCTGCGATAGACCCGCTTTCCAACAAGAACAAGCGCCTGCAGTCCAGGACCATCGCCAAGTTCTTGGGCAAGCACCACATAAGGGGTCACAGGCCCATAATCGCCCAGATATCGAGGTTCGACAAGTGGAAGGATCCGTTAGGGGTGATCGACGTTTTCGAAAGGGTCAGGGAGAATGTGGACTGCCGTCTGGTGCTCCTGGGCAACCTTGCAACTGACGATCCCGAAGGTCTGCCGCTTTTCCACAAGGTGGAGGAGAAGGCCAGGAGGTCCAAGTTTGCTAGCGACATCCACATCATCTGCGAGGACAACACCATACTCGTAAACGCGCTGCAGAGGACCGCGAGTGTCGTGATCCAGAAGAGCCTCAAGGAGGGCTTCGGCCTTACTGTCACCGAGGCCATGTGGAAGGGAACGCCTGTTGTGGCGAGCAGCATAGGCGGCATCCCCCTGCAGATAACTGACGGCGTGACAGGCTTCCTGCACAAACCCAAGGACAAGCGGGGCTTTGCGCGGAGTATCGAGTACCTGCTCACCCACGAGTCTGAAAGGAAGGAGATGGGCCATAAGGCAAGGGAGCATGTCAGGGAGAACTTCCTGATAACCAGACTTATTGAGGACTGGCTCAAACTGATCAGCGACATGCTGGGTGTTAAGTGAGCCCGGAGGGATTCGAACCCCCGTCAATCGGTCCGAAGCCGACCGCACTATCCAGGCTATGCTACGGGCCCATGTGGGATGGTGTTATCGTCCGGGCTTTATAAAAGTTGCTACCCTCTGTCGAGGTCCAAGAAGAAGCTTTAATAATAGATGATTTTCCCCTCCTTGCATGTCTGAGATATTTGTCAATGAGCGTGGAGATGTCAGGTGCTACACACTAATCCCCTCTTTCGTCTTCAAGCTGCTATCTGACCAGAAATTGAAAGGCATGTACGATAAGGCCATGAACCAGGCGAGAGGGGATTACTCCGATCCCATGGTTGTCGCAATTGACTTCGATGACATCGCCCGCGCCACCGTCATGCTGGAAAAGGAGATGGTAAGGAGGGGCTTTGAAAAGAAGCCGCTGAGCCAAAGCAAACCGGAAGTCTATGCCTCAGACGTGTGGAAATCGTACTGCTAGCATCATTTCTTGAAAGGGTCCTCACCGTACCCTATCCAGATCCATTCGGCCTTCTTCCTCCTGATGGATAGCATGTCCTTCAGGCTATTTACAACGTGTGTAAGAATCCTCATCCCATTCACTTCTTTGCCAGTGTTATGTCGATGGTTGAAACTCGGACCTGTCGGCCCTCTTTGTTTTCAAATTCTTCCGAGTCGATCTTGATGTCAGTTACCACAACAGTGTTGTCGAGGAATCTCTTGCAAGACACTTCTGCCACGTCGACTGCGCGCGATATGAACTTGCCTCTCGCCTTGATGATCACTTCATCTGCGTTCTTTGTAGTAAACTGCATCACTACACCGGTGACGTAGTTCATGAAAGGCTTGCCACCGATGAATATCGAGTTGTCCTTGGTAGTCATAGCGGATCACCCCCTGCCCGCTGTCTTCACTGGTATGCCAAAGGGTGTTCCTGGGGCCTATTTAAATCTTGTTGTTGCGGAATGGTGAAAAACGCGGAGAATGCGGAATTCTTACCTTTCAGCGCTTCTCAATACAGTTCCATCAGCAGCTTTTTTGCTGCCAGCAGGGTGATGTTTCCATTGTCTTTTCGCGGGTTGTACTCGACCAGGTCGAACATGCCAATGTTCTTGAGCCTCTTTAACCTGTAGATGAATCGCAGCAGCTCGCGCGTGGTCATCCCACCAGCCTCAGGATGGCCTGTTCCCGGAGCGAATGCGGGATCAAGCACGTCTATGTCTATGGAAACGTACGCAGACTCCCAGCCGCGAGCGATCGACATGACCGCCTCGCATACCTCATCGACGCCTTCCCTGGCGATTTCAGGCATGCCGAACACCTTGAGTCCGTGCGTTCTGGAAAACTCCAGCTCCTTTACGCTCCAGTTCCTGGTGCCCACAATTACTACCTTCTTTGGGTCAAGCACGCCTTTTTCAATGAGCGCTGCCAGGTAGGCCTCGTGGGTCGGGGGCTGGAAGTCGGCCTGCAGGTCGGGGTGCGCGTCAAAGACTATCAGCCCGGCCTGGGGATGCTTACTAGCGAAGGCTACGAAAGAGGAGTAGGTTATTGAGTGGTCGCCTCCGACCAGGACTAAAGGTGAACCAAGAGCTGCTAAAACAGCCTTCCTGATGGACTCATGGCTAGCGTCGATCTCAGAGTTCCTCACCTCTGCCTCCCTCCATTCGAACAAGGGGTACTGGTTGTGCTCGGTCAGGTGTGGTTGGCCCAGGGATGCCTGAATCTTGTCCGGGCCCTCCTCGCAACCGTCTGTCTTGCCCAGGCCTCCTGCAGAGAAAGGCACCTTAAGTATTATCATTTTTTGCCCGTAAGAAAAGGTAGTATAAATTACTTGGCCTCGGCATCGCGAGGGTCGTAGATCTCCCCGACGATCTCTTCCATCATGTCTTCCATCGTGATTATGCCCATTGATGTGCGTTTGGCTTTCACCACGGCCATGGAATCGCCCTGGCTCTGGAGCTCCTGGATCAGCGCGCCGATGCTCTTGCCCTCGCTCACAGTCACTAGCGGGCGTATGAGGTTCCTCCAGTCAGACTCATCCTTGGAGTAAAGCATGTCGAAGATGTTGAGGAAGCCGATTATGTTCCTAGGGTTCCTGTTCCAGACCGGGTACCTGGTGAATCCGGATTTCGCAGCCATCTTGAGCACATCCTGCCTTTTGGCCTTCATGCTGACGGACTTGACCTTCGAGATGGGAATCATGACTTTCCTCACCTTGGTCTCAGAGAACTGGAAGATGGAATGTATCATATCCTTTTCGTGGGCCTCAAGCACGCCTTCCTTTTCACCCTCAACCACCAGTAGCCTAAGCTCCTCCTTGGTCAGGAAGACGCTCTTTCCCGTCCTCTTGACCCCCAGCATCCAGGTGATGGCTTTCGATATGCTGCTCGTAACTATTATCACGGGCCAGAACAGGTAGATGAAGAGTCGCAACACCCGGGAAAGAGAGCGCACCATCAGAGAAGCCCGCATCCTGAACAGGGTCTTGGGCAGGATCTCGCCGAACACCAGGATTATGATGGTTACGACTACAGTCGCAACGCTTGCGCCGTAGCTGCCCAGAAGCGAGACGAACATGAGCGTGGCAAAGGATGTGGCAGCAACATTTGAGAGGTTGGTTCCGACCAGCATGGCTGAGAGCACCCTGTCAGGGTTGTCCAGCATCCTGATCACCCTCCTTGCGTTGGGGTTGCCTTCCTCTGCCAGATGCCTCAGGCGTATCCTGTTGACCGCGGTGAGGCCTGTTTCGCTTCCTGAGAAGAATGCGCTTAAGAACAGAGCGAGGACGAAGCCGGACACGGTCCAGATGCTGAACGGCTCGATCATATTTTACCTCCCGAGGTCTTCCTGACCTTGCGTCTGGGTTGGGGCATCAAGTTCTTCCAGGGCCGTGTCTTGTCATTCAAGAGGACTGATACTATGCGTTTCTTCCTCACCAGCTCCACCCTGAGCTTCCTCGCCTTGAATTTCACGGTGTCGCCTTTTGTCGGCAGGCGGCCCAGCTTGTGCATGATGAAGCCTGCCACGGTGTCGTAGTCGCCTTCAGGGATTTCAGCACCGAGCTCGTCATTGGCCTCATCGATGAGCAGCGCGCCTGACATCCTGACCGTAGACGGGTTGATTACCTTGAAAGCCTCCTCAGGCTTTTCGTACTCGTCGCGGATCTCGCCGAAAATCTCTTCCAGCACGTCTTCCAGGGTGACCAGGCCGGCGGTCCCGCCGAACTCGTCCACTACGACTGCCATCTTCCTTCGTTCCTTCTGGAAGGTTCTGAGCATGCGGGAGATGCCGATGACCTCAGGCACCAGAAGGGGTTTTTTCACGTACTCAGAAGCAGGCAGCCCCAGGAGCAGCGGCTTGGTGTGGACTACACCCTCCACCCTGTCTATGTCCTCCCCTATGAGGGGCATCTTCGAGTGCTTGGCCTGAATGGCGGTGACTGTCATCTCAGTCGAGCTCATAGACGTGTTGAGGCTTTTCATGTCTACCCTGGGAGTCATGATGTCCTTGACTACTGTATCCGAGAACTCGAGGACGTTGGTTATCATCTCCTTCTCTTCCTCGTCGAGGACGCCGTCGTGCTGACCTATCTTGATAAGGGTTCTCAGCTCGTCCTCAGTCACTATCTTTTCCTTCTTGGGCTTGAAATTCTTCAGCATCTTCTCAGTCAGGTTCTCGAGGACGATGATGAATGGGTAGGCGATTATTGCAAAGTAGTGCAGTGGGTAGATCTCGATAATAGCGAAGCGTTCAGCGTTCTCGATGGCTATGACCTTTGGTGTGATCTCGCCCAGGATGAGCAGCAGGAGAGTTATCACGCCGATTGCGATGCCGAGTCCTGCGTCACCGAAAACCCTGATCGCGATGCTGGTCGCAAGAGCTGATGTTGCGACGTTGATTAGCGTGTTGCCGAGGAGTATCGTGACGAGGGTCCGGGTCGGCTTTTCCATCATGTCAGAGATCATCTTGCCGGCGATTGGATGTTTCTTCCTGAGCCTGATGATTCTGATCTTCGATAGTGAGAACAGCGCAGTCTCTGTTGATGAGAAGAATGCAGACAGGAAAAAAAGTATGATGAATGCGACGACCTGTCCGATCACGCTGATGATACCCCTTTATGTGTGAACGATGCCATTCTATTTAAAATTTTTCACATCTTCCTCGGCGCATCTATGCCCATCAGGCCCAGACCATCTGCTAGGACCTTCCTTGTGGCAACACACAAGGTCATCCTCGCTTTCATCACTTCATCCTTCTCCTTGAGGACCGGGCAGGCGTGGTAGAATTCGCTGAAGGTCTGTGCTAGCGCTATCAGGTAGTTTGCAATGTTCTGCGGTCTGTATCCTGAGGCAGCCGCCCTTACCGTGCCCGGGAAGGCGCTGATCATCCTTGCTAGCTTGAACTCCGATTCGTGGTGGCAGGAGATTTTGTTTGCGGGCTTGAAGTCTTTTCCGTGCATCTCATTGTATTTCTCCTCTATCGAGCAGATGCGCGCGTGTGCGTACTGGAGGTAAGGTCCGGTTTCACCTTCGAAGTCGAGCGCTTTTTCGAGGTTGAATATCATGGACTTGTATGAATCTATGCTGAGCATCGAGAATTTGATACCTGCTAGCGCGATGGAGCGGGCTGCCTTTTCTACCTGTTCTTCTCCCCAGTCCTCATGGCGCTTTTTCACCTCTTTGGCAGCAGTTTCTATGACGTCTCCCACGAAGTCTTCTGCCAGGATCAGCTCTCCTTCGCGGCTCGAAATCTTGCCGCCCTCCAGCATCACAAGATCATAGGGCAGGTGGTAGCATTTTTTTGCCTGCTTGAAGCCCATCAGCTCGAGCGTCTTGAACAGCTGCTGGAAGTAGAGCTTCTGCTCGCTTCCGACGACGTAGACAGACCTGTCTATTTTGTACTCCTCGAACTTGACTTTCGCAAGCGCCAGGTCCTTGGTTGAGTAAAGGGCCGTCCCGTCGCTTTTCAGGAGCAGCCAGGTGCCCAGCTTGTACTTCTCAAGGTCGATTACCAGCGCGCCTTCGCTCGTTTCAGCCAGGCCTTTTTCCTTGAGGGACTCGACGATGTCCTTTCCGGGCTTTTCCATCTGGCTCTCGAAGAAGTAGACGTCGAACTTGACGCCAATCAGCTTGTACAGGTCCTCGAAGTCGTCGAGTGACCACTGCCTGGTCTGCTTCCACAGCTTGGTGAGCTCGGAATCCCCGCTCTCAAGTTTCTGGAGCACCACTGATACTTCCTTTTTATACTTCTCTTGCTTTTCCCCTGTTGCATTGCCGATCATGGCATTGGCTTTCTGGTAGATCTGTCCCAGCCATCTTCCTCTCTTGCTTTTAGGATACTCGCCCTTGTGGTGTTTGGTGAGGTACCAGATGCATTTGGCCACGTGCGCTCCGATGTCGCCTTGGTAGTTGGCAGAGATCACTGTGAAGCCCGCAAACCTCAGCAGCTTTATGAGGGAAGAGCCGAGCAGCGTGCCCCTGAGGTGTCCCACGTGGAACGCCTTGTGCGTGTTCACCTGGCTGTACTCCACCATGACCTTTTCGTCCTCCTTGCCTGTGCCGAAACCCTCCTTGAGTGCTGATTTCACAGTCTCGTTGGCGAAGCGGTCCCGATTTACGAAGAAGTTGAGATATCCGCCCATGACCTCAATGCGTTCGATGAGCGGCTCTCCGGACACGTCGATCTTTTTGTTGAGCGATTCAGCTATGCGCTGCGGGCTGTCCTTCTTCTGCTGGGCATACCTAAAGCAAGGAAGGGCGTAGTCTCCCAGGCTCAAGTCAGGAGGAATCTCCAAGGGTACTTCTGCGAGGGACGGGTCAGCTGAGCTGATCAGGTTCCATATGGCCTTTTCGAAGAGCTCCATGCACTTTTCAGTGAATGGCATTCCTTTTATATAACTATTGCCGGCAACGACCGCAATATTTAATCACAAATGCGAAATATTTATATATTAATATACTTATTTGTATATTGATGAGACTAGAGCAGCTATATACCATCAAGAAAGCGAAGAGGCAGCGAGTAAAAGCCTTCATGCGCGAGCTTGAGGACAGGCATTACAGCAACATGGGTGGGCGCTGATGCAGACAGAGCTCTCGAACTGGATCAACACTCACCAGATAGTTCTAAATCCTGAGACCATCCGGAAAGTAAAGGAGCTCCGGATGAGAGGGATAAGGCGAAGAACCAGATAGGAATACCTATGAGAGAATCAGCTTACCTGACCTAAGAGGAATCTTTTGACTCATCAGTGGATGACTCTTCGTCTTCCTTCTCCTCGTCGGCGGCTTGGTCATAGCCGATGAGGAAAGCCTCCTCCTCCGGCTCTATCATATCGTTGTCAAGCCATTCCTCGGTCGTGTCGGCATCGACCTCAGCGTGGGCGTCGTCGTATGCCTCCTCGTCGTACTCTTCATCCATAGGGCCTACTTTTCGCTTTTTTCTTTAAATACTTTTTCTTTTTTCAAGCCAGCGACGACAGACTCCCATTTCAGGCTCTCATCCCTCTGCTTTATGGCCGTCCTCATCAGCAGCTCGTTTTCGGCGCGGAGCTTGTCTATCATCTCATCCTTCCTTTTCAGCTCATCATGGAGGACCGAGACTTCACGCTTGTAATCCGCGAGCTTTTTTGCCATCACCCACCTTTTTCAGCGCTCACGTATTTAATTCTTTCCTACAGTAATAAATTACTCACATTTTTCGTATATCAGTCTAATATTTTGTGACCTGCTCTGGTCGGTATAATAGAAAATTATTTATATGCCACTCGCACAAATAGACACAATCAAGTTTGCATTGGAAAAGGAGGTTGATATGAGTGGCTGATGAAAAAAGTTTTTATCCGGGCGCTTCGGTTGTCGCGTCTCTTCTTGGGCTCATCCTTGTGTTCTATACAGGACCGATAGGTGCAATCCTGGCGATAGTAGGCATCTACTTCGGCGGGGTGCAGCTGAACAAATTCGCGAAGGGACATGCTGAAGCAGGGATTGGTGGATCTCTAGGCGGTGTCATCATTGGAATAATAGCGCTGCTAATATTCGTATTCCTCGCCTACGGCATCTAATTTATTTCCTCTTTCTTTCTTGCAAAACTTTATATACTTCAACTACCCAGATGAGGCTTAATGGCCGACGATTCGCTAGCTGACTTCATGAAAAAAGAGCTCATACGTTACGTAAAGAAGGAGGTAGACAAGGGACATCCCCTCTGGGCCATCAAAAGGAGTCTCATAGATGGCGGCCACCACAAGACTCTAATCGACGAATCAATAGACGCGCTGAAGAAGAACGACTTCGACGTCGAGAAAGCTTTGGAGGAGCCGGCAGCAACCTCCCTCACAGAAGACCTTAGATACGACGTGCACGAGGCCCTGAAGAAATACATCAAACACCAGCACGAAAACGGCTACACTTTGTCGGAGATAAAGGAGATACTCACCCATTATGGCCATGTCAAGGAGGACATCAACAAGGCGATCGAAGCAGTGGCCGACCACGAAGAGCCCAGGCGCCACCACCCAAAGCACGACGAAGCGCTTGGCATAACAAAACTGGTCGTCTACGGCGGGGTGATAACCACCCTCATCATCCTGCTGTTTTTCGTCAGCGTCTCAGCGGGTGAGGACATATACCTCATAATCGTCGGGTTCTTCCCAACTATCATCACAGTCCTGTTCGCATCTTACATGATGAGCAGGCTAGAAGAGGAGAAGAGGTCAGTCGTCTGGGCTGTGCCGCTCATACTCGCAGCCCTGCTCTACATCGCAGGCATGAACCGCGGCAGCAGCCTTTTCTCTGCTATGGATACCGAACGCCTCGCGATCATCAATCTCATCATCTCGCTAATCTATGTTGCTTACATCAATCGCATTCCCCCTCCTGAGGGCACAACAGGGGGGCGCAGTGAGAAAGGGGGTGTCTCAGAAGCGCCGCAACAGACAGAGAGTATCAAGTCTGCTGTATAATGGGACAAAGAGACGTGTATGAGTTTCTCAAGGCGAACGAGGGCTCGTGGTTTTGCGCGGGAGACCTCTGCGAGAAGCTAGGTGTCACCATCGGCGCGGTGACCGCGAGTCTGAGGAAACTCAGACGGTTCCGGGAGGTCCGGAGCAGGCGTGACGGTCGCAAGACCTATTTTAGCTATACGAGGCAGGACGCATGACGGCTGAAAAGGAGATCATCAGGAAGTGGCTCAACAGGAAAGGCTATGCCGTATTCTCAGACATTAACGCTGGACATAGAGTAATCGACCTCATCGCGATTAGGGGCAGCGAGGTGATCCATGTCGAGACCATGTGCTCCACTTCCTCTGTCGAGGTGAAGCCAAAGGAGATAGAGCGCAAGTTCACCGGGACTGCGAGGGAGGTCAACCGTATGATCAAGCAGCATGCGGGAGGGACTAAGGACTACCAGAAATGGCTTGTTATGAACAGGCCGGCAATGCCTTTCAAGGGACCAAAAGGCATCAGGATTGTCAGGTTTGAGGAGGTCTTGCTCGAGGTGATGGATGAGCTCGACCGCCAAAACTACCGTGACCCGGTCATCAGAGGGCTGCAGCTGGTCAAGTTCCTCCTGATGTCAGATGGAGAATCCCTTGCCAAGCTCCTCATAAGCGATGGCAAGAACAAGGTGCAGAGTGCTCCTTCGCGGGACCAGTTCATCAAGGAGTACATGTCAAACTCGGAGAGCATCAAATCTCTTTCGAAGTACGATGCGATCCTCATCGCCGCTCTGGCACACTCGAGGCTTTCCATGCCAGAAAAGCTTGCAAAGGTGCTCATCACAGACATTCTGGGAACTAGGGGTAGGTACAAGTTCATGCGCGAGCTGCTAAACGACAAGCGCATGAGGGACAACCTTGAAAGGACCCTGTCCAAAAGGGAGCTCAAGGAGATAATCGAGAGGAAAGAGACAACGCTTGACAAGTTTATGAAGTGAAAGATGGATGCTCCAATAGTCACCCATCCGCACGCATGCCCAATATGCGGAGGAACGGTAAAGGGAAACGATCAGTACAGTTATTACTGCAAGAGATGCAACCTTCTCTTCCAAAAGAGGCACCTAATTCTGATCCCTTCAAAACGCAGGAGCAAAGGTAACTACAAAAAGGACCTAGAGAGGATCAGGGAACTATTCAAGGAAGAGCATCCCGATGTCAAGGCACCTCAGGCGCCGATAAAGAGGCCGAAGGTCACGGCCATGGAGCAGAGGAAGCGTTTCAAATACCTGGCATCAAAGAAGTCAGATAAGTTCCACTTGAGCATCTGCCCGCACACGCACAGGATAAAGGAGGATAACCTTATCTTCTTTAGGACCGACGCGGATGCGAAGGCACACATGTACAAGCCCGGACCGTGTGTCGCGAAGCCGGCGTCAGCTAGGCTAAAAGACACAATCGCAGAGAGCAAAGGATACAGGTATGCCCAGACCAAGGACTCAAACGTCCTCCATGTGATAGGCTGCCCTTACATCAGGGACTCGAAGGATCTGAATTTTTTGAAGGAGAAAAAGAGGGGTATAAAGCACTGCAAGTGTATGGAGGCGAATCCGCATGCGTAAGAAACTAGTTATGACCCTCATCATGCTTATGTTCGTGTTTTTCTTCACGTTCTCCTTCGCATTAAGGGGGCTCACTACGGGGGCAATGCTCTTTAACCTGGGCGTGGGAGCCACTGCAGAGAACTGGATGGTCATCATCCTATCCATAGCCTTTATGGCGGTGATAGTCCGCGAGCTGCACAGGCTCTGATCGCTTTCTCGACGAAATCAGCGGCCTTTGCAGCGTCGAAAGTCTTGGGCACGTGGATGAATGCGAAAGGCAGGCTTGGGGTAAAACTCCTAATGACATACATTGAGAAGTTACATACCGACCTCCCAGCATCGTAAGACAGCCAGGCGCCCTCCTTGGGCAGGCTCAGGCTCATCCTTATCGTGTCCGGCCCTTGGCCAATCGGTCCGTCCCTCTTGAGGTTCTTGGCCTTGCGCTCAATTCTGAGCATCCTGCCTCGCGGGTGCATACCCAGCCCGATTATCGCATCAGGCTCCGCCTTCTTAACAGTGTTGGTAAACATCTTCTTGTCATAGACCACAGGGAAGATCTCCTTGATAACGCCAACAGACCTGACCCTTTCAACGACCTTCTTTGATATGTTGAAATCCATGCCGCCATAAGGCTGGAAGCCGAAGATGAGAAACCTCATGGACCATTACAAGACTGCTGCCTATTTATCTTTTTTGTAAAAGCTTAAATATTCAGCTTCCAGAAGCCATACGCATGGACTTCAGCTTGGGCATAAGGAACGAGCTTAGGAAATACTTCCACCTCCGCGAGGAGGACCGCCTCGGCTACGAGGATAGGATGCTCTCAATATTTAACAGGATGACAGGCAGTCTTGACAGCTTCTTCATCAACGAGTATGAGATCGCTGAGGAATCATACTTCTGCAACCCGGAAGACAGCGACGCCCGTGCAGGATTCGACAAGCTAAACGACATATTGTATGGCAGGTGGCTGGCAGCGTCCTACGGGGAGGATGGGCTCGAAGAGGTTATAAGAGGAACCATCAGGGAGTTCCGCGACCTGTATTATTCCAACTCTGTCGGCAATGTGAGGGGGTTTGATGCCTTCAGGATGCTCAAGGCCGATCCCGGTGACTATTCTGGGCTGGCCGACCGGCTCAGCATGAGGTTCTTTGACGCTTACTGCGCTGCCAAGGAGGGAAGGGCGCGGACAGCGAGGACTATCCTCTCAGAGCTTGAATCCTACAGCATTCCGGTCGAGGCCTTCGCCGACGATTATTTCAGGGAGATTTGGAAAAGGATAGAAAAAGAAAAGAGAAAGCTCAGCGTTTCCCTGGCATTGGACGCCTGACCGTGAGTGGGATCACACCCTTATCGAACTCTATCCTGGCAATCTTTATCGGGTTGTAGCTCAGGTTCTCGATCTCCTTCTTGGTGAGTTTCACCATGAAAGGGGCTCCCATCGCGATTTGCAGCGCCCGGCTGCCTATCATCCTTGCCTTCTCGTACTTGGTGTAGCGGATGTCTTCTTCTTTCTTCTTCGCCATGAGCTCACCTAAAGGGCTTTTCGGAGCTGGACACTCACATTCTGGGCGATACCGACCATCTTGTCGATCTCTTCAGGCGTCAGCGCTCCGTTCCCGCCCTTCTGCATCGCGCACAGCCTTCCGTCGGCCGTTGTGGACACGGTCAGTCGGGCGTCAGCAGCCTCTTCCTCCTGGGGAAGCGGGTCCACTATAAAATGCTTTCCAACCTTGAATACAGTGACGGGAAGCGGCTCCCGGATCAGGGGCAGCTTATCAGTTGACTTCTTCTTGTGATCGACTTTTATGTCAACAAACTTGCCATCCTCGTCCCGAACGATTTCGAATGTCGGGAAGACGCAGTTCTTCAGTGCTGCCATAGCGCCGAGGCCTGAAATGTCAATTAGGTTGCCGGCGACGTTCATGGACATTATGTCAACGCTCACCATCCACACCTTCTTTCCCGGCTCTATGCAGAGCTTCTTTGTCTCGATCGCACCTGATTCCCTGATGCCGCGGTCAACCACCCTTGCCAGCTCGATTGCCTCGATGCTCGGAGGGCCGGACTCGAATGCCGGATTGGAGAAAGGTATGAGCTCCGCTCCCACCATCATCACACCATCATCAGGCGTGTCAGGGAAGGGAGTGCCCAGTTCCATCTTGATTCCGACCAATACCTCGTTGTCACCGATGCAAACTCGGGCGGAGCCCTCCGCTGTCTTCGAAAAGCTCGGCTCGACTGTCACGGGCCTGAAATCCAGCAGTTTCCTGCCGTCCAGATGGATGCCCTGATCGAGGTATTTGAGTATGTGGTTCTTGAAAGAGTCTCTCATTTTGCCTGCACCTCAAACTTCTTCTTCACAGCATCGCGCTGGACATCGGCAATCTGCTTGATGGCCACCTTGGCCTTTTTTAGGATCTCCTTTAGTTCCTCCCTTGTCAGGAACCCGTCCATCTGCAGTAGGCTCACCTCACCGGTCGAAGGAATCATCGCCACCGGGATATCGGTTGACATCGCGACCCCATCCTCCTTGTAAGCCTCTTCGGTGTAATCCAGATCCACCACGATCTTGTCTCCAATCTTTCCCAAGGCGATCGCGCCGACGAGGTCCTTCATGTTGATACCTGCGTCCGCGAGTGCCATTGAGGCCGCACAGATGCCTGCGCACCTGCTGCCGGCGTCTGTCTGAGGCAGTTCGATGAAGACGTCCACGACAGCGTTTGGGTACTCGGAGAGATCGATTACGGGCTGGAGGGCTTTTTCAGTCACGAGCGATATCTCTTTCGACCTCCTGTTTGCCCCTGGCCTCACGCGGTCCTCCTTGGCGGAGAAAGGCATCATGTTGTAGTTGACGCGAAGTATCCCCGTCGCGGGGTTCTGCATGAATTTGGGGTAGAGATCCCTCGGACCGTACACAGCTGCGTAGGCATGGGTATTGCCGATCTTGAAATAGGCAGACCCTTCGGCGTTCTTGATCACACCGACTTTCGCTTCAATCGGGCGCAGCTGTTCAAAACTCCGTCCGTCTTCTCGCTTATTGTATGTCATTGTTATGCACCCTTCAGTTCCTTCTCAATGAAGGCTTTGACCTGGTCCGTGAGTCCCGGGAGGTGCGACTGCTTCTCTATCATCCTTATGGTTTTGACGACCACCAGCTCTGATTTCGGTTCGCCGCTCAGCCAGATTATCCCGTTCTGGCCGACGATTATCTGGACGTTGGTCAGGTTTTTGATCAAGCTCACCATGGAGCCCTGCTTTCCGATGATCCTCGGCACCTTGTTCGGGCTGACCGTGAGGAACCTCCCGCCGCTCAGCTTCCGAAGACCCGGACCCTTCATGGACAGGTCGACCAGCTTCTGGCTCGTCACCTGCACGATTTTGGTCACCAGGAAATCTCCGATGTCGAAATACTTCGTGAGGTCGGCGCCGCGCTGAATGTACTCGCTTGTCGCGTCTTTCATCGAAAGCATCGCGCTGTAGGCCGAGTTGGTCTCCAGCCTCCATCCCATAAGGCTTACGTCGATCACCGGACCGATGATCACATCTCCTTTCTTGGGAAGGTACTTTCCGGAGAGGGGGATCAGCTTCACCGCCCTCCCTTCAAGGTACACGAGCCCCAGCTTGGATGCGACGACCTTGTCGCCCAGCCTGTAAGTGCCAGCGGTGGGCAGGTAGTCCATGCCCTCCGCTATGCAGTCTCCAGGGACCACGATGTCCTTTTCCTTGACTAACATATTTCCCATTGTTTCATCAACTCCCTTTGCTATCAAGTATCTTGGATTCTATATTGCCATGAGTTAACTGGTTGAGCTTGTCGAAGAACTCGTCCCTCATGCCTGCGGGCATCTCGACAGTGGCCTTCCACGACCCGTCGTTTTGCCATTCCTGCCTTGTGATGGATGACATCCCGTTCACCATCGAATATGATTTTACGGCGTACTGGGCAGGGATGACCAGCTCGATGATGGCCTGCTCGAAGCGTATCGGCATGACTTCCCTCAGCTTGGCCAGCACGGGCTGCACCTGGTCCTCTGCCTTCTTGAACTCGTCAATGTGGACCCTGGCCTGCTCGAAGGCGTTCTCAATCCGCGTCATCGGATGTGGCAGGTGGGTGCGTGGGTCGACTGCGTTTGCGTGGATCATGGCCAGGATGCGCTTCCTCTTCTCCTCCCTCAGCCTCTGCCTGTATTCTGAAGAAAGCTGTATCTCTCCATGCCTGATGATCTCATCGGCGACCTCTAAGTGGTTGGAGGTCCCGAAGAATTCCTTCATCTTGGATTCGGCGGCGAGTTCGCCCTTCTTGGCGTCGTGGAACACTTCCTCGCTCTTGAGGACGTCTTTTACGTCGACCTGCTTTCCTTCCCTGTGCGCTACAGCGAGATCCGGGTCCACCACTATCTCGAAGTTGATGCCTCCCTTCTTGAGCCTTGTCAGGTTGAAACTCACCTTCTCCTTGTCGAACGTCTGTCCGTGAGAGATTGTTCTCACCCCTTCTTTTTTATCTCGCTCAGGATGCCCCCTATTTCGCCTGCGGTCATCTTGGTGAACTTCTTGTCCTTGGTGGATATGTAGGCCACCTCGACCTTCTCCTCTGAGAGCTTGGTGTTGAGGGCCTGCGTCAGGGCCTTAAGAGCCATCCTGATGCCGTCCTGCATGGTCATGTCGTCCTTGTACTCCTTGTGCAGGAGCTCCTCTATCTCGGTCTCGCCCTCGCCTATCACAGTGGCCTTGTACTGGAAGAAGATGCCGGTCGGGTCTGTCTCGAAAAGCTTCGGCTTTCCGTTGTCGACCCCTGCGATGAGCAGCGATACGCCGAACGGCCTGAGCCCTCCTGACTGCGTGCATATCTGCTTGAGGGCACAGACGTGCTTGACTATCGACAGCACATCTATAGGGGTGTCATAGGTCACCGCGTGCTGCTGGGCCTTGACCTGCGCGCTCTCGATTAGCACTCGGGCGTCTGAGATTATTCCTGCGGCTGTGGCGCCGATGTGTTCATCTATCTGGAAGACCTTCTCCACAGCTTCCGGCACGATGAGTTTGTCGATTATCCTCTTGTCGGTGACGAGTATCACTCCGTCTTTGCAGGCTACACCTATCGCGGTCGATCCCTGTCTGACGGTCTTTTTTGCGTACTCGACCTGTAGCAGTCTTCCATCAGGGCTGAACATCGTTATAGCCCTATCGTATCCCATTATTTGGTGTGACATTGGTTGCACGAGCACCACCTCATGTGATTGCTTTTTCTGCTTTCTTTATCATGCCTGACGTGATCAGGCTCTTGACAATGACCTTCTTGCCCCTGATATCCTTGATGAACGCAAGAGCCGCCCTCAGCTCGTCCACATAGTTGTGGGAGACGCGGAGGATTCCGCTGTTGGTCTCAGGATTCCAGCGCTTGTCCACGAGCTGGACACCCCCTTTCGAGAGCCCGACTTCGCCGTACAGGCGCTTGAATGATGACATGATGGCCTCTTTTACGGCCGCAACTGGCATTTTGCCATCAGTTATGATCTTAAATGCGATGTAGCGTTTGCGTTCTCGTAGTGTGGGTGATAGCGATTTAAGGGTTCTCTTGATTTGCATCCCCCTATTTTTCAGAGAAAAAGATTCGCCTTTTCTCTTCCATCTCTCTGGCAGCAGGAATTCCGGTTTTGTTTATAAACCTTACGGATTTCGAGAACTTTAAATATTAGCTGGAAACCAGCTGCTCATGCGCTACGGAATAGTCGCCAACCCTGCCGCCGACAACGGCAGGCTGAAGAGCAATTTCTCAAGCCTGAGGAGGATTCGGGATGAGGTTTTCCCAGGGGCAAGGATAGAAGGGCTCGACACCCCGTGCAAGGAAGATTTCATGGGATGCGCATCTGAGCTTGAGAAGTCTGTTGACATTCTCATCGTCGCAGGCGGCGACGGCACTTTCTCGGATGTGATTAACGCGGTGCCTGAGAGCGCCGCCTTGGGATACCTCCCCATGGGAACAGGCAATGGTGTCGGCTTCGCGTTCGGCCTTCCGAAAGACCCAATGGGGGCTGCGAGGAGGATCAAGTCAGGAAGGGTCCACCCCACGGATGCGGTCGGTGTCCTAACACCAGATGGGGCTGTCAAGGCCCTGCTGACCACCTTGGGCATCGAGGGAGTTGTTACAGATGCCTACAACAAGGGCAGTAGAGTAGGCTTCCTGGGCTACGCGGCATCCTTGCTGCCGGCCCTCACATCCTACGGCGGTTATGATGCTGAGATCCTTACAGGGAGTGAATCCCTCAGAATAGTCGGTGTCAGGTCCCTGATCGTCAGCAAGAGCCCGTTCTACGGCTACGGTGTGAATATTAATCCGACAGCGGTAATGGATGACGGCCTCCTGCACCTGAGGGCGATGAACCCTACGCGCATCGGCGCAGTCCGAGACCTTTTAGGGACGCTTTTTTTCGGCAACAAGTCAGGCGTGGTGAGGAAGGCGACTGACATCACCATACGGACATCCATCCCCCAGATTCTCCAGGTAGAGGGAGACAACCGCTTCATTGCCCAAGATTTTTCTTACCATGCGATTCCCGGCTGCCTGAAAATGGTCTATTGAAAGTCAAACTTTATATACAAAAGACTTATCCTATAACACTATGGCAAGGAAGTCTTCTAACGGCACAGTCGCCCTCAAATTCAAGACCACCGACGACATCAAGGTAGGTAAGAGGATAATAGACCAGGTCATCGGCCAGGACGACGCGGTGAACGTGATAAGGAAGGCGGCCCAGCAGCGCAGGCACGTCCTCTTGATAGGTGAGCCCGGAACTGGCAAGTCCATGCTGGGCCTTGCTCTTGCGGAGCTCTTGCCCAAGGAAAAGCTCGTTGATGTCATTTCCTTCCCCAACCCCAACGACGAGAACCAGCCGCTCATACGGACGATGCCCGCGGGCAAGGGACGGGACCTGGTCACCAAGGCAAGGATGCAGTCCATGAGCATGTTCAAGAACCAAAACGTCCTGCTCTTCATCCTCGTCATAGCGGCGATGATCGCGCCTTGGTGGGTCCGAGCCCACTACGGATCAGACATCATGTTTGCCGCCTTCTTCCTGGGCGGCATGGTGTTCCTGGCGTCATTTGTGATATTCCTGAACCTAGGCAAGAAGATGGACAACAAGGTCCTGGTGCCTAAATTAATCGTCGACAACTTTGGGCAGAAGACAGCGCCCTTCTTCGACGCGACCGGCGCGCACGCTGGAGCCCTGCTGGGAGATGTGCTCCACGACCCGTTCCAGAGCGGCGGGCTCGGAACGCCTGCGCACGAAAGAGTTGTGGCAGGCATGATGCACAAGGCCAACATGGGCGTGCTGTTCATAGATGAGATATCAACCCTGAAGCCCAGCACGCAGCAGGACCTGCTGACAGCTCTTCAGGAGGGAAAATATCCCATAACCGGCCAGTCTGAGAGGTCAGCTGGAGCCATGGTCAGGACCGAAGCTGTCCCTTGCAGGTTCATCCTGGTGGCAGCTGGCAACCTGGAGACCCTAAAGCACATGCACCCAGCCCTGAGGTCAAGGATAAGGGGGTACGGATACGAGGTCTACATGCAGGACACCATCCCCGACAATGAGGATAACCGCAACAAGATAGCGGTCTTCATAGCCCAGGAGGTAAAGAAGGATGAGAAGATACCTCCCTTCTCCCGCGCCGCTGTTGAGGTGATAGTCGAGGAGGCAAGGAGGCGGGCCAATAGGAAGAACCACCTCACCCTTCGCCTGAGGGAGCTTGGAGGTCTGGTCAGGGCAGCCGGAGACCTGGCCTTGGAGCATGGGTCTAAGGTGGTGGAGCCTGAGCACATCAAAGGCGCTGAAAGGATAGCGCGGGCTCTCGAGCAGCAGATCGCCGACCAGCTAATATCGAGAAAGAAGGAGTACGAGGTCATCAAGACCAAAGGAAAGCAGGTCGGCCGCGTCAACGGCCTAGCGGTGATCGGCGGAGGGAGCGCCTTCTCAGGCATAATCCTTCCTATAGAGTCCGAGGTAACGCCCGGCGGAAAGGAGTCAGAGATCATCGCGACAGGCAAGCTGGGCGAGATCGCAAAGGAGGCGGTCAAGAACGTCTCTGCCATCATCAAGCGCTTCTTCGGAACAGACATCAAAGGCACCTATGACATCTACGTCCAGTTCCTCCAGACCTATGAGGGCGTCGAGGGCGATTCCGCCAGCATTGCTGTAGCGACCACCATCATCTCAGCGCTGAAAAAAGTGCCTATCAAGCAAAACTATGCCATGACAGGCTCGCTCTCGGTGCGCGGCGAAGTGCTCCCTGTCGGAGGGGTGACCTACAAGATCGAGGCTGCAATCGACGCCGGAATCGAAAACGTCATCGTGCCTAGGTCCAACCTAAAGGATATAGTTATTGATTCTAAACGGCTTGCCAAGATAAAGGTCATACCTGTCGAGACCATCCTTGAGGTGCTGAAGGAGGCGCTGGACTGGACCGGGAAGACGAGCATACTCAAGCGCATCTCTGCTACATGAGCGATTCCATGTTCTGGGGGAAGGGAGTTGATGCGCGAATGTCCCCTGACCTAAGCGCGTACTGCGTAACCCTGTTCACCCCTATACCGCAGCCCGCGTGGGGCAGGCTGCCGTGCATCTCCATCCCCTCGAGATACCATGAGAAGTCCTCGATTGAGCCTCCGCGCCTCTCAAGCTGCGAAAGCATCGGCGACTCCTTCAGCCTCCGTCTCAGGGAGGTGTGTTCGAACTCCCTCTCAGCTGCGCCAACCGCCTCGCCGCTGTAGGGCAGGATGAGGTCGACGCTGTTGACAACCGTTCTGTCGTCGCCGTTCTCCCGCATGTTGAAGAACTTGATCGCCTTTGGGTAGTGGGTTATGAAGAGCGGCACTGACCCGACCTTCTCTGAAAGGTATGCCTCATGGGAGCTCTTGAGGTCGTCACCCCACTCAACGCCTTCCAGCGTATTGACCGCTTCTGTGTAGGTCATCCTCTTAAACGGGAGTGTTAGCTGTTCCATGTGGCTGATGTCTATGCCGAGGCTCTTGAACTCATTGTACCCTTCGATGGTCGCTGATGAGATCATTGAGAAGATGGTCTCCTCGATGTGTTTCAGCAGCTCCTCCATGTCGCCAGGGAACTCGATCTCTGCCAGGGTGAACTCTGTCAGGTGCCTGCCGTCCACTTTGGGCTCTGCTCTGAAGCTGGGCCCTATGCAGTAAACCTTCCCAAGGGTTGGTACGAGGGATTCGAGGTACAGCTGGCCGGTCTGGCAGAGGTATCCTGTCTTTCCGAAGAAGTCCAGTCCGAATAGGGTGTCTATGTTTTCGCACGCGCCTGTGGCCTTGGTTATGTGGGGCACCACAACCTCTTTGAACCCCGCCTCATCAAAGTACTTCCTTGCGCCTTTTAGCAGGAGCCCCTCGATTGCCGCCACCGACTGGAAAGCCGGTTTCCTGAAGTGCTTGTAGCGTTGTGCCGTGTCTGACAGGTCGTTTAGGGCTGTCGCTATTGGTTGCATGTTTTTTCACCTCTATTACTGCAGGGCTTTGTAGAACTGCTCTGCTTGCTTTTCCTGTTCGAAGTAGGCGCGCACGTTTAGCATGTTGCTGCCCAACTCCTTTATTATCGATACGAACTTCGGAGCGCCGTTGCGCTCATCCATTGGCACGTATCTGAAGTAGTTGAGGACATTCTCCTCAAGCCGGAATCCTTGGCCGGCCGCTGGGGAGATTACTTTACCCATCAGCAGGTCAATGGTCTCGCCAACCTTCTTCTTGGAACGTGTCTCTACCGAGAGCTCGCAAGTGCTGTATTCCCTTCCATTCACATTAGTGTTTTGTAGAGTTGTCTCTTTGTTTTCGAACATATTACCTCCCGCAACCAAATGTGCAGGTATATAAAAAAGATTTGTTGTTAGGCTTACCACAACATAAATGCAAATCTGTTCGAAAGATTTTTAAGTCTGATTCCTCCAATTAAGCCATATGAGCCCTGTAAAGGAAGATACCAGCGAAAACGGCGAGGAATGCCCTGTCTGCGGTAGCTTCAACACCCATAGGAATTCTAACGGTGAGCTCGTCTGCAAGGAATGCGGAAATATCGATGTGCCTGCTTTGCCTGTCTGATTCTAAGATAATTTTTTTAAATACATGATTTATCCAGCAATTCTTCCACAAGTAAAAAAAATGATAGATTTAAACGAGATAATAAAATCGGGAGGCAACCTAAAGCTCCGCCTTCAGGAAATGACGATCCCTCAACATTATTACGCAAGCTCAATTGGGGATCTTAACAGCGCCAAGCTTGACAACGGCCATTATGATCTCAAGCCTACTAAAAAGTTATTGCCAAAGGTCTGTCTGTTGAATGGGTGGACCTTTGTCTCCTTTCCCAGGCTGGATATCACCGATGTTACTCACGTACCCAGAGGGAGAGGAGAATTTAGACCTATTTTCACTTACTCAGATATTACAGGATCATTTTCAGGAGGCATATTCCCCTTCAATAAGTCCTCGAAAAGCGGGAAACTCCGGTTTTCAGACGAAGCGGAGAAGGGCATGCGGCTCGAGTATCCGACCTTTATTTTCAAACCCGATGATTCCCTATACTTTCCGCTGAAGTTGCTCTATTTCAAGACAGAGCCAATTGGAGGCCATGAGAGCCAGAATTTAGTAGAGCTAGCTCTGAGCTTCGCATGATTTCTCGTCCTCGAACAGATCGAACCTGCCATGCAGCATGTCTCTCTTGGAGTAGTCGAACTTTCGCTTGCCAGGCGGGCTTATCCTTTTACAAGCCTCGAAGACTTCGACATCCTTCTTGCTCCTGTAGAACAGCCTTTCGTATCTATTAAGGCTCCTCTTGTCCAAATTCTTCACCCACATAAGTGTCTCAGGAATCTGTTCAGAGGTCATCTCCCCGAGGGTTATATCTGTGATCTCGAGCCTGTAACCATTTTCACTTGGGAGTTTAGTGTAGATGTTATGAGCGGTCACTCCCCGCAGACCTGACCAGTTCTCCCACTTCCTCATCTGGACCTCTGACGGCGTGATAGCTATCCTCCTGTATCCCGCGACAATCGCGAAGTGCTCAAGTGCGAGGATGACCATCTGCGCCCAGGAAGAGTACTTTTTCTTGAATGATGATGGGACATTTAGCTCCTTGTCGAAGATGTCGGTCTGGATTTCCTCGACGCGCAGGGTGTCGCCTTCTGGGTAGAACCTGGCATAGGCTATTGAGTTTTCGACGTGCTGGCTTATGGTAATCCTCTGCTCCAGCAGTTCCTTAAGGACCTCCCTGTTTGGTGAGAGGATGAGGCGGGCGCCGAAGTTGTTGTCGATACCAAAGAAACCTGACCTCCGGTTCATCGGTTGAACTGTGAACTCCCCTTCGACGATCTTGCTTAGGCCGAACTCTTTTGGATCGACCTCCATTCCTGACATCTCCCTGAAGTCCTCAAGCTCCGCAACGACTGCTTCGAGGTCATAGGATTCTGAATCCTTGGCGCGTGCGATGACCTTCTTGAGGTCATTTTCATTGATCCTCAGCTGAGCAGCGATCAGCTCAATGGTTTTTCCGTGTAAGCCCTCAGTATTCTGCGCCCACATCCTGGCCAGGTACCTGGTGTGGCCACTGCTCCGCTCCGCGATCCCTGCCAGATCTTCTGATGTGATGAGTGGCGCCTTGCCAGCCTTGTCGAGCACCGCATGCCTGAAGCAGTCGTCGTTGAGGTCGAGGTCCTTAACCCTTATCTTGCACTCGTAATCATGGGCTTTCCGAATAATATCCTCGACCTTGCTGACAATATCATCCGATGTTACCTGAACAGTCGGCATGCGTGATGAGTAGCCTATGACTCTCTTTTCGAAGCCGTAATCAATCAGCTGCATGTTGGGACCGAAGTGGTCGTGGTTGAAAAGCCCGAAGAGTTTGACTTGCGTCCCTTTTGGCACTTTCGAGAGGTATTGGTCCAGATGCGCTCGGCCCTTGTCGCTGAACATTGAGCAATAGACCAGGTACAGCGCGCGGATGGTCCTGTTAAACCCTTTGGTCTTTCCCATCCACTCCTTGAACACATCCTTGTTATCGTCGTATGCCTTGGTGAGATAATTTAGCATGAACGGTCCGAAGGTGTCATACATGGTCGTGGCCGCTTCCCCATGCTTTTCGTAGGCTTCGCTGAAACTGATGAAGTCGACTGCCGGCACCCCCTTTTTAAGGGCTTTCTCATACCCCCTCCTCTCGAAGAAGGAGTTAAGCGCAATGGACTTGACAACATTTGTCTTGGCACGGCGAAACTGCGGCAGGCCCTTTATCCTTTCGTATAAAGCTTGTGTCTCAGAGTCGAGCGCTCCGTTGTAGATCCTGTCCTTGAAATCCGCAAGTCTTGCTTTAAGCGCCCTGACCATCTCCTTTGGCACTTCCCTCCTGTTGAGTTTTTCGAGATATTTCTCGTACTCGTCACTCTTTTCGTCCAAGGTGAACCTGCTGTCATCGATTTTTAATGAGGGGAGGAAGTCGTCCTCAAGCATCATGCCGCGTATGTTCTCAAGCCTGCCCAGCGTCTCGATGGGCACGTCCTCTTCGAAGAGGTGTTCCAACTGGCCGAAATCCCACTGGTAGACCCTGTTGACCTTGTATACCTCTTTTGCTGGGATGCTGTTCCTCTCTACGTAGGAGCTGGCTTTGTCGTGATCGAGCAAAAAGGCGACGTCTGAGTAATGCTGCGGTTTGACTTCTTTCTTGATGAAGAATGCCAGGAGATTTTTCCAGTCGTGGCCGAGACCGACCATTGATATGACCTCATCTGGGTCGAATCCTTGGCCTGCGATTGCCTCTCTTGCTTCTTTTAGGATATCAGTCATTTTGCGTACTTTTCGATTATGTCCATTTCGGTGCTCTCATACTCTAATGCTATGGGCTTTCCTGCCCTGTAATTTTCGCACACTTTGCTGAAGCTCTTGAATGTAATGTAATCTGCGCCTTTTCGCCTCGAGGTCACGAAAACCGCATAGCGCTCGATGATGTTTTCCATGTCGAATTTCCTGGATTCAGTGAAATTTTCGATTGCCATCTGTATACTCCTTATGAAGTCTTTCTTAGTTACCCTATCCATCTGCTTGTACATGCTGACGACCTCTGAGCTTGGCACCAATCCTGCTCTGACCAGGTCAGATATTTCCTCAATCGATGAGTAGAACATACGTTCATTGATGTCTTCGGAAGTGCTGGTGCCGATTCTTATGCTCCTTAAGTCGAATCCTCCCTCTTCTGATGAGGCGACGAGCCCTTTGATGTCCGAGAATAAGGCTTGGTATTCCAGCCCAGTTTTCTCTTCTTTTTGATTTCGTTTTCCGAGGTGGTTGATATACCTGAAAGTGCTCTCTGCTAGCTTCTTATCCTCACCTTCCAAGCATGCGTCGATGGTCGCGAGCCTTTCATCTGCTGAGGGCATGTTCATGCTGACGAATCCATCGATGAGGGCGTCGACATCGTAGCCGGACCTGTTCCATCTTCGAAGGCTCTTTTGTACTGTGCTGATCGAGGATTTTAGGTTCTGGTAGTTGTCGATTCCGGCGAAGAGAGGGATCACATCATGGATCAGCCTCTCTGTGTCGATTATCGACTTCGTCCGGCCCGCGTGCCTGACCATCCTATGCAGGTTGCGTTCTAGGGACTCGAGGTTGTCTGATGCGGAAATGAGGTTCTTCATGGTGTGGCAGAACTCGTCTTCCTGCCACCTCACGAAGCCATGTTTGCCAGAGTACCTTATTATTTTGTAGAGCCGCTCAGCGCTTCCCTCAAGCTCATCGATGCTGCTGATGAGCGGACGGAATGTGCTGAATTTGCTTTGATACACCTTCTCAATTTCGTAGGAATCCATTCCCCTGTCAAGGAAGTGCTCATTTATTGCGAACACCGCTTCTCCGACCCGCCTCACCTCTGGGGCGTTGCGGGCAAGGTCGATATAGTCCAGCATGGTCTTGTAGAACATGCTGCTTTGGAATGTTTTGTTCCTGACAGCTTTTCTGATGAGCTTGGTGTACTCTATTATGCGGGCCGCTGTAGGCAGGTTTTCATAGATATGCTTTTGCCTGCTTGGGGAAAAGCACAGGCTCAGGTAACTCCTTTCTTCCCCAATACTCCTCTTTATGTCTTCGAGCAGTTTTAGCATGCGCTCTAGCTGCGAAGGGCTCTTGAACGCTTTTCCAGTGTATTGCAGTATCATAAAGTTCTCAGTGGACCCTGAATCGTGCATATGGCGTACGTAATCCTCCGGATTGACCAGCTTTTCGAAGAATGAGGTTAAGGTCTCGAAGGTTCTCTTCAGCCCATCAAGGTCTTGGGTTAGTGCTGGCAGTTTGCCCAAAGTATCGAAAATTCTGTAATAGTTATAGGCATACCGGTTTTGGAATTGTTGACTATATACTTTTTGATATTCTTTACTCGTCTTGACCTTCTTCATCTTGAGCGCGCCCATCAGCCATATGCAGCCCTCCTCGAACTGGTCAAGCCCATGGAAGGTGTTGCTGACGCGTCCCAGGAAATCTGAAAAGAAGCCTTCGCGGCTGATATCATGCTTTCTTAGGCCTGCAGCGTATTTGTTGACCATCGCGGCAAGGTCAGAGACTTGCTCGTCTGTTGTCAGTATGCTGAGATTATTCTTGATGTTCTTTTGGAAGTATCCAACCTCCTGCCCTGTTTCCTGCCCCTTCCACAAGATTAGCTCGTCGACGAACTTCGAGAAGTCCTCTACGCATCTGAACTGCTCCCAGTCATCCTCGCTGAAGCTGATGAGAGATTCTATCTGTGAGGAAGCGATCTCATACCTGGTAATGTGTTTCATCATCCTCTTGAACGCGTCGTCGTTTGGACAGAGCCTGTTCACCATTGAGTAATAGTCTGGCAGGTCGTGAAATAAACTCGATTTTGAGAAGATGTTCGTCCCGTGCGCATTCGCGACGGATTGCAGCAGGCAGATGTAGTCGATGTTTTGAAGGAATTGGGAATTGTCGTCAGCAAGATTGGGTGGCATGCTGGCAGCCTCTATCTGATAGACAAGCATGATTAGTTCTTCGGGCGATTTGCTGGTTATCTCGGGGTTCTTGAAGCCCTTCCAGTAAATGATCTGTCTCTTGAGCTCCTCGTCGTCCATGCGGTCGGGCAACCAAAAGTCTTTTTATAAAGATATCGGTTGTTAGTTACTTTGAAGTGAAGAATGCGGGGGAAGGGGTTCGAACCCTCGTAGGCACTAAGCCACTGGGTTTCTCATGTTCTTCAAGTTTTTTTCCATCAGAACAGCCTAAGCCCAGCCCGTTTGACCGCTCCGGCACCCCCGCGGAGTTGACACTAGGACAATTAGCCTACCTTAAAAAAGTTTTGCCAGAAATCACTTCTTCTGCCAGGCGTAGCTTCGGATCTTGGAGGATGCGCCGAAGCCGCAGGAGCTGCACACCTTCTTCCTTGCGTGGTAAGTGTGCTCTCCGCATCTCCGGCAGTATATATGTGTCTTTTTGCCGGACTTCTTGCCCATTGAAGGGGTTCCCTTGCTCATCTCTCATCACTTATGCAGGCGAGATCAGTATGATCGTGTCGCCTCTGATGAAGACGACTCCCATCTTCTTCTTGATCTCTCCGTTCTCTCGCTCCTCAGCTTCCTCGAGCACCACGTTTATGTGGATGTCGAAGGCTTTCAGAATTCCTATGAACTGTAGTCCGTTCTTGAGGTTGACGATGACTCTTTTGTCTTTTGACCTGTTCAATGCATCAAGCGGTCGTGCGGTTTCCATAATAAAAACACCCCGAACAATATTAGTGAGCCAGTGAATTCCGGCTAGGTATTTAAATGTTGCTATACAGGAAGAAGGAGGGTTGTAAAAATAACCGTGATGTGGAGATATTGGGGGAAAAAGAGGCAGATTATTACATGCGCGCCGCCGTACGTGACCAATCAATTTAAGAATAACTGTTCTTTTCTGCTAAAAACTAGGTAAGAGGTACAGATAAGATGGCAGATGTATTATACCAGCTTATGGGTGTAGACCATGAGGATGATAGACGAGAGCTGTTTTCCGCTTTCAATGGGGATTTGGGTGATTTCGTTGCCAGACAGGTCAAGTTCCTCAAATTGCGCAAGGATGCACAGCTCGGTGGCCACTACCACGACTACCGCGAGCTCTTCTACCTGCTCGAAGGGAGCGCATCGTTTCAAATAATTGATATCAATTCAAAAGAAGAGACGATAATTGAAATGGTTCCAAAAAGCAGGATACTTCTTCCGCCCTACATGGCCCATAGGATATCTGTTGAAGGGGGATCGATTCTGGTCGGCTGCACGGAAAAAGAGTATGTCTCGCCCCAAGTCAACGATTTCCCTTATGATTTCGATGCAAGAATTCGCTAGTGTTTTTTCCTAAACCCTTTTTCATCTCCGTATTCCAAGAAATCCTTGTGGTGTCTGGGCTCGATGAACCCTTTATACTTTTGGTGCTTTATCGCGCAGAAGTACCTCTCTGTTCTCGCTGCAATCTCAGACATGTACGCGGCCAGCCCGTTAGCGTAACCGCAGTAGGAGCAGTTCAGCTTGTCCAGGGGCCCCAGGTACCTGAGCTTGTGCCTGTCAATCCTGATGTATGCTGATCGTCTGACCATCGGGATCCCGCACAGCCGAAATCCCACCTGGTGGTAGAGCTCGACAGAAGCATCCAACAGGAGGAGCGGGAAGAAGATGAGGTAGATGAAAGGAGACGCGAGGATGTGCCTGAGCATCCGGTTCCGGTGCTTCTTGTATTCCATCAGCCAGTGCCAGCGAACATTAAAATATAAAGCTTTTCAAAACGTATTAATATGACCCGTCCCCTCTTGCTTTAATGCTGCATACCACCAAGCCTAATGATTTCTCCTCCAAGTTCGATGTCGTCAGCTGTTTCCTTGAGTCCGGCGGCGAGATACTCCTCCTCAAGCGCCTGGACCACAAGCCTGAGGGCGGTCTGTGGGGAGCGCCGGCAGGAAAGGTCGACCCTGGAGAGACTCTCAACGAGGCGATGTCGCGGGAGGTGTACCAGGAGACCGGGGTCAGGATTGATGATTTCGAATACCTGGGCAAGCTGTACGTGAGGTACCCCGCCTACGACTTCGTCTACCACACCTACAAGAGAAAGCTTGCTTCCAGGCCTGATATAAGGGTAAAGGGCGACGAGCATGACAGGTTCATATGGGTCTCCCCAAGTGGAGCCCTGCGCATGCCACTGGTCCTCGACATGGACGGCTGCATCAGGAAGTATTACAGCCTCGGGTGACAAGATTTATTAAATCAGGAGTCACGAATCTGCTATATTGGTAAAAACCCACCTCTCGTTCAAGGTCGCGCTCGCAGTGTTCCTGCTTGCAGCGCTCTCAATCGCCGGGGTCGGGATGTACATCGGAAGCTTATGGCACGTCAGTGACGCCCCCAACACGGTTTTCCTCACATTCGACGACGGCCCGAGCAACAACACCTTGGAGGTTCTTAGGATACTGGATGAAAATGATGCCAAGGCGACCTTCTTCGTACTGGGGGATAACGTGCGCGAGCATGAGGATATCACGAAGCAGATAGTGCGCGAGGGCCACGCAATAGGTTCCCATTCCATGAGCCATTGCGTGCTTTGCGGCCATCCCGAGGCCAAGGAGTCAAAGGAACTGATAGAGTCGGTCACCAACACAACCGTGAAGTATTTCAGGCCTCCCAGAGGCTACATAACGCCCTCTGCGTACATCGATGCGAGAAGGGCCGAGCTGACTATTGTCATGTGGGACGTCTACCCGCGCGACTACGCCAAGGGTCCGGACTATGTCAGGTCGTACATCCTGGACAAGTCGACTTCGGGCAGCATAATAGTCTTGCATGACGGACCGGGCGACAGGTCTGGGATGCTGGGCGTGCTGCCAGATATCATCAAGGGGCTTCGTTCCAGGGGATTTGAGTTCTCAACCCTGGACTGACATCTTCTCCTTGGTCACTTCATAGTCCACTATTTGCAGGAAGTCTATCCTGTCCTTCGGCACGATTGAGTATATGCGTTCCAGGTCTTGTTGGTCATGGCCTATCAGCGTGAGGTAGAAGTTGCGTGCCGGAAGGTAATGCTGCAGTTCCTTCAAGGACTGTCCGAAGAGGTCGGAGCCGGTGTTGCGCCTGAAGTTCTGGGGGTTGGTCCCCTTCAGGCAGCCTGTCAGCAGGAAATGGTGCAGGCCCAGGAACTCCCACGGCCTCTTGTTGACGAAGTGCTCCTCGACCAAGATGACGTCTGAGAACAGCACGACTTCTCGGAGGTTGTGCCTATCTAGGGCTTGCCTCAGCTCCTTCCAGAACTCGCAGTAGATGGCAGGAGCCCCGCCCATGAAGTGGAAGACCTTCAGCTTGATGCCGAACTTGGGCTCGACCTCAGCTTTGAAGGAGATGAACCTCTCTACCAGCTCGTCAGCGCCCATGGTCAGGTCGGCCTTAAGGTTGTCGACGTAGCAGTAGGGGCACTTCAGAGGGCAGCCTGCAGCCTGGACTATGAAGTGGTTGTTGTAATCCTCCCATCTCCCGCCGAAGAGCTCTGCCATACGATAGGGCGACCTATCTCCCCTGTCATCGTGCGAGCCCCTGCCTTTGGCAACAGTGCAAATCCTCGCGACATCATCGTGGTAGACGATACCGGATGATTTCTCTACATCGATCTGCTGCGTCTTGCCTATCTTGGCTATATCGACCTTCACATGGCTCCCCCGTGGTAGTCCAACCTGTAGATCTCATTGCCTTTGTAGAGGATCCTCTCAACCCCTGTGAACCTGGGGATACCACCATCTGTTTTATTGGTGTACTTGAGATTCCCTTTGGTTAACAGGCGTGGCCCTCTGAACGGGCTTTCCCTTGTAACAAGTCTCAATGCGTTCTTTAGGAAGCTGTAGACCTCTTTTGCAGGCATAGCGTCTGAGGTTATCTTCCCGAAATAGTTCATCGACCAGATTATCTTTCCGTCCTCCCAAACGGTTTCCTGGCCTGAGAACGGGTTGAACCCGTAATACTTATCTTGGTACCTATACTTGCCCTCTTGGCATGTCAGCACCTTGCACCCGTCCGGGAGAGTTCTCTCCAGGCTTTGCTCGCTTGCGTATGTCGCGCGCTTGGCTCTGACCAGAAATTTGCTCAATCCCATAGTTTATAGGGAAAAATGGTATTATTTAAAGCTTATTCAGCCGCAGCTTGGGTGATATTGAGCATGATTCCTGTTATGTGTTTTTTCTGAAAGAAAAAATGCTGAAGCGTAGGCACAGTATGACACAGAGAAAAAGTAGATCTTTTGATTAGAAAAATACTCCTTATGAATAGTAATGTTTATATAACAAGTTCTAATTCCGATTTGAATGGGAACACGAATGCTTACAAACCGAGAGTTAACTGATTTAATGGGTTTGAAATTAAATATAGAAATTCTTTCTGGTGACAACAAAGAGATGGTTGAAGGGTGTCTTGCTCCTGCAGAGAATGGGATTGAAGCATGTGTGTTTTATCATCATGGAAGTGAAACAAAATCAACCCTTGCTCATGAAATAGTTGTCGCTCATTATCCAATTTACTCAAAAGAAAGATATATGGCTGTAAATAAAATATTGAAGAAGTTTGCAAAAATTGTAGAAGGAGCTAAGGAAAAAGGTGCCTATGAACCATTTGATTTTGATGCTTTAAATAAACTTCCCGCTGAAATATGTTATCCATCTCCTTCTAAAGGAGAGATTTGGCAACCTTCAATTAGATTATATAGGGGAACACCTGTGTGGGATGCAAATGGGCAGTTGAGAATGAATTTTGTTGGGACATCAACAACCAGCTATTTGTCCTTAGCTTATAAATCGCATAATAGGGGTGCAGAAGCACTAAATAATGCAGGTATAGCGACAACTACCTCTATACTTCAATAACAACCACAGATCTTAGGATTATTTTTTACCTATTAGTGTGATCTTATCACTTTTTCTGGAGTAATATTGCACATAATTCCTGTTATGTCTCCCGACGACTGAAAGGAGGAGAGCGCAGCGGGGCACAATCCGAAGGATTTTGGGTTCAGAATTCGGGTGTATTTAATATTAACTTCCAAGTAGTAAATTATTCGAAATGTTTATAAATATTAGATTAATAACTACCAATATGAGAGAAGCAATTACCCAATTATTTCAACAAGTTGGAAAAGATTATCAAGATAGAGGAGTTGCTGAATTTGATTTACATCAAGGTCACGATGTTCATGCATTTTATAGACTTTCAGGTTATCCATCTAAAGTAGTTCATGTTCAAGGTTATACGGGAATGAGTTCTGACAATGAAGCAAGAGTTTGGGCAAGAATGATGGATTATGACCTAATGATGAAAATAAGAGGGAGTGGAGGAGTTTCAGTAGGAAACGAACATGAAGCAACAACAGAACAATTTCCAAATTTTGAAAATGGAATAATGATTCCATATGATTCAAAAGTTCTTGAAGATAAATTGGCGGAAAACGTTCCAGAGTTGAAATAAACGCCCCGCTTCTTATAAGTGTTAAGTCTTTTTCTCAATTGAAACTAATCCTTGTTATACGTTTTTTCTGCAAGAAAAAAATCACGGAGTGAAATGGAGCGACAGTATGACGCAGAGAGCTTTTCCGTCACTTGTTGAAAAAATTAACACATTCTGGAATTACTTTTAGAAATTTATCTGGACTATTTTTTAACTCATTAAGTAATTCTTCTTTTGAAAACCACTTAATTTTTTCAACTTCCTCTTCTTGAATTGTAAACTCTTCGATTTTTTTATCGACTAAGGCAAAAAACCATTGAGTAAAATGTTTATGTTGTCCCTCGTGAAAATGATGAAACGACTTTTGAAATTCTTGATTCTTTAAACCAATCTCTTCTTCAGCTTCTTTAACAATATTGGATTCATAAGATTCTCCTTCATCAATAGTTCCTGCAACCGCGGGACCCCATTGACCTGGATTATTCTTTTTATTGAATGATCTTTGTGCAAGGAGAATCTCACCTCTTGAATTTTGAATCCATAAAGCTGAAACTCTATAAATATCTGATTGGTTTAAAGATCCTCTTTCTTTAGAACCTATAATTTCATCATTTTCATTAACAATAATTATTTTTGCCTTAGACATATATTTTTACAATTCAAGAAGTAATATAAATTTATCGAAAGGAAAAGCTCTCGAGTAATATTGCGTATAACCGATGTTATGTCCTTTTCCCATACGGAGTGTGGGAAAACTGCGTCCGCAGAGTCGGGAAAGGACAATTCCATCTAGCACGAAGTGCAATTAAGAAAACAATTAAAGGCAAAAACAAAATTATTTATACATGGAAACAACTTTTTCTAGAGCGGGAAGATGGTCGGGTCTAAAGTTAAGTTCTTTTCTTATATCTTTGCCAACTAAAGAACCAATAGGAACCCATCTTTGAGATGCAATCTCATCTGAACCTCTTACATGACCTATTCTACAGACATAATATTCACACATCTCTGACTGTTTATACTTATCTTGTCCAGAATTATCTATAACAGGAACTTTCATTATAAACTGTAGATTTTTTGGGTCAATACTTATGCCCTGTTCTTCTTGAAAACCTCTTAATACAGAGTCAAAATAACTTTCCCTAACATTTACATGTTCAGAAACACTTACATCACTCATTGAAGGAAATAAATCTTTTTTAGAAGATCTTGTTGGAACAAGTATTTCATCATTATCATTAATAATGAATGCGTTTGCACCTCTATGATAAAATCCTTTTAACCTATCATCTCCATGACATTCTTTTCTATAGAAAACAAGGTCATTTCCTTCGACGTTATAAGGTCTATCGTTTTGATCAAAAATTTGGAACCATTCGTATTTGCTACCTTCTACCTCCTGTTCTTTATCACCTAAGGCAGTATCATCCATAGAAGTAGCTAATACTAAGCCATTATCTTTTACAGAAAAATTAAGTGTTCTACCTGCAATATTTTCCAATTCTTTTTTTGTGATATTCATTTATTGTTGTTACTATTTAGTAGTATATAAATATTTCGATTTTGTTTTTGCCTAACCTAGTTTTTGTCCTTTCCCGATTGAAACTAATCACTGTTAGTTTCTTTTACCCTACGAAGTGGGGTAAAATTGCGTCCGCAAAGTTGAGTTTGAGTTTTCCTTCCACGTTTTACATTCATTTTTATATCAAGGGTCGCCCTAATAAATAGTAACTAAATAGTAGTAAATAGTAAAAAAGTTTATAAACTATAGTATTTACACTATGAATATGGCATTAAGTGAACACTTTTGGAATAAATTAGGAGGATATGTTAGAGCAGGAAATAGAGTTGCCGAGCTATACCATGGCGAAAAAGATGATATTCTTAGGGGATTAGCTGAAATTGTTTCAGATGAAGGAGTGGTATATGGTGTTGATCATCTAAATCCATTTGAAAGACATAATAATATGCGAGAATTGCAGAAATTATCAAATGTCAGATTATTGAAAGCATCAATTCCACCACTGCCAGCTGAAGTTTCTAATTTGGATGCTGTTTTAATCAGAGAATTTATTTGGACTTATCCTCTTCCTTATAATGGTTCTGAAAATCCACAAACATACGAAGCAATTGATACAGCTGTAAATGTTGGGGGACATTTTATTTTACATTTAAATCCTACAGAACAAGAGAATGAGAAACGAAAGCACCCAATGTATCAAGATACTATGAACCGGCAACTTCCTCATTTTCAAAAAGTATATAATCGCGAGGATTTGATAGTCTATCAAAAAACTTCTTCTAGGACATTAAATAGGGCGACCCAATAAATTAGAGAAAACTCAAACTCAATTGAAACTAACCCTTGTTATGTGGGGAGACTGCAAGTCGACCGACCGAAGGGACAGTTGAACTAAGAAAATTTACTAGCATACTCAATCCAATTTTTATGATGTAAAGATAATTTATCCGCCACTTGCATTATTCTACCATAAATTGTTGTAGGTGTCTGTTTTCTTCTATGATTGAGAATACAATCTGAAATTTCTTCTTTAAAGGATTTAAATTCAGGATACTTTTGCAAAAATTTATCTAAATATTGAAGGCCTAGTTCATGATGTTTATCTTTATCATCTTTCCTTCCAATATCATGAATCCAACCTGAGATATCAAAAACAATTGGATTTAGATCAGTATTCTTAATCATATTATTACAACAATCTATTACACAAGCAGAATGAATTTTTATTTTTTCATCATTCCATTCTTGTTCAAAAAATTCTTTTGCTTTTGAATATGCGTCACTCATAGAAATTAAATTGTATTTAAGGTATATAAATTTTCTTAGTTCAATTGCACATAA
>CAZPJY010000015.1:0-23641 GCA_964587045.1 uncultured Methanosarcinales archaeon
CCAGCGCACGTGTCAGTGCGACGCAGAAGGCAGCAGAACTTCCAAGCCCAGCTCAAAGAAGTGGAGTCTGCCATAGAGGAAGTCAATAAGACGTCAAAAGCTTACAAGATTATCGGTAATGTTATGGTAGCCAGGTCCAAGTCCGAACTCCTAAAAGACCTCAGTAGCAAAAAGGAGATGGCCGAGCTGAGGATAAAGACCATCGAGAAGCAGGAAGAGAAGGTCAAGGAGAAGGTGCAGAAGCTTCAGGATGAAGTAATGGCAGAGATGAACAAGAAGTGATCATAATGGAAGATAAGGTTAAGTCGATTATAGTGGCCCTTGAGGAGCTGACTGGGGACAACACAGTACCCAGGAACGTAAGGACTAAACTCGAGAACACGATAAAGGCGCTTAAGGAAGAAAGCGAGCTTTCCATTCGGATAAACAAAGCTCTGAATGAGCTCGACGAAATCTCAGATGATACTAACATCCAGCCTTACACCAGAACCCAGATTTGGAACATAGTTAGTCTCCTTGAGACTGTGCTTTCCTAGGTCTCACAAGTTTCTCTTTTCTCATCCTGTCGTAAGGGACGAGCAGCTTGTCTCCGGATGCGCTCTCAAGCTCGCATTCCAAAAGGCCTTTTCGCATGATGGTGCCCTCAAGCGTGCCGACGCGGACATATTCACCTACGTCCAGCCCTCCCCTGAGCAGGAGGCCGGCATACCACCTCGGAAAGAAGTCAAGGAGTCCGACAAGGAACGATACGAGAATCCCCAAGGCGATGACAACCGCCGCGATGTATACCATCTTCTGCGTGACCCCCAGGCTTTTTAGAACCATAAAGATTGTGTAAAGGTAGATAGCAAATGATACGAGAGTTCCAGCGGTCTTCTCAACAGCAAGCTTCCGCTTGACAGCCTTCCTGAAGAATTCATTCAGGTACAGTTCGTGGAGACCTTTTTCCACGAACTTGCCCACCACCCTGCCCACGACGAATCCTGCCATGAGTATAAAGCTTGCGACTATCAGTTTGATGTGCCATCCGCTGTAAAGGTAGGTGGGCTCGAGCATATGTCCTATTCACCAGAGGAAATATTTAAATCCACCGAGTGGAGATAGTCCTTCTTAGAAATGTGCTTCCTTGAGAGGTGGGCCAAAGCCACATGGAATCTGCTGCCGTACTGGGCCGCCCTCTTCTTCCTGTCATAGAAAGGAATGTCGAGATCTGAAGCGAGCTCCCTCAGGACGATCTTATCCCTCCCTCCGCTACATTTCCATTTGTCAGGCATCCTGAACGACAAGTGCACCACGGATGGATGCAGAAAGGGGAAGACACCCCTCACGGAATAAGCATCTGCGATTGCGTTCTCGCGCACGATGTCCTGGTCCCAGCACTTCCTAAGGCCCCGTATGCATTCTGCTGTCACATCCTCCGCAAGCCTGTGCCTCTGGTAGCCTGCGAAGGTTTCCTCAGCCCCAAGGCCTCCCACAATCGTGTCAAAGCCGTCCTTTTTGGCTTCGGATATCGCCGCAATCTCCACAGCCGCGACGCTCGCCTTCACCACGTCTTGCCCCACCAACTGGACCGCCTTCCTGAAAGCTTTTTCAGCCTGTGGCAGGTTCAATAGTCTGGTCTTCAGCCTGATGCCCAAGCTTTGGGCAATCCTGTCAGCGAACTCGAGGTCTTCAGGATATTTGGTAGTCTCACCTTTGAAACCGACGCAGTATGCGGTAAACTCCCTGCCTTCCATCAACCTCGCCAGGAGGGCCGAGTCGACCCCGCCTGAGAATAGAAGGGCTGATCTTCCTTGCGGCAGCGCGGCTTTCAATGACTCCTCAAGCAATTCCTTTGCTCTCGAGAAGGATTTCAGGTCGGGAAGCTGCCCGCTCTTTAACTTGAGCTCGTCCTTCCCGATTATCCCGAGTATCCGTTCCCATTCTTCAGGAAGAATCTCCCTCACCCAAAGCAGGCTTGAGCTTCTCTATCAGCCTTAGGACAGCGTCGGCCTCTTCCGCTGTTAGACGCCCGAGCTTCACGGGTGATAGTTCCCCGTCAGCCCGTTTCATGCGCCTTCCCAGCTGGATCTTCTTTTGGCCTTCTGCGTACTGCATGACCGAGGCTACTATGACTGTCCTTTCTCCAACTTCTTCCTGTTCCTCTTTTATGGTCTTGTCTTCTTCTGGGTTGTATGGCATCTTGTTACCTCCTATACCTCAATAAATAGCATTCGTGGACCGCAAGAACGGACGCGAATTCTGAGACCTTATCCTTGATGGAATCAGTCCCCATCTTTCCTTCCAGCTTCTTGTCGAAAGAGACCTGCTCGAAGGTCGGCCGCTGGTGAACCGCCGCGGACCCAAGCGATGAGAAGAGATAATCTTCCGACAGCACCCATGAATCGCCGTCCGGAACGAGATATCCGAGCCGTTCCAGCTCCTCGCCGCCCTTGCCTACCCTCTTTTTTGAGAAGGCCTGCTTGAGGATGGCCAGCTGTAGAGAGCTGAGTGACTTGAGATTGGGCAGCTTCTTGGTCTTGAACAGGTTGATGTCAGTGACGATCCTTCCTTCCACGGTCTCGACCACAACGGAGAACTGGCTGTCGCCCTTCTCGCAATCGAGGATGAGAGCGGGCACGAGCTCGGTCCCCACCTCCTCAGTGTCGGACATCAATGCGAAATCCTTCTCTGAGAAGTTGGGCTTCAGCACGGATACCATCTCCTCGTACTCCCTGACAGCGCCG
Source organism: uncultured Methanosarcinales archaeon (assembly GCA_964587045.1). Classification (GTDB taxonomy): domain Archaea; phylum Nanobdellota; class Nanobdellia; order Woesearchaeales; family CAZPJY01; genus CAZPJY01. Next base: position 2,727 of record CAZPJY010000015.1, read on the forward strand.
ACCGGCGACTCCAGCATGTCGACAGCATGCCCGCCGTGGAGGGATCTCCTAGGCCTGACCGCGACGATCAAAGGAGCGTCGACGACCCCTGTGACCAGTGCAGTGCCAACTGAAAGTTCCTTGATGGCGTTTTCGGTCTCTGCAGTGATCCCCTCAACGCTTGCGACCACGGCTTTCAGGTCGTTTGGGTTCGTGACCTTCAGGATTATCTGGGTGGTGCACTGGGAAAGCACTGACTTGTCGACCCTCGCGGGCCTCTGCGAAACGACGCACAGGCCAAGGCCGAACTTGCGCCCTTCAGAGGCAAGTGTGCGGAGGATCTTCGAGCATTTGGTCTCCCCAAAGGACCTTTCAGGACAGTAGTTATGGGCCTCTTCGACCACTGCGAAAAAGGGAGGTATGTCTCCACGCTTGCGGAGCTCGAAAAGGTCCTTTAGAAGCTTGTATACAATTATCTCCTGGACATCGGGAGGCACCCCTTTGAGGTTGACCACCGTGGCGGCGCCGGGCCTAACCAGGTCGTGATATGGCGTGGCCGCCGCAGAGAATATGCTCAGCCTGTTGAGGTATTCCACATTGTGAATGAGGGTCCATTTGGCGTTGTTCTCCTCCCTGTTAAGGTTAAGGAGCAGAGAATCGAAGTCTATGGTCTCCTCATGGCCGATTGCATTGTACAGGATGCCCAGCTGGGACCCTGAGAGCTTGGGAAGCAGGTGGATTATCTCAGAGGACGAAAGGGCGCCCGGAAGCCGCAGGGGCTCAAGGGAAGGGTCAATTGATATGTCCCCATACTCTTTTATGTTTTCGTAGCCCTTAGGCTCGATGCCCCAGCGAGCGAGCAGATCCTCGTCGCTGTTAGGACGCTTCATCTGGCCGTACTCCCCGTGTGGGTCGATGACCAGCAGGGGCACCTTCCTCTCCATGATCTCCTCGAGCAGAACGCCGACGGTGTACGACTTGCCTGCTCCTGACTTGGCCAGTATAGACACATGGGTTGTGAGGAGTGTGTTCAGGTTGAGGTTCACCTGTATGTCCTTGCCTTCCAGCTTTCCTATGAACGCCCCGTCCTCAAGCTTGACCACCTTTCTGATCAAGCCATCTTCAGCCTTCAGCACCTCAGAGCCCGGCTCGAAAGGCTTGAGTATGCCCCGGACGTGGCCTTGGTCGTCCGGGTAGCCTATCACGATGCATGTGGCTATGATTCCTTTCTCTGAGTGCTCAAGCTCTACAATCTGGCACAGGACGTATTCGTAGTCCTTGTGGTACACCTGGATATACTCAAATTTGGGCACATCTGACTCGACCCTGAACTTGAATTGCGAAGTCGTGGTCTTACCCACAATTCTGCCTAGAAGCATGTTTTCCGGGGAAGCCGTCTTGCTTATTAAGCTTTCGCATCCGAAAGTAATAAAAAGGGTTGGGACTGTCCAATTGAAAGGTGATATTATGGTTGATGAAAAGAACGATATGAGCAAAGAGGAGATGCTCGGCTTTCACAAGGGTTCCCTGAACACGCTTATCAAGGAGCGCCAGGAGTTGGCCAAGCTGCTTTCGATAGTCGAACAGCTCATGCAGATGCATATCAAAGCCTTAAAGGAACTCGGTTTCGATGTCGAAGCATTGAGCAAGGAAGCTGAAGAGAAGGCAAAGAAGGACGGTAAGAAGATTGAGGACATCGTGTGATGTATCAGTTCTCCGCGCGCGGGCACCCGGCCACGCGTGCGACACATAAAAACACCATCGAGTTCACAAAGGACCTGCACCTGACAGTCAAGGGCGACTGCATTCTGGGGGTCGGGTCTGACTTCAGCAAGGCAGGCCTCAAAAGGCTCGTCAAATCGAAGCGCATCATGTGTGAGCTCTCGTGCGGAACGACCAGCGACAGCTTCACCTTCTACCCGAACAGGGAGTTCAATGATGAGCACGAGGTGGTCATCAGGAGAGGCACTTTCCTATCGGAAAGGACCTACGGAACCCGCTCCAGCAAGGCGGCACAGGACATAGACAGGAAACTCGTGGAGGCGATGCAAAAAGACTGTCAGATGAAGGTTTCCCTCAGGCCAGTAGGGCTCAAAGCTGTCCTGTTCGACTTCGATGACACCCTTGAGGACTGGAGCGGCTCGAGACCCAGAAGGTACGATGAGTGCACGCGGCTCGCCGCTGAACTCGGTCTCGAACCAGGAGAATTCATCAAGCGCTTCAAGGATATTGAGTACAGGTTCCTGACGCGGGAACGCTCGGTGGCGAAGTTCGACCGGACCCTCTGGTTTGGGGCTGCTTTGAAATCCTTCGGAATCGAAGACGGCAAGCTGGCAAGGAAGCTTTGCGACGCGTACTGGGAAGCGGCGTTGTCCTGCAAAGCCATGCCCGGGGCCCAAGAGCTGATACGTTCCCTCAAAGGGAAGTACAAACTTGGGATAATCTCGGATTCTGACGGCTCCAGAAGCATCAAGTTGAGACGTATGAAGCACCTCGGACTGTATGAGGATTTCAGAGCCGTGATCACCGGCGATGTCATAAAAGCAGTGAAGCCCGACATCAGGCTCTTCCAGCTTTCTGCCAAGCGCCTGGGCGTCAGGCCCGAGGAGATTCTAATGGTCGGAGACCATCCGGAAACTGACCTGTTGGGAGCAAAGCAGGTCGGCATGGCAACGTGCTGGATCAGGCACGGCTACTGGAGCGACAACACAACAAAGAATTATCCTTACGTGGATTTCGTCATCGAGAGGATCGCCGATGTCAAGAAGGTGGTGAGGCTGCTATGAAGAAGACACTCCGCAAGTCAGAGGTCCGTGAACTGAACCAGGAGCTTGAGCGCTTCGGATTCGAGCTGGGCAAGAAGCAGAGGGTGGAGGTAGATGAGGGGATAATATCGGTCGACGGAACTCCAAGATTCTTCCGGCACGACAAAAAGCTTGTCCCGCTGCTCAAAGAGATGCCGGACCTGGACATGCGAAAGGTGGTGGTGGACATGCCCGCCGTCTCCTTCATGGTAAAGGGGGCAGATGTCATGAGGCCAGGCATCACCATGATAGATGACGGAATCGCGAAGGGCGATCCTGTCCTAGTCGTGGACGAGCGGCACGGCAAGGCTCTCGCGGTCGGAATAGCGCTCTTCTCAAGCGAGGAGATGAGGTCGATGGAGAAGGGCAAGGTAATAGAGAACATCCATCACGTCGGTGACACTCTCTGGGACGCTTAGTCTCTGCTCCTCACTCGCCTCTCCTTTGGCATGTAGTTGAGTATCGAGTTGGGAGTGGCCTTCCCGGTGCCGAAGAAGTCGTTCCCATGGCGGACGATGACGAACCCCAAGGTCCCCCACCTGTTGGTGATGTTCTCCCCCCTGCTGTACTCGAACATCTCCCTGTCATCGAGATCGATCACGTTCCGCTTGGCGGTGGGGCCGACCAGCTGCGAGCCCTCTATGCTCAGTCTGATCATCCCGCTGACGAGCTCTGCAAAGTACAAGCCAAAAGAGTTGGCCCTCTGGATCTGCAGGTCGAACATCTCCTTGCGGGCCAGTATTATCCTGTCCCTGTTGGTCTTCACGATAACGTCATCTGTTGAGAACTCAGAACTGAACCTCTCGTTTACCTGTTCGATGAATCGGCGGGCCTCCTTCTTGTTCAGGATAGTGTATCTCATCTAAACCCCCCACAACTGGTTCTCCTTCCTCATAATCTCAGCTATCTCCTTAAGGATTTCGACCTGCTCTTTGGAAAGGAGCCGCTTCTTCTCCTTTAGCTTCCTGAACTCGTCTTCCCTTATGAAAGAGTAAAGTATGTCACCTTCTTCGACTTGCCTTCCTATGGTTACGTGGTCCATGGACGCAGCCACCTGCTTTCCACGCTGAGCTTCGGTAATGTTCTTCCCCTCGCTCTGAATGCTGTGTATCGTGCTGATGTTCTTCCCGTTCTTCATAATGGGCGTTCCCGCAAAGAGCACTCCGGAAATCACGTCGATTCCGCAGACTGCGGGGTTGCTCTGCCTGAATATGTACCCCTTCATTACCTCCAGCTTGACCGGCATGGTCACTCCCTCCAGCTCCTTGGATTCGAGCCTGATCTTGGTCTCCTCCTGCCACTTCTCGAAACCCTCCAGGAGCTTGTAGATGATGTCGCCCGTGATGACCTTAACCGTGTCCAGCCCAGATGTGTCCTCCACGTTGAAACCGACGACAGCTGCAAGCAAGGGGGTCTTTTCGGTATTGGATTCGGCATCCATAACATCCCTCTTGGTGATAGGCCCCACGCCAGTTCGGCGTATCGGGATTCCCTTCTCGGTGAAGAGCTTTGTGACCGCTTCCACAGATCCAATCGTGTCGGCCTTGATTATGATTCCTTCATCTCCAGTCTCAATGAAGGCTTCAGTGACGTCCCTGGTCACCTCTCTTTTGGCCTCTTCGACTTCATCGGACCCGCAAGACACGATAGGCATGCCTGCCATCACATCGTCGGTTCCGGGGGCAGATATCTTCACACCGATGGCCGCGGCAGCCTCCTTGACAGGCAGGAACTTTGCTTTGCGGTCCCTCATCTCATTGAGGGGCTTGGGCTGCAGCAGCGCCCTCACCTTCGACACTATAGGCTCCCCATCCAAGGTGCCAATCACGATGGTATCATTGCACCTGAGGATGCCGTCGTAAATGATCACATCCATTGTGGTCCCAAGGCCCTGCACGTCCTTGACCTCCAGGATAGTCCCCTTGGCGTTGGCTCCCAGGTCGCATTTGGTCTTGTCAGCGAGGAACCTCTGCGCGAGGCCTGCAATCATCACGAGCAGCTCAGGCATGCCGGCACCGGTTTCGGCAGAGCAGGGCACTATCGCGACCTGCTTGGTGAAATCCTTCACCCTGTCGTAGCGCTCGCTCTCGAAACCGTACTCATAGACCTTGGCCACCAGCTCGTAAAGCTTGTTGTCCAGAGCCTTCTGGACGTCCTGCGCCTGTTCCTTGATGCGGGGCAAGAGGAACTGCTCTTCACGGCGCTCCCTCCATCCCGGTATCAGGTCCACCTTGTTTGCCGCGACTATGAATGGGGTCTTGAACTGCTTGAGTATCTCGATGGCCTCTATAGTTTGCGGCTTGAATCCCTCATTGATGTCGACTACAAGTATAGCAATATCAGCCAGATTGCCCCCTCTCTTCCTCAGGCTGGTAAACGCAGCGTGCCCGGGAGTGTCGATGAACAGCAGCCCGGGCATTGACAGGTCGAGCTTCATGGCTGACAGCAGCTTGCCGCAGAATTTCCTGATGGACTCTATTGGCACGATGCTGGCGCCGATTGCCTGCGTTATCCTCCCAGCTTCCCCAGAAACGATGGAGGTGCCCCTGATTCTGTCCAGAATCGAAGACTTTCCGTGATCTACGTGCCCTACGACAACGCAGATCGGTGAGCGCTGGCAAACCTGTGTCATAATGGTAGAGAATGGGCAGGTGTTTTTAAAATTTTTCACAGGTAAAATTTATATAGGTGCTTGACTTGTCCCTATTCAATAATAGTACTAGGAGGGGTTCCGATGAAATACGCAATCTTGGCTTTCCTGCTTTTCGCAGTCGCCTTCGGGAGCATAGCCTCAGAGGAGGTCTACCAGGGGCGCGAACTCGCACTGCATGTGAACGTGGTCAATAATGGGGACAGGTCGGCACACGACCTGGCGATAAGGGCATACGTCCCCGATTTGGGGATTTTCGCCGTCAGCAGGCCCTTCGATTTGGAAAGCGACGACAGCCAGGGAAGAATGATATTCATCGACCTGCCCGCATACGAGATTGGGCCCGGCCTATACCCCGTCAGGCTCAGCGTCTCCAACGATGACTTCAGGGAGACGCGTTACACGTGGGTATACTTCAACTGAGATGCTCAGCGCACTTCGCATCGGAGCGTTGCTGGGCTTAATAGAGGCAGTTGCGTTCCTCACCCTCCAAGCGCCCATAGGTCCTGTACTGGTTAGAGGCCTCATAGTCGGCGCTGTGGCTGCGCTGGCAATCGTCTTGGCCACCAGGCTTGGGATCAGGGTAAACGGAGTCAAGGTCACAAGGATCAGCACGGCCTACACGCTGGCCATGGGAGGTGCAATTCTGTTCCTGATATTCCTGTTCCAGGTGCTGGCTCCCAGACCAAGGAGCTACTTGGACATAGCGGTGCTCGGCGCAGCTTCTGCTTGCTTCGCAGGATTGGTCGTCGTTCTCCTATTCAACGTCCTGAAGCTGCCATTCAGGCTGGTCGCTGACGGCAAGGGAGCGTCAATAACCTGGATAAGCCCAGCCATTGCCGTCTACCTCGGCCTCTACGAGGCCCTGTTCATGGTATGGCAGGAAGCAGTATCTCCCCTGACAGGGAACGTCCCTGCCGGGTTTGCCCTCTGGTTCGTCGGAGGGCTGGTTGCAGGGACCGCAGCTGTTTCTGCCATGGGGAAGACTTGGAAGCACCCTCTCATTCGAAAAGCCTAAATAATCACCACCACCCCCTTTGGCCATGGAATACATCGTCGAGGGCAAGGCCCGCATCATGGCTTCCAGGCCCAGGATTGTTGACAAGAGTATGCCTGTGTTCTACAACCCTGTGATGAAGCTAAACAGGGACCTCTCCATCCTGCTGCTGGCGGCTCTGGGTAAGGGCTTCGTGGTCGCCGATCCGCTTGCAGGCAGCGGAATAAGGACCCTGAGGTTCCTGTGCGAGCTTCCGAAAGGCCGCGTCGGGCATATATTCTCCAACGACATCAAGCCGGGTTTTTCTGCTATGATGAAAAGACTCGTCGGAGAGAACGGCGCCGACGCCACGATGGTGACTGTGACCGAGCAGGACGCAAACGTCTTCCTCACCCGGTCGGGCGGTTTCGACTACATCGACATCGACCCGTTCGGAAGTCCCAACCCATTCCTCGACGCTTCTCTCGAGAGGCTTTCCAGGGGAGGCGTGCTCGCGATCACTGCGACAGACACCTCCTCGCTTGCCGGCAGCTATCCGAAAGCATGCATGCGCAAATACTGGGCGAAACCCCTGAGAAACGAGCTCAAGCATGAGGTGGGACTGCGGATCCTGATACGGAAGGCTCAGCTCGTGGGAGCCCAGTACGACAAGGCGCTCATCCCCGTTTTCTCGTATTCGAGGGACCATTACATGCGAGTCTTCCTGCGCTGCGAGAAGAGCAAGAAGGCAGTGGACGGAGTGCTCTCCCAGCATGGAATGCTCTGGGATTCGGGCCCTTTCTGGCAGGGGCAGCTCTGGGACGGGGATGTCATATGCGGCATGCGGGAGGCTTCGGAGCTATTCTCAGGCTACACGACGGAAAAGGAGCTTTCCGGCATAAGGGATTTCCTAAGCCTGCTGGCGGACGAGGCCAGGGTTGGAGGGGTCGGCTTCCACGACCTGCACGCGATAGCCAAGGATAAGAAGCTGGAAAGGCTCCCCAAGACCGGTGATGTGGTGGAGAGGTTGGTCTCAAGCGGACATGACGCCTCGAAGACCCATTTTTCTCCTTACGGGGTTCGGTCGGGAGCAGACATCTCCCAGTTCCTGTAGTCTTCTGGTTCTGCTTCCAGCTCTTCCTCTGTCCAGTAATCTTTCATCGTCAGTTGAAGGTGCATCCGCATTCCCTGCACTTGACATCTCCTTTCCGAAGGGTCGTGTTGCAGTTGTTGCACGAAGTGAAGCCGTAATGGCCCTGGTCGCACACCGACACCGAGGTGGTCGTGTACTTCCTGTCCACTTTCTCGTAGCTTACCTTGTAGTCATCTTGGAATACCCGGTCGTAGGTCAGCTGGTTCAGCTGGTCCACCACGATCTTTACCGCCTCGTTCCGCAGCCCGCGGGTCTTCATTGCATCGCTGTTCCCTGAGTACGCCTCGATCAGGTATGTCAGCGCGTTCCTGAGATCGTCTTCGCTCCGTATTTCCAGAAGGGATTCGAGCTTGCCGGCCGCCTCCCTCAATTTCGAGATGTATCCACTTATGTCTTCCATAGAATATAGGAATAGTTGTATTCGCATTAATGATTGTGGGAAAGAAAAACGCAATGATGTTGTATCAGCCGACAGCCCTTCGGACATCAGTGACCTCTGCTGAGTTCACGCCCTCAAGGTCTGCGATTTTCTTCTCGAGCTCGTCAGGCGCCCCCTTGGCCTCGTCCATGACGAAGATGATGTTTATGCTCTTGAGCCCGAACGCGATGGGCTCTATGGTGGTCTTCGTGTCCCCTTCGCCAGCAAACTCCTTGATGAGCTCCAAAGACTTTGCCTCCAGCACCTGAAGGTCGGCATCCACGCCTTCCGGCATAATTTTGATAGTGACTACAACGTTGGCCATAGAAATCACCTCAGTTCGGGCCTGTGAATCCGCATGATGGGCAGGTGTACTTGGCAGCGATCTCGCGTGCGTGCCTGCTCCGGACGATCTTCCCCTTCCCGCATTTGGGGCACATGAAAGTGACTGAGCCTGACATGTTGGCTATCTTCATGTTATGTGACGAGCAAATTAGGTCTTCTGCCATGCATTTGGAGGATTCAGAAGGTGTTTATAAATCTTTCCTCTTGGAGCAGGCGTTGAGGAACCCTGTGAACAAGGGATGGGGCCTCAATGGCCTGGACGTGAACTCAGGGTGGAACTGCGTGCCGATGAAGAATGGGTGGTTGGGCAGCTCCAGAATCTGCATTATCCTGTATTTCGGGGCCTTTCCTGAGAACCTCATGCCCTTTGAGACCAGTCTCTTGATGTAGGCGGGATCGACTTCGTAACGGTGCCTGAAGCGCTCGTGTATCATAGTCTTGCCGTAGATGGCATGCGCCCTGCTCCCCTTTTTTACCAGGATATCCCTGCCGCCCAGACGCATCGTGCCTCCCAGGCCTTCGAGCTTCTTCTGCTCAGGGAGGAGGCTTATCACCTGGTGCTTTGCCGAGGGGTCGAACTCCTCGCTCGTGGCCCCTTGTATGCCACAGGCGTTCCTCGCAAACTCTATGACGGCCATCTGGAACCCGAGACAAAGCCCCAAGTATGGGATATTGTTCTTCCTGGCGAACTCGATGCAGTTGATCTTGCCTTCCACGCCGCGCCTGCCAAAGCCCCCTGGCACGATTATTCCGCAGACCTGTTCCAGCTCTTCTTTCAGGAGCTTGGGGTTGCCCTCCAGTTCGGACGTCTCAATCCACCTCAGCTCCACCTCGAGCCGCAGCTTCGCAGCAGAATGCTCCAACGCCTTGATGATTGATGCGTAAGCGTCCCGCAGCCAGGTGTACTTGCCAGTTATCCCGACCACCACCTTGCCCTTCGGGCTCCTCACCTGCCTGATGAAATCCTCCCACTGGGCGAGCTCCCGCTTCTCCCTTGCCGGGCTCTTCGTCTTGAGACCGAACAGCCGCATGACTACCTTGTCTATATCAGCGTCGCGGATCATGAGGGGGATCTCGTATATGGAATCGCAGTTGTGCATCGACACCACATTGCTCATAGGAACATTGGAGAACAGGCTCAGCTTCTCCCTGACCTTCTCGGTGACCGGCTTTTCGGAACGGCAGACGACGATGTCGGGCTGGACGCCCATGGAGAGCAGGGTGCGTATGCCCTGCTGGGCTGCCTTGGACTTCTGCTCGCCCAAGGATGTCGGCTCTAGCACGTATGTCAGGCAGCAGAAGCAGACGTTCTCCTTCCCCTCCTCGTAAGCGAGCTCGCGCATCGCCTCGATGTAATACTGGTTTTCGATATCGCCGACCGTACCGCCTATCTCGACGACGACGATGTCCGACCCCATGGCGAGTTTCCTGAGCATGCGCTTGATCTCGCCAGTCACGTGGGGCACGAACTGCACGTCACGGCCCAGGTAGGATCCCTTCCTCTCCTTGGAAAGGATGTGTGTGAACAGGCGGCCTGCGGTCATGAAATTGGATTTCGAGAGGTCGAGGTCCAGGTATCGCTCGTAGGTGCCGAGGTCCATGTCGCATTCCAATCCGTCATCCAGGACGAATACCTCCCCGTGCCTGAACGGGTTGAGGGTTCCGGAGTCCACATTGAGGTACCCTTCCAGCTTTATGGGCTGTATCTTGAAGCCTTTGGATTGGAGGAGTTTGGCAAGCGAGCTTGAGAATATGCCTTTGCCCAGCCCGGAAATGACCGTGCCGAATGTGATGATGTACTTGGCCTTCCCCTTTTCATAGCCGTCGGGGACAGGCGTGAAGAATTCGTGTTCTTCGGTCTTGGACGAGACCTCTTTTAGGATGTCACTTCCTGGCATTATTTTGGAATGGAAGTCCAGATATTAAAGGTTTGTTGTAAAGAAAAATGTATCAGCGTTGACTAGATCTCCCTTTTAGTGTAGCCCCTGATGCCCGCAAGGGAGGATCCGATGAGCCCTATGATGGAAGCTAGCAGCCCAAATCCTGCCCTGCGTTTAGCACTTAGGAGGTCCTCCGGCACTTCGCTGTGGTACTGGCGCGCCACAGCCTCAGCCTTGTCCGCTATCTGTAGCAGCTCCTGCCGCTCTGTTCCGAAGGTGTCGTCGTTGACCTTCTGGCCGTTGTACCTTTTGAGATTGTTTTGGTCAGGAAGACTTTCTCCAATACTGCGGAGCTCGTCGGATATCCTCGACGGCCTGTTGCTCCGTTTTAGGATGTCTTCGATATGGTCTGCAGTGGTTCTTATCTTGTCCTTTGAGTCAGAGCAGTCGGGATACCTTGCAGGATGGCGGATGGTCGTGTAGGTGGTTACTTTTCCAATCTTGTGTGGGATTGGTTGGTTCCAAGCAGGCCTGTAATCTAGATAGGACTCTGCGCTCCTAACATCGCTCTCTACGCCTTTCCACAGCTGCTCTTGCTGGTAGCTCCTGTTCATGCTGAGGTTTTCATCGGCCTCGCTAAGACTGCCGATGCTGCTGCATCCTGAATAAACCGAGTACAAGAACACTGGTATTGATAGTTTTATCAGCCAATTCTTCAAACTGATCACCTTCAATATGACAATGTTGGTTCAAATTAAAGCATTTCCAGTGAAAAATTATGTTTTACCTAGAAAAATGTCTGGATAAGTCCGCTGTAAACCTTGTAGCCGTCAAAGCCGGGAATCGGAAGCATGTTGAAGATGAACAGGAACATGTTGACCTGCTTGGTCAGGTGTATGAATATGCCCTGGTTCCTACTCAGCTTCCCCCATTTCAGGACTGCCCAGGAGCCCAGCCAGAGCACCAGGTTCACCGCAGGGCCTGCAAATGATATCAAGGAAAAATCAAGCGGAGTCCCGGTGCCGGTAATCGAAACGTACGCAGGGACGAAGAAGATGAAGCCGAAGCTCAAGAGCTTGAGCGCGACACCTACAAGCAGCCAACCCAGCGCCGCGTTGAAGGTCGCATGCATACCAAACATTAAAGCCACAAACTTGTGGCCCAGCTCATGGAGGATTATGGCAGGTGCGACTACCATGGCGGCGTAGAGGAAGTTCTGCCAGCTGAAACCCCTGCTCTGGCGCATCAGGCTGTCGATGTCCCCAGGCGCAGCGCTCTTGGGCTTTTGGAAGACGTCGGAGAATATGAAGCCGACTATCGCTGTCATGAGGACCATGTCGAAGAGTTCGGCGAATGTTAAAAGCATGCCGTCTGGTAAACCGCGAGGTCTATATAACTTTTGTGCAAAAGCTTATCTATGAGCTCACCGTACATGAGGACATGACCGACCTCGTGGCAGTTCTATCAACAGGCAAGGGTACTTGGAAGGCCGTCCTGGACCTCATGAAGGCTGAGGAATGGGGGCAGGTGATCCTGATAGGGCCGGACTTTGCTAAGGACAAGCTCGACCGTCAGGACGTCCTCTTCGTGGTAATCGACAGGGACAAGCCAACCGACGCCATTGCAAAGGACATCGCAAAGGTCCTCAGGGAAGCCGTGAAGGACACTGAGGTCGCATTGAACCTCGTTAGCGGATCTGGCAAGGAGCACATGGCTGTCCTATCCGGTATAATGCTCGCCGGCCTGGGCTTCCGCATGGTGGAATCTTCAGGAAAAGGCCTGCAGACCGTCGGTTTCTAAAGGGAAAACTATTTAAATGTGTAAACATTATACCTCGTATTGTTCTTTTTTTGTTATTTCGTATGAACCATCACCCCCGTAGAGATGACATTTGTGGGTCGCTTTGAAGAGTATATAAATAATGGGTATGCAGCAACGCGCGAGTGGATAGACTGGACCCACCTCAGGAGGAACGGCCACAGCGACCTGGGCCAGATAATTCTAAAGGAGATCGAGACGGTCTACCAGGAGGGACTGCTCCCGCAGCTGTTCAGGAAGCCCGACTCCAACATCATCAAGAAAAAGGAGATCGTGGGCTGGTTCCCCAACGGAAAGCCCGACCAGATCCAATACATCGTCAACTTCAGCGAAAACGGCAACGGCACGTACTGCTTCGGCTGCATCGAGATGACCAAACTAAGCTCTAGGGACTATCTCGCCTTGGGAATGGTAGAAAAACTCCGGGACAGGGAGCTGTACTTCATAGAATGGGACAGCATCTCCCATAAGGGCCAGGCAGTGGAAAAGGCGATTCCCCGACTTGACGCCCTACTGGAGATTGACAAGCTGAGGAAGGAGGCAAAGGGCATCAAAGTCATCGACATAGAGGAGCAGGTTGGAAAGATTCGGCAGAATGATTTCAATAACATGAACTTCCTCTCCAACGGCAAGACGCACTACTTAATTGACTTCGCAAACAAGCACGACAGGCTTATGCATATAGAGGTCGCAAGCCTGTTGGCAAACGAGATCATGGCAAGAAGCAAGACCTACCACCTGATCAACCTGAATCCTGCCGCCCGAAGCAGGGTCGAGAAGTTCTGGGGGGACGCCTCGATCCTGAATGGTATCATAATCCCCTTCCATTAGGAATAATACAGCTTCTTTTCGTTCTTCTGCTTTTGGTCCATCTGGCTGCCTTCCTTGTTGACGCGCGGCCTGTGGCTCTCCTGATCGCGCCGCATCGTGATGTTGAGGTCGGTCAGGAACTGGTTCATCCCTTCGGCCATGGTAAACGGGCCCTGCACGTCACCCCTTACGGCAGGCTCGCCGAAGAACACCAGCAGCCTGTCCGATAGGTAGTCGATTACCAAAAGATCGTGGTCGACGATGAGCGCAGAGGCGCCCCGCTCCTGCATCAGGGGAGCGATGATGCTGCCCAGCTGCAGGCGCTGCTCGACATCAAGATAAGCTGAGGGCTCGTCCAACAGGTAAAGGTCAGCCTCCTGCGCCAGGCACCTTGCTATAGCAACGCGCTGCAGCTCTCCGCCTGACAGCTGAGCCAGGGTCTTGTCGTACAGGGGCTGCAGCTCGAGAGGCCGCACCAGCTGCACTTCATACTTGCCGATGACATCCTTCAACGCCTCTGTGACAGGGGTGTCGTCAGCTCCGATATACTGCGGCTTGTACGCGACAGAGGTCTCGCTCGGGATCTCCCCAGTATCGGCCTTGATCTCGCCTGCCAGAATCTTGACAAACGTCGTCTTGCCGATCCCGTTCTCTCCGAGGACTCCTACAGTGTCCTGCCTGTACAGGTCGCCGCCCTTCGCCTCGAGCGCGAAGCGGCCGAGCTTGGCTGCCACGCCCTTCCACCCTGTGAGGAGAAGGTCACGCTTGACCTCTATCGGAGGTTTGGCCATGAACCTGATGGGCTTGCTCCTGAACCTGATGTTCTCATCCCTCAGGTAGCCCTGCAGGTAGATGTTGATGCCTGCCTTGTTGGTCTTGGGTTGCGAGACTATGCCGTAGCTCCCCGGCTTTCCGTACATGATGTGCACGAGGTCGGTCATGTAGTCCAGTATTATCAGGTCGTGTTCGACGACAAGGACTGCGGTGTCGGCATCGGCCAATGTGCGCAGGAACTTGCTCACCTTGATGCGCTGCTTGATGTCAAGGTAGGATGTCGGCTCATCGAAGATGTACAGGTTGGCCTTTCTGAGAACGCAGGCCGCAATCGCGACCCGCTGAAGCTCGCCTCCGGATATCTCGCTGACCTTGTTATCGAGGAATTTGCCTAGCTCCAGCCGCTCAACAATCTCCTTTATCCTACCTGTCTCGTCCATCTTGGACAGGAGTTCCTTCACGGTGCCCTCGGCCACTTTCGGTATCTGGTCGACCTGCTGAGGCTTGAAGCTTATGGTAATCTCACCGTCCCGCACCTTTTCGAAGAAATGCTGGGCTTCCGAGCCCTTGAAGTAATCGATGAGCCTGGAATAATCGCGCTCCGGGGCCCTTTCCCATTCGCCCAGGTTAGGGACGAGGAGACCTCCGAGGATCTGCACTGCCGTCGACTTCCCGATGCCGTTCCTCCCCAGGATCCCGACCACCTTTCCGAACATGGGTGTTGGGAGGTTGTACAGGTGGAAACCGTTCCTCCCGAACTGGTGGATAGGTGGCTTGTCCAGCTCCTCTGGAAGGTTGACGATGTCCAAAGCCTGCGTTGGGCACTTCTTCACGCATATGCCGCAGCCGATGCACAGCTCCTCATTGATTATGGGCTTGACGTCCGGTCCTTTGACTATGCATTCCTTGCCCGCGCGGTTGATCGGGCATACGTCGACGCAGATCCAAGGGCATTTGGTGCCTGCGACGCACTTATCCTTCTTTACTATGGCTATGCGTGGCATGAGGAGGAGGGGGAGCCGGGGACTATTTAAACCTAATTGAAAAACTTTTATTCCCAACCCGACTTCCTGAATGCCATGGCGCGGTACATCATAATCCGAGGACCTTTGGGCTGCGGAAAGAGCACGATATCGAAGGCTGTTTCCAAGCGGCTCGGAGCGAGGCTCTTTCCTGTGGACAGGGTTCTGGACGAAAATGGACTCGCAGACGATTGGGAGGACGGATACATCTCGCAGGAAGCTTTCCGCAAGGCCAACTCCATCATCGCGGGCGAGGCGAAGAGACGCCTAGAAAATGGCGAGACTGTCATCTTCGACGGCAATTTCTACTGGGAGTCCCAGATTGATGACCTGGTCAGGCGCCTTGATTACCCCCACAACATCTTCACCCTGACTGCCCCGCTCGAAGTCTGCATAGGACGGGACATGGGAAGGGAGAATCCACACGGAAAGGAAGCGGCCAAGGCCGTATACAAGAAATCGGCCTCATTTTCCCGTGGCATCCGGATAGATGTGACGAAGGAGCTGGATGCCTGCGTTGAAGAGATACTCTCATACATCGGCGAACAAAAACAATTATAAATCACCAGCTGTTCCTCTATTGGATGAAATGCGGTGTCTGCGGCAAGAAGATTCCTGAGCTATTCCTCGGAAAAATAGACGGGACTGTCATCAAGGACGGGAAGGGAAAGAAGAGATACGCCTGCTCGGAGTGCCAGTCCAAGGCGAAGACCAAGGAAGAGCTGCTAGCAGCGATGAAATAATCTACCGCCCCTGTAGCTCAGTGGCTAGAGCATTCGCCTCGTAAGCGAAAGGTCGGGGGTTCAACTCCCTCCAGGGGCTTTGCATGTCAACATTGAGATAAAGGCAAGGTCAAAAGAGCAAGGTAAGATAAGAGATATCCTACGCTTAAGAAATGCCGATTTCAAGGGGACCGACCGCCAAATAGACACTTATTTCAAGGCGAATTCTGGAAGGCTCAAGCTCAGGGAAGGCAACATCGAGAACTACCTAATCCATTACAACAGGGCGGATCAAGAAGGTCCGAAGTAATCCTTTACAAGTCCGAACCAGGCTCCCAATTGAAAGATATCCTCACAAAATCATTAGGGGTCCTCGTAGTGGTCGAAAAAAAGAGAGAAATATATTTCATCGACAACGTGAAATTCCATATCGATGAGGTAAAAGGGCTTGGGACCTTCATCGAAATCGAGGCCATAGACAAGGAAGGCAATATCGGAAGAGACAAACTACTTACTCAGTGCAAGGAGTATGTGGGGCTGTTTGGTATTGAAGACAAGGACCTGGTTTCGTTCTCTTACAGCGACCTTTTACTTGGCTCTACGACTGCAAAACCTTAAATATAAACATCTTTTTGCCCGAACCATGTTCAAATTGGGACTGGACCCTGTAGTTTTTTACCTCAATAAAATCGAACCTAAGGAAAACATTGATGACTTCTTTAGAAAGCTTCAGGATTTGGATCTTCCTGGAGTCAACAAGTGCGTAATCCAAAGGAGGGAAGTTCTTGTGAAGCAAGGAAGCGACATGGTGTGGACAGACCTGCCAAAGGAGCAAATCTCGATTGAAACGCTCATTCAAGAAGCCTCTCCAGACTTTTCTGCCGAGATAGTGCTGGGATTGGTCCAAATTGATTACAGCAGGCATATCGAATGTGATTATTCATACGATCTGACGACACCTGAGCAGGAGATTTTCAGGCATGCGGGATTCTTCTGCTCGTGGGACTACAGCCCTGAGGTCGAAAGCGTATTCCACGCATCATTTGGAAAGGATTTTGAACAGTTTTACCGAATGGCACAGAAACTAAGAAAGTGACCTGATTCTAAACAAAGGGAATAAGAGAAAAAAAGAATCCAGATAAGTGTTTACTCAGCGTCCGCTTTCTCCACGTTGATGGCCTTCGGTCCCCTGTCGCCTTCGACGACCTCGAACTCTACGACGTCGTTGTCGGTGATGGTGACACCCTCTTTGAGGCCTGTCTGGTGCACAAAATAATCCTTTCCGTCCTCATCTGAAGTGATGAAGCCAAATCCTTTCATGTCGTTAAAAAACTTCACTTTTCCTTTCATTGTACTAATCCTCGTTTTGTTAACAGAAACTAGGTTCCTGATACGGCTGGGTAATCAGTTTTCCCTTATAAATCCTTGCTTTTGTCTGTTGAAAGAGCTGAAATTTGGGATGATACCATACCTGTGTTTTATGTCACCAAGAGCCCCTGGAACACTTATCGCATGCGAGATGGCCTCATCGACCACCCTGTCATCTGGGTCCTCCTCAATGATGAGCTCCTTAACAAGGGTTGGCACATGGGTCTTAACAAAGCTCTGAAAGTCGACGGGCAGAAGGAACGTCGCCTCCTGGCTTAGCTCGAAGCCAAGGTTTTCATTTATCTCCTTTATAGGGATTGCCGTGCATGGTATAGCCTGATTAGTTTTTTCCCTAATGCGCGTGCGCCAGCAGGAAAAACATCCCGACGATCGTGCCAACGAAAATAGCAGTCTCAGCGAGCAGCATCCACTGGTTCTTCCTATGCTTGTGCAAGGAGGGCACGATATCTGACAAGGCAACATAGAGGAATCCTCCGGCAGCAAGCAATACGGCATAAGCCGACAGGCTCCTGACCGATTCGAACAGGAAGAAACCGACAACACCCCCTATCACGGCAGACAGAGCCGAGAGGAAGTTCAGCAATAGCGCCCTGTACCGGGTGAAGCCTGAGTGCAGCAGGACTGCATAGTCACCGAACTCCTGCGGGATCTCATGGATGGCGATTGTAACTGAAGTGAAGATTCCGGTCGAAACGTCGAGCATGAAGGAGCCGGCTATCAGCAGGCCGTCCAGGAAGTTGTGGACGAAATCGCCTGTCAGTATCAAAATCCCCGCGGGCTTATCCTCGCAGCGCTCCCTGTCGCAATGGTGCCAGTGGATATAGCGCTCGATTATGAAGAACAGTATGATGCCGCCAACGACGAAGACCAGCCCCTCCTCGACATTTATCATCTCCTCAAGTGCGTGGGGAATCAAATCGAAGAACGCGACCGCAATCAGGGTGCCTGCGGCAAAGGAGATGAAATAATGCAGCATCTTCTTGACAAATTTGTGGGAGAATATGAGGCCCACCAGGCTAATCGCGCTGATGACCAGCGTCGCGAGCAGTATCCATCCGAGCATTGTGGTAGCGGCGATATGCAAGTATAAAAAATGTTTGGAATAAGGTATATTTATATTTAGGATATCAGTCGCTTGCCATATGGACAGGAAGCTGTGGGACATCTATGTTCCGAAGTACGCGAACGACAGAACAAAGTACCTCAAGCGCAAGGTAAAATTTTCGATTGAACACCATCACGCCTGGGACGACTACGTAAGGAGCCTGACAGGAGGCATCACAATAATGCGGAGTGCCAAAGGACAATGGATGAGCCCTGAAGGCGAGCTCTTCCGCGACGTGATGATACCTGTGAGAATCCTCTGCAGCGAAGAGCACATTGATGACATCATCAATTTCACCCTAAAACATTATGATCAGCATGCTGTCCTGGCCTATGAGGTCAGCGACAACATCAAGCTGGTCAACAGGCAATTCTGAAAACATTTTTATAACCAAATCCATTCCAACGGAGCATGGAGCCAAGAGACCTGAAGGAACTGTATCTCAAGTTCTTCGAGAGCAAAGGCCACAAGAGGATAGAGGGAGCCTCGCTGATCCCCGAGAACGACCCTTCGGTCCTCTTCACTACGGCAGGCATGCACCCGCTGGTCCCGTTCCTGCTGGGCCAGCCGCACCCACTGGGGAAGAGGGTTGCCAACTGTCAGAAGTGCATCCGCACCGGCGATATCGATGAGGTCGGGGACGAGGTCCATTTCTCGTTCTTCGAAATGCTTGGCAACTGGTCCTTTGGCGACTACTTCAAGGAAGAAGCAATCACTTGGAGCTTCGAGTTCCTGACAGCGGTCCTCAAGATTCCGCTCGATAGGCTTGCCATAACCTGCTTTGCTGGCGACAAGGACGCCCAAAAGGACCAGTTCTCGGCCGAAGTTTGGATGAGGATGGGAATCCCAAAGGAGCGGATCGCCTTCATGCCCAAGGCCGACAATTGGTGGGGGCCGGCAGGCAAGACCGGGCCCTGCGGCCCTGACACGGAGATGTTCGTATGGAACGGAGAGGGCAAGGCCCCCAAGGCCTTCGACCCGAAGGACAGCCGCTGGGTCGAGGTCTGGAATGACGTGTTCATGGAGTACAACAAGGCGGCCGACGGCAAGTACCTGCCCCTGAAGCAGAAGAACGTAGACACCGGGATGGGCCTTGAGAGGACAGCAATGATACTCCAGGGAAAGAGGAACGTCTATGAGATTAGCACGCTGGACCCGATAGCTAAATGCATACAGGGCCTGGCAGGGCTCAAGAGGCTATCGAAACAGCAGGAGCAGTCAGTGAGGATCATCACAGACCACCTGCGCGCGGCTGTTTTCATCCTAGGTGACGAGCGCAGCATCACTCCATCAAACATCGACCAGGGCTACATATTGAGGAGGTTCATCAGGAGGTCGCTTCGCCACCTCAGACTCCTTGGGATCGACATCTATTCCGGGGACAAGACACCTGAGATAGCCAAGGTGATAATTGACCTGTACAAGAAGGACTACCCCCTCCTGGATTCCAAAATGGTAATTGATGAGCTGAAAAAGGAGGAGCAGAGGTTCAAGCGGACCCTCGAGAAGGGACTCAAGAATTTCGAGAGGCTGGCAAAAGAGGGAGACCTGGATGCCAAATCGGCCTTCCTCCTCTTCCAGTCCTTCGGATTCCCAATCGAGATGATTGAGGAGCTTGCGGGTGAGAAGGGGCTGAAGGTGGATGTGAAGGGCTTCCAGGAGGAGTACAGGAGGCACCAGGAGCTTTCGCGAGCAGGTGCCGAAAAGAGGTTTAAGGGAGGGCTTGCAGACGATTCGGAAATGACCACCCGCCTCCACACGGCGACTCACCTGCTAAACGAGGCCTTGAGGAGGGTGCTCGCTGAGGACATCAGGCAGAAGGGGTCAAACATCACTTCTGAGCGTCTGCGTTTTGATTTCAACTTCCCTCGCAAGCTGACGGATGAGGAGAAGAAGAAGGTCGAGGAGACGGTCAACAGGGCCATCAAGGAAGGCCTGCCTGTTACCCGCAAGAAGATGCCTCTGAAAGAGGCGCTCAAGTCAGGAGCCCAAGCTGAGTTCGGCGCCAAGTACCCTGATCAGGTATGGGTCTATTCTGTAGGAGACTTCTCAAAGGAGATATGCAACGGCCCGCATGTGGGAAACACCAAGATGCTGGGCACCTTCAAGATCAAAAAGGAAGAGAGTTCTGCTGCCGGCGTCCGAAGGATCAAGGCGGTCCTTAGCTAAACCTTAAAAATAAGCTTTTCTCGCCAGCATCAAATGAAGCTACTCGACATGCTCCTCAATAAGAAACCTGACAACGGGGCCTTGGTCAGGATGCTGGATGATTTCGTGAACCAGGTCTATTGGGGTGAGGACCTTGCCATCGAATCCTCCAAGAGGAACCTTGAAGACTCTGTGGTCGAGCTCAAAAGGTACGGTTTTCACTCCTCAAACGGCCTGCTGATATCCAACGACGGGTATTTCCTCACCGCCTATCATTGCGTTAGAAGGCGTGGCAGGATCCACATCCAAACCAGCGACGGCGGTACATATAGGGTAAAAAAGGTTTGTGCGGTAAGCAAATGTTTTGATATCGCCCTAGCGAAGGCTGACATGCCAGGCCCGACGACCATCAGGAGGTTCAAATTCTACACAGATGAAATCAAGAAGAATGACATGGTGGTAATTCTG
This sequence comes from uncultured Methanosarcinales archaeon, assembly GCA_964587045.1. Lineage (GTDB taxonomy): Archaea > Nanobdellota > Nanobdellia > Woesearchaeales > CAZPJY01 > CAZPJY01. The sequence goes on from CAZPJY010000015.1 coordinate 23,188, forward strand.
ACCAAATGGAAAAAGCTCCTGACTAATGGTGGCTTGGTGATCCAGACCCATAACAATTATTATTCCTTAGATAGTAAAGGGGGCTCGAAGCGCAGGTTTCTGAAGAATCACTTTTGTATAAATACTACAACAAGGCCCGGTGATTCGGGCGGTGTGGTCGTGACCATCGACGGCCGCCTTATAGGGCTCGTGAGCTGCGGAACGGGCGGTTATGACACAACGGCAGTTAAGTTCTTCAATGCCCTGGAGCTGATTTCACATTATAGGGCGTCAAAAGCCAAATGGATTGTTCCTTTTAAGCCTTGATTACCTAATCATTTTTCAGGCTTAATCTAACCTTTCCTGAATAATTTCTTTATATTTCGGATCAGATAGAGGTGTCAGGCTCAAAAAATCAGGGCAAGGTAGCAAGCCCTCAAATGTGCGGAAAATAGGCTCTAGAAGCCTTGAGAAG
>CAZPJY010000015.1:23651-45139 GCA_964587045.1 uncultured Methanosarcinales archaeon
ATAGAGGCTTGCTCCCAGCCCCTGCAAAAACATGAGGTAATGATAATGGCACAAGCAAACACATTAGATGAGTTGAAGAGGAAGTACAAGGCCACCACCAAGAAAAGGGAGGCACAAGAGTACGAAGAGAGCACCGAAAAGAGGTACAGGGCAGAACAGACTGTCGAGCGGATCAGCAAAGCACCGAGCGAGTCCAAAATCAGCAAGGAAAACCTCGACACTGAAATCGCACGAATCCAGATCCAACTGACCCGAATGGCCAAGAACTACGGCACCTTGTTCAACGGTTTCGACGACCTTCTGAAAGGCGAAGGCGTCATGGGAAGATGGGACACCATCAAGTATCAAATATATGAGAAAATAGGGATGGAAAAGAAAGCTGACCAGCTCCTTACCAAGAACGTCATCAAGCAAAAGGAGAGCCTGAATACGCTCACAGAGAAGATCGCTGAGGCGATCAACGAATCTCACCAGAAGGCCGAGAAGGGTAAGGGCCTCGCGCAGACCCTGCTCGAGACAGAGCTTATCCCTCACATGAAGTATCTCAACAGGGATCTCGTGGAGGAACTCAGGACCGGCATCACGACAGATGAGGACTACGAGGTTGCCATGAACGAGGTCGAAAAGCTCGACAAGGAGCTCGCAGAGATTGACAACGTCCTCGCCAAGTACGAGAAGAAGGTCTTTGCGGCCAAGAGGAAGAAGGACTTCGAGAATATCAGGAAGTTCACCAACGAGATGGACCAGGTCCTCAACATCAAGGAACAAATCCTTGACGGAAAGCTCGGTGCGGAAGGCGTCGTATCTGAGATTAGAAGAGAAATACTTGAATCCTCAGAGGCAGTCCAGTCGGCAAAGGGAGCAATCGCCATGTCATGGGTCAACTACCGCGCATTCACAGCAATCGTCGACTCGTTTTCCGAAATGGAGTTCAAGTACCGCCACCTCAGGGATCATATGGTCCCGGTGTTCAAGCAGCAGTCCCAAGCAGCGGTCATGGGCAACCAGATCCTCGAGATGGGCAAGCAGATTGAAGAAATCTCGTCAGCATACAACGCCCTCGGCGAGTACGTGGTCAATTTGACGAACCACATGCTGGACCAGACCTTCGAAATCGTCAAGAAACCCATCTTCGAGGTAAGCAAGGCCAACGACCTCTTCACCACGATAGATCAGATCTATGCGGCGAAGAACAAGGAAAAGCTGGCCTGGGCGGATCTTCAGCAGAGGCTGGATACGCTTCCCGAAGTTGTGAAGAAAGCCGGCAAAGTCGAGAATTCGAGTGGCGTCCGCTACAGGTCTCACAGAGAGGCCAACTAAATTTTTTTATAATTTTTTGATGATACGAAATGAGCCAAGCTAATTCAGTGACCCTTGAAGGAGAGGAGAAGGAACTCTATCTCAAGAGCCTAGACATAGCGCTCGACGCCATCTCCAACAACTTCAGGTCCGAAACCCCACGCGACCAGTTGAGCTTCATCAAACGGTACGGCGACGAAAAAAAGTGGGACTGGGACCGGATGCGCCCACTGGACGACTCGTACAAAAACCTGGCTTCGATGATTGACGAGGTCAGGGCTCAGTTCGCCTGGTTCTCATGGATATACACAGACGAACCGTCCCAGAACAGGGGGTACTTCAAGAAGATAGGTGTCCGGACAGACACTGGGCTTCCGCTCTTCTACGATTTCATGAACCTCGAGAAGCTCAAGGTAGATGCCGACAAAAACCTGGGGGAACTGCCGACAGAAAAAGCATGCCTTGCGGAGCTCGAAAGGATAATCATGACTGACCACTGCAAGAAGAAAGACATCGGCAATGAGATCGGTAAGATCCACGATATCATGATGAAGAGGTCATTCATCGAGAAGCTGAAGGATTCGGAGCTCATCGGATGGCGAACCTCAGACTACAAGGTCACGGCAAAGAGGATCATACCCCTCGGAATCGAGGAGCTATGGAACATCAATGTCATCAGCTACTCAGCGGGTTTCGGTCTGTTCCACATTTATGACATCGACCTCTGGCAGGACATCAGCGATCCTGTGATAAAAGAGATGCATGAGGGGATCTACATAGCCCCAACCTTCAAGAACATGCTTTCCTTTTCAGACAGCAACTCAGCCTGGTACATCCTCTCAGATATTGACCAGTCCTTCGAGAGCCTTCACCCGGTGCACGCCTCCCGGGCGGTAATAGGTCCGATGGTCCATTCCCACGCCCCGATCAGAGAGCATGACAGGCGCATCGCGATACTGGACCAGCTGGCAAAAGCTGACCCTCAGGCGAGCTTCCTGCGGGCCACAGTCCAATACTCATTCGCACCTAACCAAACAATCGAGGAGGAGACAGTAAGACAGGTCATCCACCAGCGAGACTGGGAGGATGAAATACTGGTCGTACCTCCCAGGCACGCTCAAAAAGTCTCAAGCAGCCTCTTAGGAGAGCGCATCAGAATACTCGAAAGGTGAGAATCATGGATATGATAATCGACGAACAGGTCGCAGAAAACTTGAAAGCGATCAAGAACATACTCAAGAATCCCAACCTCCACGACCCCCAAAGGAAAAAGCTGGGCTTCTACAAGGCTTTGGATGACGGCATTAACAACGGGACCAGGCCGGAGAGGGAGCAAATCAGCTACCTCGAAGCGTTCGAAACAGCGCTAACTGTATTCAAAGAGGCCTCGATCAAGCTAAGGACAGAGATGGACGTTCTGACCAAGGAGAGCAGGTACGAGGCCATAAAGAAAGGCATCGCAGACCGCATAGAGGTCATCTCAAGCGAAATCGTCGAAAGCCCCCACCTGGCAAAGTACAACCTCAACAATCATGACATAAAGGTCAATCTCGAAAAGCAGCTGCAAGGGGAGATCATCAATGCAGGAAAGGATGTCACAGACAGCATAATGTTCTCGAACAGGTACGCTCTGGCCTTCGCAGGACATGTAGGACTTGCTCTGCTAGACGCCGACAGGATGGACACCGACAAGTTGGCGGATCCGGGAAGGAAGTATGACATCAGCAAGGATTCGGACAAGATAGTGTCACTGCTTTCGGCAACGGCAGCTGACGACCTCGAACAGATAATCGCAGACAAGAAGAAGGCCAACGAGGAGGTCAACAGCGATACACTCAAAGACTCCCTGCGCTTCACCTTCACGACCTGGACCAACCAGTTGAACTGGAACACCTTCAAGGACGTGGCAGAGAAGGAAAATATAGAGAAAGAAAAGCTCAAGTACGGCAACTTCTCCATCATCAAAGGCGACTTCTCCAGGAAGCACGACCAGCTCGATATCGACAACAAGTTCATGGATGTCCGGAAGAGCGACATAATAGGCGCTGAGGAGTACGTCAACATCATATGGCAGCACCTACTCAAACTGGGCGGATACAGGCACGAGTTCAGGGACAATGCGGCCAACCCCGCGAAGGTTATTTTCACATACGGTGATCCTGGCTGCGGGAAGACCTTCATCTCCCACGCCCTGATAATGGAGTTCGCTGAGCTCTGCAAGAGGAAGGGATACCCGCTCAAAGCCCTCACCCACAGCACCACAGACTACGCGTCATCATACCAAAACGCCACTGCCAACGCCCTCAACGAGCTCGCAGCCGAGATAAACGGGTTCCCGGGGCCTGTGATCATGTACGTCGCTGACGCAGACAACATCTTCCTTGCCAGGTCTGATCCGTCGCTCACGGCAGAGCAGCGGCAGACCATGGGAGTCTACTTCAAGATGTTCGACGGCACGTTGATCAAGAAGAACGGCAAGTTCCTGGCGATCATGGACGCCAACTACCTGCACAAGATAGACGGCGCCACGCAGAGCAGGCTCTTCGACGAGACCCTCAAGCTGAAACGATTCGAGAAGGCCGAGGACTTCGCAAAGCTGTTTAGGAAGACCCTTGAGAAGGGCACTGAAGGCACTGGAATCAGCGACAAGGAATGGCTCAAGATAGGCAAAAATATTCTTGACTCGCCCTTCCAGAACAGGGAGATCGACCACATAGTGAACCAGCTGAGAGGGTCTTACTCTGTTGACGAATCAATCTTCGACATGACGCACCAGCAGATAATCGACTCAAGGAACGCCCACATGAAATCGATATCATACAAGACGATAATGGGGAAAATCGAAGAGAAGATCAGCACCCTTGAGGAGATATCAGAGGACTCCCGCACGAAGGAGATACTGAACATCTACGAGAACAAGTGGAAGAAGCCCCAGACTGAGGAGCACGCACCGAAAGCAAAATGAGACTGACGCTTAAGAAACTGATGAAGATACAGGAACTGGAAGAGATTGCTAAAGGCAAGACTGGAACCCTAGACATCTCAAAGCTGGAATCAGACTTCCTCAAGCTCTCTGAATGCATGACCAAGAGATCGCTACTGGTAACTCCCAAGCGGCTGTACAAGCTGGAGGGCGATGAAAGAGATCACATGAGGAAGGTGATGGAGGCGCTGGGCGAGCCTGGAGATCTTCCCAAGAGCGTCGACTTCTCAGGGGCGTTCGACTACAGGCCGTTCTCCGATAAGCTGATAATCTTCTCGCTAGAGCAGGCATTATCTGCAGACCACCTGATTGACACCCGCTCCTACCTCAACCCAATCCTCTTAAAGGTCTATGGGGACGGCAAGAACATGATCAGGGATTTCGCCATTAACGAGGCACTTTTTGGATATGTCACCATAACTAGGGGGAGCCTTGAGTTGAAAGATGTCCCATTCTTCCCTGAGAAGTTTACGGAGGGTCCGTACCAGCTCAGCGTGACGATAGACTCCCCAAACAACAGCGTCATGAAGTACCGGGAAATCAAGGAGTTCCTCGCCCAAGCCTCGAAGAATCCGTATATACTAAAGGACAAGGAAGAGATGGACAAGGTCGCAAATCATGCAATCGCCCTGCGCGAGGTCCTGGGCTCGCTTTCCAGGTACGATGAAGTCAAGGACAACGCATTCCAGGCCAACACTGATTCGGTCGTGCTAAGGGATGAGAGTTCAATACTGTACTACCTGCACAATGATAAGGGGAATTTCATGGTGTACTTCGGGGAGAACCCGTTCTTCGACGAACCCAGGAATCTAACAATACTTAACGGGGAGGATTTCCATCACACTCTCAAGACGCTCATTCAAAACGAGTTCTATGTGCCGAGCCAGCCAATCCTCGAGCAGCGCATACGCGACCTGAAGCAAACCTTCCGCGACGCAGCGCGTGCCAAGGTGATAACCGACCCAAGGGAGCATGACGAGTACAAGCATCTGCTCGAGGAGCTCGAGGACACCTTGGATTTTTTCAGGGGCGTCAGGAACGGCGAGGGTAGGAAGAACTACGTAATGAGCAAGCCGCCAGAGCTCGCAGAGTTCATGGTCTATCCGAACACCGAGGACCCTGTGGTGCACGAGCTCTTACCGAGGATATCATGGAACTCCGCAGTCAGGCACTACAATGACACCAGCGGTTTCATCAAGTCATTCGAGGATTCTAACGATAAGAAGAGGAAGAAGATGCTACAGGAGGTAGTGTCAAACATCACTTTCATCAACCAGCAGAACAACGACGTCAACAGCTGGCTGTATGCTAATCACAAGAAGACCTGCGAGAAGGCAGGGCTCACGTTTGAGCTAAGATAAGGAGGAAGTCAAAATGAAAAAGAAAACTCTCGAGGATTATATTCAGAACATAAAGAACGGGCAGGACCTGATCAACAGGGGGGTAGTGCCCAAGGATTCGACCAAGATGATGGCCATCGTCACCATGGAGAGGCTGAAGGCCATCAGGGACAGGCTAAAGGCAGGTATCGACGAGCACACCCTCGGCACTTGGGTCAACGCGATAGAGTCCCACCCGTCGAATATAGGACCTGAGATAACCAATCCCAGTCTCATCAGGAACTATGCGAAAAGCGGCATGCGAATCGAAGCCACAAGGGATGTCGGAGGGGCCAAGATAACAGGCAAGAAGGGACGCATAATAAGCGTCAGTAGAGGAAGCCCACAGCCCTACCAAATAGAGTTCGACAATGCGATAAAGGGCAGGACCGGCACCAATCTTGGAGGTAGCGCCAAGTCCGGCCACGGCTGGTCGCTCACCAAGAACGACTTCAAGCTCATACTGGACAAGCCACTTGTGGTCGAGAGCGGCTACACGCTGGCGGAGGCAGTCATTGCCGACGAGAGGCAAGGCGCCATGGTCAGGTTCTCCAAAGACTATGAGGGAGCGATGTGGGACCGAAACGGCGATCAGATATATGTCAGCAAAAGGAAAATCCCAAAGGGAACCCTCGGAAAGCTCCTCAACGAGCAGGCCGGCAACCTCCTGATCAAGCTCTCTGAGCCTGTAAAGGAGATCGGCAAGCAGGAGTACGTGCGGGTCAAGGTAAAAGACGTCTACGACACGCTGGAGGCATCCAACCTCGGTCCGCACCTCCCAAAAAATAGGGAGCTGGAGATATTCAAGGAGTCGCTGCAGCAATTCCTGCCGACAGCTGTCCTGGATTCAGACACGGCTGAGGAGATAATCGTCGCTCTCCTCGCGGGAAACAAAGACCTCGGCTTCTACGGACCTTGGGGCGGAGGCAAGTCCTTCACCGGCGAGAACATACTGGAAGTCGCCAAGGAGCAGGGGGTCCTCATCAAGGAGAAGGACTGCCAGATAAACTGCAACCCTTTCAGCATCTTCGACGAGAACTACGCGAAGCTCGTGCCTCCCTGCTCTGAGTGCATGGAGAAGTACGACAGGAACTACAAGGAGACCGGAGTGTTCCACCCGCCCAGGCCTGAGGACGTGGAGGTCCAGGTCGTCAAGCTCGACATAGGGTTCGGCATCCAGACTGCTGAAGGAACGACCAAGATGCACCGCGTCGACATGGTCGGAGTCAAGCTCCCAGATTTCAGCGGGCAGGTTAACAAGGACACAAGAAGCTTGGATGGTTTCAGGTACGGGTTCCTCCCAAAGAGCAACAACGGCTACTTCCTGATTGAGGAGGCTGACAAGCTGCGCGAGGACACGCACAAGAACCTGCTGCAGGCCCAGAACAACCAGAGGGTCAAGCCTGACGAGACCGACTTCTACCTGCCCTCGAACCAGCTCATGATTCTCACCGCCAACGACATAGCTGCCTTCGGCCCGGCGGAAAACGATAGGTTCGTCTTCATATACATAGGCTACCCGACAGACCCTGATGTTGCTTATGACATCACGAAGGTCAGCTACCACAAGGAGCCGAGACCCATGATGGAGCTGGACATCGAGGATCCCCACCTCAAGCAACCTAACGGCACGCGGACGGTCCAGATTCCGGTGATACTGGAAAAGGCCATAGAGGCCTTCTACATCAACTTCGACAGCAGCTACAAGGGCGAGGGAAAGGAGGTCATATCCCGCTCGACGAGATCGAAGTTCGACGCCCACGACGCCGCAAGGTCGAAGTGGATGGTCCATAAGCAGTTCATCGATGAGACTCCTGCTTTCCCGGACGAGGAGTTCGTGATGGAAGGCATAAAGTACGCCATGTGGTGGAGGGTCCAGGACCAGGACTGGGAGTCATGCCTCAAGGCCAAGGACGACCTTACCAAGTTCATCTTCAAGGAGTTCCCGAAATACGTCACCGAGGAGGCGAAGAAGTGGTGGTGCGACGTCAATGAGGACATCGCGACCAAGATACCCCGCTTCCCTGGGATCAAGGAGGCCTACACACAGGAGATCGCCCGTTACCACAGCAATCCTGAGTCAGCTATCGACAGCTTCAAGGAGGTCAAACAGGCGTACCTGCACCCACATGACGCCAAGGCCAAGGAGGCCCTGATAAAGAATCCATTCATGGACCTCCTCTTCGAGAGCCAGCCCCATTTCCAAACTACATCGGTAGAACAGGTGCCGGGGCTCGTTGAGTACCTGATATCATTCCAGCCGAAGATGAACAAATGATGAAGATCGAGGATTACCGGCGCGTCGACTGCAAGCTCTACCGCACTCCGCCCCTCGACTTCAGCGAAGTCACAAGGGCGGCCCGGGATGCGCTTCTGGAGGCGTGGAAGCATGAAATCTCAGCAGGCAGAGCCATCGAAGAGCTTTTAGAGGGCGATCTCGCCAAAGGTCTCGCTGAACAGATCAGGGAAAACATCGAGTTCCAGGCCAGAAACGAACAGGCACAGTTGGACACGTACTACGGAAAGCAGATCGAAGCGCTGCAGAACGGAAAGGAGAAGAAGATCGGCTCGATCGATGAGAAGTACAAGAGTCTGCTGGAAGAAAGGGAAAAAAAGATCAGCTCGGCCAAGGAGGCTGTCGAGAAGGTTGAGAGGGGCTACGACGCGAGCACCAGGAAGCTGGGCGAGCTGCAGGAAGAGCTGGCACGGAAAATCAAGGACATGGGCGGCATCGAGAAGTACAACCAGCTGCAGGAGATAAAGGACATGCTCCTCGACGACCAAAAGAAGCCGCCGAAGAAGAAGGTCAAAGAGACCATAGACACGCTGATCGTAGCAGACAAGAAGGTGCGCAAGAAGGCTGCCCGCAGCGTATGGCGCCGCATCTGGGACCACATAAGAGAGTACTGGTAAGAATGGCAGACATCCTAACAAAAAGCCTGGAAGATTTCGTCAACCTGTTCGCCAGGAAGTACAAGAGGAGCAAGCTCTTCCAGAACAAGGTGCTCAATTACCTGGACATCGGTAAGATCCAAAGGCTCGACTTGGGCGTCTCGAAGAGGTTCCTGAAGGGGAGGTACCAGAAGAAGACTGATGAGATAATCAGGAACTACGCCACTCTCGTTTACAAAGACCTCAAATCCGACGACGTAATCGAGGAAAAGGCCGAAGAGCTGCAGGAGACCGCAGACACAAAGGAGGAGCACGAAAAAAAAATCGCAGAGACCAAGGAGGCCATCGAGAAGACCTCGAAGGATCTTGAGGAGTCAAAGGTCACATATGAACAGGAGAAGCTGCAGACGGAGCAGGGCTTCACCGAACGGATACAAAAATCCGAAAGTCAGAGGCTCGAGAAGAGGCAAGAGATCGCACAAAAAAACGACGTCGAGGAGATTGTCAAGAAGACATTCAAAGACCACCTGCAGTCGACAGGGCTTGTTAGTTTGAATGAGGCGGGCGAGCTTGCCTTCGACGAGCGCCAGATGATGGACGCGCTCGAGGACAGCTTCCTCGAGGAGATACTCAACGGAATAAACTCGAAGCAGAGTGGTTTTATGAGGAAACTGAAGCGTCGTTACGACGGCCTGATCAACCACTTCGACGAGATAGAGGACCCCAACCAGATGGCTGAGGCCAACTGGACTCTTTCGTATATCAATTCAGTCTCCAGGGGGTACAGGTATCCGACCTACCCGTTCATAGTTGTGCCGAAACGAAGCAGGCTTGATAAATGCTACCTGGACACCGCGCTTGCCATCGATTCAAGCGGCAGCATGTGGGATAACCATCGCTGGGATGCTGCTGTGAAGGTCACCCTTGCCATGCATTCGCTTATGAGGAAGCTCAACCCCAATAACAAGACTTACCTAGCCCACTACTGTTACAGGCTTCAAGCCCTGGATACGATAACGTTTTACAAGACCATAAAGCCCGGCGGAGGAACCAGGACCAACGAGGCGCTCGAGTGGCTGCTCGAAACCCTCGACCCTCACGTCCCTTCACTAGCTATCCTCACAACAGACGGCTCTCCTGACGACGTGGACTTGGCAATAAAGGCAGCTAAAAGATTCAAGGAGAGGCCGCTGACACTCCTAAGCATGTTCCTAATCGACGGCAACGCGAGGACTGAGAACATCACAAGGAAGCTCGGGAAGGCTGCCGGCCCGGACACGACGGTCATCCCGGTCAAGAACTACGAGTTGGCTGCAGGAGTAATACTTAACGTTCCCTCCATGCTCAAGAAGATGTATAACATCACAAATTTTTGAAAATGAGAATAAAAACACTTTTAGGAATCGCGCTTGCCGGCCTGCTGGCCGCGTCCCCATTGAAGGCCCAAGACAGCCTGGAAGGCTCGCTGGATAACGCATCCACATACTTCTGGCGGGGAAAGGAGCTGCTGAAAGGATGGATGGGGCAGCCTTCTGTCACCCTCAACAGGGAGAGCCTGTCGACTGGCCTGTGGGCCAACTACGACTACAAGACAGGCAAAATAACTGAGATCGACTACAGCCTGGGGACTGAAAGGGAGCTGAGAGACATGGCAGTCGCCGGAGGCTTCACCCTGTACGGCTACCCTGACGACACTCCCAGCACCTTGGAGGTTAATGCCGGGCTTACTGCTGCATTGCTGCTGAGCCCGTCAATTCGCCTGTATCATGACTTCATGCTCGGGTCTTACGCAGAGCTATCTGCCAAGCACAGCTTCGGTCTGCTTAGGCTCGAAGTCACTCCTTCAGCCCTGGTAGGATACAACCACTACTACGACTGCGATATCAGCGGATTCTCGCACTGCGAGCTTTCCCTTAGCTGGGACGTGCCGTTCTTCTTCGGGACGAGCGTCAGCCACAGGCTAGCCCACTCCTTCCCAATCAGTGAAGGCTTCGACAGGAAGACATACGTAACAGTCGGGCTAAATCTTTAGCCTGTTGATCTCATAAAACCCTAAAATCTTTACTCTTGGATGGAAGTGTTTTTCCTTGATCTTGTCCAAGTAGTCGTCGATGTGCTTCCTGGCCCGCTTCTCCGTGGTGCTCTTGAAGGTATGGGTGTGGTGCTCGCCGAAGGGCTCGTAGTTCAAGTAGTACCCGTTAATTATGTAATCCAACAGGTATTCCATGAAGGACATAAAGAGATGTAGGAAAGATAAGTATTCCTGCGCCGATTTTTACCTCAGCGTAGCCGTACCATCCAGTCCAACGCGTAAGGCAGGTCGATGGAATAAGGGCATGAAACGCCCTTATAGCCCGAAGCGTCACACCTCCCTCCGTGGGAGCCGCCGTTGTGCGGGCATCCTTCGACGTGGAGACTGATGCTTTGGTAGTTGTCAGGGCACTGGCTTACTAATACCATTACGTCGACAGCATCCTCGAGAATCTCTTCCATCGAAGGGCTTCTGCCCTTGCACTTGATGGGGAACCTGGCTTCTATGTATTCCTGTCCCATATCAGGTGCAAGAAGCCCGTATATATAATTGTTACCATTAGATTATTATACTTGTCCTGCGCAGATTGGTCTATGGGGATAATCCAGGTCAAGAAGGTGGGCTACTTCACAGTCACCATAGAGACTGAAGACGGGACGCTCCGCAAGGTCTACAAGGGCCGCTTCCTCCGCTGGTTAAAGAAGATCAAGCTTTATGCAAACGAGATTGACATCTACAGGCTCATGAGGAGGGAGATAAAGCAGGAGAAGAGGGAGCAAAAGAAGGCTGAGAAGATACAGGAAGAACCTGCCCAGAAGCCCTGAGAATGCTGAATTCTGCCGTTTTAGACCGTGAAAAATAGAAAGATTTATATACCATTATGTATTGTCACTATTTAGTGATTAATAGGTGGTATAGATTCCTGACTCTGAAGACATGAAAAGCCTACCCGTAAGGTCAGAGGACATAGATCCGACCAGAATCGTTGATACCTCCAGGTACGACCTATTCAGCCTGGTAGGGGAAGGCAGCTGGGGGATAGTGTGGAAGGCATGGGACAAGCGCCAGCACCAGGATGTCGCGATAAAGATCATCTCTCCCACGGATGAGGCCGCGGCCCAGATGGCCCTCCGCAACCTGACCTACGCAAAAGCGGTGCAGAAGGAGACAGGCAAGCTCGCCGCGTGCTCGCACGTAGTCCCCAGAAGGGAAGAGACCTCGCCCGAGGGCGTCCCCTACCTGGTAATGCCATTCTACTCCAGCAACTTCGCACAGCATATTGAAACAGAGAGGAAGCAAAACGAAAAAGTGACATACTATGACAAAACCAAGACTGGACTTCTGCTCAAGGACATAATAGACTGGTTCAGCGACATCGCCGCAGGCATATCAGAGATACACTCAGAATACCACAGGGCGCACGGGGACATCAAGGAGGACAACATCCTCGTGGACAATAAAGGCAAGTTGCTGCTGGGAGACCTGGGTACCTCAACCTGCGCGACCGTAGGCCGCTCGGTGTCCCCAAGGCACCACATGGGACACGTTCTGACCAGGGACCCGAGGATGTTTGCAGACGGAGCCCATCCGGATTTCAAGTCTGACTACTTCGCATTCGCAAGCCTCATGTACAAGATGTTTTCCGGCAAGCACCTGCTCGAGGAAGAGATAGGGGCGGCTGGTCCCAGGGGCATAGACGGCCTGATGCATTCTTTTACTGATGAGGAAGGGGACCTAAACTCTAAATTCCACTCTCTCCTCGAGGAACGGGTAGGCAAATCTGAGATGCCCGACGAGTTCAAGGACCTGATAATGATGATGTACGGCAGCAAAAGTACTGAGACGCTCGAGCTTTCCCTCTTCGAAAAATTCGACCTGGACAAGTGCTACAGGAGAGCTGTCAGCGCATACCAAGACAGGATGTCCAGGACCGCGGGCAAAAGGGAGCTGATTAGCAAGATGAAGAGGTGGGGGCGCAATATCGCATTGGCTACATTCATCGGGGCAAGCATTATTGCAGGATGCCAGTGGATGAATTACCTTTCGCCTCCTGACACCTTCGGCCGCGAGGAGATAGAGTACCGCCTCACCAAGAGAATGGCAGCCGATGCGGACATCATCCTAGAGACCGAGAAGGTGTACGAGCCTTACATGAAAGCAGAATTCGTAGGACCTGTCCCGTTCAAGGATCTGCTGGACTACCACCTCAAGAAGATGGTCCCGCACTCAGTGGTGGATGAGATGATCAAAGTGTGGCTTGAGACGTGCAACGAGACTGGCATCGACGCGCTTCCTCGCAACATGAGGCAAAGGGAGATGGCCATGCCGCCGCAGCTCATGGGAGTACCTGAAACCGAATACAAAGCTGAATACCAGACGCTTAGTGACAGGCTCAAGGATATGCTGCCTGTGTTCCTTGGAGCCTGCCAAAAGGATCCCTTCTCGAAAGTTATCGACCTGGAGGACGCTATCGTGCTCTGCCTCGAAGGGCCCCAGAAACTGAGGTACCTGAAGAGCTCGTCTGAGAGCACTGATTTCGGCGCATACAAGGACGCGCGGGATTCTCACGGCAATCAGATGCTGTATTTTACGTACGCACCGTTCATACAGCAGTTCATTTACAACATCCAGCAAAACGAGATGCTAGGCAAGCTGGTCCGCGTAAAGGGGGCGGAAGGATGAGCATCAAGATAAAGCTTCCAATCAGCGCGTATGATATCCAGAAAGCCTTGGGCAAGGAGACATGGAAAGGCGTCGTCCTAGGCAGGAAAAAGACCGACGGCTCATCATGGGCCCTGAAGTTCTACGAGCCCAGCGAGACAGCGAGGAAACAGGCAGAGGAGCGCAGCCTCACCCTCGAGGAGTTCTGGCGAAAGGAGGTGCTGGGGGGACTCAACCGCGGCTACACCAACCTTGCCTTCAACACCTTGGAGAGGGCTGACAACGGCACGGTGTTCCTAGCTGAGGAATACATCGACCGTTTCCTTTCCGACTATCTGGAAGTCCAGCCGTCCCTAACCCGGGATGAGGTGCTTTCGGTTGCCAAAGGGCTCGCTCAAGGACTGGCTGACATGCACAGGCACGGCTTCACCCACGGGGACCTGAAGCCTGAGAACATAGGCTACACACTTGACGAAATAGTGAAGATTTCTGATTACGGCACGTCCAGCGTGTTCTCCAAGGAGCAGAAGAACAGGCGCGACAACATGGGACACCTCCAGACACGCGCCCCTGAGAACTTCAGAGAAGGCAGCAAGCCGACACCCAGTAGCGATGTGTGGTCGTTCGGCGCCATGATATACCGGCTCATCACAGGGGAGTATCCCTTCGAAGAAGAGCTGAAGAATAATCCTGACTACTTCAAAGGCATCAACGAAGGGAGTCTGCAAAAAAACACCATCTCCTCCAGATTGAAGCAACTGCAGCAGAAAGGAACAAGCCAAGAGCTGCAATGCCTAATCGAGGACTGCCTGCAGCCCGACCCCAGAGCCCGTCCAAGCGACGGAAGCGAAGTGGTCAAGAGGCTAACACAATTGATGCCAAAGGAGCCGTTCATGGTTACGTTAGGCAAGTCCTTCAAGAGACATCTGGGCTGGCTTGTGCCTGTCGCAGCGCTTTCGCTCTCTTGGTACGCAGCTGCGACGCACGAGCCGAGCAAGCTAGCCTGGCCCGAAGCGGAGCAGGTGGGGCCAATGGAAATGTCTTCAGAAAAAGAATATCAGGTGAAGCGGGAAAACCTAGGGCAGGAACCGATAACCTGCTTCATAGGTTTTGACCAGCTCTCGGTCAAGTGCGCGACCAACGACAAGCGCGTCGCCTACTTACTTCAGACCCATGACCAGGCCTGGCACTACCTCGGGGTACTGAGATCCCCGGAGAGGAAAAACAACGCTCAGATAAGCATGTGGTGCACTTACACCCCTCAAGGAGAAAGGTTTCCTGGAGATGGAGGGAACGATTACAGGGTCATCGCAAAGGCGATCGAGGTCGGCCTATCAGAGGGCATGTCGGAGGACGGAGCGCTGGATCTTGAGGACGCCTTGACCATCTCACGGGTCGGTGTCAAAACGCTCAGGCAGGCGCAGAAGGCCGCAAACAGCTTTGAATTTATGGATTACATCGCAGCCAGGAACAGCAGCGGAGAATACATCATCCCAGAAAAGGAGCAGCGGTTCATCAAGACCTGGCTTCGGCTGACCTTCATTGACTAGTCTTCTCGACTATCCGCGAGAGTATCGGGCTCGCTCCCACCTGGATGAGGCGGTATAACTCCCTGATTTGGGAGAGCAGGATTGTCTGGTCGCCCTTGCCCTTTGCCATCGAGTCCAGCAGCCCTCCGAAATGGTATTTCCTGCGGAGGCTATTCAGCCTGTGTATACTGGAGATATCCTCCTTGGTGAAAGCCTGGTAGAACAGTTCATAATAGCCTTTCAGTCCGGCCAGGTATTCGTTCACTTCAGCGCCGGGCTTGATCTTTCTGTCAAGCGCTGTCTTATATATATAGTAATAGGAATGCTGGAAGTGCATCAGGAAGGTCAGGAGCTCCCAGTCAAGCACCGGGTTGTGCTCGTACTTCTCCCTGATCAGGACACGCCTGCAGAACAGCACGAACCTGTCCTGCTGCGTCCTAAGAGTCGATACCGCTCCCATGCGTTCGAGCCTGCTGGAGGTGAAGTCCTCTGTAACCACGTTGTGCATCTCCTTTACCATGAGGAAGATCCGGCGGAGCAGGGCGTCGTACTTCTCGTCTGTCGGCTCTGAAATGTTCTCTATCGTACACCCTCCGGGTGTCCTGTCGGTCACCTCGAATCCTAATAGGGACTCTGCTGTGAATTTTTCGATGCGTCCGATCCCGGGCTCATCCAGGCCGATTATCCTTACAGAGTCCATACCATTCCTGTACATGTGGGACAGCAGTGTCTCCAGGTCAGCACGGTTTTGGTCCGTTACCTCGATTGTCGCCTCCTTTCTCTGCCTGACAGCGGTGCCGACTATGAGGTTGACGCCGTCGTCGGATATCTCGACCTCCTCTCCGGAAGACAACCCTTTCCTGTCGATCCACTTCTTGGGCAGGTATATAGTGAATCCTCCTCCGCCCTGCTTAATAAGCTTCCTTCTCATGGCGCCGTGTGAGGCCTTTGTATATTTAACCTTTTCGTTTTTAATATCAGTGATATGATTAATATCAGTTAGATATTAGTAATAAAAAGTATCACTTAGTAGTAATAACATCATAAGGAGTTGATATGATGGATGAAACATCATGGAAAGAGAAGGCCCTGAAGGCCATGAAGATTCTAGAAACATTGTCCCAGCCCCCCCTCCAGCTGGCAACGGTAGTGGGCGTCGACGAGAAGACGGTCGAAATCGGCATGCCTTCCGGGGCGCAGTACATCGTCCATTACGACCCGCGCCTGAAAGGAAAGCTCAAGCTGGGCCAGGACGTGCGAATATCGCCCGAGTCCTACGCAGTGGTGAGCATAGAAGGCAAGGTGAGGACCCACTCCGCAGCAGTTGTTGAAGACGTCCTCAAGGACGGAAGGGTCAAGATATCCTCGCCGAAAGGGGAAAAGGTGATCCAGACCGCAGTCGAGGTCAAGGCAGGCGAAAACGTCATCGTCGACAACAGCTTCAGCGTCGTCCTGGAGAACCTGGGCAACAGCAGCAAGGCATACAGCATAGAGAAGGTGCCCAAAGTCCCCTGGAAAAGCATAGGCGGGCTTGAACAGACCATATGCAAGATAAAGGAGACAGTCGAGCAGCCATTCCTCTACAAAGAAGTGTATTCGAAGTTCCCGACTAGGCAGCCCCCGAAGGGCGTGCTGATCTTCGGACCGCCCGGATGCGGAAAGACCATGATAGGAAAGGCTATAGCCTACAACCTGGCAGTCCGCATGCGAGAGAAGGAGAACAAGGACGTGAACGGATACTTCCTCTACGTGGCAGGACCGGAATTCCTGCAGCGCTTCGTCGGAGTCGGCGAGGCCAAGGTCAGGGAGCTCTTCGGCAATGCGCGGGAGACCGCCGCGCAGAACGGTGACCCGGTCGTCATCTTCGTCGACGAGCCTGAAGCAGTGCTCAGACAGAGGGGCACGGGCAAGTCATCGGACGCCCACGACTCGATAGTCAACCAGTTCCTGGTGGAGATGGACGGGCTCAACTCGCTGGAGAATGTGATGGTACTCCTGGCGACCAACAGGCACGAGCTCCTGGACTCAGCGGTCGTGAGGCCAGGAAGGATAGACAAGAAGATCTATGTCCCGAGACCCGACCAGCAGGGAGCAGAGTCCATATTCTCAATCTACCTAAAGGACCTGCCGCTGCACAGGAAGGGCTTCAACAGCAAGCCTGTCAAGCAGTACGCCCAACACGCAGCTTCACAGGTGTTCGAAAAGCCAAGGCCGGTGCTGGAAGTGAAGTACATGGACGGCAACAGCGACACTATCCACTACAAGAGCATGTTCAGCGGCGCAAGCGTGGTGTCCATAGTCAACAGGGCCATAGACTTCGCCATCAACAGAGGCATCAAGGGGAAAAGCTCAGAGATAGTTCTGGATGACCTGACCGACGCAGTCGAGATGGAGTACGAGGAGAACAGGGCGCTGCACAACCAGTTCACGCCGAATGATATGCGGGACGTCGTGGGTGACAATTTCAAGCAGATCGTGGAAGTCACAGCTGCCTACAGGTGAGGCGAAGATGGCTATGAAGCGAATAATGGGGACTGAGACAGAGTACGGCATAGTCGGAGGTGACGCGCACGCGGTCGTCCGCGCCTACCAAGGCAGGAAAGCGTCCCACGAGAATTTCCAAAGCACCAACCAATCCGCAGTCCCAGGATTCACCGACATCGGCGGCCACGTCGGAGGCGACTACGGCAGCGTCGAGGACCAGCTTTCCGAGCTGTACGGAGAAGGATATTACCCGCAGAGCTCCCAGCATAGCATTCCTAGGATAAGCTACCAGCCACCAGGCTACAGCATACCTGATGATATTATCGACAACGGATCCCGGTTCTACGTGGACATGGGA
Source organism: uncultured Methanosarcinales archaeon (assembly GCA_964587045.1). Taxonomy (GTDB): domain Archaea; phylum Nanobdellota; class Nanobdellia; order Woesearchaeales; family CAZPJY01; genus CAZPJY01. Next base: position 41,269 of record CAZPJY010000015.1, read on the forward strand.
CACCCTGAGATGAGCATCGCAGAGACCTCCAACCCGAGGGACGCTGTCATCTGGGACAAGGCAGGTGAGCTCATCGTCCTGGGTTCAGCAAAGCGTGCAGGTCAGATCAAGATCTACAAGAACAACTGTGACGGCAAAGGCACAAGCTACGGCTGCCACGAGAACTACCTGCTAAAGAGGATCAGCCCAAAAAAGTTCGAAGAGGGGCTGACCAAGGCGCTTCTCCCTTTCTTCATCACCAGGCAGATCTACTGCGGGACCGGAAAGGTCGGGATAGAGAGTCCATCAAGCTATTCAGGCGTCTACTACTACGGCAAGGCTGTGAAGACCGACCCTTACAAAGAGCAGATGGACAAAGCCAAGCAGGCCATATCAGATCTTGAGAGGTATTTCCTGGACACTCCTGACTTCAAGGAGGTCGCAAAGGTCCTGGCCAGATTCGCAAAGATCAGGGAGGACAGTGGCGAGCAGGAGGTCTACCAGCTCTCGCAGAGGGCTGATTTCATGGAATCGGTCATAGGGCTGCAGACCACCCAGAACAGGCCCATCATGAACACCCGCGACGAGCCTCACGCCAACAGGGACAAGTACATGAGGCTGCACGTCATCTGCGGCGACGCCAATATGAGCGAAGTCGCACATTACCTCAAGATGGGGACCACATCGCTCGTGCTGGACCTGATTGAGGACAAATTGGCGCCTAACATTGAGGTGGTCAAGCCGGTGAGACAGGTGCAAAGGATCTCCTGGGACCTGCAGAGGAAGTGGCCTGTCGAGATTTCAGGAAACAAGACTATCTCAGCGGTCGACATCCAGAGGCTGTACCTGAAAGCTGCGCAGGACGCGTACACTGGAAAGGATAAGCTCACAGACGACATCCTGGGCCGCTGGGAGCACACCCTTGACACGCTGGAGCGCGACCCCATGGAGCTCTCGGGCACGATAGACTGGGTGATCAAGCTGAACTTGCTGACCCATCTGATGGACAAGCACGGCGTGGGGATGAACGACCAGGTAATCAAGAACGCCGCGCTGCAGTACCACGATGTGGACAGGGAAGCGAGCCTTTTCTACTACCTGCAAAAAGCCGGAGCGGTCGAAAGGATTGTGACAGACGAGGAGATAGCCTTCGCTGTGCTGAACCCACCTAGCGACACCAGGGCTTACCTGCGCGCAAAAGTCGGCGGGTTAAAGGCCGTCGACGATGTCGACTGGGGCGGATTTCGCATCCGCGTTGGAGATGAGCGCAAGCAAATTGATCTCGATGAGCCTTTCGCCGGAACAGAGGAGCAGGTAGGAGCGCTAGTGAATAATTACCCAGGACCAAAGCAGTTCGTAAAGGCCCTGGAAGCGATAGACGGGATAAAGGTGTCAACATACACGCCCCGTGTCTACACTCAGTCAAGAATCATCCAATATCAGTACGGCAAAAGGCCGAAAAACAAGAACCGGAGGTTTTGGTAAGATGGAAGACCAAAAACAAATTTACCAACCGGGCGAAGAGCCCAACAAGGAACTGTACACAGGCAAGAAGAAGCTAGACCAGGTTAAGAAGCTCAAGAATGAAAATAGCCTTCTGGACGGGCTTGATAAGTTGGTCTCGAAAGGCAACCTTGCCGACCAGTACAAGCAGCAGGGCGGCCAGTGAGGATGGATCCCATCTTCACTTTCGTTCCTTCTTATGGAAGGAAACGGATATTCGGGACGGAGAACGAGTATGGGGTAGGTGGAAGGACTCGGGGCCTGCCTGGTTTCATCGCAAACGGCGGAAAGATCTACTCAGACTGTGGCCATATCGAGTACGCGACGCCCGAGTGCAGCAACCCGCTAGAAGCGGTGATCTACAACAAGGCAGGCGAGCTGCTGGCGCAGAAGTATGCAGACAAGATATACAAAAACAACGTCGACTCGAGGGGCAATACCTTCGGGGCTCACGAGAACTATTTCACAAAAGCCAGCTTTAAACGACTCAGGACCGTAATTCCTTTTCTGGTAACGAGGCAAATCTATGCCGGAACAGGAAAGCAAATGCGATACGGATTCAGCATAAGCCAAAGGTCATGTCACATTGAAAAAAATGAAAATAGTACTTCTTCAGATCACCGTGCGATTCTTTGCACCAAGAAGGAGAGTCTTGCAAACGATTCCGAATGGATGAGATTGCATCTAATACTTGGTGATGCCAACATGTCAGAGGTCGCTGAGTTCCTGAAAATCGGGACTACAGGTCTGGTTCTTGACCTCGTGGAGGACGGGTTGGAACCACGATTAGAATACAACAATATTTACTCAGTACAAGATCTGCACTCAATCTCAGAATCTACCTCAGACTGGCAAATTCGTCAGGGAGAAAAAGCCACAGACATCCAAAGGGGATACTTAAAAGCCGCAAAGAAGCACTACAAGGGACGCGACGAGATAACAGACACCATCCTCGCCCTGTGGCAAGACACCCTAGACAAGCTCGACCGAGACCCTTCAGCGTTAATAGGCCGCGTGGACTGGATCACCAAGAAAGCCTTGATTGATCAGTACGCACAAGCCAATAATCTGGATATGACAAGTCTGATTCTCAGAAATATCGACCTGCAGTACCACGACACGGACCGAGAAAGGGGCCTGTTCTACGCGCTGCAAAAACAGGGCAAAGTGGAGCGGCTAGCAACAGACGAGATGATAAAGCATGCTATGCACGTGCCGCCCAATGACACTAGGGCTTCTCTTAGGGGTGCACTCGCTAAGCAGAGTGATATATATAGAATTGAGTGGTATTCATTTCATCTGAAGAATTTGGTTATTCAATTAGCCGACCCATTCCAAGCAGAACTAAGTGAAGAACAAAAAGAGAGGGTAGCAAACATCAGAACTGACCTCCCAAAAGATTACCTTAAGAAGCTGGACCGGCTACCTAAGGACTGTCTCAATCTCATAACGCAGGATATTCTCAAATTTATTGTAATAAAAAATTCGTACTCTCAGAAGTATGTGTACCAACACTTGTATCCAGCCGAGGATAAGCTTCCAAAACCTTATATGATAATCCAGGTAGAAAGGAACCTTGGCAAAGAGATAGGCAGCATGCCGGATAGATACTTTTACGGTGGTACTTTAGACCAAGTCCCACTCAAAACCAAAGGGATAATCAACCGTGTTGAAAATGGATGGTTCCATAACAAAATAGAGGCAATTTTGGAAAACGGTCGTACTTGGGCTCTGGAGGGAGAGGAGGTAGCGCTCTTCTGCATCGATAAAAATATCAAAGACTTGGTTGAAGACCTAACCTCCCACGACATCTCTTTCAAAAAACAGATAGACGAAGTAATCCACGATAAAGTTCTCATAACAGCAGTCAACAACAGAGACGTTTTCAGGAGGATGTGGGAAGATGAGTGAGCCATTGTTCACATCGGTTCCCAAGTACGGGCGGCAGAGAATATTCGGAACAGAGAACGAGTACGGAGTAAAAGACTGGGACGGACATCTCGAGGAAAGAGAATTCATATGGAATGGTGCGCGACTCTACTCAGACTGTGGCCATATCGAGTACGCGACGCCCGAGTGCAGCAACCCGCTGGAAGCGGTGATCTACAACAAGGCAGGCGAACTTATCGCGCAGAGATATGCAGGTAAGGTCTACAAGAATAATCTGGACTGGAAAGGGAACGCCTTCGGAGCGCATGAGAACTACTCAGGTAATGCTAATGCCAGAAATATTCTCAAGGCACTCCCCTTCTTGGTGACCAGGCAGATATTTGCCGGCTCAGGCTGGCTTTTGTCAAACGGAGAGTTCCACGTATCCCAACGCAGTCACCTTATGGAATATTTATATAATGGTCTGTCCATGTGTGATAGGAGCATCTATAATATTAAG
>CAZPJY010000016.1:0-42465 GCA_964587045.1 uncultured Methanosarcinales archaeon
ACATCCCTTCTCACCAGATTTCCTTTGCGTCATGTTTGGATGGCCTGCGCGCTGTCCTGCACGAGGATCTCGTTGTCGCCAGGCCAGGCCTCGAACCCGCTGCCAGTGTCCCTGTACCAGGTGACGTTTGCCATGGGCGTGTCCTCGGCATCGGGCTCGTACACCGCGACAGCGCATGAGATGCTGTTGGCGATGTTGGGGGATGCCGGCGTGACGTTCACCGTCACAAGCTGCGGAGCATGGTCGACGGTAAAATTCGGGGATTGGTCGTAAGCGCTGTAGTCTTCGGAGTCAAAGGCCTGTACTCTCAGGCTGTATGTCAGGCTTTTAGGGAAGAGGGTTGCGTTCCAGTACCAACCTGTGTAGTCTGCCTCGAGCCCAGCCACCTGCAGTCTGCCCTCTGACGCGCTGACATTCACGATGAGCGTGCAGTTCTCCCACTCCCCGGACCCGCACGCGCCGAGACCAGCTATCAGGCTCGCTGTTAGGTTGGCTTCATCGCAGCCCCGCAGCCATGTCTTATTCCACACAAGCGTCCCGTTAACCCTGACCTCCGGCTGCTCAGGGTACTGGAAGTTCATCTCCCTGAAGGCTATGTCGTCGTCGAGCGTGGTGTCGTTCTGGCTCTTCCACGCGACCTCGAAAGCCCCGTCTATGAGGCCCACTTGGGGTCTGGTCTGGTTGCGCGTCTCGTTGATGAGAAGTATCTCCTGCTGCCATGAGCCGTTGTACTCCCTGACATATATTTTCTCGTCGCCCGACAACACTTCCATCCAAGCGACCAGGAGGTTGCCGGATTCGACGTCTATGTCCGGGTACTGCTGGGTCTCTCCCGTGCTGTCGTTGGATATCTCGCTTATGCTGCTCCAGCCTGACCCGTTGAACTCCCTTAGCATAATGTCATAGTCCGTTGCGCCTTGCCTCTCGGACCATACGATGTAGGCATTCTCGCCCTCGGCGGCGATTGACGGGTAGTACTGGTCTTCGGTTCCGGAATCAGAGCTTATCTCAGCTTCAGGCTCCCATGCTGTCCCGTTGTACCTCCTCATGACGATGTCGTAGTCTCCGTCTCCCCTGTCCATCCAGACCGCGTAGATGTAAGGGTAAGCGGCCGCGATCTTCGGATATTCCTGGTCCTCGACGCCTGAGTCGGATGAGAGGACCTCCTCATCCTGCCAAGCACCGGATACGCGCCTCCTGAAGTAGATGTCATAGTCGCCGTCCTGGGCGTCCTGCCATATGACGTAAACCTCATCCCCGGCGGCGGCCACATCAGGGTTGACCTGGAACTCGCCGGCCGTATCGTTGCTCACCTCGAAGACAGGGTTCCATCCTGTCCCGTTGTGCTCTGTGAAGTAGATGTCGCTCTCCGCCCCGACCTCATGCCAGACCACGAAGGCCGTGGTGGAGTTGGCCCCGATGGACCCTCCCTGCTGGTTCAGTCCTCCGCTGACCGTGTCAATCGCGCTCCATGATGCGCCGTCATAGCTCCTGTACTTCAGGGTGGGCAGGCCGGCCCTGTCCTCCCACAGGACGTGGAAGGTGGTGCCGCCCGAAGCGGCCTTCGGGTTGATCTGCTGGTTCACCTGATCCTCGGACAGGTCGAGCTCTTCACCCCAGTACCTGTCGGTCGAGTTGGGAAGGCCCTGCAGCGAGAGCGAAGCAGAGGTCAGGTTGGATGCTGCCGGCAGGTCTACGGAAAGCGAGAAGGACTCCGTGCCGCCGAGCAGCCTCTCATAGGTCTGTAGGGACCCGTTGAATTCCGTGACCCGGCCAACGCCATCGGCCAGCGTCTGCCATGATGCTCCTGTCGTATAGTTTATCCTGTAGGTGAGGGGGTCGCCGTCCCCGTCTGACGGGGTGGACCACCTGACTGTCAGGTTGGATGTCACCAACTCCCCTCCCGCAGGCGATGTGATGTTGGGGGTGGATGGGATGTGGTTCGAGATAGAGACGGTGTCGGATGCGACCTGCGGGTAGTAGTTCTGTGAAGAGCAGCTCACATTATAACCTTGCGCCCCGGAAGATGCGAAATCCTGCGTCGCCTCATACGCTGTGCCGTTGTAGGCCATTGGCGTCTGGGCGCAGCAAGTGATTAGGTAGCAGCTGGCTTGTATGGCCGTCGCGTTCTGCGAATCAGAGTAGTTGGCATAGAAATGTGCTGTCTCCCCCTTGTACACGGTAAGCGAACCTCCCTTAAGGTCGGTCGAGTCCCATACCTCCAGCGTCGAGTTGGGCGAAAGGGTGAACTGCCAGGTGGCGGAGCTGCCTGTCTCATTGAAGTCGTTTCGGCAGGCGACGTTCCACGAGTGGTTGCCAAGGCCTATCGAAGCGTTCGGCGTGATTGCAGCCCCGGTCCCGTTGATCACGACGACCTGCCCCGCTGGGGTGCCGTCGACGTACAGGTCGCAGTCCTGTACTGTGTCGTTGGAGTCATAGAGCGTGAAGTTGAACCGTTCCTCGTATGAAACGCTCCCGTTGCCGGGCCAAGTGAGGTTTATCGACCCGAGCCAGGGGTCCAGATCAACTGGCCATCCGTCAACTATAAGCGAGAAGTTCCACTTGGTGGCTGTGGCGGCTGCCGGCATGCTGATGTCCACCCTGAAGCTCTCGGTTATCCCGTATCCGAACTGGAAGTTGGTCAGGTTTTCCAGCATCTGCCATGCGGAGCCGTTTCGCCATGATATGTTGTATGCGATCTGCACGGGGGACGTATCCTTGTTTTGGAAGGTCACGTTGTGTGGCAAGGATGATACAGTCGAGTTCCATACCGTGACGTCGATGTAGGAAGAGCAGCTCGGGTTGCACCAGTAGTTGTCCGCATCGCTTATGACCGTAACGTTGTTTTCCTCATAGTAGGTGGCGTTGGTGGTGGCGAGCACCATCACGAGGAGTACCAGAAGTCCGAGCAGGGTCGCCTTACGCATGGTCCACCTCCAGATACCACCTTTTAGTCTTGCTCTCGAACCTGAACCTGGCGGTCAGCTGCCTGTCAGGATCCAGGCCAACCATCATCTCGCGCGGTATTGTGGTCTCGTAGCTGGTGCCGCGCCTGTATACGGACCTTGATATGATATTTCGGCCTTCCCTCCTGCGTTGGGAGAAGTCGAGGTAGAATCTGCCTTCGAACGAGAAAACCACATGGAGATTGGAGGGGTCGTGCCCGAAGAGCAAGGGCTTTGGTATTGTGACCTCAAAGCTGGATGCTCTCCTGTAGACCTTCCTCGTCAGCTCCCTCATGCTACCACTATACTTATAAAAATACTCATATAAATTATTTTAAATATATTTAAAAATATCTTTAGAAATATACTTATATAAATGTTTTGGATTGGGAGCGCAGTTCCACAAGGGATATATAGCGGGCTTCTTTCCCATAAAGGTATGACACTCGACAAGATAGTCAATCCAATGGGAAGCTACACACCCGTAAAAGCTAAGATCAAGGCGAAGTACAAGTTGAAGAGTTATGGCAAGTATTATAGGAGCTATGGCAAGGATCCCTATTCCACAGTCACGCTCTTGGCCAGGTTCCGCGGCTGATCGACGTCGCAGCCCCTTTCTACAGCGATGTAATACGCGAGCAGCTGGAGCGGTATCACGTTTAGGACCGGCGAGAGCAATGCGTCTATGGAAGGCACCCTTATGGCGTCGTCAGCCAGAGCCGCTGCAGCATCGTCATCAGTGACTGCCAGTATCCTGCCCTTCCTTGCCCTGACCTCCTCCATGTTGGACAGCACTTTCTCATAAGCCCCGTTCCTGCACGCGATGAAGACGACAGGCATGTGCTCGTCAATCAGCGCGATGGGTCCGTGCTTCATTTCTGCCGCGGGGTACCCCTCAGCGTGTAAGTATGATATCTCCTTGAGTTTCAAGGCCCCCTCAAGCGCGACTGGGAAATTCATCCCCCGGCCCAGGTAGATGAAGTTCCTGTTCTTGGCATATTCAGAGGCCAAGGCCTTGATCGTATCCGCATACCCGAGCGCCTCGGAAATCTTTTTTGGGAGGCCTGCGAGCTCACCTGCAAGACGCGAGAACTCTGACCTGGAAAGGGTCTTCCTCTCAAGTCCAAGCCTCAATGCCAGAAGGAAAAGGCAGGTCACCTGCCCTGTGAAGGCCTTAGTGCTCGCGACACCGATCTCTGGGCCTGCATGTATGTAGATGCCGCCGTCGACCTCCCTTGCAATGGTGCTGCCGACCACATTGGATATCCCCAGCACCTTGGACCCCCTCCTCCTGGCCTCACGCAGTGCCGCGAGTGTGTCAGCTGTCTCTCCTGACTGTGATATGACAATTACGAGGTCGCCTTTCGAAATGACCGGGTCCCTGTAGCGGAACTCCGAAGCGTAGTCGACCTCCACCGGGACGCGGCTTAGTTTCTCGATAAGGTATTTCCCCACCAGTGCCGCATGCCATGACGTACCGCATGCGATGAGCAGTATCCTGGACACTCTCCTAATCTCCGCTGTCTCCATGTTCAGGCCGCCAAACTTAACCCCCTTTGAAGGGTCGATTCTCCCCCTGAAGGCGTTGCGTACGGTCTCGGGCTGCTCGAAAATCTCCTTTTCCATGAAGTGGGCGTACCCTTGCTTCTCAATGCGTTCGAGGTCCCATGTTATCCTCTCCTCTCCCACATCAAGCCTGCGGCCCTTGAGGTTCAGTATCTGGTGGCCGTCATCGGTGAGGACCGCCATCATGCCGTCCTCCAGCGCGATGAACCTCTTGGTATGCTCGGCGATGGCTGACGGGTCGGATGCTATGAACCTTCCGTCCTTGCGGATGCCGATGATCAGAGGTGAACCGTTCCTTGCTGCGACAATCTTTCGTTCACCCTTGTGCAGGACAGCTATCCCGAAGGTCCCCTGCACCTTTGACAAGGCCTCTGCTACGGCCCTGGTCAAGTCGCCGCGATAGAACTCCTCAATCAGGTGGACGAGCACCTCAGAATCGGTCTTGGAGGAGAACTTGTGGCCCTTCAGGATCTTCTTGAGGCTCTCATAGTTCTCGATTATGCCGTTGTGCACGAGGAATATCTCGCCCTTGCAGTCGGCGTGTGGGTGGGCGTTTGCTACGGACGGCTCGCCGTGCGTTGCCCATCGCGTGTGCGCGATTCCGGCTGTCCCGCGGAGACTTTTCGGGACCTTTGCTTTCAGCACTGATATCTTACCAAGCGCCCTGTAGAGCCGGACCCGGTCACCATTGAGGACTGCGATGCCGGCAGAGTCGTAGCCGCGATACTCCAGGCGCTCAAGCCCTCTCAGGAGTATGGGGGCTGCTCGCTTTACGCCAATGTAGCCAAATATTCCGCACATCGGTGATTTCTGTTTGTATTCACACATATAAGACTTGTTAAACTACTTTTCAGAAAGTTTCTTAAAGTGAAATGCACATTTTCATATCATGAAAAATGTGGGTTCAGTCATGACTGTCCTCAGGTATGCCTTCCCGCCCGACCACAACGTCCTTGAGGCCATCAAGATGGTGATAAGCGAGGAGACCTACGGATGCGCAATCATCATTGACGAGGGCAAGCCTGTAGGGATAGTGACTGAGAGGGATTACATCAGGAAGGTGATCGCAAAGGACCTGAACCCGCACCAGCTGAAGTTCTCGGACATCATGACTTCCCCGGTCATAACAGTTCCAAAAAACATGGGCGTCATCGCAGCAGGGAAGGTCATGAAGGAAAAAGGTGTCAAGAGGCTGCCGGTCGTGGAGGGTGATCGGCCCGTCGGCGTGGTGACCAGCAATGAGATAGCACACGCCATGGTAGAGGACATAGACGAGCTCTCCAACCTCATGAGGGAATCTGTCATCGACCTTGAGGAGTACAGGAAGATCTCCCAAGAGTATGTGGCCTTTGAAGGCTTCGACTCGGAGCTGTTGGGGCAGCACATCCAGCTCGACGACAACTGCAGCATCCTAAACCCTGTGTCGGACATAATGACCAGCAAGGTGCACACAGTAAGGAAGAGCACGGACGCAGTCGATATAGCGAAGAGGATAGACCAAGACAGGGTGGACTGCGCAGTGGTCACGGAAAAAGGCGTTCCTATAGGGACTGTCAGCGAGCGCACCCTGCTGAGGAGGGTCATCATCGACAACCACAACCCGCTCAAGCTCACCGCCAAGGACATAATGCTGTCCCCAGTGATAACCGCCAAGCCCGAGACTCCCATAGTCACCGCCTCAAGGATTATGAGGAAGTTCGGCCACGGCAGGCTGGTGATAACCGAAAACGGAAAGATGGTTGGGTTGGTGACCGAAGTAAACATCCTGGAGACTATGTTCGAGCTGGCCAAAGACCTGCATTGGCGCATAATCGGAAGATGGCATGACGGTGATTTCAGACAATGAAGAAAGTCAGCGAGATCATGAGCGTTTTGAAGCATTCCTTCAGCCCCGATGAGCCTGCTAGCCAGGGGATCAAAGTTGTCTTGGGAGGGGACGCTAACAGATGTGTGATAATCCATGACGCAAATCTGACACCGATCGGCATCATAACCGAGAAGGACTACTTCACGAAGGTCATCGTCAAGGATAAGGACCTCTCCTCTCTTACCCTCAACGACATAATGAACTCCCCCATAATCACGGTCAGCCCGGACCTGAGCGTCATCCAGGCCGGAAAAATCATGAAGGAGAAGCGTATCAAGAGGCTTCCAGTAAAAGAGGACAGCGAGATCAAAGGAGTCGTCACGAGCAATATGATCGCTCACGCGATCGTGGAATCGCTTGACATGATGTCATCCCTGCTTCGCGAGACCTCGATAGACATAGATAGCTATAACGAGATATCGCATGAGTACGTGAACTTTGAGGGGTACGACTCAGACCTCCTGGGCGAGAACCTGAAGATAGACGACATGTACAGGATAGCGAACAATGTGTCTGAAATAATGTCAAGCGAAGTGCTGGCGGTCCACCAGGATGAGAGTATTATCACAGCGTCCAAGATGATGGCAGAGAAGGCAGTGAGCTCGATAATAGTGTCAGACGGAGAGTCCGCAGTCGGGCTAATCACAGAACGTGTCGTCCTAAATTCAATCTTCATCGAAAACAAGGACCCGACATCCCGCTGCTCGGATATAATGATATCACCAGTGGTCACCATAGCTCCAGAAGCGACTATAATAGAGGCCTCTGCCTTGATGAAGGAGAAGGGGATCGGACGCCTCCTGGTCGCAGATGGCGGAAACGTCAAGGGCATAGTGACGGATACAGACATCCTGACCGCGATGTTCGAACTCGCAAAAGACCTGCACTACAGAATTCTCGGCCGGTGGCAGGACAGCGACATCAGGACTTGAGCCTTCTGATTATCTTATCGAAGTCAACATCCTCATCTGTCCGCACCAGCATCACCTTATGGCCTGCATCTTCCGCCTCCGTCCTGCAGACCTCCATCGTCTCTGCCTCGAGGTTCTCCTGCACTTTGGAAGGGGGGTATTGACGTGCCTCTAGGCGCCGCTTAAGCTCCGCAAGGCCGCATGTAGTGATGACGCACAATCCCACCTTCTCCGCCGGTAGGTTGTGGCTTAGGTGGGAATCGATGACGCAGTCAGATCCAGAGAAGTCTCTCACCAGCCCGGCAGAGAGCCTCTTCTCATCTACGATGTCGCACATCCTCTCCTCATCATAACCCTCGGAGAGCCCTTTCTCCTTTATGAATCTATTGACATCCACATACTTGTAGCCGAGCCTCTTTGCGAGCTCCTTGGCAAGACGGGTCTTGCCTGTCCCAGGGGTCCCTGACACCGCGATTAGAACCATCTTCATATGAGCGTCGAGATTTCATCCAGCTCCTTGCTCAGAGTTGCCAGGTCCTCGACTACCTCTCCCTGTATCGCCACAGCATCATTTGTATCTGTCACTATGGGAGCGCGGGGCTCCTCGTTCACGTTGAATTCCATGGACTTCCTCTTCTCAATCTCCTGCTGCAGGGCGAATATTCCGACCACCAGGAGAACTACCACTCCCAAGATGAATATAGTTTCCCCTCCTGTGATTCCTCTCTTCATACCAGTCCCTCGATTATTTCGCTTATGGTCTGGGACAATGACTGCCTTATCTCTTCCATGGTCTTGCTGAGGCTGTCCCTTAGCTCTTCCTCCTGCTCCATCTTAACAGCGACTTCAGCCTCGGTAATCAAATCGATCAAGTCGCTGAAGTCGTCCCGCGCAGACGCCCACACCCCGGCCTTGTCGCCCATCCCTTGCAGGGTATAATAGGAGGCGAGCGCTTCGGACTTCTGCCTCAGGGTCATCACCTTTACCTTGATGTCCTCGAGTTTCATTATCAGGGCGAGTCTCTTCATGTCGGTCATCGGCTCGTCCTCAAGCAGGCAGTAGGGCGGAACAGGGCACCCTCCCACCAAGTCGTTGGTGACCCACATCCCGCCGCCGCGGATGCAGCTTTCCCTGGCGGTTTCGTCGTTCTCAATTTGCGGGCATTCATTTGGCACTGCGCAGTCTGAAGGGCAGGTCTCGTGCTCTCCCTCATCACAAGTCCCGTCCCCGCAGTCGTCCATGTCCGGGGGGAAAAGTCGCAGGTAGGACAGCAGGACCTTCCTTATGTTCGTGTCGTAGAATCCACCAACGCCCTGAACGCGCGTCCTTATCTGCTCAAGCCGGGTTAGGGAGTCCGATGCGATCACGCTCGCAGTGGGTGCTGCGGCCGTCTCCAGGCTGAGTAGCACCACGTGTACTCCAGATATCCACGTGGCTTTGCCGTTTACAAGCAAGACTGAATAGCCTCCGAGCTCAATCCTTTGGGGGTACACACCTCTCATCTGCCCTGAGAAGACAATCTCAGCGTCAGCCCTCGTCTGGAACTCGATGACCCTTGCCTTCAGCCTGGACCCGTCCTGGTATTCGGCCTCACACACATCGACCTTGAACGATTCCAGGATATCATCGTACGAGGATGACTTGATGAAGCTGAAAGCCCCTATATCATCCAGCACCAGCGTGTCCTTGCATGCGCAGTCCCTGACGCAGGTGTCCTCCTCCCCTGATGCGCACAGGCCGTCGCCGCAGACAGACCGGCCGCACTTGCCCTCATGATCGACCGTAACGCCTGCGCATGCCGCGAGGCACCGGTTTGCGTAGGTATTGCCCCCGGCGCATACTGGCTGGTATACGGCATCGCACATACATCCCGTCTCTGCACATCTGCCGTCTACGCATTCTGTGCCGATTGGGCAGAGTATGGCACTTTTGGCCTTGCACGCGCCGTTGAAGCAGTAGTACTCATCCAGAGCAAGAGGGGTCTGGCAGAAATCCGCATAAGTTGAGGTGCCGTCGATGCAGCTGCCCCTGACCGAAAAGTTTAGGCCGCCATCTGAATCTGCGCATGTATCAACATCGGACTGAAGGCATCGCCCTTCAACACATGAGCCTGGGCAGGGATATGAAACGTGCGAATGGGACGAGCCCTGGCATACCTGTTCGATGAGCAGGTTACCCTCGCAATAATCTTGATAGCTACCAAACTCGGTGTCGGCAGTGCCCTTTATCCCGTACGCGAGCCCCCCATCTGAATCTGAGCATCTCGAATCCAAAGAACAGGTCTGTACCTCATGCGTATGGTCAGTGAAGTAGGACCACACCTTCCTCTTCGAACCGTCCTCGAAGACCTGCCAGTCTTCATCATCGACCCTGGGGGTGTACCACCTTGACCATTCGCCGTTGAACCACTTGACCCTGTACCTGACAATCTCAGGGTGGGGCGATGTCGTGTCCCATTGCGGGTCGGGAGACCTAGTCTGAGTTGTCAGATCGCAGCCTCCCACTTCCTCTTCAGGGACTTCGACTGTCTCTAGCTGCGTTGGAGAGAGTCTGAAGTCGTCGAGGTATCCCCCAAAACCCTTCCATCCCGCATAGTTGTTGCCTATTCTGAAAGTTGTGCAGGCATTCAGGGTGAGCCTGGCATCGCCAGCCGAGACTCCATCGACGAACATCTCGATGCTGTCAGCAGACCACACAAGATTTATTTGGTGCCAGCCTGAGATTTCCTTGTAGGATATGAGAGTGTCCAGTTTTGAGTTGAGCACGATTCCGTTGAGGTACTCGAGGGACAGGGAAGCGTCATCAGTGGTGAATATAATCCCATTGCCTTCTGGTTTCACCCATATGGAAATCCCGCCTTCTGAGGGGTTGAAGACCAAAGAGCACTGGTATTCGAGCGCATCATTTGTGAAATCTCCTATCGACATGCCGCTCCTTGAGTCCTCGGAGTATGCCCCGCCTGTCTTCATGGGGCCCATGCCCAGCTCGCTTACAGGGCTTCCGTCGAAATCAAGGTAAAGCTCCTCATAATTGAGGGTGGACTGCAGGCACCTCCCATTCTCACAACCCTCGGCGCAAATGGTGAAGTTTTCCCACCTGCATGAGGAGGTCCGGTAGGCTGAGGTTAAGTGTGAGAGGCACTGCCATCCCTCGTCGCAGGTCTGCTCTGCGCCTGTGCACTCGCCGTTGCTGCATCCATGCTCGCATATGACCGTCTCCGATGTCGGGACTCCGCCGGAGCAGAAATGCTCTATTAGGGTTGTCTCGGAATAGCCTGCACACTGGTCGGTTCCCTGGGTGCCGTCACTGCTGACCGTGCCCCTGACAAAAGGGACCTTACCTCCATCTGTATCCGTGCAGCTGCCAGGCTCGTCGACGCACGCGCCGGCGTCGCAGAATGCCGGGCATTCGTACCTCTCGGTCTTGGCCAAGCCTCCAGAGCAGTAATGCTCCTCGATCATGAAGACGCCCTTGTCGACGAAGTATGTACAAGTGTCCTGGTACCTGTCGCTGCCGAAGGTCACCACGCCCGGGACCGAGTAGGATTTGCCGCCGTCAGAGTCGGAGCATGTCGGGGTCGGGACGCACGCGCCTGCTGAGCAGCCGAACTCGCAATCTATTTCCCGTGGCTGGCATGCCTTGAACCCGGATGTTATCTCTTCGCACCCGTACTCGTAGAGCGTTCGGGCAGCGGCCGACCCTACAGCGCATTCAGAGGCGCAGCAGTCCTCAAAGGAGTGGTTGCCAGATGCGTCCGAGAATACACACAGTCCCCTTATCTCGGCGTCGCCGCCATCAGTGTCAAGGCACGTGTAGCCGACCGTCAGGGGGTACTCGTTGCAGGCTCCGTCATCGCATCCGAACTTGCACTGGACCTGGAGTACGCCCAGGGTGTGGCCGTCGCAGTAGTATTCCTTCAGGACGCCATCGGACGCGCAGTAGTCCGATATTCGGCTTGTGCCGAGCTCCACAGTCCCCATGATGTACCTGTCTTGGCCACCGTCGGTGTCTATGCATGTCGGCAGGTCGATCGCATCAGCTCCGGTGATAGCGTCGAAGAAGGCCGAAGCTGGAACGCAGAGCAAAATCAGCACTGCAACATATAGCCCTCCCCGTGTCCCCATGCAAGAAAATAGGCTCGGAGGCTATTTAAACTTTTTCCTCATGGGAATTGGGAGCCTAAGTGGCTTTTTCTCCCTGGCCCTATCAAGGAGCCTGACCAGTCCGCCCTTGGTCTTCTTGCGCGCAGCCCTAGCTGCGAGGCGCTTGTTGCTGATCATCTGGTAGAACCAGCTCTTGTACTCCTGATGGTAATCCTTAATGAACTCTTCGAGGACCTGGATGTGTATTGACCTTATCGCGTCTGCAATCGCGCCGGGGTTGTCACGGTATTTCTTGTCGTACGTGGTGAAGAATTTCGAAACGTCAGTTATCTTCTCCCTGCGCCTCTCGATCTGTCTTATCTCAAGCCCCCGGACGAACCTCAAGGAGTACTTCTTGAAGTAGTTGCGCTTGGTGGCCTTGTCAAGGCCCCACACCAAAAGGAATATGATCGCGCTGTAAACCAGTATGATCGCTAGCGTCCCGACGACGTCGAATATGCCAGATCCGAAGAGCATGGTCTTCCTGAGTACGTCGGATCCTAGGACGAAGGGGTTGAATCTGGCAATCCCCCTTACGGCCGTGGGCATGCTCTCTAAGGGCAGTATGAAATCTGAGACCAGGAGCATTACGCTCCCTACCGATAAAGCGCCGAGGATGGACGATTGGCCTGATGAGAAGAGGTATCCGACCGCAAGTCCAATCACGATGAACAGTATGGATACGAAGATTAATACGACGAAGCTGAGCGCGACGTTGGTCATCAGGGCATTGAATATGAGTAGGCCTGCCGCAACAAGTATGCCTACCTGGACTATTGTGAGCAGGAGGGTGGTCAGGAAGTTTCCGAGGATGAAAGTGATGTCTGGGCAGGGTGTCGTGAAGTTTCTGAAGTGCGCCCTGGAATCCTTCTCCCTTACCACTATAGTAGCCGAAAGCAGCATAGCCACGAACATGACAACCATGACGAGCAGGAAGGGGAATATGTAGTTGAGCCTGCTCCTTTCCATAACCACTGGTTCAATCTTGGTGACTATCGGCCGAGTTATGGTGGATGATGATGTTATGGCCAATCCTTTGATCATGAAATCCGAGTCTCGAAGCACGTCTCGCACATCTGTGATGTTGTCGGAAATCTCCTTCAGGGAGTCGCCGACAGTTGCGACGCCGGTCTTGAGGTCCTCCCTCGCATTTGATATCTCTGAGAAACGGTTCGCCGTCTCGATGAGCGCAGCCTCGGAGTTGGCTATCGCGGTGAACGAGTCGTCCACCAGATCGACGATGGCCTCCCTTTCGGTCGAGATGCTCCGGTTCTTGTCCTGGGCGTAGTCGCTGGTCTCGTTGAACATGTCGAGGACATCATCGAGGCTGTGGGTGGAAGCGTTGCTGTCCTTCAGCGATTCGTAGGCTCTCTCGACGTCATGGTAGTATTCGTCTACATTGAAAGTCACCACGTTTGCTAGGAGCGCTGCATGTTCCCTCATGGCTTCCGATGCGTCGTCGATGTCTTCAAGCGACTCCTTAACGTCACCGACAGCGAAATCATGGGTGTTGAAT
Source organism: uncultured Methanosarcinales archaeon (assembly GCA_964587045.1). GTDB lineage: Archaea > Nanobdellota > Nanobdellia > Woesearchaeales > CAZPJY01 > CAZPJY01. Next base: position 12,948 of record CAZPJY010000016.1, read on the forward strand.
GAGAGGTCCATCTGCCTGAAATCGTCGTCGAGTCCGAGTGCTTCGTCCCTTGCCGCATACTGCTCTTCGTTCAGCCGCCCCAGCCGGTTGTTCTGTTCTATAATGCTGCTGTCCACCTCGTCCATGACATCGAGTATCTCGTCAGTTATACCCTCGCTTATCTCATCGGAACGGATCGCAAGCTTTTCGGAGACCGAGTCCCTAACCGCATATACCAGGTTGAAGTTGGAGTTGTCCACATATATGACCACTTCATTAGTCTCATTGTTGGAGAGCGCCATGTCGGGCGGGAATGATATGCACATGTGCGCCCCGCCGTCCTTGATGAGCTGGATGCACTCTTCCAGCGTCCCTGTGGGGATGATAGTAAAGCCGCTTTCACCCAGAACCGTCACGAAGGAGTTGCTGAGCGTCGAGTAGGAATCAGAATGGACAGCCACGAGGACGTCATACTCCGAGATGTTGCTGAAGGCTAGGCCCACCAGTATTATTATCAGCAGCGGACCCAGTATCATCACGAGAAGCGAACTCTTGCTCCTTATGAGCACCTTCAGGTTCTTCTCGATAATCTTCAGCAGCTTCATTTTTTCTCAAGGAAGTCGAAGACCTCCTCAAGGGAGGGCTTGCGTATCTTGATGTCAATAAGCGAATCTCCGGACAACTCGATCGCGTGCAGCACCTTGTGAATCACCTTCTCGGGGTGCAGCGTTGATATGACCAGCTCGGTCCCGCGATCCTCGAGGCTGATTATCGCCTTGTCCTTGAGCTTGGCCATCAGGGACTTGTAGTTGCCAGCCATGGTCTCGATGTGTATCTCTTCCGTGCTGGACAGGTTCTCTTTGATCTGGCCTGGTGACCCCACCATGACTATCCTTCCTTCGTCGAGTATCCCTATCCTCGTGCAGAAGGATTCCAGCTCTGACAGGTGGTGGGATGAAAGTATGATTGTGGTGCCTCTCTTGTTTATGGAGACGAGCAGCTTCCATATCTGCTTGGCCAGCACGGGATCCAGGTCCGCTGTAGGCTCGTCGAGAATAAGCACAGGAGGATTGTGTACGAGCGCGCAGGCTATATCCAGCCTGCGTTGCATACCTCCAGACAGCTTGGCTGATTGGAGGTCCTTGACTTCGTAAAGCTCCATGAACCTCAGGAGAACGCGTATGTTGCTTTCGGCCGACTCTTTGGTCATGTTGTAGAGCGCGGCGAAGTACTTGAGGTTCTCGAGAACTGTCAGCTCGGGGTAGAAGCTCGGGGTCTGGGCCGCAAAACCGAAGGTCTTCTTGACATCGATTAGCTTTCTGTACACGCTCACCATCCTATCAGGCCCTTGGAGCTTGAGCAGGCGATTAAGGATTATCCTCGTATCACCCTTCTCGGGATGCAGGAAACCGACCATGGAGTTGAGGAGAGTTGTCTTGCCCGAGCCAGACACCCCTATTATCCCGAAGATCTCCCCCTCATGGATATCAAGGGAGATGTCGTTTAGGACCACTACGCGTCCAAAACTCTTGAGAAGCCCTGCTACCTGGAGTATTGTCGCCGGCATGACGGAATAAACGGAGCCCGTGTATTTATTACTTTCGCCGCTTCATGCGGATGAATTCGACCAGCAAATAGACTGCCACAGCGAACGCCGCGCCTATCAGGAACCACATCGCAACGGTCGCCCAAGGGTAGGGCTGCGCAGCCGCATTGATTGCCTGCGGCACCGCTTCCGCAACCATCTGCGAGGCAGGTGCAGCCAGCATCTCGGACTCTTCGGCCATGAGACGCGGCGCAGCTTTCGCAGCTGCGTCCATCGCAAGGGAAGGCTGGTTGATAAGGCCCAGCATCCTGATAATTCCAGCTCCTGCGACCGACACGATGCCGACAGGCAGAATTTTCTTGAGCTTGTCCTTGAAGCTCTCAATCTTGGCGTCCTTAGGGGCTATGATGATGAACTTGTTGGCGAGCGAGTAGTGGTTCACCTCTTTTCCCTTCTCGCTGTAATGGAACTCGTCGACCCTGATCAGGTTGAACTTCATCAGCGCCTTGAGGTTGTAGTGCACAGTTGAAAGGGGCACATTGAGGCGTTTTGAAAGCTCAGTCTCAGTGGCCTTGCCCTTTGAGAGCTCGTCGAGTATGTTCCTGCACGTGTCGTTGTTCACAACCTGCGCAAGCTGCTTGGCCTGCTCGTCCTTGAGCGACACCAGGAGGAATGATTCGTCTGCCATGATCCTTGGGTGCCTGCTCTCTTATATATAGGTATTGATACCTTTAAATCGGCTCGCAGCTTCACAAATATTAAATATTAACCAGCTAAGCTATTGTAAAGATGGAGTTCCACGTGCAAACCTCATCAAGTTTGGAGCTGAAGGACATAACACACCAAGTCAAGCGTCTTGTGAAGGAATCAGGGGTAAAGGAAGGGCAGGTCCTAATCTACGTGCCGCATGCCACGGCCGCGATTACCATCAACGAGAACGCTGACCCTAACATCAGGACTGACATCATCGAGGCCCTGGGGAGCATGGTCAAGGATTCTGGCTGGCGTCATGACAGGATAGACAACAACGGCTCCGCCCACATCAGGGCAAGCGTCATAGGGCCATCTGAGACCGTTCCCCTGGTCGACGGAGAGATGCAGCTCGGGACCTGGCAGGACATCTTCCTGGTGGAGCTTGACGGCCCCAGGGACAGAAGGGTCGTGGTGAGTGTGGTGGGAAGATGATTGTTGACGCCATAGGGTATCTCGGGGCAACAATCGTAGCACTATACCTGCTCATGCACCTGGTGCAGCCGGTGTTCGTCAAGAAGAAGCTGAAGCCCAGGCTCGCTGACATGATTGTGTGGATGAGCTCGCTGACGCTGCTGCTTATCTATGCGGTAGCGAAAGAGGCCTATCCTTTCGTAATCTTCTTCGCGGTAGTTGTCTCATGGGGAACGCTCGGCTTCTTCGATTATTTCAAGAGGCTGCCTTGAGGATTAGCATCAGCCCTGCATTTTAGATAATTATCTTCACTATTGAAAATCAACAATATTTATAAACCCAAGAGTCCTCCCCCACCATGTAGGGAGGCGCCTGACCGACGGTGCGTACGCGCTGAGGAAAGTCCGCCCACTTAAATTGGCCACTCGTGAAAGCGAGGCTGGGACAACCGGCGGCAACCACTCAGAAACGGTACCGCCTGCCGCGAGGATGACGATGGCGAACCGAGCCGGTGACGGCAGGGAGCTAACCCTCCGACGTTGCGGCAGGAGAGGATGAAACGGTGAGCCCTGGCCAGTGCAAGTCTTAGAGACGCTTAGTTGAATGTCAGGAAAGCCCGTCCGATTACGGGGGCTCAACAGAAGGCGGCTTACAGCTTCCCTACACTTTTTCTATTCCTAGTCTCTCTTCGATGGATAAAAGGCTTTTCTCGATGAATGAGCGGTAATGCAAGCTGACGTCCCTCTTATTGAAATTCTTTACCTGGTTAAGGAAAGCAGGGTACTCTCTCTTATTGATGAACCTCTCGATGGTTAGGGAGTCTGAAAATACAAAATAAAATTTAGCGAGGTAAAAAACAAAGGATTTCTCAGCTACCTGTTTCGCATGGAATCCCTCATGGTCGATGAGGGTGGAAATTAAATCATCAATTTTCAGATGGTCAAAACCTGAAAACGCACTGGGAAAAACATCAATCCTACTTTTCTTGTTTCGTGAGAATTGCTTAAAAGGCCTCACCAGTGTGTGTGCAATTCTAGGATCCAGTCTCCATCTAAGTTTGTAATGGGGGGAATCATTACTAATATAATTCAAACTCTTGATATATGTTCCCTCAAGATTGATACTGTTCAGTAACTCCTGCCTGAAGGTCGGATTATCCTTTGCCTGCTGGAGGTATTGATCAAGTTCCATATGGCATAGATGCTAAACTAATATAAAAATATTACGAATTTATTGCTACTTTATAGTAGTAAAATAATAGAAATTAAAGCTTGGGCAGGTTCTTTGTGTACTTGGGCTCGAACTTGTGGCTTATCACAAACTCGTGGTTGTAAGGCATGATCTCGAGCACCCTGTGCTCGATGTCTCCCATCACATCCTCGCCCACACGGCCGTAGTAGTAGACAGCGACGTACTTGTCATATACATCGATGGCCTGAACTTTGTCATAAGCATTGATTATGTTCATGACCTGTTTTTGTATGAGCTTCTTATCCATTGTACCTACCTCCATCTGGGCCGTTCGTTTATCAGCACGACCTTGGTCTCGTTGTCCTTGAACCTGCCCTTTGCCATCCTGTAATGGCCCCTCGGGAATTTGGATTGGTCCATGATACGATCGAAAGCATCCCGCACAGCTGTCTGTGTCCATTTCTTCCCGTACCCATAGGCTCCCTCAAGGATCCCGGCGAAATGGTCGAACACGTACTCTCCGACATACTGATCATAAACCAGGCTGTATGAGACCTCAGGATCGCATTCCTTGCCCATGATGTGCTTGTCGAAACGTTTGCCAATCCTGGGTTCGACGTACATGCTCTGGAAATCGCGGTGCACCATCCTTTTGATGTTGAAACTCTTGTCCATCTCAACCAGCACGTTCTGTCCATGAGGCTCGAGGAGTAGCCCTTTCTCTATGAAGTAGCCCATGTTGGTAAGGAGTGGAGTGACTATCTCGTTTACGAAATAGTCAATCGGTTTTCGTCTGTGCAGCTTTACAAGCTGCTCAAAGAGTGTGGGGTCATCAGGGTTCTTGAAGTCCTTTCCGTAAAGGGAAAACAAGGGGGCCATTATCCGATTATCTCCAAGCGGAAAAGGCTTTGCTTCCCGAACGAGCATTCCAATATCATCATAGGTCAGGCCGACCGACTCTGGTAGGAATGCGAAACTCTCCGGCGCGCGACCGTTTGCAACCTCCCGGTGCAGCACATCACTAATCCTTATGCTGTGTTCCACCGAATCCCTGCGCAGCCTCCTGATGAACTTCGAGAGCCTAATATTGAGATGCAGCTTCAGATAGTATCCTGGAAAATCAGCAGGCATCACAGTCCTGGCTGATGCAGTCGGGAAGGCCTCAATGTACCCCTCCGGTTTCTTTCCAATTATCTTACTGACCTCATCCTCCATCTGAGGGTGGGCATAGAACCTAGCGAGATATCGGCCTGGAACTCTTTTAATACGCAGGGCCGAGATTGCCTTGTTTGACGCTATCCCAAAACGAAGCTCCACGTCAGGGTTCTGGGAATCCAAAATGTAGTAAGGCACCTTTATCCGCTCATCACCAAGAACAGGGTCATATCTACAATCAATCTCGTTGAATCGCTTCTTGAAGGTATTAACCCACCTCTCACAGCAAATCAGGCTTCTTTGGTAGACGAGGTCTTCTAATTTCATGAGTTGGTAAAAGTATACCCAAAATATTATATATTTGATAAAAAAATACAATTTATTCGTAAAATATTTAAATATATTAAGAAAAAGATTATATTATGCGTTTCACACCCCAGATACAGCCCTCCTCACGGGTGAAATTGGACGTCAAGGACCGCAAGATCCTTTCAATTCTGGCCAGAAACGCACGTATGCCAGCCGCAGCCATCGCCCGTGAGGTAGGCTTATCCAAGGATACCGTGAATTACCGGATCAAGGCCTACGAAAAGAAGGGGCTCATCCAGGGGTACAGGGCAGTCATCAATATAGAGCGTTTCGGCCTCTCCAACTACCATCTCTTCCTCACCCTGTCCAAGCCCCTACCTGATGAGGGTAAGACGCTCGCGCAGAAACTGGCGACCTTGAGCTACATCAGGACAGTCATTCAGTACACCGGCGCCTTCGACTTCGAACTGGCAGTGGTGGCAGCCGACGTGATGGAGCTGGAAGTCATCATCGCAGAGGTGGGAAAGGTATGCGGAAAGCTCTTGGAGAGAGTTGAGGTCCTCGCCGTGACAGAAGAGATGCGTACAGGCCCATTCCCTGACGATTTCCTCAAGGCAGGCGAACCTGAAGCCATCAGTCCCAAGAAGATCACCGAATACTCCCTCGACGGAAAGGATTTCGCAATCCTGAGGCACCTCGCGGGCAACGCCAGAAAGACCCTTCTCGCGATAGCCGGCGAGACCGGCTACTCGATCGACATGGTTAGGTACAGGATAGAGCGCATGCAGAAGGGAGGATACCTGCGCGCCTTCGTACCTGCTCTGAACTACCAGATGATGGGCTACAACATTTACTGCATCCTGATCACGATACGAGGGCTTGATGAGTTCGCCAAGCTAAGGGAAGCCTTCAGGAGCGATCCCCATACCATGTGGGCAGTGAGGTGCGTTGGCAGCTTCCACGCGATAGCCTACGTGGCCGCATCTGATGTGTCCTGCATCCACGAGACCGCTTCTAGGCTAGCTCAGGCCTTCCCTGATAGGATAATCAGGCATGAGATGCTAATCGCCAAAGAGCAGTTCAGCTATATCTATCTCCCGGACAGGCTCTTCAACCATTAAGTATTTAAATGAATCTGGCTTCCCCTAAACGCATGGCACGCCAGAACAAGATACAGATGCCCCAGGGCATGGGAGGCCTCGTCAGGTATTTCGACGAGTACCGGAGCAAGATTGAGTTCAAGCCCGGCCACGTCATAATCCTCGCAATACTGATAATGATTGTAGTACTCATTCTTCACGCATATGGTAACATTTGGTTGGGGTTGTAAACGATGCTTCCGGGCAACATCAATCCGAGGCAGATGCGCCAGGCAATGAAGCGCATGGGCATCCAGCAGCAGGACATAGACGCTGAAGAGGTCATCATCAGGCTCGCGGACCGGGATATAGTGATCAGTAATCCCCAGGTGGCCAAGGTCAACATGATGGGGCAGGAGACCTATCAGGTGGTCGGGACCGCTCAGGAGAGGCCCAAGGACTCGACACCCGACATCTCGGATGACGACGTCAAGACCGTGATGGAACAGGCCGAAGTCACGGAGGACGAAGCCAGGAAGGCCATAGCTGATGCGAAAGGCGACCTGGCAGAGGCTATCTTGGGATTAAAGAAAGATTAATATAATATCTTCCCCTCCTTACCCTCGATGGAAAAGTTCCAGGAAGCCATCCAGAAGGCCAAGCGGAACGTCAAGATTGCGGATCACATGATCACGATGACATACCCGCTCGTGAACGATCCGAAGCTGCTCCTCGCTGTCATGGAAAACACCTTCCTTGCGTTGACCCAATCGGTAGGGGCGCTTCTCCACTACGAGCGCTTATTCAAACGCGTGCCGCCGTTCCATGATACTTACGAGGCCAAATACGCGCTTTTCCGCGAGAAAGCCGCCGCCAGGTACGGCATCGACAAGAAGTACCTGACGCTCATGAGCGACATCAAGTCGATAATAGTGGAGCACAAGAACAGCCCGATCGAGTTCGCCCGTAAGGACGTGTTCGTGATTTGCTCCGACAACTACCGAATCAAATCGATATCGGTGGAGGATATGAAGCGCTACATAGCTCAGACCAAGGAGTTCGTGGCGCTCATTGATGGAATAGTGAGCAAGGATGATAGACTATTTAGATGAGCTTGGGGAAAAGAGCGCAATCGATCAGGGGTTCGAGGAGCTCAAGAGGGTGGATCACCTCATCTTCGTGAGCCTCAAGTACACGCGCACCGTCGATGTCATAAAGAGCGTCTTAGACCGGATGATACTCGCCTTCGACTCTGCCATAGCCGCACTTCTCAACCAAAAGAAGCAGGAGGATCCTGAACTGGATATCCCGACCACGCCGATAAAGCGCGGCGAGTTGGTGAAGAGCATGTACACCCAACAAATCATCCAGGATGGCATGGAGCTGTACTTACTCCTCCGGAAGATCGCAAGAGCTGAATACCAGCGCGAGAGCGAGTACCGCAGGCACGTCACCATGAAGGTCATAATCGAAGGTGAGGAAATCAATGTCGATATCGACAAGACTGTAGAGCTCTACGAGCAGATCAAGGAATTCATGAGTTTCGTTTCCAAGATGCTGAAGGGAGGAGGAGAATGACCCGCTTCGTTTCTATCGCCTCTTCGAAAGGCGGCTCGGGCAAGACCACCGCAGCCCTCAATCTCGGGGTCGCCCTGGTCAACATGGGCAAGCAGGTCGTGGTAATCGACACCAACCTCCACGCACCGCATATCGGCGTCCACCTGGGATCTGTCACGCCCCCATCGACCTTGAACCAGGTCCTAAAGGGCGAGAAGCAGCTGGGCAAAGCCACCTTCAGACACCCTTCCGGTCTTGCGGTAGTGCCGGCAAGCATATCATACATCGATGCACGTGAAGCTGACGCCTCCAGGCTGAAGGACACCATCCGCAGCCTTGAGGGTCATGCCGAGATAGTCCTTATCGATACGTCCGCGGGCCTGGGCGACGTCGCACGCGCCGCCATCGGATCTGCAGACGAGACCATCATCGTCACCACGCCGGAGCTACCGGCGATCGCAGACGCGCTGCGCACCATCAAGCTGGCCCAGGAGAACGGAGTAACCGTCCTCGGGGTCATCCTCAACCGGGTGAAGGGTGATAGCCTGGAGGTCGCGAAGGAAAACGTCGAGCAGCTCCTCGACAAGCCGGTAATAGCTGTGATACCTGAGGACAACCATGTAAGGAAGTCCCTTCGCATGAGGCATCCGGTGGTGTACACCCACCCTAACTCGCCGGCATCCACCGGGTTCAAGCAGCTCGCCGCACACCTCCTGGGAAAGAGCTACATCGCCACGCTTGAGAGGAGAGAGAAGAGTAGCATGTTCCATTATATGCTCAAGCGACTGGGTTTAAGATGACACTTGAATCAAGGCTGAGGGAAAAGGGCTGGTCGGATGAAGAGATAGAACGTACCCTTTCTATCCTCAAGAGGGCCGAGGTTAACAAGCCCAAGCAGATGATGTTCCTCGACAAGGTGGTCTTCTGGTTCGGGCTCTTCCTCGCGATGCTGGGGAATTTCTTCGTCGCCGTCGCCTTGATACCTATATTCCTCGCAGTGGGGAGCCCCCAGCTCTACGCAGTGCTCGCAGTGGTCGGGCTGGCCTTCGGCTCCCTTTTCGAGATACTCCTCAGGGACATCCACCGCTTAAGCGAGCACGACCAGATCATGTCGGGCGTCTTCATGGCAGCCATCGCGATAATATCGATCTACATCATGGTGAGGATTGCAATGCACATCGAAGGTGCGCTGGGCCTCGACACCATGCTGCTGCATCCTGTGCCTGTAAGCGCTGTCTACTTAGTATCATTCATGGCTCCATATGTGATATTCAAGCTGTTAGAACGCAGGGTGAAGAGACATCATCAATGACTGGATAATCCGATACGTGAAACACAGAGACCTGGTCGCAAGGAAGATTGTTTCGGTAGAGGAAGAAGAGGGCGGAGTCCTCGTCACCTACAAGGACAAGAAGGTCCTCTTCGTCCCTGCCCTAACTCTTGACGACCCATCAGCCCTCACAGCAGGCAAGGAAGCCAAGACTATCGTGACCCTTAACAACGAAGGAAACGTAGCGTTTCTCCTCAAGCACTGGAAAGAAGCCTCTTCCCAGCCAAACCTCACCATCATGTTCATCAACCCCTTCTCCTCCGGCGACACCAAGTGGGTCATATGCCCCCATATCCACAGCAAGATTGCCGACCCTTCATCCCTGAAGCTAGGCCTCGAAAGCATGTCGGAGCTGGTTGACCCTATCGATGAGAAGACTTTCCTATCGAAAAATTTTTAAAATTCACATCACCGGGAATCTCAAAGGCTGCGGGAGTACAGCATATTGCATAACAACGAGTCCAAAAAAACAAAAAGACGCGTCATGCGTCGCTACCACTCGTGCCTTATCAATATGTACAATCCCCGCAGCCACTTTTCTTCAAGATGAGACTGCTACTCCACGTCTGCTGCGGACCCTGCTCGACCCAGGTCATCGAGGAGCTGAAGAAGACGCATGACCTGACCTTGTACTTCTACGACCCCAACATTCAGCCCAGAGAAGAGTACGAACGCAGGCTCGAAGCAGCGATGAAGGTCGCTGAGGTCAAGGGAATCCCCCTGATCATAGGAAGCTATGATGAGCCGGAATGGAGAGAAGCGGTGAAAGGGCTTGAGGACGAGCCGGAGAATGGGAAGCGTTGCCACGTATGCTACGAGTTCAGGCTCATGGAAGCTGCTAGGATGTGCAGAGAGCTACACTGTGATGCATTCACGACGACGCTCACCATCAGCCCGTACAAGGACGCTGCTGTCATTAACAGGATTGGCGAGAAGGCAGCACAGGCCTTTGGGGTGGGTTTTCTCGCATCCAACTTCAAAAAGAAGGACGGCTTCCTCAAGAGCACCAAAATGTCCGCGGAGCTGGGAATATACAGGCAGCACTACTGCGGGTGCCAAAGCAGCATCGCATCCCCAAAGGAGTAGAACCTGTACCCCATCCTCACTGCCTCTGCGTAGGCGCGCATGACATTACCCTTCCCGGCGAAGGCCGACACCATCAGGAGCAGGCTGCTCTTCGGCAGGTGGAAGTTGGTTATCATAGCGTCGGCCGGCGTCCTGTACCTGTGGCCCGGATAGATGAATATCGATGTCTCTGCGCTTTTCGGTCTCAAGCCGCCCTTCCACTCGCAGGACTCGAGAGCCCGCATGGTAGTGGTCCCGCACACGAACAGCCTGCCTTTCCTGCCGTTGATGGCCTCTGCAGTTTCTGGGCTGACTGAGAACCTCTCCGGGTGCATGCTGTGCTGCGTGTAGTCCTCCTTTCGGATGGGGAGGAAGGTCGAAAAGCTCACATGAAGGGTTACGTTTGTTATGGTAACACCTTTCCTGGCTATCCTCCGCAGCAGGTTGGGCGTGAAGTGCAGTCCAGCTGTTGGGGCAGCCAGGCTTCCACTGTCCCTTGCGAACACGGTCTGGTAGCTGCTCTGGTTCCTGAGGCGCTTTGTGACATACCACGGGGTGGGCATCTCCCCGGCGTCCGTCATGTCCTTTTCATTGCCGAACCTTACGAAGTACCGGTCATCAACCTTGTCCGTGACCTCACACCTGGACCCATTGAACAACAGCTCGTTGCCCGGCTTGACCCTGCCTCCCCTGATCCTCGCCTCGTACACATCGCCATCGCGCGCGGTGAGAATCATGTCGACCCTGGCTCCTGTCGACTTCCTGCCCCGGAACCTGGCCCTGAGGACCTTTGTGCTGTTTAGGACCAGGACGTCACCATTCCTCAGCCTTTCGGCAATCTGGTAGAACCGGCAATGGGCAATCCTCTCCCCTTTCACCTCCATGAGCCGGGAAAAGCTTCTCGGCGTCACTGGGGTCTGCGCTATGAGCTCCTTGGGGAGGTCATAATCGTATTGTGATAGCCTATGCATAAATGCTAGGTTGCTGAGCCCAAATATATTTGTTGGGAAAAAGGCTTAAATAAAAGGTCGGAATTGCCTGGCTGATGAAACAGCCTAAAGTTGCATATTTCTCCCTCGAGATAGGGGTCGAATCCGACATTCCCACCTATTCAGGAGGCTTAGGCGTGCTTGCTGGTGACACTCTCAAGTCCGCTGCCGACATGGGCCTGCCGGTAGTGGGCATCTCACTCCTATATAATAGGGGGTACATGCGGCAGTACATCAAGGATGCAACGCAGTACGAGGCGTACGACGCCTGGATACCCAAGACAACCGGGCTGCACCAAAAGGATGTCAGCGTCGAGTTCTTGGTGCAGGGCAGGAAGGTCAAGGCCATGGTCTGGCAGTACAACATCGTTGGAAGGAAGGGACACATCGTGCCGGTCTACTTCCTTGACACCAACATCCACGGGAATCCGAGGCCTGACGGAAGGATAACCTGGGCTCTCTATGGTGGCGACTCAGACTATGACAGGATTGTCCAGGAGCTGCTCCTAGGTGTCGGAGGCCTCAGGGTGCTGCGAAGGCTGGGCTACGATAAGATAACCACATACCACATGAACGAGGGGCACGCAGCTTTCCTGGCGTTAGAACGCATGAAGGAGGAGGGAGGAAACCTCGAGAAGGTCATCGAGGGGAATGCCTTCACGACCCACACCCCTGTACCCGCAGGCCACGATCAGTTCGACTACAACGATGTGAGGAACGCCCTGGCTCCGGAGCTGTGGGACCAGCTGATGAGCATCAAAGGGCAAAAGGACATAGGTTGGGACAAGCTCAACATGACAAAATTGGCCCTGGAGACTTCCCGAACCACGAACGCGGTCGCCAAGAAGCATGCTGTGGTCAGCCGGGCCATGTTCCCAGGCCACGAGATCCTCGCGATTACAAACGGGGTGCATCCTTTCACCTGGACATCCCCCCAGTTCACCAGGCTGTACGACGATTACTGGCAGGGAAAGGGCAAGACCTGGCGCGATGACATGAGTCTGCTTAAGGAAACCAAGCTCTTGATAGCCGACGTCCGGCGGGCCCACCACTCTGCCAAAGAGACTCTTCTGGACTATCTCAACACTAGGTACAGCATCAATGGTCTCGACAAGGACATCTTCACCATCGGGTTCGCCAGGCGTTTTGCGACATACAAGCGCGCCAACCTTATACTCTACAATCTCAAGAAGCTGAAAGAGATAGCCGGGGAGAACCGCCCCCTCCAGATCCTGTTCGCAGGCAAGGCCCACCCCCGGGACGGTGGCGGAAAGGACATTATAAGGGAGATCCTGACCAAGGGAGACCTTCTCAGGGGGAGCAATGTGAGGGTGGAGTTCATCGAGAACCACAACATGGAGGTAGGGGCGCTGCTGACTTCCGGAGTCGACCTCTGGCTTAACAATCCCCAGCGGCCTAAGGAGGCCTCGGGGACAAGCGGTATGAAAGCCGCCCTCAACGGAGTCCCGAACCTCTCGGTGCTCGACGGCTGGTGGTGGGAAGCGTGGGAGGAAGATGACAGCGTCGGCTGGGCCATAGGGCCGAAACCCGCTGCCGAAGACACCTCGGACGGCGACTTCCGCCAGGACAACCACGCGCTATACAATGTGCTAAACGACCTGATAGTCCCGATGTGGTATGATGACAACAACTCATTCTTACAGGTTGGCCTCAACGGCATCAACCGCCTGGCCTCCTACTTCAACACGCACCGCATGGACAAGGAATACTGGGAGAAGGTCTGGAAGAGGTAAGAATTTTATACTAGTAGGCTCCCTGCCTTGATATGTTCACAAACGCTATAAACCCGGTGATAGTCCAGCTGGGACCAGTCCAGATAAAATGGTACGGCCTGGTATATGTCATCGGTTTCGCTCTCGCTTATTACCTCCTTTGGCGCGCGGCCAAGGAGAAGCGGGTCAAGAACCTGACGACCAAAAACCTTGATGAGCTGCTCCTCTACCTGATAATAGGTGTAGTGGTCGGCTCCAGGCTCCTTCTCTTCCTGGTCGGCCATCCGATGCAGTTCCTGGAGGATCCTTTAGAAGTATTCAGGATATGGCACGGCGGGATGTCCTTCCATGGGGGGCTGGTCGGCATAGTCTTCTTCGGGTGGCTATTCTGCCGCAAGTACAAGGTGAGGTTCTACGCCCTGGCAGACCTCCTCGCAGCGCCTGCTGCCTTCATGCTGTTCGTTGGAAGGATTGCCAACTTCATAAACGGAGAACTGGTTGGGACTGTGACCAACGTCCCATGGTGCGTGCAGTACGGGCATGTGCAGGGGTGCAGGCATCCCTCCCAGCTCTATGAAGCCGGCAAGAACCTGGTGATATTCTTCTCCCTGCTGGGCTTTCAGAGATTGAAGGGACTCAAGGAGGGAACGATCTTCTGGTCATTCGTGCTCATGTACGGGACTTTGAGGTTCTTCGTCACCTTCTTCCGCGACGATCCCCGCCTAATCCTGGGATTGTCTGGAGGACAGGTTCTGAGCCTAGCGATGGCTCTCATAGCAGGGTATGTCCTATTCACCAATTACAGGAGGAAATGATCATGGAAAGATTCCACAAACCAAGAGACGAGCGGATTGTCGCCTACTTCTCCATGGAGATCGGCGTCGACGAGCGCATACCGACCTATTCTGGGGGGTTGGGCGTCCTGGCGGGGGACACGATAAAGTCGGCCGCTGACCTCAACGTTCCCATGGTAGCTGTGACTCTACTGAACGAGAAGGGCTACTTCTACCAAAAGCTCGACGATGACGGCACGCAAGCCGAGAAGCCTGTCGAATGGAGCGTGGACGACTTCCTGAACCTGCTGGAGCCCACGGTCGAGCTGCAGATTGAGGGCCGCAAGGTGCAGCTCAGGGTTTGGGAGCTCAGGATCAAGGGCATCAAGGGGTATGAGGTGCCCATATACTACCTCGATTCAAATGTGGAGAGCAATTCGGAGTACGATCGCACCCTTACCAATCATCTCTACGGCGGAGATTCCAGGTACCGGCTGCATCAGGAGATGGTGTTAGGCATAGGGGGTGTAAGGATGCTGGCGAAGCTCGGCCATGATATCCATAAGTTTCATATGAATGAAGGCCATTCGGCCCTGCTGTCCCTCGAGTTGTTCAGCAAGTTCAAGGATTTGGGGGAGGTTAGGAAGAGGTGTGTGTTCACTACGCACACCCCTGTTCCCGCAGGGCATGACCAGTTCGAAAAGAATCTGGTGGAGAAGAGCTTGGGAACTTTCTTTACAGATGATATGAGGAAGTTCGCCTACCATGAGGGAAAGCTGAACATGACCTGCTTAGCGCTCAGCACGAGCATGTACGTCAACGGGGTCGCAAAAAAGCACGGCGAGGTATCGAGGAGCATGTTCCCAGGCTACCCCATAGACTCCATCACCAACGGCGTCTACTCAAGGGATTGGACCTCTCCCCACTTCAAGCGCCTTTTCAACGAGTACGTGCCCGGATGGGTGCAGGATCCGTTCACCTTGCGCTACGCCCTGGCCATACCGGACACCAAGATATGGGAGGCGCATATGCAGGCCAAGAAGCAGCTCATTGACTTCGTCAATTCGAGGACCAACTCAGGGATGGACTACGACCACTTCACCATCGGCTTCGCGAGGCGGGCGACAGGCTACAAGAGGGCTGACCTGCTGTTCTACGATATCGAAAAGCTGAAGAAGATTGCTGAGAAAAACGGACCCATCCAGGTCATCTTCGGCGGAAAGGCCCACCCAAGCGACGGTTCAGGCAAGGATATCATCAAGAAGATTTTCTCCAGGATGCACGAGCTGAAGAACACGAAGATCTCCATAGCATATGTGGAGAACTACAACATCGGCGTCGCCAAGCTGCTGGTCGCAGGCGTGGACCTGTGGCTGAACACTCCGATGCGCCCACGCGAGGCATCGGGCACGAGCGGCATGAAGGCATGCCACAATGGAGTCCCGAACCTCTCGGTGCTCGACGGCTGGTGGTGCGAGGGCCATATCGAGAACGTGACCGGCTGGTCGATAGGTCCCAAGGGTGACAGCTCAGAGAACGATTCAGGTGAGGACGCGCTGGACCTGTACTACAAGCTTGAGCTGATACTCCCTTTGTTCTATACCAAGCGGGATGAGTGGATTGATGTGATGAAGCAGTCTATAGCCTTCAACGCGTCCTTCTTTAACACCCACAGGATGGTGCACCAGTATGTGCTGAACGCCTACTTCCATCAGTTGTAAACTGATGACTGCGCAACAGGCTGGTCTGCCTCTGCTGGTGTTAGGCGCATCATCTCCAGGTACTTGTCTCGTGTCTCCCAGAACAGCCTGGCCTGGTCAGCGATGAGCCTCTCAGCCTGTATGTCTTTCATCGTCCCGGCCTGGTCTATGAAGGCGGCTATTCGCAAGAAGTAGACCAGCTTGAAGGCGTGTACAATGCTTGAGGATGGCTCCTTCATGTACTGTGCCATAAGTGTATAGACGAGGACTGCCCACTCCTCTTGGCTGATGTGGAAAGTCCCTTTGGGGAGTTCCTCGGAAACACGGGAGTAGAACTCGGTTGGTAGGTACTTCCTGAAGATGTCGTTGTTGTCGTTCCACAGCTCCTGGCACTTGTGGATAATGTCAGCCTTCTTGACCTCAAGGGGTTCGACCTCGCCTCCTGTCCTCATGGGGATTATGGGTATGTGCTGCACATCTGTCAGCGATGCTAGTCTCCCGTTGGCTTCCCTCACAGCCTTTAGGAGGGTGAGTATTACCTGCTCGAACATGAGGTTGAGCTTCGGTGCAGAAGGCTTGTGCAGCTTCAGTCCCAGGTCGACCTGGCAGATCTTTAGCCCGTGCAGTATGGCCTGTGTGGTCATGTAGATGTCGATGCCGTACTGGTAGGTCGACTTGACCCACGGCTGCGCAAGGTACACTTCAGCGGCCTTCCTTGAGAATGCGAAATCTCCGCCTATCGGCTGGCGGATGTCCATCCCGAACATGCCGAAGACTATTGGATAGCATATCATGTTGGTTATCGTGCCGTCGAACCTGTGCCTGAGGTATCTGGGCACGACTAGGTCGTATCCCTGCAGGACAGTGAGCGCAAAGCTCCTCACCCATTCGGGAGTAATGCTTCGGAGGTCTGTGTCGACGACGATCGCGTACTTCGCGCCGGTGTCCTGTACGCGCTGGAAGATGTACCGCAGCGCTGTTCCTTTGCCGGACTTTATCTCAGCGGTGGTGCGGAACTCCTTTGCGCACTTGGTCTCTGTCGTCAGGAACGCATCTTTTGTGCCATCTGTCGACCCAGAATCCGAGTTGATTATCAGGACTTTTAGGCCTGGGAGGTACTTCTGCGCTCCGAGATCGACTTGGCGGGTTACGAAAGAAATCGAGTCTTCTTCATTGTAGCTGGGCAATCCTATGATGAGGTCTACGCTGCCAGTCATTGAAGACACTGTATACCTGTATATGTTTTATGTTACCTCTCTTTATTATTCTTATTTGGATAATCTTATAAATATTTTTCTCTTTGGAGACGCAAGGATTCGAAATTCCGGGATTTGGAGGCTGTAAAAACATAGGATTTCATCTTACTTTCATTATAGCAGGCAAAAGTCCCAATGAGCAACTGTGCCATTCAATTCTGCTGAAATCCCAACAGTCACTTCTTGTGGTAATACGCCCAGTGGCCTGAGAAATCCTTCCTCGTGTAGCCGCCGGTGGAGGCATGCTGCAGCGGGTAGTTGGCGCTCTCCTTGTAAGGGCCGATGTAGAACTCACCGAGCGGCAGCCCTGTTCCAGCGCCGATGAGCCCTGGGGGGGTGCGGTCGAAGTTCTCCTTCCACCAGCGCTCCGAGTAGAACAGGGCGGTAAAGTCTGTTCCGACGCACTCGTCTGAGAACAAGTAGCCCTTCGGGGTCAGGTTGGGCCAGATGTAGCGAACGCACGTGTCGAGGCTAGCTTCCAGGTCGACATCTAGGAAAGCGAGGACTATGGGCTCGTTGAGCTTGGGCAGCGTGTCTTTGTACCACCCCTTGATGAATTTGCACCGCCTGATCGCTCCATATTTCCGGACGTTGGCCCTGACCTCTTCGAGCGTTCCCTCATAATCCCCTTCCTCATAGCCCTTGGCCTCGCGGTCGCCTTCCTCGCCTTTCGGCAGGCCCTCGAAGGAGTCGTAGACGAGTAGCTTGCGCTTCACTATGCTGCAAACCAGCGATAGGTTAGCCGTCGATCCGCCCTTCCATGAGCCGCACTCGATGACCGCTCCCTTAAGAGACGGCGGCATCTCCAACAGCTTGAGGGCCATGGCGAGATGGGCCTTGTACGATGTGCCGGTTGGTATCGCCAACGAGTTGCGGAACATCTTAAAGCCCAGCACGGCCTTTTTCCAGCATCCCATCTTGTAGGACGGGTGTATCTTCTTTGAGCTGAGTATGAAGAAGATGCTAGCAGGCATCGTCAGAACATACCACGCCCTCATCAAAAAACTTGCCATACCCCGCCGAAGACTGAATGATTCTTTAAATAGTTTGTGCCAGAATACGGCTGCCGGGATTCGAACCCGGATACCGACCTTGGGAGGGTCGGATCATAACCATTAGATCACAGCCGTTTCGAGTGTTGGGATTCACTTATGGATTATAAAACTTATCGATACATTTAAAATTACCACCTGATATGCGAGATGCATGAAGGTCTACATCTGCTGCTCGAAGCACTTCTACAGCAGGATCCCACCTATCAAGGAGCTTCTTGAAAAGAACGGCCATGAGGTCACGCTTCCGGCCAGCTATGAGAACCCGTTCATGGAGGACCTGTTCAAGGAGAAGGGGCAAGAGATGCACGCCACGTGGAAGGCTGACAAGATCAGGCTCCTGCGCAGGCAGGTCACCAACAACGAAGTGGTGCTGATTCTCAACTACGACAAGGAAGGTGAGCCCAACTACATCGGCGGAGCGACTTTCCTCGAGGCATACGAAGCCTTCAGGCAGAAGAAGAAGCTGATCTTAATGAATCCTATACCTCCAGGAGGCTTAGAAGATGAGCTCAGCTCCTTTTCCCCCACAATTCTCAATGGCGACCTCTCCGCACTAATCAGGGAGTTACAATAAAAGTTTATATAGTGTGCGTGCCTAAAGGTTTCTTATGCCCTCAAAGACCCTTTTCAACCGGGAGAAGCTCAACGAGTCCATGATTGACATGGTCTACAAGATTGAGCGAAACATCAACACCCACCTCCGTGACATCATCGAGAACCTGATTGACGAAAAGGAGGGCAGCGGGATCTTCAGCACCATCCTCAAGATGGACAACACCCTAGTCGAGATAATCACCCTTCTCGAGAAGAAGGAGGGCGCGGACGCCCAGATCAAGAGCGACCTTTTCAAGCTGCACAGGAGCATCTTCTTCCAGTGGAAGAACATAATATTCGACCAAAAGAAGAACAAGGAGTTCGTGACGCAGCTCATCAAGGGCATCATTCTCTCCAACCAGGACCTCCTGACCAAGGAGATGGAGGAAAAGGAGATCGACGACCATCTCGAGGTCAAGTTCAAGTCCCTCATCGAGAGCATCAGGAAGGTCATCCAGGACTTATGGCTCTTTGAGGTCGACACGCACAGCGAAAAGCCCAACAAGCGCCTGACCCTGACCATCAAGCGCGTCAAGGTTGAGCTTGACGAGGTTGAGTACCAGTTCGAGAAGGAGTACATGACGGTCAGGAACATGATGAAGATTGAGAGCAACCTGAAAAGCGAGGGGCAGAAGCTCCTGGTCTACCTCAAGAAGAACTTCGGCTCGCACCTGAGCGACCAGGAGGTGAAGAAGGCTGTGAACAAGCTCCCGCCTGATAAGGTGAAGCAGATCTTCCTGACTATGGGCATCATAGTCAACCATATCGAGAAGCTCGACAAGAGCCAGAACACGAGCCTTGCCAACAGGAAACTGGATTTCGACTCCTTCTAGTAGCCGTGGTGCATGGTGAAGAGCTCCAGGAACCTCCTCTCGTCCTTTCTGAGCACTTTGACCAGATCATCATACTCTACTGACAGCTGGTACTGGAGGTGCTGCATGTTCTCGTGCTTGTGGATGTCCCTTCTCACCGTCACGACCTCCTTTTCCAAGCACTTGATCAACGACAGTATCATCTTGTTCTCCTTGCCTATCACGGTTGCCCTGTTCTTGCGCACCGACTCCAGGAAGGTCTCCGGCGTTGTGCCTTCGGCCATCGTGACGACATTTCCGAGCTCTACTGTGAAATGCCCGTCGCTCCCACCGGTGACGGCCTTGCCGTGCTCGTAAGCCCACGTGATCGCCTTTTCGTTGAGGTGCCTGAGATTGTAGCCGTTGATGACCTCGACCGTGTCGATCTTCCTCTCCATGTCAGGCTCAATCTCGAGCCTGCCCAGGCCTGCGGAGCCGGGTATGAACATGTGGGGCACGCCCACGACAGCGTTGTACTCGCGTCCCTTCTCAAGCAGCTCAAAAGCGGAAAGAGAGCTCCAGAACGGATTCTGCATCAGCCCCTTCATCAGGACCTTCCTGTAGAAATGTTCCAGGTCCTGGAATTTGGAAAAGAAGGGCGTGATGTGTATGCCCTCATGCGAAGTCACCTCGATGGATGGGATGAACAGCACGTTTTCGATCTTGGACATGAGCTTTGCACCGCGTATCTCGTTGTGGTCGCAGACAACGCAGCCGATGCCCTCCTTTCGCATCCTGGCAACGACGTTGCCTATCCTGGCGAGGCTGTCGAAGCTGGCTTCGGTATGGAAGTGCATGTCCACCATGCCCATGCCGTCCTTTTTCATGAGCGATGGGACCGGCCTCTCGAAGAATATGTTGTCCATTCATGAAGAAATAAGTTAAAAGGTATAAAAACTTTTTTCTAATCCTCTTCCTCAGGATTGTACGATGGGATAGCAGCCTTGCTTATGATCATGACATCTCCAATCGACTTGACCAGCTGGTGCGGGACAATGACACCCTTCGCGCTTCCCAGAACCTTGTTGAGGAACGAGCTCTTGGATGCCTTCACCCGCCATCCGAAAACCTTGTTGGAAGTCAGGATGGCCTCCTCGACATCTCCGAAATAGTCTCCCGTGTCTGTGAACACCTTCATGTCATAAGATTCGGTTATCCTCTTCATTTTCAGCATGATATTCCCCTCCTAGATGCTCAGATTGAACAAAAGGAAGTATTTAAAACTTACCATTCATCAGGCACAATCGTTTTAAATCCCTTCTGATTCGCTGCCTGTCATGGAACGTTTGAGGATAGTCGGCACCAGCCACATAGCGAAGGACTCCCTCAGAGAGGTCGAGAGGGAGATCGACAGCTTCAAGCCTGACATCGTGGCGGTCGAGCTCGACAGGAGGAGGTATGCGAGCCTGCTGGGCAAGCAGCAGAAGGCGTACCTGAACCTGTCGGCAGTGAGGCAAATCGGCTTCTTGGGGTTCTCGTTCGCCCTGATCGCGAGCCTCGTGCAGAGGAAGCTGGGCGATATCGTCGGAATGGACCCCGGAGCCGAGATGGAGTCTGCTATCCGTCTTGCGAAGAAGAGGAAGCTGCAGGTGGCGCTGATCGACCAGGATATCATGATAACCCTGAACAGGCTGCGGATGACGGGCCAGGAGAAGAGGAACCTGGCAAGGGACATCTTCAACGGCCTCGTGCTCAGGAAGCCGGAGCTCGGCGTGAGCTTCGACCTCTCGAAGGTGCCGTCGGACGAAGTGATCAGGGTGCTTCTAGGCAAGCTGAGGGAGAGGTACCCTTCGCTCTATAGGGTGCTTGTGCATGAGCGCAACGTTGTGATGTCAAAGAACCTCTCCCGGATACTGGCAGAGCATCCTGACAAGAAGGTGCTGGCGGTGGTCGGTGCAGGCCATGAGGATGGCATGCGGCAGCTTCTGTATGGTTCCAACTCGTTCTCCTTTGGGCATACCATTACAGCTTAGTTCTTTTCTCTGAATTTCGAAAATAGAAAGATTTATGTATAATAATACTTACATAATAAAATATATTACTTACATAAGTTTGTCACTGAAAATTTTATCATTAAAAAACCTTACTTTTTGAAAAAAAAATCTTACTTTTGGCAATTATTCTCAATAAAGAATAGAAAACTTTAAATAGTATTACTTACAAATTAAGACATGTTGGCTTAACATGTCTGTAGGTTTTCCTATAGTGGGGGATAAAAGTAGTACTTTTCATAATCAGATATCCCCTGAAGACCTCGAGCTTCTCAAATCACGAATCAAATCCCTAGAAGAAAAGGGCCTGTCTACCGACGAGATTCTCACATTATTCCTTTCCCCTGATACCACGTCGTTCCCCCCCACCATATTCTCAAGGAAGTTATCGCCCCTCGAAGCGGTCACCAAGTACCTGCACGAAGCCATTGACATGGACTTCAAGGCCATATCCTTCCAGATATCACGATCCCCACAGGCTCTCAAAAGGGCCTACAACAACGCATTGGACAAGCAACCCACACCGTTCAAACCAGAGCAGCACCGCCACATGGTGCCTATTTCTGCGCTGAAAGCCAACCTTTCAATACTCGAGGCAGTGGTTGCATATCTCATAGATAAGCACAGCCTGCGCTACGCAGACGTGGCCCAACTTCTCAAGCGCGACGCGCGCACGGTATGGACAGTGTACCAGAGATCACAGGAGAAACTTAGATGAACAGACGTACAGAGACAGAACTGAAGAGACTGCAGTCCTACGCGAAGCTCGCTGTGGAGTACAGGAGGCTTGTCCGTACCTGGCTCATGACCGAGCGCGCCAAGTCTTCTCCTGACCCACTGCGCATCAGGAAGCTCGAGGGGCAGATAGACCACTACAACCAGCTCCTCCATGCGTATAACCAGAAGCAGGAGCTGCTAAGGTACCAGCTTGACGACACAGGCCACCCCTTCTACCGAACCGTAACTATTGCAGCCCTCATCATCACGCTGATGATGCTCGGTGTCCTGTACCAGCCAGGCTTCACTGGACTGCTCATCGGCGAACGCGGACCAGTGGAGACATTGGATATAGGAAAGGCATTCAACGATTCCGCATCTATCGTCCTGAACCTGTCGCAGGAGCCGATATCCCTACGGCTCACCGGCGCCCTGATAGGGGACGGATACGCCGTGATAAGCATAGAAAATGGTAACGCATCCTTCGTAGTGGCCGACACTCGCGACATGAGGAGAAGCGGCGCCATGACAAGGATAACAGGGCTCGTGATAGGAGAGCGGCAGAATGTCACTTACAGGGAGAACGTGTCGTCGGATGAAATCAGGCTCTTAACCCCTGAGGACGTGTTAAGCCAACAAAACATTTCCCCAGGGATTTCTTCCGCCAAAGCGGCTGGGGGTCCGCTCGGACCCCCAGTTCTTCCAACTGAAGGGGATGTGCAAAACACTTCCCCATCAATCCCACTTGGCGGCCTTGCAGACGTGTTAAGCCAACAGAACACCAGCGAGGCCGCCAATTCTTCTCTTGTCGGGGACGCAGACGTGTTAAGCCAACAAAACACTACTTCTGCGTCCCCACTTACTGAAAACGCTTCTACTGGCGGCCTTGCAGACGTGTTAAGCCAACAGAACACCAGCGAGGCCGTCAATTCTTCTCTTGTCGGGGACGCAGACGTGTTAAGCCAACAGAACACCACTTCTGTGTCCCCCATTTCTTCCCGGATCAACGTCTCAAATGCCTCCAATGCCAACATCACGTTCTTGGAAGACCTCAGCGGCGTGTTAAGCCAACAAAACACATCCCCCGCTGAGGCTCCTTCCAACCTTTCCCAAGAGATCACGAACGTGACACAGGCGGCCAACGAGACAATTCCTGACAACTTCACAATGCCCAAAGAGAACCTGACGACAGTACAAAACATCACCGAGCCGTCGGAGAACGCGACAGTTGAGCTCAAGGAGAACGTTACCTTGGAAACCAATGAGACCTTCCCCCAGGAGAATGTGACTCCCGAGAATATTACGCAACCACAAGTTAATGTGACTGAAGAGGAGGTCATATATCTGCCCAGCGTTCTTGAGTTCGAGGACTACTGCGGCGAGAGCTGCACCATCCAAGGAGTCGGCAGGAACCCCACCTTGCGCATCGAGGTCTTCAACGCGACCCTCGTGCTGGAAGGTGCGAGATACTCCTTCCGTCCGTCCAAACTGAGGTTCCAGGACCTCGCCGTCACCACCCGTGTTGCCGAACCCTCGCGCGAGCACGCCATGTGGTCAGAGACGGGAAAGACCACGGTCAATCCTACCACAGGTGTGCACGTCTACACCACCTCCCTCGGCCAGCGGAACGTTGACCTGGGTAATGGCAGCTTCGCGCCCTATGTCTGGGATGCGGACGCCTTGACGGCGAGGTTCGCCGACAGCGAGGTGCGCTTCGTGAACGACAGCCTCGAGCTCTGGCAGGGGGGTGAGCGCATCTCAACCATCCGCTTCGCGCTCGAGAGGCGAACGCTGGGTATCTGGCAGCGTGTTCCTACCACCATCACGAACCCCTTTGTGGAACTCAGTGAGACCCGGGGCGCATTCTCCTATGACCTAGCAGCTGAAGATGCGAATCTCACGGTCACGGCGAACTTCGGCGCCTCCACCGTTATCGATTTCTCGTACGAGATAACAGCGGGTAGCGACGGCAACTACCGCATCGTCTGGGAGACCGACCTCGATGAGGAGCCGGAGCCCATCCTCCAACAAATCCAAGGAGAGGAAGTGACCACGGGGCTCCGTTTCAACAGGAGCTTCATCGGCTGGCGGCCCGAAGAGGCCGCGGAGCGGTCGCATTCAAGGAGGGATGGCAAGGTCGAGCTGGATATGGGCCGCTTCAACCTCCAGAAGGGAGAGAACGCGAGGATAGCTCCGGACACGTGGGGCCCGACCAGCATCGCCTCGACCGCCAACGACGGGAATATCCACCCTACGACCGGCGCATGGACCACGACCTTCGATCACCATTACCTCGGTGAGGATGTGTTCTTGCTCGATGTTGTCGCATGGCGCTTCCAGAACGTCGACCTCACCGACGCCACGACTGTCCTCAGCGCGAATCTCACGCTCGTCGACTGCAATGATCATTTTGTCGCAGGCAATCAAGAAGCCAATTTCTATGGGGAAGACAGCCAGACGCCGTCTGACTACGCAGCCGGCTCACCAGGCGCGCGGCCGAAGACCACAGCTTATACACACGTGATCGGCCAGGACCGCAGCGGTGCGAGCTACGACATCAACATGACCGACGTCATCCAAGAGCTCGTGGACTCTTATACCTACACCGGAACGCAGGCCATCTCCATCATCGCCAACCTGACCGCCTACGGAAGCGGGGACTATTGGTGCTCCTCGACCGACTATTCTGACTCGCCGAGCGATGCGGGGAAGCTCACTGTCACCTACCTTTCCAACCCGGGATGGCTCAACGCGTCGCTCGTCAGCCACACCAGCGCCTCTGACGTGCACCGGAATGACATGTTCGCCTTCACGACACAGGTGAAGTGCATCGGCGGCCCGTGCGGTGACGTGCGGGCGATCCTGGACCCCTCGGTTGCGCTGAGCGCGACCGCAGGGAACGCAATCGTGAACGTGACGATGGACGGCATCGCGGACGTAAAGTTCACCTTCGACGAGAGCATCGGCGGCCAGACGAACGCCTTCTACATCCCGTCGACCAGCAGCACCAACCGCCTCGGGGTGAGCAGGGGCCTCCACCCCGTGGGCGTGATTAATCCTGGATGCTCAGGCAACTGGTGCCTCATGCAGGAAGGCTCCGGAGGCACGACCACGATACTCGAGGACAGCAGCACCAGGGTCGTGCTGCGGCTTGTGTCCGACCTCGAGAACGGGGCAGGCGACACGATACAGCTGCTCTACATCTACCCCGACAGGGTGATAAGCGTCGAGAACCTAACCTCAAATGCGGTCAACACCGGAAGGCTCGAGGGGGGATGGGGCATGGCCACAGGGAATCTCGCCGACAACGTGTACATCTTCGACGACGACACAGCGCCCGCCGGCCAGACGTTGGGCCCGACCTTCATGTACCTCCTGCCTGCAGGGGTGGATTATGATTTCGGAGCGAGCCTGCAGAGCGTCATCGCCGGCTACACGGATCTGGATTTCGCCATGTGGACTGAGAACGCACCATCAGAAATAGTGACTGACGGCCAGTACGGCGAGGTAGACGACGCGAATGACAAGGGCTTAATCCTGCCAGGGACCGCGTCCTCGGCGTTCACCAGCGGGGAGAACGACGCTGACGCGATCGCGACGCTCAGAATCACGGACGACGACACCTCGGACGGGAGCGAAGCGCGGGCGTACGCCCGCGACTACTGGAATCCCGACACCCTGAGCTTCACCACGGGAAGCGCGTTCACTTCCGAATTGGGGGATCTCGACAGCGACGGCTTCAGCGAGTACGAGTCTGCCTATGTCATGAACGCGTCAGGGAACGTCGTCGACTTCAACATCTCAGGCGCGACCTACGGTAGGTATTGGCCCGCATTCAAGATCCACAGCTTCAACTCCTCTCAGGTCTACGTCCTCCTGCACAACACGACCGGGTCCTACCAGCTCGTCAAAGGGACGCAGTGGAACGCCGACTTCCAGAACGAGAGCGCTGCCTCAGAGACCCTCATCGCCCAGGTATGCCTTGATCTCCTCTCCGAGACCGAGCTCGAGGTTGGTGACCTCAAAGGCGTGGTCCCCATGAATGCTGGGACCCCGTTCTACACCACGACGCAGAACCCTGCGAACGGAAGCGACTTCGCATGCCTGGCTGACATGCGGGATGGGAACGTATGCAACACCACGTGGCTCGTGAACGCAACCGGCCTTCTCAACTCGACCTGGGAGTTCTTCACCGTATACGAGTCCAACTCAGAGAACGTCACCGCGAACGAGACCGCGCATGTGAATCTCACTATAAGAGCAAGCCCAACGTGCACTGATTGCGCATCGTGCAACTCGATGATCCAGAGCGGAAGCTACGATGAGATCCTGCTGGAGAACGATATCAGCAACAACGCAGGGACCTGCATTCAGTTCAACGGCGCGGATAATCTCGTTTTCGACTGCCAGGGCTTCACTATAGACGGAACAGACACGCTTACCGGCATCAACATAAACAGCTCGAACGGCGGTTCGCAGAATGTCACCGTGCAGAACTGCATCCTCAACGACTTCGAGATTGGGATTGACATCGACGGGTCATCATACAATACCTTCACGAACATAACCACCACGAGCCTGGGAGACATCGGAGTCAGGGTCGACTCTTCCCATAACACCTTTAGGGACTTAAACTTGACCGCAGGCAATTACGGCTTCCAAAACGCATATTGTGAAAATCAGACAATCGAGAATTTTTTCATCGCCGGAGGCCTCACAGGTCTGGAGCTCTTGGGAGCATCCAATTCAAGAGCTACCAACGGCAGCATCGACACTTATGGTAGCGCTGGAATTTACATCGAAGATGACTCCGATAACAACCTCTTTGAAAACATATCTATACATGGGGGAGGCCTTGCAATCCAGCTCCACACCACCTCCAACGGAAACAACTTCACCGGAATCAACACGACAGGGACCGCGACAGCGCTTTACTTCTCAGCCGCGACATCTACGGGCAACCTCTTCTACGACAACTACTTCAACAGCACGACGCCGTTCGATTTCAGCACGGTAGGAACCAACTACTTCAACACGACATTAAACTGCTCGAGGACAAACATTATCGGGGGCCCCTGCACCGGAGGCAACTTCTGGACCAACGGTTCTACTGCTGGATATTCGCTGACTTGTAATGATAATTTCGCACCATTCGGCATCTGCGATGACGACTACAACCTAACAACTGGCAACATCGACTGGCTTCCCCTCACTGAGTATACTCCATCATTAGGTCCCCAGATCCAATCGGTAAACATAACTCCGACAACCGCCTACACCAACACCTCCCTCACTTGCACGGCGAACGTGACAGATCCTGACAACGCGACGCTTATGCTCAACCTGACATGGTACAGGAACGACGCCGTGGTGCAGGAATACTACAATTCGTCCTACCCTGAAGGGTCTTCTCTGACGAGCACCCTCAGATGGAACGCGACGTCTCACGATGACGAGATCATCTGCGGCGTCATCGCATATGACGGCATTGATACCGCAGGATGGCAGAACTCATCCACCATCACGATCCAGAACCACACGACCACCCTGGACGCCCAGAACAGCACTGATTCGCCAGTAACCGATGAAGAGGTATGGTTCTACGCCAACTACAGTTCAGTATTCGGAGATCTCGGAAGGTTGCTATGGAAGACGGACAACCTTGGAGCCGATGCGTACGCCGTCGGATGGTTCGACTGCAACACGACCGGGAGAAAAAGCTGCCTCGCCGTCGGGACGCAGTACGCCTCGGACTACGACCTGCGTACCTTCTGGCCGGACGGCACCAACAACTGGAACACTACCACACATGGCTCCAGCTCGGAGATAGCCGTTGGCGATCTGAACGGCGATGGATATGATAACGAATTCGTCAACGGCATTGGAGTAACGGGGATGAGGTGGTGGAATTATTCTGGAACACTTATAGACTACTACGACCCCAACAATGACCTGTTCAGAGCTATGGTCCTCTGCGACATCGATGGGGACAACCTTCCGGAGATGGTGGGCACCCAAACGGGCTACCAGGTGCAGGCAGTCTCTTACAACGGTTCCCTCGCCTGGGTTTCCATGCTGTCCAACAACGGTGCAGAGATCCACTGTGCGGATGTCGATGGAGACAATATCAACGATGTGGTCATCCCAATATATAGGGATAACGTCACTGTGCTCTTCGGGCAGAATGGAAGCGTGATGTGGCAATCTCCCGATTACTACACAGGAGCTGCCGCTGTGATAGATCTCGATTGCGACGGCAAGAGGGATGAGGTGCTTATGAGCGACGACACGGGAACCGAAACAGTCATCGCCTACAACTCATCTTCAACGATTGAGGAGCTCTGGGCGGTTCCCATGGACTCTTCAGGCGCTGGACTGGATTTCGCGGTCGGCGATATCGACGGGGACGGGTGCGATGACGATTTCGCTGTCGTCAACTGGGGAGGCTACCAGATAAGCGCTTTCTCAGCCAGCATTTCCGGAGCTGTGAGCCTCTGGAACTACACCACCACATATCCTCTGAACTATATCCAAATAGATGACGTCAACGATGACGGATACCCTGATTTCATCTCAGCAGGCTCCGGAAACGAGACCTTCATTGTCGACAGCTCAGGAAAAGAGCTCTTCACCTACAAAATATTTGATGAAGTGGGAGATTATTATAGTTATGGTGTCGGTAGGGCAATTGCTACAGGCGAGCCTTTCAATGACGGAACCAAAGCGATTGCTGTCGCAAGCTATGACAACATCACCTACGTTTTGAGAGAGGTCTCATGCTCAATTGACTTCAGCGACGGCTCATCCTACAACATGACATGGAATGAGACTTCAGGCCTTTGGGAGGCGAACAGGACTTTCTCAAGCACAGGCACATATTCCTACAACATATCATGCGAAAAAGGAGGTTACCAGTCCCAGACTTTAAATTCCGCCATCCAGCTCGGATCATTGCCTGCCATCCAAAGCGTAAATATAACCCCTACAGTGGCATATACAAACTCTTCCCTTTCTTGCGAGCTCAACGTAACTCATTCCGACGGCCTTGACACCAACGCTACCATCGTCTTCCAGGAGTACAACGGCTCCGGCTGGAACACAAAATTCACAGTAACTGACTATGTTGTCACCCTGAACGCGCTCAATATCTCAACACTGGCCTGGAACTGGACCCATCATAATGACCTATGGCGCTGCGGAGTAAACGCCACAGACAACAATTCAATAAGCAGCGGCTTTAGCTACTCATCAAACCTCACAATCCAGAACTACACCACAAGCCTGGAACTGCTGAACGGGACCGATACGCCCAGCGTCAATATCTCAGCAAGGTATTATGCCAACTACAGCACACCTGGATTAGGCGAACTTGGCCAGTTGGTATGGATGACGGGCGATCTCGGCGATGATGCTTACACCGTGACATTCTTCGACTGCTATGAAACCGGCGAGCGGCAATGCCTTGCTGCCGGCACGTATTATCA
>CAZPJY010000017.1:0-39957 GCA_964587045.1 uncultured Methanosarcinales archaeon
CCTGGGAGCGCCCAACTTCCAGAACCATGGGATCCTATTCTTTTTCCCAGAAGGACTTTTCCGTTTTTCTCCAGGATAACACTTATTCCTATTCTCGGTGCCATATATTAGGGACATGAAGCAGTGTATTATATTTTTTTTCATTTCCTCTCCAATACAACCATATGGAATAACTTAAGAACACCCTTCCTCCCCACAACCCTTAATCAAAAAAATCCTAAGGACAAACCATGGACATACCAAAACCCTCTTATACTCCCCCCACTTCCCAAGCAGAATGATACTCCGCTCCAAGCAAGTCCTCGAAGGCGCCGGCGTCAAACTGAACAGGGTCTTCGCCAACCATCCCGACCTCGATCCCTTCCTTCTCCTGGACCATTTCAAGTCGAAAAACCCAGACGACTACATGAAAGGCTTCCCCTGGCACCCCCATAGAGGCATCGAGACCGTGACCTACATGATATCAGGAGAGATAGACCACGAGGACTCCACCGGCTCCAAAGGCAGGATCAAGGAGGGCCAGGTGCAGTGGATGACCGCTGGCTCAGGCATCTTCCACCAGGAGATGCCGAAAGAAAAAGAAGGCACGTTCGAGGGCTTCCAGCTCTGGATCAACCTCAAGGACAAGATGGCGCCCCCCAAGTACCGCGGCATAGACGCCCTCCCTGAGATAAAGGAGAAGAACAACGTCATCAGGGTCCTCTCAGGCAATTACAAGGGGACGCAAGGCCCGGTCAAGGACCGCGACATAACCTACTTCGACGTCGAGGTCCACGGCGCCTTTGCCACAAGCATAAGCAGGGGATTCGCCTACGTCTTCGAAGGCAGGGGAACCATCGGAGGGGAGCCTGTCAAGGAAGGCGAGCTATTAACATTGGAGAACAAGGTCAGGGCAGAAGGCGACTTCCGATTTCTATTGATTGCCGGAGAGCCTCTGAACATACCTGTGGCCTGGTACGGGCCCATCGTCATGACCACTCAAAAAGAGCTCCAAGAAGCGATGGACGACCTCAAGAAGGGCACGTTTGTCAAATAGCCATAAATATTACGAATTTTCTCCAATTATAATGCGTGCCTACCACTACACCAACAACGAAGCGCTCAGAGATATCTTAACAGGCCGCCAATACAGGAAAGGAATAATCCCCATCAAGCGCTTCATCCCCTTCTACTGGGGCAAGAGACTCCCAGACCGGGCCAGGGACGGCACCATCGAAGCGCTATTAGAGCCTGAGCCCGAAAGCTGGACCCAAAGCAAGGAGTTCCCCCACCTCTGGAACTCCCTCTTCTGCGACATCTGCAGGAAAAACTAGGTGATCCTCCTCAGCTTCGACCTCATGCCAAATGACCAGGCGTTCGTGGTGGAGAGAGCATACATTGAAAGGGAGCTCTGCCGCGAATCCAAGGGTAAGGGCAGATCCAGCAGGGACACCATGAACAGGGCAGCCTGGAAGTACTGGCGCTCCGGAGTGCCGTACCAAGACAACTACAGGCTGCCGCAGTTCGCGATCTGGGGCGAGATAGACTTCAAGAAGGATAGAGTGGAAGAAACCCACAGACGAGGTCTGGCAACGGGTTTTGGACAAGGGATGGTGACCTAAGCAATCAGCTTCGCCAAAGGCATCAGTATCAGTGCCTTGGAAAGCACGGGGCGGACACCCTTCCCGTTCCTGACTGTCTTGATGATCCCGACTCCCTTGAGGTAATTGACGTCCCTGTCGACCGCAGGCAGCTTCCTTCCGAGATGATCAGCGAGCTGCTTTATGGTCTCAGGGCTCGACACCTCAATCGCACCGATCAGCTCCAGCCTCTTCCTGGTCAGTATGCCGCCTATCTGGTCGGGCCAGATGATCAGGCATTCCTCGGGCAAATCTATCTCGCCTGTGATCTCAGCGTCCAGCAGCCGCTTGATTGCCGCCCACTTCTTGTCGTTCTTCAATTTCTTGCCTCGTACAATTTCCTGGACTTATCATGATTCCTTTTGACTTTTTCCACCAGGTCGTCGGACACGTCCTTCAGCTCCCAGCCTTCGTACTCCCGAAGGGGTATGGGCTCCTTTCCCTTCCATAACCTCTGCTCATGGACGAAGCCGTGGTGGTTGTCCGCCCTGTACACGGCGACCCATCTTCCTCTTATTCTGGCCGAGTAGTTGATGGCGAACCGGAAGAACCTGCCGCGTTCCTTGATGATGGTTATGTCCAGCCTGTTCTCGGAATCGATGACGAAAAGGATACGTTTTCTATTAACATTCATCGTTAATATTAATATCTTTCGTTAATATTTATGAATTGCTGGAGAATGGCCGGACCGCTTCCGAACTTATCATCATGACCACCTGCAGAAAGGCACGTCCGTGCGAAAAGCATAAATACCAATTGTATCATTTATGTTACATATGCAACAAATCTCATACAGAATCCTTTCTGAACTGAGCAGCCATGACGCCCACATCCGTCAGCTGGCCAAGAGCCTCAAAGAGAACCAGATGACCGTCGCGAGGAAAGTCAAGGAACTGAGGGGACAAAACATCATCGACTACCGAGAGGAGGGCAGGAACAAGGTATGCTTCGTGAAACCCACGCTCGAGGCAGGGATAGCCATAAGAATGATGGAGCACTGGCGCCTGTTCGAAGCCGTCAAGGACGCGAAGATACGGCACATCGCACAAGGGATCAGGGACGACCCGAGAATCGGACTCGCCATCCTCTTCGGCTCCTACGCCAAAGGGTACCAGACAGCGAGGAGCGACATCGACGTCTACATCGAGACCGAGGACAGGAAGCTCAAGGAAGAAATCGAGCTTATCAGCTCAAAGCTGAGCGTCAAGACAGGGCCGTTCGACACATCCAGCCTCCTCATCAGGGAGATCATCAGAGGCCATGTGATACTCAAAGGGGTCGACCGCTACCATGAACTCATTCATCGCCAGGCTGCTCCAGGAGGGAAGAATCCGGCTCCTGCAGCCGAACCTTGACCAGTCCCGCGGGTACCTCGAGAAATCCTACACCTCCCTCCTTTCCGCAAAAGCGCTCCACAGGATACGCCATTTCGACGACGCCACGACACTGACCTACTATTCGATGTACAACGCAGCCCTCGCAATCCTCTTCAAGTGCGGCATCAAGTCGGAGAACCACGTCGGGACCGTCATGCTCCTGCGGGAACTTTTCGGGATCCGTGTCAAAAGCATCGAGGACGCGAGGAAGGAACGCATCGAGAAGCAGTACTACATCGACAGGGGAGCGACGGAACTCGAATGCATGGAAGGGCTCAGGGCCGCGGAGAGCTTCAACGAACTGGTGAGGATACGGGCAGAGCGCCTCACGGAAGAGGACATAAGGATGGCGAGGGAAGCCCTGCAGAACGGCACGTCCGTGCGAAAAGCATAAAATACCATCCTTACCCAAACCGATGCCCGACCTGACGTCCGCCTCTACCCCAAGATGAGGCGTGCGATACAAGACGTCCTCAGAGCCATGCCAAAAGGGGACCGAGAGATCGCAACGGAAGGCGACAAGCTAGGGACGCAGACCGCTGCGCCGCCAAGCGGGGCTTCCCGAGGAGTGGAGCGGACGCTATAAAAAGACGCCCTCAGGCAGCTCCTCCTTGTAGACCTTCTCGATCATGTACATCTCCCGGAAACCCACAGGCAGGCTCTTTAGCTCCTGCACGACGCTCTTGAGCTCCTCCTTCTTCCTGATCGCCACCCCGACGTCGATGTCCCATCCGCTGTTGCCGAAATAGTGGTAGAAATAGAAGACGTTCGGGCAGCTCCGCAGGAAACTCAAGACCTTGCCCTGCTCCGCTGACCTGCCGACCTTGAGCTGGATGTTGTACAGGTCGAAGCCGAGAGATTCGAAGTCGATGAACACGGTCGAGCCCATCAGCACCCCTCTCTCCTCAAGCGCCCGTATCCGGTAGCCGACGGCGTTCGCCTTCAGGCCCACCTTCGAGGCGATGGAGACGAGGCTTTCCCTTGCGTTCCTGTTCAGCATCCTGAGTATCATCTTGTCCGTCGCGTCAACCTTCGCGGTTGCGCTCCCTTCAGAAGCCCTCGCAAGGCTTTTCTGCCCGAGCAGCTTCCCGTAGAAGAATCCCTGCTCGATGGGCAGGTTCAGGAAGAATATCTCATACAGCATGTCGCCGAGGAACGATTCGATCTCGAGCAGGGTCCTGTGCAGCTGGTCGCTGTCCCTGTAGAAGATGTCGAAGATGACGTCGTACCTGCCGATGTTGGTCGATATGGCCGCGACTGAGCGGTGATTTTCCAAGAACCTGATGAAGCCTTCCTCAGAATCCTTCAGGCAGTTCTGCAACGTGACGTAGCAGCCGGTCCGCTGGAAGCCCAGCGCCTTGATGCTGATCTGCGATGAATACTGTTTGATGACGTCCTTCTCAAGCTTCCTGAGCCGGTATGCCAGCACCTCCCTTGAGACCTTGACTCTTTTCGCAAGCTGCGAGAGCGGGATGCGGGAGTCGTACAGCAGCTCGGAGAGGATCCGCCTGTCCTTGCTATCCATTCTGATAATAAATCAATATTTATATAATAATTTTGTGGTTATGTAAAAATTTTTCTGAATAATATTATAACATTCCTAATTGTTCCTTTACCATGCTTTATCAGATAAACGCTCTGAAACCCCGGAGCTCTAAGGTGACACCAATGGCCTTATGCGGGATGAACGACAAGATGCTTGAAGGGAACAAAGAGTTTCAGGAAGGGCTGGTAAGGAAGGTGATGGACATGCCATTGTGCGGGTTTAACGAGAAGATGATCAAAGGAACCAAGAAGTTCAACGAAGGCCTGGTCGAGCACGGCCTGGTGTACAGGGGAAAGAAGAACGGCGAGACCATAGACCAGAGCATAAAAAGGGAGATTTCAGACATGGCCAGGCTTCGCCCGGAGCTGTACAAGATATCCGACACGCCGAAAAGGATGCTGACCGGAGGCATCCTCACCTACGCCATGGGCTTCTACCTGGTCATGAGGCAAAAAGGTCTTGCCGAAAACCCTGAGAAGTACAAGAGGTTCATAAGCGACGTCAACAATTACTTCGAGAAGATGGACGAGAAGTACTACGGCGAGCTCGAGGGCAAGGCAGATGACATGCGGCTGCTCGCAGAGTTCCTGGACAAGCTCCAGATCTGACTAGAGAAAATCCCGATACCCCTCTAGTTTTCTGTAGCTGTAAAGGGTCTCCTCCTTCATGCCGCGGATGCCGTCCAGGCTGTAGTGCATGCCCCCGAGCCTCATGAGCACGCCCGGCAGCTCGAGCGCAGTCGCCAGCATCTCTAGCCCGGCGTTCTTGGAGTACCGCCTGACCTTCTCCTTCAGCGGGAGCGCGGCCAGCTCCTCCTCGTGCCTGAGCCTGATCAGCTGGTGGGCGAGGTCGCACCTGTACTCCCTCTTCCCGTTCTCGGTCCTGACGGTGATCGGGTAGGCGTAGCTTTCGCCTTCGAACTCGAAGGTCTCTTGGCCCATCACGTTCTTGTAGTATTCTTTCGCAGATGCATAGCTCATCATTCATCACCTACAAGTGGCTAATATTTAGGAATATATAAAAATATCCAATAAAATTTTTAACTTTCACGAAAATTTTATTAATAAAAAAGGATTTATTAACGAAATGGACCGAAAAGACCGCAGGATTCTCTACGCCCTGGACGGAGACTCGAGGGCATCCTTCAAGCGGATCGGCAAGGAGACCAAGCTCAAGCCCGAGAGCGTGAGGTACCGCGTACAGAAAAACAGGTACGTAAGATACTTCCTGACGGTGATCGACGGCGCCAGGCTGGGCTATTCCTACTACGACATCTACATCAAGCTGCAGAACGTCGACAGCGAAAAGAAGCAGCAGCTCATCTCCTACTACCGGGAAAGCCCGCACGTCACCTGGATAGCTGACCTCGAGGGGCCGTACGACCTGGCCATGATAGTCATGGTGAGGAACCAGCTCGAGCTGCAGAGCTTCATGGAGGACCTATCCGAACGCTTCAGCCCGTACATCCTGAAGAAGACGGTGGCCATCAACCTCCACGCCGAGTTCTACAGGCGCGACTACCTGGTCGGAAAGCAGAGGGAGCAGGCACCCAGGCAGCTGGACTACAGGCCGACAGCTGAGGTGGTAGAGCTGGATGAGGTAGACGGAAAGATCTGCCGCTCCCTGGCAGACAGCAGGACGACGTCGGTGGAGATCGGCAAGGCTGCCGGCGTCTCTGCAGACACTGTCACGCTCAGGATGAAGAGGCTCAAGCAGCTCGGCGTGATAAAGGGATTCACGATAATACTCGACAACGCGGCCGCAGGCCAGCTGCACTACAAGCTGAACCTCTACCTGGTGGGCCCAAACGAGAGGGTAAGAGCCCTGCTCGCTCACGTGCGCACGGACAGCCGCGTGATAGCGGCGGTCCAGACCCTGGCGGGATGGGACTACGAGGTCGACCTCGAGGTGGAATCAGTCCAGCAGCTGAAAGATTTCACCATGAGCCTCACAAATGCCTTCTCGGATGTGATCAGGGACTACGACACGTTGAGGGTAGTAGACATGCCCAAGTACAACTTCTTCCCCTAGATGTTGTACCTGTCCCAGTAGAGCTCGACTTTCAGCTTCAGGTCGTCCATCAGCGCTTCTGGCACGGTTATGTCCCAGTCGGGGATGTAGCACTTGCCGTTCCTGTACTCGAACCTCTGCGCAGGCACCGACGACCTGACCCCCTTGTAGAACAAAAACACGCCATCCTCGCCGAAGTATTCGCCCGGGGTGCGGATCTTCTTCGTCTCGAAAGTGAAGTCGCTGACATGCACCTCTTCGAGCAGGCCGTATTTGCGCCAGCGTATCTTCGGCTGCTCAGGCGGCGCTCGCCTGAGGTTGCGCTTGATGCGCTTGGTTATCCTTTCAGGCACGGGAGGTGTGTCCAGGTCGCATCCCATGAAGACGTGGTAGCTGTGCCCTTCGATCTCCCTCATCTGCTCGTCGATGATCTGCCACTTTTCCTTCTGGCTTACCTTCTTCGCGAGGCTTTCCTGCTCCTTCCTTCTTTCTTGCTCTTCCTTGCTCTCTTTGATATGGTCAAGCAGTGACATGGGCCTTGGGCAGAACTGTTAATATTTAACGCTTGCGCAACTTAGTGCAGATCTTGGTCAGGATGATCGAAACGAGGCTGCATGAGGTCAGAGGGAATCCCTGCCGCTTGCCCTTGATGTCCCAACATGAGAAAGCGGAAAGATCAGCGCATATTTGCGCCCTAGTTCTGCGGCGGGACGCGGTAGATGTGCGC
The DNA here is from genome assembly GCA_964587045.1 of uncultured Methanosarcinales archaeon. Lineage (GTDB taxonomy): Archaea > Nanobdellota > Nanobdellia > Woesearchaeales > CAZPJY01 > CAZPJY01. The sequence continues at coordinate 7,279 of CAZPJY010000017.1, forward strand.
GAGGTCAAGTATCATCTGTCGCGCGCCGTCATCCAGCTCGATTGTCAGGTCGTCCTCGAGGCTGAAGGCAGCGGGCTTCTCCTCGAAGCCCATGGGCGCGGACCCTTCTGCCCTGCAGCCGGCGTTTGAGTCCGCTGTCACGAGCAGTGTGCCCCGCTCGCCCTCGAAGTAGAGCTGCATGAAAGGGCTCTGCACAATGTAACGCATCTCCTTTAGCGAGTATTCGGAGTCGCGGTACCGCACCGCAAGCCTCGGCCGCCTCGCCTGGCTGCAGTCAGGGTAGTTTTCCGAGATTATCTTCATGAGCCCCATGGACCACTCCCACGAAAGCTAATATTTAAGGCTAACCTTTAAGAATAAGGGCTTTCTCCCCGCCAGCCATGGCAATCACCTTGGAAGAGATGTCGGACGTCCTCAAGAAGCACGACGTCTTCGAGGAGATCAACTACTACCGCTGGCGTCACGAATTCCCCCCGAGCTATTCCAAATCGGGCCGACAGCCCAAGCTTTTCTTCGCAGGGAAATTCCTGTACGTGTACTTCAAGGCGAATTACCAAGAAAAGGTGTGCTCAGAAATCAAGGTGGAGAGCGTCAGCTCCCACCCGGACTGCGATGCTCTCCCGCTGTACGAGCATGTCGGCCGTCGCATAGCGGAGCAGCGCGGAATGAGGTTCGTGATTGAAAACGACATCTGGAGGTTCCAGTCACTGGTCAAGTATGACGGCGAGAAGGGCGAGCTCGAAGACGCCTGCAGGAACGTCAAGGAGGCGCAGCTCTACCTCAACGGCATCGTCGACAACTTCATCAGGGAGCGCGTCGACGCGGTACTGGACATGTACGGGAAGAAGGAGGACTAGGGCGGTATCCGCTTGGCCAGTTCCTCCCTCACCATTTTCCTCTTCTTGTCGCTCAAAGGAAAGAGTCGCTTCTTCACGAGAATCTCAGATATTGTGAAAATGTAGTTGAGCTTGATCACCGAGTCCTTTACCGCGCCTTCCCTCCTGAGGAGGGGCACCCCTTCCATCCGCCGATTGCTCGTGATGCCGGCCACGACTATGTTGCCCAGTTCAGCAAAAAGCACGAGCGCAGGCCTGGTTTTCACCTCGAATGTGTCGGGGAACTGCAGCCTTGCGAGGATTACGTCGCCTGCTCTAAGCATCCTCCCATGCCTCGTCATCCTCGTTGTCCCAGAGCTCCTTCATCTTGGCCTGCTGCACAGTGTGCAGGAAACGGTCGTACTGGCTCTGCGAGTTCTTGAACACTTTAATCATCTTGGCGACCAGCTCATTATATGTCTGCCTGGGATATTCCCGGATTCTTTTCAGCTCTTCCACGGTCTTGCTGTCCAGCTGTATGGTGGTGTTCATTATATTCCGACTATAGTGTGCTATAGTATAAGAAAGTTACGTTTGCATACCGGAGCGGTTCAGTTCCAGTCCGGATTCTGCGTGAAAATCCTCACCAGCGAGAGCCTGTAGGCAAAAAGTTTCTCTGAGTTCTCGTCAACCATGACCTCGAGGTCAGGTCCCATGTCGTACAGCTCCGGATGCCCGTCGCCTCGGTCGAACCTTGCGATGCCGTGCACCGCGTAATCACCCCTGCCGCCGGTGGTGAGCAGTATGGCATTGAGGCCTTCCACCTCCTCTTTCCTGCAGAACTCGACGGTGAGCAGCGGCTCTGACACCGGCACGATGCTGGTCATGAGCCTGTAGGGGTACGCGGTATCCCGGTAGAATGCTGTCAATCCGATCTTGGGCTCGATTATGGTCTCGATGCGCAGGATGTTTGCCATCACATTGCTTGGCATGGCTTAATATTTAAGGGTTCTGCCGCGCGAAGTACTTGAGCCTTACCTCTGCCCACAGCCTCGGGCTCGCCTCGCGGAGGACGTCGCGCCACCTCTGCGCGACCTTCAGCTCTTCTTTGAAGTGCTCCTCTGAAAAGACCCAATAGGTGAAGGGCAGCATGTCCCAAGAAAGCCCCCACTGCGGCTTCTGCTTCTTCGGCCGCTCGCCCAAGAAAGCCTCGATCGCCGTTTCCGGATAGCCCAAAAGCTGTCCCTCCCTGCGCCTGTCATGGGAGCTGTGTGCCTGCACGAGCTCGTCTGCCACTGCCTGCTCCAGGCTGAAGGTGTAGATCTGCGCTTCGACCTGGGGCTGCTCTTCTGCGCCTGGGTGCCAGCTTATTATGCCTGTCGATGCCCAGGGCATGCCGATGCTGCTCGCGTTTGCGATGCACCTCTCCTCGTCCAGGAGGAAGAGGTCCCTCTCCTCGTCGTAGCGCTCGTAGTGCTCCTCGCCCAGCAGCATCGACGGCTTCTCGCCAATCCTGACCAGCATGAGGTGTATGCGGTCGATCAGCTGGTATGGAGCGCTCTCGATGTTTTCGTGCATGGCGCTTAGTCACCACAACTATTATATTAATTTTACTACTTTTTAGTGGTAAATAAACGAAAAATTTATATAGTATCAATGCCTAAATATGTTAAAATGGTGCAAAAATACCAACCACAGCAAATCAGTCTGGTACTGTTCGATATCGACGGGACGCTATATGACAAGAACAAGGAATATGTTACCGGCAGCGGTTCGATTCAGACTGCACACGATTTCTTCAGGTTCTCAGCTTGGGATAGACTCATGAGAGGTAACGCACCAGACGACGTGGCAGAAGAGCTAGTCGAAGAATACAGGGACCACATAAAGAAACCGGGTTCGCTCGAACAGGCCATCAAATCCATCCCGCAGGAATCCAAAGAGGCTTACCTGGCTAAGGTCGAGGAGCACGGCTCCAACGGCAAGGTCTTCAAAAACGAGTTCGGTACCGACTCAAAATACCTGCACAAGCAGATGCTCCAACACATCAGGTTCTCTGAAGTGCTCGCAAAAGATGAGCGATTGGTTAACCTGTTCGAATCTCTACAGGCTAAGGGATATGGTATAGGTGTTATCACTACTGAGACCCACAAGACCGTCCACGATGTCGCCGAGGCGTTGGGCTTCGACCCGACGATATTCTATGTCGATACCGATGATGATTATCATATGCTTTGTTCAGAGAATGTCAAGGATAAGAAGCCTTCGCCGGAAGCGTTCCTCAGGGCCATAGAACTTTATGGCAGGAAGGGAAAGGAAGAGACCGTCGTGTATGTGGGTGACCATAAGAATAAGGACGTCTTCGGCTCCATGAACGTCGGCATGCAGGCAGTGCATGTCAAGAATAACGGGCAGGAGCCCAATCTGGAGACGATGGACATAAACGGCACCGCCCGGGAATATGCAGAGATAGGAAGCGTCTATGACCTGGAAAAGGTTTTGTAGGATGGACCAAGCCTTTCTTGAGCGAATCGCACAGAGAGCCGCAGGATTGATTGGACCATCCAGGACCAGCAAGAAGAGGGACGGATCCCCACTGACTTCGTCAGACCTTGCGGTAGAGGATTTCTTGGTAAGCGAGCTGAAGAAGAGATACCCATTGATACCAATACTGTCCGAAGAGTCCAAGGACGACCGCAGCAGGCTGGGATCGGAGTACTGTTTCGTTATAGACCCAATTGATGGGACAGCGTCGCTTGCGGAAGGAAGGGAGGATTATGCAATCCTAATCGGACTTGTCAGGGCAGGAAGGAGCATCATGGGGGTATGCCACGCTCCAGAGCAAGGCAGCACCTACAGCGCATCTTTGGGAAATGGGGCCTGGCTCAACGGCAGGAGGATTACCGCCAACGGCGCTGGGGACGTTGTAGGCAGGTACAACATCGACCGTGACCTTGAGGATTTTTTCCTGAAGGAAGGCAAGGATGTCTGCGATGTTCCGAAGGTTGGTTCTTTTGGCCTGAAGGTCTGCCTCGTAGCTGAGGGCATCTATTCGCGATTCGTCCACACGAACTTCGACCCCGACAAGGTACATGCGAGCATTTGGGACGCAGCCCCTGTCGATATAATCCTCACTGAGGCTGGAGGTTCAGCTACGGACTTTCTTGGAAATGAGCTGGATTACAGCTCGCCAGAGACAGCCCTCACTTCAGGCTTCATAGCTAGGAGTAATTTACTACCTTAAAGTAGTCACAAAACGAAAACTTTTTAAATAAGAACATGTCACCAGCATGCATGAAAGCCTACAAATCCCTAATACTGCTGGCAGGGGTCACAGCCGCATCAGCGATGATAAGTGGCTGCGGCATGAACTCCGACAAGCAGGCATATTTTGGAAAGGAGAAGATCAACGGAAAGCCGGTCGAGGTCAGGTTTACCAACAAGATCTGGAGCGACGACCAGCACGACATATACGTGGGCCAGGACAGCAAGCGCGACAGGAACTTCATAGTATACCACGACCACGACAACTGCGACTTCAACATAGAGTCGTTCACCGTCTATGACGGTAGGGACACGACTACGGTCGACATCAAGGAATCGCCCGACCTCATCGACGAGGCCCAGGCTGAGGTCGACTGCCTAACAGACAAGCTGATCGACATCAAGAACTCTAGGGCTGACGCGCAGTTCAAGGAGAGGGAGCGCAAGGCCAAGGAAGGGCTGGCGACCTACAGGACGTGCAAGTAAGTTAGGAAAATATGATTTTTCTACAGGCATCGGCGCGGTTTTGCTAGGGCTCGGTTACAAGCAGGCGATGGAGAAAGGGCAGCACCAGTACGACTGGTTCCTCCACAAGATCAGGGAGAAGAAGGATGCCCAGACAGAGAAATCCATCGATGTAAACCTCGCAATCGAGTAATTCTTTTCTTCCATTCATCTGGCAAGCTGACCTCCTGCTGCTCTTTGAATAAAAAAACTTAAATATCCTTGTTGGGGAAGTAATTGCCATGAACGGATTTGCGGTCATGCTAATCGCTTACGCAGGCTTCTTCGCAGGCGTCCTGCTCGCCCGCTTCGCAAAGGACGAGGTGCTGCCGGGCATGCGGCAGTTCAGAATCGCCGCGACAGCGCTTTTCATGACCGTCGTGTTCTTCCTCTTCCGCTCCCTCAGCATCAACCTCCTGCTAGCGTTCCTCGCGGCGGCCCTCTCAGGCCTGCTCTACATCTACCTGCTGGACAAGCGACACCTGTTCCTGGTCAGCCAAGCCATACTCGCAAGCGCCTTCTTCGCATCTGCAGAGAAGCCTGACTTCATGCTGCCTGTGGCGAGCCTGATATTCCTGCACAACCTGCCCTCAGGCACCATCTTCTTTGCCAGGACCGACGCAAAGCTCCTCCTGCAGCTGCGCGGAGCCCTGCTTGCGACGCTGAGCTTTCCAGTCATAGCGGCCCTGCTCCTGCTGCTCTTCTGACATAAGCCTCTTCGTGACGGCCTATGAAGAGCACCCTAACTAATTTGGCTTCATGGTCAATCCTGAATAAGATGACAAAATTTGTGTTGACGTGTACGCGGCAGTAACCCCTTAACGAATGTTTGAGAGGTTTGTATCTCTTTTTCGGATTGGCTAGAATCTACGTAAGCTTCATATCAATAGCGCTCAAGAGAGGCTCTGAGAATTTCCTAACCTTTTTTTCAGTCCGGTGGTTCATCCATAGACCGTAACTCATTTCTTGAGACCGAAATGTCTGGCGAAATCTTTGATTAATATACCCTCCTCTTTCTCGGCCGCAAGGATTTCGCGGACGACCTCGGGTCTGATTACCGGCTCCTTTTCTAGCTTGGTGTACCGGCTGACCACAAATCTGATTGCCTCGCTCTTGTCCTTGAGGTCATAAGTGGCCTTCACGATGTTGAGCACGCGGTTGGTGTTCTCGTCCAGGGTTATCAATGCCTTCACCATTAGCTCGACTAAGTCTAGCTTATTTATAATTCTTTAGGTGTTTATTATCATTCCTGCATAACATCCGCAAAGTTTTCAGAAGGCTTAAACAATCGCCCCGACGCAAAGCTCCTGCTCATCTTCTGATTCGCCGAAACCGACGCCCATTTCCATCGTCGGCCGAAGAGGACAGCTCCGCAAGATTGATATATTTAGTTACTTTTACTACTATTAGGAAGTAACTAACCGGACAGCGGAGTCAGAAGAGGTCCGGCCAAATAAAGGCTTCCCCGCGTTACCGTCGCAGGGGGAGGCTCCTTCTAATCCCCGAGTAAGCATGGGGGCGGGCGACAATCCCCATGTCGAACCGGCCTGATAAGCCGCACCTAAGGCACAGGCCTCCGGTCATTCCAAATGAAAGAAAAGTGATGAAAATGAAAACCCTAAGGAAATACCTAACCACAGCGATTATAAGCCTCGCGCTCGCTTTTGCCCCTATCAAAGCGATGGCGCAGAACAGCGCCACATACTTCATGTCAAAGAAGCCTGACGTTGTGCGTGTTGAAAGCTTCAACAAGCTCCCCCTGAAGATTGGATCATACACGTTTGTAGACTTGAGCAAGGGAGGATACTTTGGTAAGACCACCCTTAACAAGTCACTGCACGACAACTTGGGCCTTGAGATGAAAATAGTGCATGCAGACGAACTCATGACCAAGACAGGTCTAGGTGCCCACCTGAAAGCCATGCTGCCCGGAGAGATTTTCTCCAAGGTAAGCATAATTCCAGTCTGGTACCATAAAGGCGGCGACATGCAAAACAAGACCATCCTTGGTTACTTCATATCAAAAGACCTGGGTAAGGGTTACGAGGCAAGCGCCTTTGGCGAAATGGACCTGGACTCAAAGCAGTTCAGCTATGGTGAGACAAGCCTCACCAAGCAGATTGGAGACCTGAAGATCGGTGTCCAGGCTGCGATGACCGGTGACGGCGACCTCACTCCGGACCTTGAGGCACGTGTAAGTGTCGGTGTGGACCTGTAATCAGGTCCCAAATCAAATAAGAGGTGAATCAAAATGAGCATAGAAATCTTGCTCTTCAACGGTTCGAAATCAGAACTTGAAGAGGCAACAGGAAAACAGTACGAGTACCTACTCGAAGGCGGATTTCCAGTGAGATTTGAGACGACGGATTATTACTATGGTGAATACCGCGACGAATACACGCCGTCTTTAAGACAGCATCCTCTCTGGAACTTGATAAGAGAGTACCATGCAGACGCCGTTGTTCACGTAACCATCACAAGCAACCAAGGCAAGCACGGCGGGCATTACGTCATCTGGACCGGACAGCCCGTGCGGGAGAAGCGCTAAAACGCGTAAACCGCCGCAGCGACCAACGCGCCGAAGACGCAGCCCCAGAACACTTCCGGGATGGTGTGGCCGACGCTCTCCTCGAGGCCTGCCTCGTGCTTTTCGTTGACCACTGCAGACACCCTACCCACGTGCCTGCGCACGCCTGTAGCGTCGCGCAGCACGATTGCCGCGAACACACCTGTCACGACGAACAGCAGGGAAAAGCCCTGCTCGAAGAAGACTGACGCGGCAACAGCTGCGACGAGCGCCGCATGAGAGGACGGCATGCCACCCAGCTTGGTCCACGTCTTTCTCTCGATTTTTTTCTTCTTTACCAGCTCAGCCACGACCTTGATTGCTTGGGCTCCGAAAGATGCCACAATCGCCGAGATGAACAGTTGCAGTGCTGCCATGTGATGCAGACCTACCTCTGGCTATTTATTATTTTCCTTTGAGAACGAGCTCAAGGGCGGACCGTCTCGCCCTCGCGGCCAGGATGCCTGACGCGAGATACCTCGCCCTGCCCAGCAGCCTTTCCGTGTCGGTGGCGGCCTGGTGGTACAGCCAGTAGTCGGTCTTGGAGTCCAGCAATGTGCCGCTCCTGAACTTGTCGACCTCTCCCAGCACGACCGGGTCGTCCACTCCCTTCTTGACCTTCTTGAGGATGCGCGATGCTTTCCTGTCAGCCAGGTATGATCGCTTCAGGTAGGGCAGCATGCCCATCATCGCGTAATACTCGTCGCCCGAAAACGTGATACCGCAAGCGCTCCTCTCATCGATCCCGTCGACGAGCAGGCTCACCAGCTGCGCCAGCCTGGCCTCGATCTCGACCGGCGAGAAGCGGTACTGGGCCTGCTTCCTGAAATCCTCGCCGCGGACCGCGTCCCTGATGCTCCTCGCCATCACGACATCTTTTCCTTCCGCATTCTCCATGTATGACTCGTGCACACCGACGTTAGCCTGGATCTTTGACACTCCCACGACTTCCTGGATGTAGTGCGCGAACTCGTGGACTATGATGGCCCTGAGGGGCGGCATCCGGTCGACGTACCTCTTCAGCACGTCAACGTCAGAAGCGGACACGGTGACGCGAGGGTGCAGCGCGGTTCCGTTCACGATTATGAGCTGCCTGTTTCCCCTGCTGCCTGTGATGGCGTGGCTTGTCACGCCGTAGAAGGCCCACTGCGGGAAGAGCACTGTTGCTATAGGAGGATTCGGAGGGTCACTCATGCCGAAGTGGTGCAGGGCGAAATCCTTTGCGGTCTCCCACGAGAGCGGGTAGGCTTCTGAGAGCTTATCCTCGCCGTACATCTCGAAGTATTCAACCTGCGGCAGTCCCCTGCTTCCCACGTATGCGCAGAACCGCTTCCAGAAAGGCTTGGGCCTGCCGGTCCTCTTGAAGATCTTGGCTGACCGGGCAAGGCTTGCGGACTCGCCGTCCTTCTCGCCGCGCAGGGCCTCGATGAGGTCGTCGACGTCTGCGGTGTAGAACGAGTCGCCCGCCTTCCTCTTCCTAAACATCCTCTTCCATACTGCTGCAGCTTCCATAGGGTCTCGCAGAAAACTGATAATATAAAAATCTCACGCGAGCTTATGCCGAATCTGCGCCGCGACGCGGTCTGCCTCAGCCCACAGGTGCTCGGTGGGGCGGATCATGCGCTTCAACACGACGAGCATGAACTTGAGCTTCTTCCTCTGTTTCTTGTCGAGGTCCTTCTCTTGGAGCTTCTTCTTGATCTCAGCCACCTTCTGCCTGAAGGTGTTCGGGAATATTTGTTGATGCATCCTTACTATGGAACGCTCGTCGTAACCGGCGACTTTCCAGTAGATGACCTCTGCCAGGTTGGCGGCTAGCTCCTCTGTGTTAAGGTCGCCTTCCATGTCAGAGAGGATGTAGGCGATGCGCTCGCTCTTCTCGAGGAACTTGCGGACTTTTGAGTCCTCTGCAAACACCCTCTTGATATACTGGAACGCGTGGTGCTTGGGGAAGTTGTCCCGCCTGTGCAGGTACTGCATGTAGTGCTCGTACTCGTGGATTACGCTCGTCTGATACTTGGGCATGGAGTCGATATACCTTATCACTTGCTTGGCCTCATCGAGAGTCATGGGCGCACGGCGGGGCCTGAAATGTTCAAGGCAGATCTTTATAAACGGAGGTTTTGCGTACGCAAAAGTTGCGACACTATAGTTGTATCCGGGCTTGTACGATACTGCACGGACTGCGATGTCAGGCAGGTGACCGTCCAGATGCTCAGGCCACCGAAACGGGATGTACACCTTGAGGTATTCCCAGGTTTTTGGAAAGAGGACTGAGAGCTTGTCTCCCGTCCACTCCTCGAATTCTTCCTCCTGGACCTTGACGCCCAGCCTCCGCACGAACACCGACAGGCGCTTGAGCACCTCGGGCCACTCCCCTTTTTCGACCTCCCTCATCAGGAGTTTCGTGTCCTCGTCCTGTGGCATGCTCTTCATGGCTTCGAGCAGGTTCCTTACCTGCCTCTCATCAACCTCAGCACGCGGTTCCTTGAACACGTAGTAGAGGTGCTGCCAAAAACGCCTTACGGTCTCTTCAGGAGTCATGCACACACTTTTACATTACGGTGATATAAAACCTTTTTTATACATGGCCGGATTCACCCCTCCCATGGATGTCATACTGGACTGCTACACCGACGAGCCCGCGGGGCTTGGGGTGCCGCCGTACATCGGCACCTACCCCAGATACGTCTACGGGGCGCTTGGCGGCGCGACATACCTCACCATCGACGACCTGCGCAACCTCGAGCGGGAGCGAAAGGAGCCCAAGCCCTCTGGCAGGACCGACATCAGGCGTCTGCACCTGACAAGGCCCAGGGATGAGGTGAGGAAGGCTCTCGACAGCGCGAGACGCCTGGTCGTGATAGCAGGCATCCACACCCCGGGCAAGTACCTATCAGCGGAGCCTGGCACCCTGCCGGAGATCGTCGGGCTGATCAGGGGCATCAGGGCCAAAAAGGTCCTCACCGGCCCGGCAGGATCGTTCGGCTCAAGGCTGGAGGGCGGAAAGCACGTCGAGCGCGCAGACCTCTCGGTATTCGATCATGTAGACCCGGACTTCGAGGGCATCTCTGACTACCAAAAGGTCAGGGAGTACACCGTCAAGGGGGCGGAGCTCGCAAGGCAGCTGCCATGGGAAGCCATCGCTGAGCTCGAGACAGGCCACGGGTGCTACCGCGCGGTATCGTGCAGCTTCTGCACAGAGCCTCTCAAGAACAGGCAGAGCTTCAGGAACGAGCCAGACATAATCGAGGAGGCCAAGGCCCTCAACGCCGCGGGCATCGAGCACTTCCGCTTGGGCAAGCAGGCGTGCTTCTACTCGTACAAGGGCAGGAGCGTCGCCGCCATCAAAAAATTGCTGAAAGGAATTTCAGCGCTGCAGCCCAGGACCCTGCACATCGACAACGTCAACCCGATCAAGGTGCTCGGCGCCGACGGCAAGAGGGTGACCAAACTGATAGCGACCTACTGCACCCCGGGCAACGTCGCGGCATTCGGAGTCGAGAGCTTCGACCCTGAAGTGGTCAGGGCAAACAGGCTCAACACCACACCCGAGATCGCGATGGAAGCGGTTCGGATAGTCAACCAGTTCGGAGGCGAGCGGGGGCAAAACGGCATGCCCAAGTTCCTGCCAGGCATCAACATCCTGCTGGGCCTGATTGACGAGAGCAAGACCACCCTTGGGCTGAACCTCGAGGCCCTGAAGCGCATCTACGACGAGGGATTGATGCTTCGGCGCATCAACATACGCCAGGTCGTCCCATTCCCGGGCACCGCGCTCTACGCAGAGGCAGGCACCCGCTTCATCCAGAGGAACAAGAAGCGCTACTACTCCTTCCGCGACAGTGTGAGGAAAGGGGTGGACCTGCCCATGCTCAGGCGCGTCGTCCCTGAAGGCACGGTCCTCAAGGACTTGCAGGCAGAGGTTTGGGATGGCAAGACCACCTTCTGCAGGCAGCTGGGCACGTATCCTCTCATCGTCGGCGTCAAGGACGTGCGCCTGCCCCTTCAGTCCTTCCACGACGTGCGCGTAACAGGCCACATGCTGCGCAGCCTCGTGGGCGAGCTTGCCTAAGCCTTAAATATAGAAGATTCAGACTGCCTTCATGGCGCGCCGCAAGTTCCTGAAAAACTTATTCGTCGTAGCAGTGGCGTGGGAGCTGCTCTTCTCGACGAACAGCAGGCTTCCGCAGAGGTTCATCGACCCGCTGCTCGAGACCCCAAATGAGGTGAACCTCGAGCAGAGGATCCGTAAGGAGGTGTACCCCTCAGGATTCAGGGGAGCGGGCAGGCAGGAGAAGCTGGACCGGTTCGCAGGCGTCTACGAAAGGGCAAGGAGCAACTGGGACCGCTTCGACGAGCAGTTCGCGGAGGTCAACGCCCTCTTCCTCAAGTACGACGACACGCACTGCTACGTGACGGTCTTCGACGACATTATCCTCGGCTTCGGCGGAGAGAAGGAGCTGATCCACGAGATGGCCCACATCTGGCACTTCAACCGTGCGTGGGAGATGAACGCTGAGTGGAGGCTCATCTCTGAGGACCACTACCTCTCAGACTTCATCAACGCGACCGATGAAGACCGGACCAGGAACGGCGCGGTCTACTGCTACGCCCTCAAGAACATCCAGGAAGACGTCGCATGCACGGCCCAGTTCGTATACGAAATGTGCGACCCTTCGGTGTGGGTGATGAACATGCCCAATAGGGCGATGGAAGGCAGAAGAAAGGATGCTGACCTCGAACTCCTGGTGTTCAGGAGGATAACCAACATCCCGAAAGTCCTGGCCAAGACGGAACTGCTTTTCAAGTACGGCTTCATCTCGGAGCGAGAGCGCGACTACGCCATGAGCGAGCTTTCGGCCAAGGGCATAGATTTTTAAGTAAGGATTTCTCGCCAGACCGCCATGAAGGGAATCGCAAGTCTGGGCATCGCTGCCATAGTTGCGATGTCATGCGCATCATCAGTAACCGAACGCGTTCCGAGCGATGAATATTCGAGCATGCCCGCTGCCGTGCTGACATATGACATGGAAAACGTTAGGGTCAAAGGCAAGTGCCTCGATTTTGCCAGGGACCAAAACAGCAGGAGTTTTGTTCTCACATCTAACGATGCGAGCATACAGTGCCTGGTAAGCACCGCCAATCTCGACGCGAAGGAGCTGGGCCTCCTCGACCGCATCATCGATGAGATGAAGCTATGCTCAGAGGTGGAGGTGTACGGCGACTACGCGCACGGCGCCGGAGACTACCGCATACTCACCGTGGAGGGTGTGGCGTACAGGAAGGGAAACGTCAACCACTTCGTCAGGATGGGGTGCGGGAATTGAAAGGCGCCCTGAAGGCGGCAGGCCTCGCAGCGCTCGTGCTCCTGTCGTGCAGCCCCAAGGCAGCCGCGCCGCCGCCCGCGGAGCACCACTACAACCCGCAGCTGAGGACAGCGTACCCGTCCATGCAGGCTGAGCTTGAAGGCTACACCGCAGCCTACCTAAACGAGCTCACCTTCGAGCCGCGGAAGAACGTAGCGATACTCGCGCTGCTGGGAAGCGACTTCATGGTTGTGTCCGACAGATACGTCTCGTTTTCCGTCCGCGACCTCGGGGGAAACGAGCTTTTCTGCGAAATGCGAAAGGACGCAGTGACGCCTGAGCACTACCGCGACGTAAAGGAGTACCTCGGCGCTCACAAGGACGACATCACGGCGGTGGTGAGGGTGTTCGGCGACTACGACGGCGTGTTCATGCACGCGCGGCACCTCCACGGGTGGGAGATGAGATGAAGAAAACAATCGTTGCACTGAGCCTCCTGGCGATGCTCAGCTGCACCACGAAAGCGGACGAGCCTGACTGGAAATCAACCATCGCAGATATGCAAGCACCGAAAAAGATCGAGCAGATCGTCGAGGGAGGACCCACGGAGCACGTCCACGCCTGGGGGATGCTCGGCAGCGGCTACGGTGTGCAGGGCAGCCGCTTCTGGTTCCCAATCGAAAGCGCTGACAAGGAATCCTACATCAGCTGCGACGTGTACAAGGATGTGGTCGGCGACTCCCTTTACAAAGAATATCTCAGCCGCATCGATGACAGGCTGGGCAAGATGTGCGTCATGTCTGTAGAGGGAAGCTACGACGGCGAGAAGCTGACGGTTCGCCGTCTTGAGACCCATCCCTGAACGCGAAAAGTATTTAAACATTACGGCGGTTCTCTGCCTTCTAGGCCCCGGTAGCTTAGTAGGTAGAGCGCATGGCTGTTAACCATGAGGTCACCAGTTCGAGTCTGGTCCGGGGCGGCTTGGGCCCGTAGCTTAGCCTGGTGGAGCATACCGCTGATAACGGTAAGGTCCGGGGTTCAAATCCCCGCGGGCCCATTCTGATAATTCTTTAAGATTGGAAAAGTATAATTACTGCCAACTTTCTTTAATATCTCATTTAGGAATTCTTCAAATATTTCACTTTCTTTTTTTACGAGATATACCCTGTGCAAATCATACCATCTATATTTGCTGCGATTTTGTGAGGTCAATCTTGCATCAAATCCCAGCTCATTGAGCATATCTTTCATATTTCGTACCAGATGGTAAGATATCGAATTAAGAACCATTGTTCCTTTCAGATAACCATCACTAAGCATAATTCCGAGAATGAAACCCTCTTTGAACTCTGTGGTATATAACGAGGCAGGATGTACTAATTGGACAGTTAATCCTTTATTTCTTGCAAAGGACAGATATCTTTTCGCGAAATCAAATATGAAATGAGAATGAACCATTACAAAAGCTTGTTTTCCCCGTCCGTATTTTTTTTTTCGATGTCTTCCCAAACAGCTTCAATAGCAATTCCTGTACAAATCCTATTAGCTCAGGCTGCTCCCTGTTCAAGCAGAACTTGATTGTGTAACCATGGTCATAGTACTGGCTCCCATCCCCTGTCCACAGTCCGCAGTACAGACCTATCAGACGTTCATCATCAGTTTTCAGCTCCCTTACCAGATTCTGCTCCTTGACCTCCTTGCCTGCGAGGATCAGGTATTTCTTGATAGAGGAAGGAGAGCAGGCTGTCAGGTCCGCAATCTCGTTCATGGAACACCCCTGCTCGAAAAGATCACAGAAATTTTGGCGTTTTTCCGACGGTATCGTCATATTTTAGGTACGCAAGACATCTTAATAAATTTCACGTGAGCATGTCCAGTGAGGCTTATTTTTGTTTTACCGGACCGCAAACTTTTTATATTGGACAGCGAATAGTATGATTATGACTGCAACAGGCGATTGCCGGTGGCTTTAGTTTTCTAGATACATCCATGTTCAAGACATCTGACGGCATCTGGCGGTAGCCCTCTTTCTCGACATCACAAAAAAATAATTGGAGGTAAAAAAAATGACAATCGAGATACCAAAACAGATGTACAACGCGGTCCCTGACCTGCCGGCACCGCTGCCGCCGCCGAAAGGGAACCTGGAGCTGATGGGAAAGATCTTCCCAAAAGGCTTCCTCGCGCAGGAGATGAGCCAGGAGTCCTTCTTCGACATCCCCGACGAGGTGAGGGAGCTGCTAGCGCAGATCGGACGGCCCACCCGCCTGCAGAGGGCGAAGCGTCTGGAGGAGGCCATAGGCACGAAGGCCAGGATCTTCTTCAAGCGGGAGGACACGACCGCGACCGGAAGCCACAAGATCAACTCAGCACTGATGCAGGTGTACCTCGCCAAGAAGGAGGGCATCAGCACCATGCTGACTGAGACGGGCGCCGGCCAGTGGGGCAGCGCCCTCTCCCTGGCAGGATCACTGCTTGGTGTGAAGATCAAGGTCTTCATGGTAAGGTGCAGCTACGAACAAAAGCCGTACCGAAAGCACGTGATGAGGCTGTACGGAGCCGACGTCGTCCCGAGCCCGAGCAACGAGACGGCGATAGGCAGGAGGCTTGCAAAGGACCCCAAGAACAGGAACGGCTCGCTGGGCATAGCGATAGCAGAGGCAATAGAGGCAGCGCAAGAGGACGGCTCCGCCCTCGGCTCCGCTGGCAGGGTGTACGGCCTGGGCTCGGTCCTCAACGCGGTGCTCGCGCACCAGACCGTAATCGGCCAGGAAGCAATGGTGCAGATGGCTGAGCTGGGCGCGGAACCTGATGTCATCGTCGGATGCACGGGCGGCGGAAGCAACTTCGGCGGCATAATGCTTCCCTTCTACCGCAAGCACAACGACAGCATAAGGTACGTAGCTGCTGAGCCGGCCAACTGCCCAAGCATGACCAAGGGGGAGTACAGGTACGACTACGGCGACACCGGAAAGCAGACGCCCATGCTCAAGATGCACACCCTCGGATGCGACTTCGTGCCGCCGCCCGACCACTCAGGCGGCCTGAGGTACCACGGCATGGCACCCATCATAAGCCTGCTGGTGGAGCAGGGCGTCGTCGAGCCGAAGAGCTACACCCAGGCTGAGGTGTTCGAGGCCGGCAAGCTGTTCGCGCGGACCGAAGGCGTGATTCCCGCGCCTGAGACGAACCACGCGGTCAAGGCCGCCATCGACGAGGCGCGTGGCGCCAAGAAGGGTAAGGTGATCCTGATGAACTTCTCAGGGCACGGCCTCTTGGACCTCGCTGGGTACGAGAATTATCTTTAATTTTTTTTATTTTTTTGAAAAGAAATATATACCATAGCGTTTCAAGTAATGACATGCTAGGCAAGAAGGCCGCCGACTTCGGCACTGTCATCCTGATAATCGTCGTGGCCATACTGGTGATGTGGATCCTCAAGAGGATACTTTAAGCGTTCCAATCAGGGCCGCCGACTCAGCTGCAGTGGTAAATCTTAGAGCTTCGTGACTGTGGGCTCCTCGTTTGCGAGCTCGAAGAAGCCGTTGTTGCTCATGTTCGAGTAGCTTCTTATCACATTCTCGCTGACCCTCCGAAAGGTCAGAGCGTAGCACAGCTCCTTAGCCTGCCGAATTGAAGGGTGCTTGAGGTAGAACTGTATGTGGTCGGGGTGCAGGGCGCCGTACATCGCAGAGACGGGCCTGCCCTTTTCAAACCTCTTTTCAGCCAGCAGGTCCAGGCCTTTTGCGATCATCACGTTGCGGTAGTCGAACGAGCTCGTCGTGAAGAACTCCTCGGGGGTGTAGCCGTCATATGTGGTGGTGAGGCCTTTGAACCCTGTGGTCCTCATCAGGTTGTTGCCGAGCAGGAACGTTGCTGCGCTCCCTCCGAGCGCCGCCAGGAAGCCCCTCCTGCTGAGACGCCTCGTCTCGGTCGCGTCGATGGCGCACACAACCCCTCCGAAGCCGCCCAGGACCTGCATCGTTATGCCGGCGTCTTTTACCTTCTCGTCCATGGCAAGCTGCTTGGGCGTCAAAGGATCGATGGAGTGCAGCGGCTTTCTCATGTAGGAAAGCGCGTCGTAGACCATCATGTAAAACGCGGTCTGCTCAGTGATCTCTTTCGATATCTTCGCCGGGTCGGCCTCGCCCACCAGCTGGTCGCTCTTCTCAAGCACTTCCACAAGGGATGGCCAGTCAGTGAAGGCGCTGACGATGTTGTGCTCGACCCCAACCAGGAAGAGGGGGACGCCGTGCACCTCGACCAGGCGGCTTCTGTTGTACCACTCGTAATCTTTTGGCACCAGGTCTGAAAGCTCCATCAGTACTTGACCTCCTTTGGTTTGAATGCTGTTTTGAACGTGCTGTAGTCGGAGTACTCCCTTATCACGCGCGAGCCTACGCGGTCGTAGGTCAGCTGGTAGATGTAGTCCTTGGCAGAGCTGATTCTGGGGTTTTCGAGGTAGAACCGAACAGGGTCAATGTGCGCCTGTCCGTAGATCAGCATAATGTCTTCGCCTTGTGGACTCTGCCGCGCTATGGTTTTTGCAGCCTTGGCGATCCTGACATTGCGGTAGTCAATGTCGTTTAGGCCCAGGAGGTCGTCCGGGCCGTAGGTGGTCAGGGCGCTGTTGCCCTTGGTCCCAACCCCCAGGTTGCTGTTTGAGAAGAGGAAGGCCCCGCCGAGTATAACTGCGGTGTGGGCCCAGTAGAGCCTCATGAACCTGCGCCTGCCTATATGCTTCCTTGTGGTCAAAATGTAGTTGAAGCTGTTCAATGCCTCGAACAACGTGATACCTCCTGCGCCTCCTACAATGAGATCGACCAGGCTTGTTTTTTCCGTTTGGGAATCAACAAAGTAGATAGGGCGCTTGTGCCTGGCATAGTCTATGTACACCATCTTGTAGAAGTTAGCCCCATCGTTGTCAGGCGCGTATCCGCCCTTGATGAACCTGCTGGGATCTGCTTCCATGATGAGCCTGTCGGCCCTGCGCAGCGCGCCTGAGAGGTCAGCTGAGTGGTCGCGCCAGAACCCCATTGTATGGACCACTCCCAACATGTGGAGAGTTCTCCCTTCCAGATCCATCTTCACTGGAGAGTATGGGTACTCTTCAGATACCAGACCTTTCTCCACTTGCGCCATCTTGTGGGCGGGAAATCTGCCTTTTTATAAAGCTTGCTTAAAGCACACTTTTTTATACTCGAGGGAGGCACCCTTTGCCCTTATGAGGATAGGCAACGTTGAGATAGGAACGCCGGTTGCTCTGGCGCCCATGGCTGCTGTCAACTGCCTCGCTTTCCGCCTGATGGCCAAGCGGTACGGGGCAGGGCTTGTCAGCACGCAGGAGATACCCGCGTGGGAGCTGGCCTTGGACTCTGAAGAGGCGATGGCTAAGTACCTCGACGTCTCGCCCAGGGAGCGGCCACTCAGCGTGCAGCTGCTGGCCGGCAAGCCCGAGGACGTAAAGGCCGCCGCCGCGGTGGCTGAGCCCTTCGCAGACATCCTCGACCTCAACGCTGGCTGCATAACGGGCCAGATGCTGGGCCGCAAGACCGGCGCGTACCTCCTCAAGCACCCTGAGATGCTGGGCAAGGTGCTCGGAGCGATGATAGGCGCGACCAACAAGCCCGTGACGCTCAAGATGCGCCTGGGCTGGGACCAGGACAATTTGGACTATCTCAAGGTGGGCCGAATGGCGCAGGACCTGGGAGTCGCTGCCATCACGCTGCACGGCCGCACCAAGGCCCAGCACTACATGGGGAAGGCGGACTGGGACGCGATCAAACAGCTGAAAGAAGCGGCCGACGTGCCTGTGATAGGCAACGGCGACGTAACGTCTGGCAACGACGCCAAGCGGATGATGGAGAAGACCGGATGCGACGCGGTCATGATAGGCCGCGGCGCGATAGGCAACCCGCAGGTCTTTTCGGATGCGAAGCTGGCCATAAGCGAGGGCGCGGACAGGCCTTTCCGCAGGCCTGACCCCAAACTGTTCTTAGAGTTCTACGGGATATACAAGGACGTGCAGAAGCGGCAGAAGTTCACAGAGCTGCGGCACCACGCCTACTGGTTCATGAAGGGCCAGCCCAAGGAGCTGCAGAAGAAGGTCCTCAGCGCTAAGGACGAGACCGAGGTTCTCTCTTACTTTCAAGCCTTATGAACTCATCGACGTAGCTGTCAGAGTCAAGGCCCATGGAGTAGTCGTAGGCGTCGGGCCGCTTTTCCAGGACGAAGGTGAGGAAGCGCCTCTTCGCATCTTCGTTCCAGCCGCGCCAGAGGAACTCAGCCTTGCAGAGATGGTCGATCTCGCAGTAGCCCTCCCGGAAGTCTACGCCGCCGTTTCTTGCCGGATGCATCGGGCAGCCCACCATGCCGTCCTCCAAGAACACCGCATTGAAGCACACGCCTGACGCGCGCAGGACCTTGGCCTCCTTCATCTTGTCGAAGCTCTTCAGCATCTTCCAGCGCAGCGTGTTCTTGCGGATGTCGTCCATGACCTCCGCCTTCTTTTCGTAGTGGTGCCCGCAGCACCCGAAGCAGGACAGCTTGCGCTCCGGAAACTGGCATAGGTGTTCTGGCAGCTCCATGCGAGGGAGAATCCATGATGACAATAAAAATCTATTCCTGCAGGAAAGCTTTATAAATAGCCATTTCAGCCCGCCTTTTATGGTGCTGGAACTGGAATGGTTAGGGACGGGATCTGCCATGAACTACGAGCTGGGAAACTCCAACTTCCTGCTAAGGCAAGGCGACAAGCAGGTGCTGGTGGACCTTTCGGCGAACAACGCCAACATGCTGCTGCATGAACAAAGGCTGGCCGGCATCGAGCACGTCATAATAACCCACGTGCACGGCGACCACTGCGACGGCCTCGAAGGCCTGGGGTTCTACTCGTGGAACGCGCTGAACCGCAGAGAAGAAGAGAGGCCCAAGCTCTACGTCGGAAGCCAAGCAGTTTATGAAGGTCTGCGGAGGATTGCTCAGTCCAAGATGAGCTGCCAGCAGAACCCGGACCAGACCAGGTTCAAGGCTGACCTGGACCACTACTACGAGCCGCGCATCGGAACCGATGTTAGGATCAAGGGCCTGCCCAAGATAGTGCTGTTCAGGACCGAACACGTCTGGGGGACGGACTGCTTCGGAGTGCACGTGCCGGAATACGGCCTGTGGATATCTGGAGACTCAAGGGAGGTAAAGGAGCTGCCGGAAGGGACCACCCTCGCTTTCCGTGACGCGAGCGGTTCGGCCGACCCGACCCGGGTGCATGCCAACCTTGAGGACATGAAGGGCATCCCAGAAGATGAGCGCGGGCATACCTACCTCTACCACCTCAACGGCAACTGGAAGGAATTCAAGAGGGACAGGCAGGGATTCAGGGGATTCGCGATGCCCGGCGACCTGTTCGAAATCAAACCTCCGCTCTACTATCATAACGAACGGAACCGTTTCACGCATGACAGGTAGTATAGCAAACATTAAATACCAAAATTTCTTGCTGTCATGACATGAAGCTCGCAGTGCTATTTTCAGGAGGCAAGGACTCGACCCTAGCCTTGGCCAAGGCGCTGGAGACCGACGAGGTCGTCTGCCTTGTGACCCTTTTCTCAGAGAACGCCGAGAGCTACATGTTCCACACTCCCAACATCCACCTGGCGAGGCTGCAGGCAGAGCGCATCGGCCTGCCCGTTGTCGAGCAGCCCACCAAGGGCGAAAAGGAGGAGGAACTGAAGGACCTGGAGATCGCGCTGCTCCGCGCACGCGCGGACTACGGGGCAGAAGGCGTGGTAACCGGAGCCATCGCGTCAGTGTACCAGGCGTCTAGGGTGCAGAGGGTTTGCGACGCGGTCGACATGTGGTGCTTCAATCCGCTATGGCAGCGCGACCAGCAGGGCGTCGTCGACGAGGTTATAGCGTCTGGCTTCGAGGTCGTCATATCAGGGGTCTTCGCAGAGCCTTTCGACGAGACCTGGCTTGGCCGCCGCTTCGACGCAAAGCTGTCAGATGAGCTCAAGAGCCTTGCGTACAAGCACCTGGTCAGCCCGTCGGGGGAGGGCGGCGAGATCGAGACCACAGTGCTCAACGCTCCCTTCTTCAGCAGCCCGATCACCATTAAAAAATCCTCGGTTAACTTCAAGGGCCA
Source organism: uncultured Methanosarcinales archaeon (assembly GCA_964587045.1). GTDB lineage: Archaea > Nanobdellota > Nanobdellia > Woesearchaeales > CAZPJY01 > CAZPJY01. Next base: position 27,877 of record CAZPJY010000017.1, read on the forward strand.
CGCAGGCACGCTACGGATAGAGGAGGCCCAATGATGATACTCGTCGTCGACATGTCAGCGCGGGAAGGGAGCCTCGCGAGGGAAGAATACGCAAGACCCATAGCAGAAAGCGTCGGAGGAGAGATCGTGCACTACAGGCAGCTGACAGCGCCGATGGTCGCCGAGGCCTCACACATCGTGCTGTGCGGGACACCTCTGAGGGACAACGTGGTCCTCGACGACATCAAGAGGTTCGCGTGGCTTGCCAGGATTGAAAAGCCCGTGCTGGGCATCTGCGTCGGCGCAGAAGTCATTGGACAGGTGTTCGGCTGCGAGCTCGAGAGCGCCAAGGAGATAGGCGTGGTCAAGGTCAGAGTCGAGGCGACCAACCCGCTTGCTGATGAGGACTTCGAGGCTTACTGCGTTCACAGCCAGGCGGTGGTGCCCAATGATCAGGTAGAAGTATTTGCGAGGTCTGATGCGTGCGTGCAGATGTTCAGAATCGTGCGACGACCAGTATGGGGAATACAATTCCATCCTGAGGTCCGGAACCTCCAAATTCTCCAAGCCTTCCTTCATATTTCTTGAGCCTCTCACGGATCTCTTTCCCCATTTCTAATATGAGCAGGTCTGCCTGGGCGCCGCCCGAGTCGTACCAGGTCTTCAGGGTTTGGAAATCCCAACCAACGTGTAACGACCATGCCAGAAGGTTCTCGACGCTCCTGTATAAATTGCCTAGCAGAACGGAATACTGGTGCATCTGGTCGCGGTTGTCCATGTAGGACATAAGGTTCCTCTGCATGTACCGTTTCAGGGAGGAGAAGGTGTCAGGGACTGACTCTGGCCTGGCCAGCGACTCATCAATCCTGTAGATCCAGCTCTTCCAGGCGCCTGCGGTCTTCTTTTCCAAGGTTATCTTCCTTTGGAAGTCTTTGGCCTCCTCGACCTCGAACACCTCCTCCAGCACGTTGCAGTGGAGTTGAATTAAGCCTAGGCTATCTTCGTGGTGCTTTACCAGGCTCTCAAGGTGGCCCTTCAGACTCACGAGCCTCTGCAACTGATCAGGCATGAGAAACAAGAGTCCCATTTTTTATTTAAGGCTTTGGTATGAGGAGATCAGCTGCGATTAGGGCCTCATGTTGGCGCGAACCTAATCGTCGCCCCAGTATCGCGAATTTCAGTTGTTTCATAACAACAGTTAAGCAGGTTTTTCGAACAATTCCAACCCACAAGAGTTAAAACCGCTTCTTCTTAAAGCAAGATTTTTAAACCCCCTAAGCATTAATTCTGGGTATGGAGGCAAAGGTGAAGTTCGGTACTTTCTCAGGGGTCTTTGTCCCCTCGGTGCTCGCCATCCTGGGCGCGGTCATGTACTACATCGCGCCCAAAGTCCTCGGCGGCGTAGGCCTGCTTCCCATGCTTGGCATCATCATGCTTGCCCATTCCATCACCATCGCGACCGCCTTCTCCATATCTGCCATATCGACCAACATCAACGTCAAGGGAGGCGGCCTTTACTACCTGATATCGCGCTCCCTCGGAAGCGAGTTCGGAGGCTCGCTGGGGGTGCAGCTGTACCTTGCGCAGACCGTTGCGAGCGCTTTCTACGCGATAGCGTTTGCACAGGGAGTCGCATCGGTGATGAGCATCTTCGGCTGGGTCATTCCAGAGATATTCATAACGCTGGCATCGCTTCTCTTCTTCGGAGCCATAGCGTACGTCGGCGCGCATTTCGTCATAAAGATACAGTACTTCATACTCGGCGCGATTGTCCTGTCCCTGCTTTCAATATTCTTCGCGCCTCAGCTCGCGCCTGGCGCGACCATCTCCCTCACCGCCACCGGAGGCGCCCTGAGCTTCTGGGTCGCTTTCGCCATGTTCTTCCCCGCAGTAACTGGCATCGATGCGGGCGTAGGCATGAGCGGTGAGCTGAAGAACCCCAGGAAGAGCCTCGTGGTGGGAACGTTCGTCTCCATCCTGGTGACCATGACTGTCTACATACTGCTCGCTATCAAGATGAGCGCGGCAGCCACCCCTGAGATGCTGTTCACTGACCGGTACGTCGTGCAGAACATCGCGCTGATCCCGCAGCTGGTCATCCTGGGCGTGCTGCTCGCGACTTCGTCGAGCGCCCTCTCGTGCATGATGACCGCGCCGCGCTCAATGCGGGCGATGGTCGAAGACAAGGTCGTGCCGCCCATAATGTCATTCCTCGGAAAGACGCTGGGCAAGGGCAACGAGCCAAGGGTCGCATTGCTGCTGAGCCTGCTCATTGGGGTCGGCGTAATCATGATGGGAGGCCTGGACTTCGTTTCGCAGGTCGTGTCGATGTTCTTCCTATCTGTCTACGGCTGGATCAACGGCGCCGCGTTCTTCGAAAAGATTAGCCGCAACCCGAGCTACCGGCCGAGCTTCAACGCGCCCTGGCTGATATCCCTCTATGGCATGCTAGCGTGCTACTTCGTCATGTTCCTCTTCAACCCGCTTGTCATGGTGCTAGTGATACTTTTCCAGGTGTCGATATTCTACATGCTCTACAAGACCAGGACTTCTGTGAAGCTCGAGAGCGTCTGGGACGGGGTGCTCTTCCAGCTGTTGAGGTCCATAATGGAGAAGATCGAGCACGCTGCCAAGAGCAAGAAGAACTGGAGGCCCACCATCGTCGCATTCTGCGCAAACGAGCTGAACCGCACAGCAATGGCGTCGCTCCTGACCTGGATCGGGGAGAACAGGAGCATCACCAAGATGTACAACATAATCCGCGGCGACATCAGCACGCACAAGGTCAAGGAGATCGCAATCGAGACCAACATGCGTAACTACATCAGGAACCGCGACCTCGACATCTTCTCCAAAGTCGTGATATCAGACAACGTCGACACCTCCATCCGCACCATCATGCAGAGCGAGACGCTGGGCAACCTGCCCATGAACACAGTGGTGCTGGACTTCGACGAGTCCTTCGACCTAGACAGCCTCATCCCCGAGCTCGAGGCGCTGGGGAAAAACATCATACTGGTGCGCAACCAGAAGGGGTTCTCAGACTTCCAGACCATCGACGTGTGGTGGAACACGCCGGAGAACGGCAACCTGATGATAATGCTCGCGTTCCTGATCACCCATTCCAAGCAGTGGAAGGAGAAGGACCCGGCCATCAGGCTGTTCAAGGTGGTCAAGGACGACGCCGAGTTCGCGAAGGCGCAAAAGGCGCTGAACGCCCAGATTCAGAAAGCCAGGATCGAGAACATAAGCGTGTACATACTCAAGGAGAGCGGCAACGGCATGAAGGAGATCATCAGCCGCAACTCCAGATACGCCGACCTGGTGATACTCGGAATGCCCCACTACAAGGAGAGGAAGTCCGACAAGGAGATAACAACCTCGATTAGGGCATACACTGACAAGCTCAAGACCAGCCTGATAGTACTGGCGCACGACCAGATAGACTTCAAGATCAACTAGCTCTTGAATGGCACCATGATGCTGCCCTTCTTGTGCACCATCTCGATCGCCGCGTGGAAGAAAGATGACAGGTGCACGTTGGTGTAGAGCTGCTGCTTGTGAGGCTTGATGTGCGCCACGAGCTCCCCGTCCTCGTAAAGGTTGAGCGCCACCACTTCGCTCTCGCTCGCAATTGGCATGCCCGAAAAGAAAAGCTTCTCCTTCTCGAACCAAAACGAGCCTGGTATCGAGCTCCTGAGCGCGTTTAGTATGGTGGTCATTTTCATCATACAACTGTAGGATAGCCAGATATTAAAGGGTTAGGGGTTTTTTTTCCGTTTTCGACGAGATTTTCCACCCTCCTTTATATATAAGTAGTCCTGGGAGGCTCTGCATGGGAATAGCAGGCTTGTTCCGCTGGCTTAACCGGGAGGAAGTCGAGAGGACGCTCGACGACATCATGTCAAGGTCGGAGAAGCACAGGTATGAAGACTACCTCACCCTGGGCGAGATGCTCTGGGACAAGCGCGACCGCGTCGATAGGTTGACATCCTATTTCGAAATGGAGGTCTCGAGAAGGGTCCTGTACGACAGGCTGACAAGCCTATACGAGCTGCATGAGGAGGAGCCGCCCAAGCTGCCCACAAGGCTGGCTCAGAGGTGGGCAAGGACCCAGCAGCTTGGTGCGGCAGTCCCTCCTGCTCTGCTGCTCGGCGCATTCGCCGCGACCTTCGGCTGGCTGATGACGTTTAGCGCGGGCTTCGCAGGCCTCGCTCTTGGTGGTGTGGGCGCGAGCGTCTGGACCAAAGTACACTACCAAAAGAGGCATGTCAGACTCATCAGGAAGCTGTCAGTTCAGGAATACGTCGGGAAAGTCTCGGATTACGAAGCGCGTTACGACATCCTGGGCAGCAAGAAGGTCCTCGGGCCCAAGCTCGATACAGCATTGCGCGAACTGGGCATTTTCAGCTACCGCCTGAAGACATTGGTCGGTGAGGAAGGCGAGCTCTGCCACCTCCTCAGGGATGAGATTGAGGGGCTCAAATCCTTCAGAGGCGATCTGGGCCTCTTCCTCAGGCACACGCGAAGGATGAGAGCTTCGCCTGTTCCCTTCGCATTCAACCAGGCAATGTGCTGCTACAGGGACGCGCTCTCCAGGAGAAGCAGCGAGCGACTGGAATTGGATAAGGGACAGATGTGGGAGCTCATGGAGGAGATGCAGGCGCGCGGCTACGAGCCTCCAGATTATTATAGGGATCCGCCGGACGGGTGGAAGAGCGCAAGGGACGAGGGCTGGGAGGGCAAGGACGGCTACGATGGCTGGCTGGCATAAATTATTTATATGAACAGAGCCTTGCTTTGCTTGGAAAAGGGGTGGACAATGATAAAACAGACCGCTGCATACATCGACGCTTCTGGCAGCACCTATGAGATTAAAGACATCGGAGATCCAAACATCATCGGCCCGATCAACTTCGGCCTGTCCCAGTACAAGCAGGACCGAAACACCCTGTGCTTCGGCTCAGGTGTCCTCGCCGGAACGCCCATACCCGGCGCGAAACGCATGATGTTTACCGGCTACTCCAACCTGTGGGAGAACTTCTACATCTCAACCATGGGAGGCGCGGCATTCGTCTTCCACAAGACCGGCCTGAACTACGTATCGATCAGGGGCAAGGCTCAGAAGCCGACGATTATCAAGATTAACCGCAAGGAAGGCAACCTTTCCATCGAGTTCGTTCCCGTCGATGACCTTGACGGCATATGGAAAGGGTACGGCGGCATGATCGGGACCTACGCGCTGCAGAAGTGGGTCTGCGACCGCTTCGGATCCGAGTTCAAGGAATGCCGCATACTCGTGACAGGCCCTGCAGCAAAGCTTTCCAGGAACGGCGCCATCATGTCAGCACCAATACTGGCCGGAAAGATTTCCCCAGTGGACTGCTGGGCAGGACGCGGAGGCATAGGATCAGAGCTGCTCCAGACCCATGGCATAGCGGCGGTGATATACGGCGGCGACCACGCAGATGAAAATCCGGCGCTCAAGGACATAGCGCACATCAACACCATCTTCGAGGAGCACTTCAAGCGCAACATGCTGCAGGAAGACATGGCAGACACGGTCAAGTACCGCTACAACCCGACCTTGCACACGGGCGGGACCCTCGGCGTCAACTACACCAAGCTCAAGGGGTGGATGTTCTCCTTCAACTACCAGTCCGTATACTGGACCGAGGATGAGAGGCTTGACCTGCACAAGCGCTTCGTGCTCGACCACTACCTCAAGCAGTTCAACGAGGACACCATAGACAAGAAGCAGTTCCGCCACTGCGGCGAGCCCTGCGCTGTCGTGTGCAAGAAGATGAACGGGGAGTTCAAGAAGGACTACGAGCCCTACCAGACCTTCGGGCCCAACTGCGGCATCTTCGACCAGGGCGCCGCGGAGCGCATAAACCACCACGCAGACGCTATGGGCTTCGACACCATCACCGCAGGATCGGTCGTGTCGTGGATAATGGAGCTCCTGTCCAAGGGCAAGATCAAGAAGGAGGATTTCGGTCTGACGCTGGATCCCAAGTTCGACCGCGAGAACTTCGACGTCGTCGCGGACTCGAACCACAACGCCGACGCAGCGATTGAGATCGTCAAGATGATCACCTATTCTGATCAGGGCGCAGTGTTCCGCCACGGCATCCGCGACGCGGCAAAGGAGTTGGGGCAGAAGTACGGCTTCGACGCTGTGAGCTTCGCCGCCTACAACGCGTACGGCGAGCACGGGTGCATGGTGCCCAACCAGTACTGGGTACCGGGCATGTTCAGTCCGATGCCGATACTGGGCAAGTACTTCTGCTACTACGGGACGGACTTCATGCCTCCAAGGGAGCTTGGGAAGAAGAACGTACAGCGCATGGTTAACGAGTTCGCTATCGACAACGCCGGCATGTGCCGCTTCCACCGCGGCTGGGCTGAGAAGATCATGAACGACATCATCAACGATCTCTACAAGACCGACTACGATGTGATTGCGAACGCGCGCGAGATGGCCAGGACTCTCAACGCGGAAAACCGCTCGGTCTTCTGGGAGTCCGAGCGGGTCATCGACATCATACGCGTGTATCTAGAGAAGATGCTAGTCGGAGAGCCTGACAACGCAGTGCTCAAGGACTGGGTCGATCGCTTCCGCGCCGACAAGATGAAGGCCGCACGCGCATACTGGGAGGAGATCAAGGCAGGGATACAGGAGGCGCTCCAGTGAAGGTGACCATCGAGGAGACCGGGGAGGTGAAGCTGCTCAGGTTCGAGGGGGCCGTAGGCGAACTGCTGAAGAAGCTGGGCGTCAATCCGGAAGCGGTGATAGTCGCGCGAAACGGCGAGCAACTCACGGCCAGCGACAAGGTCGCCGACTTCGACGAGATTCTGATCATGGATGTCGTGACTGGAGGATGAGGCCCTTCTGCGTCCCTTGGCATTTCTAGGCTTGGCAAATTTCCTTATTCCGGATTCAACGTGCTGAGGATCTGCCCTTTTTCCTCCCTTCCTCCAGAATAAGCCCCACCACCCCGACGAAGGCGGACATGTCAGCGATGTTGAAGACAGGCCACACGTGGAAGTTGATGAAGTCGGTGACTGAGCTGAACGCCAACCGGTCGATCATATTGCCGAGCGTACCTCCAACCAGAAGTCCGACATACAGCGGTATCATCCCCCGAGCAGGGATCCTGTCATAGAAATATACGAGAGCTCCGAGGAACATCACGCCGACCCAGAAGAATAGCATGGGATTGCCTGAGAAAAGACCGAAACCAACCCCTGTGTTCTGGATGTGGGTCAGCGAGAGCACCGGCTCAAACAGCCAGTAATCCCTGTTCAGGACCAGCGCAGACCTGGCCCAAAGCTTGACAAGCTGGTCTATGACAACAACCAAACCTGCGGTAGCAAAAATTGTTGCGAATTTCCTCATGGGAGAGTTCTAGCAGCCATTACTATTTATTCCTTGCCCTGAATATTATTCGATTGGAATCAAGAATCATACGAAAAAATCTCGAAAACGCATATAAACCCTCACAAATCATAGTGGAGCATGCTTTCAAAGAAGGACCTGCTAATACTCACGCAGCTGCGGAAGGACGCAAGAAACAGCCTGGCGCTGATAGCGCGCAGCACAGGGATACCTGTCTCGACCGTGTTCGAGAGGACCAAGGCGCTTGAGAAGTCGGTCATAACCAAGAACACGACGCTCCTTAACTTCTCTCTCCTGGGCCACTCGCTCAGGGTCAACTTCGTGCTCAGGGCTGCTGACCAGGAGAAGCTGGTAGCCTACCTGGAGCACCCGAGCGTGAACACGGTCTACCGGCTGATGGGCGACTGCTTCTTCGTCGAGGCCGCGTTCCGGGACATGATGGGAAAGGAGCGCTTCATGGAGGGCCTCAAGGACTTCGCAGAGGTCGAGGACAGCCACTACGTGATCGAGGACGTCAAGCGCGAGGCGTTCCTGACCAGGCCATCCCACATAAAGGCGGTGAGATGAGTGCTCAAGAGGATGGCGGCGCTGGGGCTTGTCGCGTTGCTCGGCTGCACGCACCCCCTACAGCAGGGATCGGACCAGATCAACAGGCTCGAGAACTGCCAGTTCATCTACAACGACCTCCCGGGCGGCGCTACCGTGCGCGGCTCATACGAGGGAAAGGTCCGTAAAGATGACGTGATAGCTTACGCGCGCTTCCGCGACGGCCAGCTGCAGCTGTACGCCCTCCGCCTGTCCCCTGAAGGTAATTATCACTGTGACGGCATCGACCAGGGGGACTACTACCTCTTCCGCTTCACGACCAATGGCTTCTCAGACCTCGAGTTCATCGAGAAGGTGAGCGTCGGCTGCGAGGACATGGAGCACGTGACCAAGCCTAAGACAGGCCTGTCCAAGTTCTTCGACTGGGACCAGTCCCAGCTCCACTTTTTCGAGTTCTGGCTCAAGAGCAAGCTGTGACCCGAAACGCTTTTATATTCGCTTTCTGGAAGACCGAGCCACAGGGTGATACATCATGGGAAGAAAGGGTAATTTTGTCAAGAAGGAGAATGACGAAGGTATCTTCTATACAGTCGATGACATCATGCGCGGCTACAATGATTGGGACAAGCTCAACAACGTCTACAAGGACCTGCGCGACGTCCTGGGCGAGCCGGTATTTGAGTCAAACGGTAACCTTGTGTTGGTCTCAGGAAGCCACAGGAAGGCCGGTTACGGCTGGGAGATCTATGACATCGAACAGAACCTCGTATTGCTGGAATACCTGAACAACTGGGAAGGCTACGCCCACGAGCCGTACAACATGCCCAGACCCAGCACCGGCGGATTCACAATGACCATAGGTCTCACTTTGAGGAAGACCGACAAGAAGCTGGAAAGAAGGATTGAGAGGATTTTCAACAAGTACCCGAGGAACAAGTGATGGATCCAGTAGAGCTGCTGTTCTCGGACGAGTGGGATGTGAGGCCCTCGCACCAGCTGATAGTCACCGACGACGCCTACTACCTGGCCCAGTTCGACGAGGCAAGCGAGTTCGAGGTCGACTACGGCGGCTCGAAGTGGGACAAGGAGATGACCTACCTGATAGGGGACTGCGACCTCTACCACAGGCACGGCAACGGCATCTATTTCTCGCTGTGGGACAAGGTCTGCCATTTCGAGAGAAACCAGTTGGCGTTCCGCTCGATCGATGACATCATCAACTACGCTGACATGCTCATGATGATCCCTGACGAGCTCCCCAGGGAGATTGAGGACCTCGCTTCGGACGGCTCTGCTTTGTACATAGGACTGATCAGCCATGACATACTGGTGGCGGACCGAAACCTTGATGTCAAGCGTTACCTGGACGAGGCCAACTTCGGGGCCTACTTTGCCAGCTCCGGCTCGTTCTTCGTCGAGATAGGGGACAGGGCTTGGCTCCGTTACCAGGACGGCATACACAAGGAGACCCTGATCCTCGGTGACGAGATACTCGAACTGCGCAATGCAGATTGGGAGGATGATGAGTTCGAGGGAGTCATTGTGAACCCCTGCACGGACTCGCGCAACCTGTACATCCTGACACATTTCGGAGACATCTGGCACATAACCCAGAAGGGCACGAAGCTCGTCGAGAAGGGCTCGTCGCCCATCGAGGCCGCGATATGCGCAGACAACGGCGAGTACTGCTTCGTGGCCAAGGACGATGGCGTAACGGTCCTCAAGGATGGGATGGTAATGGGCCAGAACAGACTGGAAGCCGGCATACACGAGGTGGTCGACGTCAACGCGCACGGCAAGTTCCTATACGTGCTGCTCGAAGACAGAATCCAGCGCTACGTCCTGCTCAGGTGAGCTTTCTGAGTCCTTTTCCGAACACGACGCTTCCAAGCTATGGCGCAAAGCCCAGCTCGTGATGGCTCTCTTGTCCATGATGGACGAAAAGTGCGGTCGGGATAAATATACTTGCCGGTTCTCAATCTACTCTCTTTAGGTATGCTTTACGCCCGTCAGATACAACATGAACGAGGATCTGGGGCTGCTCACCTATCTCCCTGGCGGCATTCTTAATATTTACAGCCTCAGCCTCGTTGATAAGAGCGCTTTTGCCGATAATGACCGAAACCTTAGGCAGAAACATCTTGGACATGGGATTGTGATCAACGATTAATTTCAAAAGCTCCCAATAGAGCTTATTTGGGTGGGGCGATGCTGTTTCAATCTGGAGGAGTCTTTTCCTCGCCATCAGTTCGGTAAGTACTTTATCATAGTGCCAATCGAATGACCCGTCCTCATCAGGCAGCCGCTTCTCTCCAGACTTACTGTACCATAGGCTGACGCGAGCGGTTAGACCTTCAGGACCTGTCGCCCCGCGGACAAACCATACCTTTACTCCATCTTCTTCCCCAAGCGAAAAGTCACAAGGTTCGAAATTTCTAGCCCTCTTATTCTGCAGAAAGAAGGTGTGATGGTTGCGGGTCAAGAACTCCATAATCGGGCAATGGTTTGGGTCGAACCGGGAAAGATGCCTTATACCCTCATACATGCGTATGAGACCGGGCAATGTCCTGACGAGACCGGGAGGAAGGGGCATGACATAGTTGCTTGTTATCTTTCCCCCTTCAAAGAGTGTATAGCTGTGCTGGAAAGGATTGTATCTGTAGGTCGTGATGTGATACCTGTCAGGGATACTCGAGTCAGCAACCACCTTACGCCTGAACCCTTCAATGTATTCCCAGTAGGAATAACTGAGTTCTTCATAGAATTCACTAGGGTCTTTACCTGTGTATTCATGGTATTTTTTTAACATTTCTGAAGCTCTTGGTTTCCCGTCTCCTCTCGGTCCGCGGGTAATTTTACTTTTTGTGAAGAGCGCCTCTTTAAGATGCTCCTCGGAAACGTCATCGAATTTGTCCAGCATCTCGCTCTCAATCATACCGGACACACCATCATAGTCTTGTGTGTGCTCGCTGCGTGCTATGACCTTTCCTTTGAAAGCCCTTGCCTCCCTAATTGAATCAAACCTCCTAGGCACACTGAAGCCGTTCTCCTCGACATAATCAGCAATGGTTCTTTTAGGCTGGCCATTAAGTCGCTCCGGGTCCTCCAAGTAATAATCCATTAAGACTGTGGGAAATCAATTATTTATAAATCAAGATGTTATTGTATGCTTCCAATCCGCTCGCACATAACGCAACCATTATTAAGCAGGCCGGCCCTACCGCATAGCGGGTGATATCATGTCTTTCAAGGATCAGCTGTCGAAAATCAAGGACAACTGGCTGCTCATAGTCATCATCGTCGTGCTCGTCGCCATCTTCGCGGGCGGGAGCTCGGTGGTGACAAACCTCGGGCAGGCCACTTACAAGATGGCCGCAGATTCTGTGGAATCCGCAGCCTACAGGGGCGCCGTTTACTACGGCGATGAGGGGTTCGCGCCCGACGTCGAGGAGCGCGTCATCACCAAGACCGCATCGATATCCAGCGAGGTCGACAGGGGCCGGTTCAAGGAGGCTGAGACGCAGCTCAAGAACATAGTCAGCTCTGCCGACGCGTTCTTGCTCAACGAGAACGCGAACCTGCACGGCTCCGGGGCTGACAGTTTTTATCAGGGCTCGTACCAGATCAAGGTCGACACGGCCAAGTACGCAAGCGTCGTCTCACAGCTCAAGGCCATTGGAGAGGTCAAGAGCTTCAGCGAAAACACCCTTGACATCACAGGCTCGTACACCAACACCCAGATAGAGATCGACACGGAGAAGGCGAGGCTGGCCCGGTACGAGGAGATGTACGACGAGGCTACCGACGTTGAGGACAAGATAACCCTCAACGACCGCATCTTCGACCAGGAGAGGAGGGTCAAGTATCTGGAGGACCGCCTCTCCAACATGGACCAGCGCGTCGACTATTCGACAGTAAGCGTCACTCTGACTGAGAAGAGGAGCAGCTACGCGCAGATAGCGTTCGTCAGGTTCGGCGACCTGGTGAAGAGCCTGGTGGGAAGCCTCAACGTGGTCCTGTACACGCTTTTCGTGGTCGTGCCGTGGCTTGTGCTGATAGCGGCCGTGGCTTTCGTGGTCAGAATAGTCAGGAAATTGAGAAGATAGGCACAGTATTATATGTTTTTGAACCTTTTTTATATTTTTGTATTCTCT
>CAZPJY010000018.1:0-39833 GCA_964587045.1 uncultured Methanosarcinales archaeon
TCCACGAGCCACCACACGCCGCAGCCTCCAAGCGTTATCAGCTTCAGGATCCCGAGACCGATGTGGCCCATGATGAACCTATCAACGCCGAGGGAGCCGAACAGTATTGACATGACCAGCACAAGAACCCAATTGACTTTCTTATCCTTATTGCGACTAGTGTCCGCTTTCTTAGCCATAATCCGCGATACCGTTATTTTCTTATTTAAACCTTTCGCGGCAGGAGGTAGAGAATGACGTCGCCGACGTTCGTTCCGGTCTCGCCTGTCATGATCAGCGAGCCGCCAGCCTTGGCAAACAAGGTGTTGGTGTCGAAGAATTCTATAGCGGTGCTGACTTCCTGCTCAGGAATCCTCGGGACCATGGTGCAGTCCACCATCGCCCCTGCCACGTCGCGGATGAAATCGGAGCCGTCGGTGCCGACAGACGCGCACAGCCAGTCGTTTGGGTAGCCTCTCATCTCCTTCAACGTTACGGCTGCGTAGTGCTGGTTCCTCCCGCCCTTGCCGTGGCTCTCGGGTATGATCACAGTGGTCTCGCCTCCTATGAGCACTGCCTCAACTGACTGGTACTTGCCCTGCTTTATCTCACCTGCGCGCTGCCGGGCCATCCCGGCCGCGTCGCCCTTCTGTGTCGAGGTTATTATGTGGGCTGCGAAGTTCAGTCCTTCTGCTGCGTCAGCCATGGCGTTGAGGGCCTGCTTCACGTCGCTGATGATGTAATTGGCGCAGTTTTCAAGCTTCCCAGGCGTGTCCGGGATCTCGCCGGAATCCCCCTTCTTGAGGTGTTTGATCACAGATTGAGGGGCGGATCCGAGCAGGTCGTACTTTTCAAGCACTCCCAAAGCGTCACCGAAAGTGGTGGAGTCAGTTGCTGTAGGGCCTGATGCTATTGCGTTGAGATCATTCCCGATCACATCAGATATGATCAGGGTCAGGACGGTCGCCGGAGCGAAGAACTTTCCCAGCCTGCCCCCTTTCAGCCTTGATAGGTGCCTGCGCACAATGTTTATCTCGTGGATCTCAGCCCCGCAGGAGAGCAGCTTCCTGGTCAGGCCCTGGGCGTCTGCGAGGCTCACTCCGTCAACAGGGGCAGGCATCAGAGCCGAGCCCCCTCCTGATAAAAGGCAGAGGACGATGTCGTCTGCTCCTATGGAGTGGCGCTCCTTGAGCCCGAATATCTCGGATACGCCTTCCATCCCCCTCTCGTCGGGGACCGGGTGGCCTGCGAGGTTGACCTTGACCTTGCTGGTCTGATACGAGCCGCCTTTGGTGTTGACCACTCCCGCCTCGATGTTCTCCGGTCTGACGATGCGCTCTACTTCGACTGCCATCGCGCCAGAGGCCTTGCCTCCGCCCACGACGAATATCCTTCCGTTTGCGGCGTACTCGTCATTCCGGACCCTCAGCACTCTCGAAGTTGCGTCGTAGAGGAGGGTGGATTCCATTACCGAACGCGGCAGCACCGAGATGAGGCCGGCTTCGATGATCGCGACAGCGGCCTTGCGAAGCTCGCTCGTCGACAGCTCATCGCTGTTCTTGATCATGAGCCAACTTGGGAGAGGATGCTATAAATAATTTCCGAAAGGCTTACCCAGCATACGTAACCGCGGTGGAGCTGATAGCAGAAAGGAGGATTGTCTTGGATCAAGGCCCTTGCCCCAGGACTGTCTTCCTCGATTGAGTGCCACTCCCCTACAAGGGAGTCAGTTGAAGCCTTCCAGAGTGAGGACCACGTCGCGAGCCATGCTGAACTGGTCAATCCTCTTCTTGTTGGAGTGAGGGAGCCTTTGGCGCAGGTAGTTCTCCTGCCTGCCTTGCTCGTCAATGAAGGTGTAGTTGGCCAAGCGCTCGAACTGCCTTTTCAGGTAGGGCTTCTTGAGCAGGTCTTGGTTGAGGATGCGCTCAATCCTGATCTGGTACGGCACGCGGACGTGCCTGTCCCCGACGCGTCTTACCTCCTCGGAGAAGGCGACCCTACCCCATATGTAATTCATCATGGGCTGCCTCAAGAACTCAATCCGCTTTTCCACGCTTTGCCTTGCGTCATCGCTCTTTGGGAGCCTCACGTCCATGCTCCTTACCTTGTGGTAGGGGCTCTCGTTTAGGCTGTGGAGGGTCAGGAGAGCGTAGGTGGACTCGTAGCCCTGCATAAGGTAGTTGAGCATGTTGGCGAGCGGTCCGTTGTCATGGGCGCGCATAGGGTGGTAATATGTCTTGCCGTCTTTGGCTATTACTTTTATCCTGTCGTGATCCCTCTCGAACTCCGCAGACAGCGTGTTTTTTTCAAAGTCAATTACAGAATAGTTTTCTGTGAAGTAGAAGCCCTCATGACAGACCATCTTCTCCCTTATCAGGTTGTCCAGTCCGAGTGATGAGGGGTCCAAGGCCTTCTTCAGGAGGAGCATTTTGTCAGTCAATAGCTGATCTGAGAACACATCGCTGATTCTGAACTCCGCAACGACCTTCTTGGGATTTCGGAGGTACGGCTTGTACTTCATGCTGATGCCTGCTTTTACGGTTGCGGTGAAAAGCGAGGTGTCCTTCTTGGCTGATATGACATAGTCGAGCGAGAGCGGCTCATTCATGGGAACGCCTGTTCGGGATAGCTTGTCAGCGAGCTCTGACGCCTCGCTGCTTGCAGCTAGGGATATGAAAGGTGACAGGAGAACAGCAGAACCGAAAATCTTGATGAAGTCTCTTCTGTGCATGTTGTCGCTCACAACCCTGGGTTCCTAACGGGATTTATAAAAAGGTTTCGCAATCAGATTATTGACCGATGTTTTCCACTATATAGTAGTTAATTTAGTAAGTTTTTTAAATAGAGGTGCAAATCACCAACGGCATGAAATTCGAACCAGACCCGTTCCTCGCCAAGTACATCTTACAAAGTGATGTAAAATTGAAGGGTTCCATAACCAAGATGGACCTCTCACTGAGATTCAAAAAGAAGCACGACGACCTGTCGCTGATCCAGCGCCTCCTGTACTCAAACGAAATCGAGGTGCTGAAAAAGAAAGACGACCGGATGTGGGGCAGGGCCGGAGACATCGGCTCATTCCACCTAAAGGTGGCATACAGAAAATATGATGACAGCACTGTAGCGCGACTTCAACTCCGGTCCGAAGAAGAGGGCGTAAGCAGGTTCATGAAGATGCTCAACCAGTACGCATCAGCCTATGAGGGAGAGAACTTTTACGCTCCCACAGGGGAAAGCATGCCAATCCAGGAGGTACTGCCCAACTTTAATTATCTTTCTTTCCTCCGTTTGAGAAGTGTTGATACAGAAAAATGGGGTGTCGCAAAGGTTCTCCTTTGCGACGACAAGATCAAAAAACAAACCAAGTTCGACAAACCGAAGTTTTTCGCATTGTTCGGAGAAAAGGGGCTTCCCTCAGACAAAGTAAAAATGACCAGGTCAATGGTCTACTACAAATTAAACAGCGAGAAAAACCGGTACAAATTCAAAATTAGCAAAGAACCGGGTTGGTTTACCAATCTCGAAATGAAATGCTACACAATAGATGACCACTCACCCTTAATCAAGCTACTGGAAGTGATGAGGGACTATTGCCCAGACGGACCAAAATGAGATATGAAGCGGCGATATTCGACCTGGACGGCACGCTCGTCGACACCAAGCCCGACTACCGCTACACTCTCGTGAGGATGGTCCTGGGTTCTTTTGGCATGGACGCAAAGGATGAGGTCATAGACCTCTTCTGGTACGGCACCCACCGCAACGGCATCATCAGCTCAGAATTCAAGCTGGAGCCGTCAGATTTCTGGAGGATTTACCAAAAATACGAGACGCCGCAGTTGAGGTCCCGCTACATCCAAGCGTACTCGGATGTCGGCTCTCTTAGGGAGCTCAAAGGGATGGGAATCCCCATAGGAGTGGTTACCAGCGCGCGGCGCGACATCGCGGAGCTCGAGCTGGCCCTGGTGGGCCGCGAACTGGTTGACGAGCTGGTGCTGACGAGAGCTGAAGAGGGATCCATAAGCAAGCCCAACCCCCACGGCCTGCAGGTCTGCATGGAAAGACTTGGCACGCGCGACACGCCCTACGTCGGCAACGCTGACGAGGATATCATCATGGCCAAGTGTGAGGGAATAGACTCTATAAACATAGACAGGGGAGAGGTGGCCCTCACACAGAAGCCCAAAATGAGGATCAGGAGCCTCGACCAGCTACTGCATTTCTACCGTTGAAGCGCCTGTAGCCGTCCCTCTCGATCTCTTCCAGGAGCTGGAGCCCTCCTGATTCGACGATCCTCCCGTCGTACATCACGTGGACGTGGTCCGGCCTGAGGTAGTTGAGGATGCGCTGGTAGTGGGTGATCACCAGGACCGACATGTCAGGGCGCTCATGCTTGGCCCTCTTGACCTCGCAGGTGACGATCCTCAGCGCGTCGACATCAAGGCCTGAGTCCGTCTCGTCGAGGATGGCGAGCTTGGGCTCGAGCACGCTCATCTGCAGCATCTCAGATTTCTTCCGCTCGCCGCCTGAGAAGTTGACGTTCAGCGAGCGCTTGAGGAAGCCGTCTGCCACCTCGAGCTGCTGGGCCTTCTCCTGAAGCTCGCGGTGGAACTGGACCGCCGAGCCCTTGTAGCCGTGGGACTCTGCCGACGTGCGCAGGAAGCGCTCTATTGGAACGCCGGGCACGTCTTCGGGATGCTGGAAAGACAGGAACATGCCGAGCCTCGCCCTCTCGTCGGGGCTCATGCCGAGAACGTCCTTTCCGCCGTACGTGATGGAGCCGCCTGTGACCTCGTAGTCCGGGTGGCCCATTATGGCGTAGCTAAGGGTGCTCTTGCCAGAGCCGTTCGGCCCCATCAGGGCGTGGAACTCTCCCTGCTTTATCACCAGATTGATGCCTTTTAGTATCTCCTTGCCTTTCACGGCAACTCTCAAATCCTTTATCTTCAGCTCCAAACCCATTCTTATCACCTTAGGATCTTGATAGCGTCGGCCAGGCCGCCTATCAGCGCGTCGACGTCGGCCTTGTTGTTGTAAAGGTACAATGAAACGCGGTTGGTGCCGCTGAGCCCCAGCTTGGCCACGAGCGGAGCCGCACAGTGATGGCCTGACCTGATGCTGATGTTCCTCTGAGCGAGCAGCGTCGCCACGTCGTGGTACGAAGCGCCCTCGACATCGAACGAGATGATGCCGTTGGCCTGCTTCGGCCCCAGAAGGGTCACACCGTCGAGACCGCTTAGCCCGTCCCTTGCGTACCTGGCAAGCTCGTCCTCAATGCGTCCCACCAGGGCCATGCTGATTCTTGATAGGTATCTCACAGCCTCCGCAAAGCCCGCAGCGCCGGCTATGTTGGGAGTGCCTGCCTCGAACCTGACAGGCATGGGCCCCCATGCGGCGCCGTATGAGGTCACGTCCCCGACCATCCCGCCTCCCGTCTGGTAAGGGGCCATTGACTCCCACACCTCGGGCCTGGCCCAGAGCGCGCCTATCCCTGTTGGCCCGAGCATCTTGTGGGCTGAGAACGCGAGCATGTCTATGCCAAGCGCCTTGACGTCGACGGGCCTGTGTGCCACCAGCTGAGCGCCGTCCACGAGCACCGCCGCGCCGCTTTCGTGCGCCGTCCTGGCTATGCTCTTTATGTCTGGCCTGACGCCTAGCACGTTTGACATCCCGCTTACCGCGACCAGCCGGGTCTTTGGGGTTATGTATCGGGACGGGTCCTTGAGGTTGCCTTCGGAGTCGATGTCGACGACCTTCAGCCTCAGCCCCTTGGCCTTCGCCGCCTGCTGCCATGGGATCAGGTTGGAATGGTGCTCGAGCATCGTGCTCACCACCTCATCGCCTTTCGAGAAGGGGAAGGAGCTCGCTGCGAGGTTTATGCTCTCAGTCGCGCCCTTGGTGAAGACCAGGTCCTCGGGCCGCGCGTTGATGAACCGGGCCACGGTTTTCCTGGCGTCCTCGTACAGCCCAGTGGCCTTCTGGGAGAGCGGGTACGCCGCTCGGTGGACGTTTGCGTACGATTCCCTGTAGACGCGTGAGACAGCCTCTATGACCTGGGCCGGCTTTTGGGACGTCGAGGCGGAGTCCAGGTAAACCAGGCCTTTCACGTTCTGGAATATGGGAAAGTCGCTCCTCAAGTCCATCCCAGGCCACCTCCCAGTATCTTTTCGAGCTCCAAGTTTCCGATCTTGGACAGCAGGTCCGTTGCCGCGCCTTTCCTGATCAGGCTGACCGCCTCGTCGCCTGCAATGCCCCTGCTCTCGATGTAGAACAGCTGCTCCCTGCTGGGCCTTGAGATGGCCACTGCGTGGCTGCACTTCACCTCATCGTTGTGTATCTCCAGGTCGGGCACTGCCTTGACTCTCGCGCCGTCGGACAGTATCAGGCTCTCGTGCCTTTGGAAGCCTTCTGAGCCGAATGCGTCCTGCCCTATGTTTATGAGGCCCCTGAATATCCCTTGGGCCGACCCGCCGAGCACGTACCTGCCTGTGATGCCTGAATTCGTCCGCCTGGCCTGGTTGTACATCCTGACGTGGTTCTCGAGCTTGGATGCGCCCTCCTTTACTCCGAGCAGCAGGCTACGCGCGCTTGAGCCCTCGCCCGATAGGTAGGTCGTCTCCTCGCTTATGGATGTGCCCGAGCCTGTGTCGACGTGGGCCCAGGTGATCTTCGCGTCCTCTTCGAGCCTCGCCGCGCGCTTGCTTATGAAGAGCGAATGCTCTCCTGAGTGGAGGACTCCGACATGAAGCCTTGCGCCCCTGCCGACGAATATCTCCAGGTACTGGGAGTGGAATGCCCTGCCCCCGCTCCTGAGCAGGAGGGTTGCGCTGATGCCGGGGGCGACGTCGACGAGCACCGACTCCACAGCATCCGTGTCGCCTGAGAAGGGCAGCTCGTAGAACCCGTCCCGCGCGAGGCGGACCAGGACCCCTGTGTTCCTCTGTTCGTAGTGGAATTTCGAGATCGCATCGTCGCTCGGTATCAGAGTGCCCAGCCTTGGGTCGTCGAGGGGGAAGAAGACCTCGTTGTCGATCGCGGGGTGGTCGAACGAGCCTGCTACCTCGGGCAGCTTCACATTGTCCTTCAGGCTCTGTATCCCGAGGGAGTAGTTCATCCTAGGCTCCCCTCGATCTCCAGTTCGATGAGCTTGTTCAGCTCGACGGCGTATTCTAGGGGGAGCTGCTTGACTATGGGCTCGATGAAGCCGAGCACTATCATCTTGGTCGCCTCCTCCTCGGTCATCCCGCGCGACTGCAGGTAGAAAATCTTTTCCTGGCTAATCTTTCCGGTCGTGGCCTCATGCGCTATCGTGCATGTCGGGTTGTCGGCTATGATGCCGGGGTAGGTGACGGACTGCGAGAGGTTGTCCATCATGAGGGCGTCGCAGTTGACCGAAACGTTGGCGTTGTCTGCGCTCCTGGTGATATGGACCAGCCCCCTGTAGCCGGCAATCCCGCCCCCTGAGGATATCGACTTGGACTGGATGGTGGAGGAGGTGTCCTTCCCGACGTGTACGGACTTGGCGCCCACGTCTTGGTGCTGGCCTGGCCCCGCGTAAGCTATGCCCAGCGAAGAGGACGCGGACCTGTCCCCTTTGAGGATGGATGTTGGGTAAAGCATGGTGGTGCCTGATCCCAGGTTGCCGGAGACCCACTCGATGATGCCGTCTTCGTCGACGACAGCGCGCTTGGTGTTCAGGTTGTAGGTGTTGCGGCTCCAGTTCTCGACGCTGGAGTAACGGGCGCGTGCCCCCTTCTTGACTATGATTTCGACGCAGCCCGCGTGAAGCGAGCTCGCGTCGTAGAGCGGCGCAGAGCACCCCTCTATGTAGTGTACCTCCGCGCCCTCGTCCACGATTATCAGGGTGTGCTCGAACTGGCCGGCACGTTTGGCGTTCATGCGGAAGTAGGACTGAAGCGGCTTTCCGACCTTCACTCCCTTCGGCACGTAGATGAAGGTGCCTCCGCTCCAGACAGCAGCGTGGAGCATGGTGAACTTGTGCAGCGTGACCGGGACAGCCTTCTTCATGAAGTGCTCCCTCACCAGGCTCTCATGTTCCTTCAGCGCGACATCCATATCGAGGAAGATGACCCCCTTGTCCTTCAGTTCTTTCAGGATCGAGTGGTAAATCACGTCGGATTCGTACTGGGCCCCGACGCCTGAGAGCTCCTCCTGTTCTGCCTTGGGTATCCCAAGCCTGTCGAAGGTCTGCTTGATGTCCGGCGGGACGTCCTCCCACCTGGTCGCGTTGCCTTGCGCGTTGGGCCGCATGAAATACCTGATTTTCGCCAGATCGAGCTTCGAGAGGTCAGGCCCCCACTTGGGCACCTCAGTGGCCTGGAAGTGGCTTAGGGCTTTTAGCCTGAGCTCAAGCATCCATGCCGGCTCGCTCTTCTGCTTGGATATCTCCCTGACCACTTTTTCGGTTAGCCCTTCGCCTGCGTCGAACTGCAGGTCCTCAGCATTGGCCCTGTCATACAGTTCCCTGTTCGGAGCTTGCACTGACATGGGAGTTAACGATAGTTAATTTGTTTATAAAATCTTGGTTTAATGGAAAAAAACCATTTTCTTCCCGTAAATACCTCAAATGCGCCTGCCAACCCATATATATCGATTGTGACTACCTTTTAATATAACCTCAGAATCGCGGAGGAGGAAGAAAAATGGAAAACAGCTTGTATATAATAGGTGTTGGAGAGGATATCAACCTCGACGACCTCAAGGGCGTTGCTTCCCAGATGGGAAAGGTCAATTGTATTGAGATAGGGTCGCTCATCAAGCACCTGGACAGGAAGGACGTCCTCAGGCGACTCCACGTCGACCCAAGCTATGAAAACCTTACCGCGATGATATCAGCGGATATCCATTATGCAAGGCTGCGCCGCAAGGGTGACAAGAGTCGCCTCGCAGCCGCTATCAGGGACCTCAACTTCTCCGCAGAGGACATTTCAGACTACCTCTCGGTCGAGATGGGTGAGGCGTCGGGCAAGATAAAGAAGAAGGTCGAGGAAAAGATGGGCAAGGCCGTCCAGAAAGCCCGAATAACAGACAGGTTCACGCTCGACTTCATAACAGCCGACCTATTCGAGAATCTCGACGAAGAGAGGATAATCTCCAGGGGCGCCGGCAGGGACCCGGATTACGACGGCCTCACAGAGCAGTACCTGGACAACCTCCATGGGATCTACATAAAGGAGGGGCAAAAGGACGAAAACTACTGGTCTGACATGGCAGAGATAGTCGAGAGGCGGTTCACTGACGGTTTCAGAGCGTATGCCATTAAGGAAAATGAGAGGGAATCCAAATGGTATGGCGGGATCTACAGGAGGTTCTTCCAAGGCTGCCACCCAGTCGAAGTCGGTTTCAAGGCCGCATTTGGCGCGTTCATCGGCGCCATCCCCTCGAGGAGACCGGCCATAATGATTGGCGCAGCGGTGCTTGCGGGCATAATCTCCTCGCTATGTGCAATCGAGCCGTGGCAGGACAGGACCGGGTTCAGAAAAGAGATCAACGCCTGCCAAAAAGCTCTCAATTCACAATACAAGACCAGAACAGGGTGAAAATCATGACCATAGACGATTTGCTGAAAAAAGGCAAGGCCAAGCTGGATGAGGGCTTGGAAAAGGCCAGAGCATACCTAAGCGAGCTCGAGAAGAAGTCCGACGAGGGCAAGCTCGACGAAGAGCTCATTGAGAAGGGAACTCAGGCGATGATCGGCCTCGGCGAGCTGACCAAGAAGGCCCTGGCAAGCGCTGCGAAAGCAGGAGTCAAGACCGGCGCCGAGATAGCCGCATACGGAGTCGCAGGCACCGCAGAGCGCAAGAGCAGGAAGGCACGCGCCGTCATCAGGGAAGGTGTGGAAATCAGCAAGGAAAAGTACGCGGCAATCAAGGATGACTTCCTCGCGCACTCAGCAGACGAGGACGGGAAAGTGGACGCAGAGAGGGCCGGAAGCTACCTTGGGGGCATGACTGCCAAGGGGGTTGAGAGCTTCGTCAAGTTCGTGGTCGACTACTCTGCGACCTTCAAGCGCGACCCGGCGAAACCCGCGACCCTTGAGGACCGCGAGATGGGCAGGTACGGTAGGGTAGGCTCAGCCCTCGAGGAGCATGTCGAAAAGCTCTCGTGGCTCGACGTCCAGCGCTGCAAGAACCTCATGAGGAAGATAGAATACGGGGTCAAGGACGATGAAGTCCGCGACCAGGTGATAAGGACCGTGTGCGAGCTTGCGATAAGGGACAAGGAGACCCTGAAAGGCTTCTACGAGAAATCAGGCAACCCGTTCGCGGTGAGCTGGGTGGAAAAGAACATCTAGAACTCGTCGGCCTCTTTGAGCAGCTGCTCGGTGGTCTTCTCGGCCTCGTCAGCCTTTACCACCTTGTCGTCCTGCCCGCAGTAGGGGCAGCGCAGCACTACCTGAGAATCCTCCTTGTGCCAGAACTTGAACTTGCATCGCTGGCACAGGTACCGCGTGGAGTTCGACTTGTCTTTCGGCTCCTCCTTTGGCTCCGGCTTGGACTTCTCCCCTGTGAAGAGCGCGGAGTTCTCCTTTGCGTAGCACTGCGGGCAGATCATGTCCGTGCCGTTCTTGGAGTAGCGCAGGTCCTTGACCTTCACCTTGGCCTTGCAGCGAATGCATGTGACGTCAGTCTCGAAGCTTCCCATGCCCACTACCATACGGGCACTGATATATTAAGTTTACCCCTTGAGCAGCAGGTGCTTGTTGCTCTGGTAGAAGTCCTCGATGGAGTGCGGTTTCCACCAGCCTTCAAGCAGCGGCCTTTCGATGTGTTCAGGCATGTGGAAGGGCACGTTGCCGGGGCTCAGGTGTCCACCCTCAGAATTCTTGCTCCTTATCTCAACCAGGTGATCGCCCGAGAAGGTCTTCCCAAGCCTGATGACAGAACGTCTTATGGCTATGTCCTGCAGGTGAGTGGAATCGTTTTCCTGTATCGTGTAGTCAAGTCCGGATGCCACGTTGCTGACGTTGTTGTCGTAGACGTCCGATGCTCGGTTTATTAGGTCGTCCAGCACGCCAGGGTCGGATTTGAAGAACTCATAGTAGGCGTCTTCGTAGATGGCACATGCGACCAGCCAATCAATTGGCTTACCTGCCCAGATGTGGGCCAGCTTCCAGTTGCCTGCGCCGTATGTCCTGTCGAACTCCTCATGCTTGGAGTCCCGCTTTTTTCCGAAGTATCCGGGCCTGGGACCAACTTTCCACATGGGACATCACTTGATGATTCCAAAGCCGATCAGCCTGAACCTCGTGCCCACCCTCCTTGAGATGGTGACGCGCGCCCCCTTCTCCGCGCACACCGGCAATTTTAGGTTGCAGTGGAACGCGTCCTTTTCCAGGTTGTCGACTATGCCCACAGTTGACGCTGAGTTGACGTTGAGCATCAGCGGCTCCCCGAGCTTGATGGGCTCGACGTCCGTGTCCTCCACAGCTCCGACGACCCGCTCCAGCAGCTCGGCCTTGAGCTTGAAGTCCGACCATACAGGGGGCAGGGTTTCGACATGTCCCACGACGTTGCCGGTCAGCTGGTCGCTCTTCACGATGGAAGGGTCCAGCTGGGTGAGCACGCCTATGCTCCCGCCCGGCCCTG
Organism: uncultured Methanosarcinales archaeon; assembly: GCA_964587045.1. Lineage (GTDB taxonomy): Archaea > Nanobdellota > Nanobdellia > Woesearchaeales > CAZPJY01 > CAZPJY01. The sequence continues at coordinate 11,589 of CAZPJY010000018.1, forward strand.
CTTGGGTGAGCGGGTTCCCGCCAGAGATGATGCTTACTATCTTGGTCTGGATGGGCTTGTGGGCCAGCTGGTTGGCCTCCTGGTAAACCCTGCCGGGCCGCAGCTCAATCTCGTCTCCCTTCTTGAGCTTGCCTGCGATGAGGGCCCCGCCCAGGACACCTCCTTTGAGCTCCTTGATCTTGGTGCCTGGCTTGTTGATGTCGAAGGACCTTGCGACGAGCATGATAGGGTTTGCCTTCGAGTCCCTCTTGGGAGTGGGTATGTATTTTTGTATGGCGTCGATGAGCAGGTCGATGTTCACTCCCTGCTGGGCGGATATCGGGATTATGGGCGCGTCGGCGAACTCAGTCCCCTTGAGGAACTCCTTGATCTGGTCGAAGTTCTTGACGGCCTCCTCCTTGGTGACCAGATCGATCTTGTTCTGCACGACGATGACGTTCTTGATGCCGGCTATGCCCAGCGCCATGAGGTGCTCGCGTGTCTGGGGCTGCGGGCATTTCTCGTTCGCCGCTATGAGAAGCAAGGCCCCGTCCATTATGGTTGAGCCTGAGAGCATCGTGGCCATCAGGCTCTCGTGGCCGGGGGCGTCGACGAAGCTGACGGTCCTGACCTCTTCTGTGTCTCCCATGCAGATCATGCACTTCTTGTGCGTGGTCCACTTCTCAGGAGCCTTGCACTTCTTGCACGCCCTGATGGTCGCGTCCGCGTAGCCCAGCCTTATGGTGATACCCCGCTTGAGCTCTTCAGAATGTGTGTCTGTCCACTTGCCTGAAAGCCTCTCTGTAAGGGTGGTCTTCCCGTGGTCGACGTGACCGACGAGTCCTATGTTCACCTCGGGCTGCTTGCTCATTTAGACTTCTCCTCAGCAGGTTTCTCTTCTGTGGGTTTTGCCTTGTCCCCGGCGGGCTCTCCCAGCTGCGCCTTTCCGTGCTTGGTGATCGCCAGGTTGATCTGCGCGATCTTGGCGTGCACTGTGTTGCCGGCCATCGTCTTCCTCTTCCTGATGCCTGCGTCCTGGATCTTCAGGCCTGCGGTCTTAACGGACAGTATGCGCTTGCGTCCGGTTCCAGTTACGTCCCTTCGCATCGGGAAGCCTGACTTGTCGCTCCCCCCGGTTATCTTGAACTCGTAGCCGGTGAGGTCTATTGCTTCGCCCTTGACTGTGTCACCTATGCTTTTGCCAAGGAACGGCTTGGCCGCATCGTCCTTCACTTCCTTTTGGAAGCTCTTGCCGGTTTTTGGGTCTGATAGCACGAGCTTGAATTCTGCCATATTGATACCTCCGATACACCTACGGAGAACTTCAGCCCCATTTAAAAACTTTGTGCCTGCGGCTCGCATCAAAAAATATTTAAGTTTGCGCACCCACAGGCCGTTCATGAGCGAATTCCACAAAGCATTGAGCAAAGCCCTTGACAAGGAATCCGATCCGATGGAGCGCGTCAAGGTGTTGACAGAACACTTGACTGACCTGAACAGGGAGTTCAAGATAACCAGCGATCTGCACGAAAGGCTCGGGGAATACTACCGTATCCTGACGCACGCAAAGGACAGCATGTATGTCATGAGGGACGTTAGGGAAGTGAGCCAGATCGAGCATAGGGAAAAGGTGATTAAGGAAGCGGTAATGCGCGCCCATGACCTGGTCCCTGAGATTGAGCGGCTTATCAGGAAGGACATAAGCGCAGACCACCGTCTCCTGAAGTAAAACTATATATAGTCAGTGAGGTTCTCGCAAGGTCATGAACTTCCAGGACCTGTCAAAGATAGAGAGCGCGAAGGGCTACCTGGACATGGCCTTCGTCGCCGGGAGGAAGAAGGCGTCGGAGATGCGGGCTGCCAAGCTGCAGGGCTCTCGGCTGACCAAGTCGCGGAGGATCGAGACGGACCGGGTCAAGGTCATGGGCAAGGTCGCCTCGAGCAACCTGGCCGGCATCGTCGAGCGCTTCCCGAGGCTTGACGACCTGCCCCAGTTCTACAACCAGCTCGTACGGCTCACCCTGGAGTACGACAAGGTCAAGGTGGCGCTGTCCCACGTGAGGTGGACGTCTGACAAGATCAAGGAGCTCGCGCACCTCACCGAGAGGAGGATCGTCAGCTGCGTCGAGGTCGCCCGCGTTAACAAGTTCCGGCGGGAGTTCTCGGGCCGGCTGTCATCCCTGCTCGGCGGAATCAAGAAGGACCTGGAGGTGTTAGAGGAGGCGCGTAAGGTCATGAAGCGGTACCCCACCATAAAGACCGGGCTCAAGACCGTGGCGATAGCGGGCTTCCCAAACGTGGGCAAGACAACACTGCTCTCCAAGCTCACTGGCTCGACGCCCGACATCAAGCCCTACGCCTTCACCACCAAGGGGCTGAACGTGGGCTACAGGAAGGAGGGCCACCACCGCGTCCAGTACGTCGACACTCCCGGGACCCTGAACCGGTTCGACAGGATGAACGCGATCGAAAAGATAGCCCACCTCGCTATCAAGCTGGTGGCTGAGAAGGTGATCTACGTCTTCGACCCGACCGAGCCCTACCCGCTCGACCAGCAGCTCAAGCTTTACAAGAAAACGTTAGAGCTTGGCAAGCCGGTGGCCTGCTACGTCTCGAAGTCAGACGTCGTCAGCAGGGGAGCGCTCGACCTCTTTGTAAAGAAGCTTCCGAAAGGGTCGACTTGCGATGCTGAAGAATTATGAGGCTTTCTGGACCTCGATCGAGCATCCGCAGGGGAACTTGTGCGATGCGCGCTCGAGAGCTGTCTTGGCGATTTTTAGGTGCTGCTTGTCCACGCGGATCTGCGCGATGATCTGGTTCTTCTTGACCTGCGCTGCGATTCCTATCGGCTTGCCGAATGACATCTTCATGCCTGTGCTCATTCGGTCCGCGCCCGCGCCTGACGCCAGCGGGTTTTCCCGCAGCACGTGGTGGGGGTATATCCTGAGCTTGTAGTGGTATCCGACCTTGCCAAGGTTCTTTTCCAGCAGCCTGTTGCTGCTCTGCCTCGCCGCCTCGATCGCGTTGTGCCTAAGCTGCACAGCGGCGAGCGCCCTGAGCACTACTGTCGTGTCGAAGTCCTTCTTCGGGTCGCCCATGTCGTACCTGACCACCTTGGAGTTGGGAGTGGCCCTGATGAAGGACTTCTTCTTGAACTTGCTCTTGCGCGTGTAAGGCCTCTCGATTCTCCTGTATGAGACGCCTTTTCTCAATCTTGCCATGGACGCGTGGAAATAATACGCGGTTTAAAAAGATTGTGGTTTATCTTGTGACAGTGTCCGGAAATTGTTTTTCTGTTGTTCTCGAGTTGTCGAGCCTGATTTTTAGAAAAGTTTATAAAGTAGGAGAGTCATGTGAATAGGTAACTTAAGGTTATTAATCGTATAAAAGAGGTGAATTGCATGGGGAAGAGAGGTAGTCTAAGTCTTTCTATTAACGCGATAGTCGTGCTAATCCTCGCCATCACCATGCTGGGTCTCGGTCTGGGCTTCATGAGGAGCTCGTTTGGTGGTGTCACCGAGCAGTTCGGCCAGGTTACCGACGAGATGAAACAGCAGATGATTGAGCGGATGAAGGACAATGTCGATGACGCAATGCTGAACGCGTATGAGATCAACATGAAGCCGAGCGATGAACGCTTTTTGTACTTGGCTATCAAGAACACTGATGACACTACTGGGGGAGTCAACTTCCAACTTGTGCCGACAGGAACTGACCCTGTTGTTGACACTTCAGGTAATGGGGTCACGACCATCACTATTGAATTCTTCCAAGACATGCTTGTCGGACCATCAAGCATCGATGTGTTCCCATTGAAGGTCACGACTACCGGCGCAGCGAGCGGAACGTACAAAGCATCATACACATTGCAGGACGACAGCGGTTCCGACATTAAGCAGCTGCAGTTCTATATCATCGTGTCAGCATGAGGTGGTTGAAATGAAGAAAAGACTAACCCAAACCGAAGAATTCGAGGTTATGAAACTCGTGCTCGACAAGTTCCTGTGGCTGGGTTTCGGCATCATGGCGTACGGCCTGTGGGCGATGGTTTCCGGAGCCATGCAGAGCCTGCTCAGGGGACTGGCGGTGATGATCGCTGGCGCAATCGTGCTGGTGCTTTTCATGATGCTGATCCTCAAGGAGTACGAGGTCATAAAATAGAAACATTTTTATTCTCTTCTTCTTCTGATTTATCCACGATGAGACGCTATGTTGCAGTCTTTGGATTGTTGCTGATTCTCCTACTCCTCGTCGCTTCCGGATGCTCCAAAAAGAACATCGAGTGCGAGACCAAGGCAGACTGTTCCCAAGGCGCTTGCTACACTGCGCGGTGCATAGACAACAAATGCATCAAGGCGTGGGACGACGACTGCTGCGGAAACAACAAGTGCGAGGAGAGCGAGAGCATGTGCTCATGCAGCGCAGACTGCGGCAGGTGCGAGGCCCCGCCCGGGACCGAGTTCACGTACCTAAGCTACCAGTGCATCGATGACGAATGCCTCATCGACACCAAACAGAGCTCTGAAAAGACCATAACAGAGACCAAGGACTTCGGCAGGTTCAATGCCATCTTCACCCTGAACTACAGGGAGCCGCTCAACGTCAGGACCACCCCTATCACCGCGACGTTCGAGCTGCTCAGCGTGGACGCCAACGTCGAAAAGCCGACCATATCCAAGATCCAGATCATCGGGACTATTGACAGAAAGGAGATCGTGTTCGCAGAAAAAGACGTGAACCGCCCGATGTGGAACGTCGGCGACAAGGTGAGCGTCGATATACCAATAACCTACGACTTCTCAGAGACCCCTGAGCTCGAGATCGACCTTGCGTTCAAGGTCTTCTACGAGGACACCTTCATCAGGGACGAGCCGCTGGTCGAGCAGAACGAATACCTAAAAAAGGTGCGCTCACAGTTCATCCTGGTCGACCCTGGGAGGGACTACGAGTGCGAGCCGGACCAGTGCGACGACGGCAACCCGTGCTCTACCGACTTCTGCATCGAGGGCACGATGATTTGCGACCATACCTACTCGAACGGCTGCTGCGGCAACTACCAGTGTGAGACCGGCGAGAGCAAGTGCAACTGCCCGTCGGACTGCGGGACGTGCGGTGCTGAAGTCACAGACTTCCTGGCCTACGGGTGCTACAAGAACAACTGCGTTGTTATGGAAAAGGAGGGGGTGGTGGAGAGCCAGACCATCTCCAACACCAAATCTTTCGGGCAGTTCATCCTCATACTGAAATCATACATTGAGCAGCCGTTCAACATCAACAAGGCCAACTTCACCCAGCAGATAATCATGGAGAGCATCGAAGCGGACAACCTGGTCCCCCCGGTGATCATCACCAGGCTCTCCTTACTTTCTGGGGACAAGGAGATCGGAGAGATCTCGCCCAACGAGCCCCTTTATTTCATCAGCGACACCATGAGCGTCGACATACCCATAACCCTGAGCATTGTGACTTACCAAGAGGAGCTGGCAACGACGCTTCGCGTGTACTACCAGTACGTGCTCAGCGAGAGGACGAACGAAAAGGACATCAACGGCGACTACATCTATGAGGACGTCACTTACAGGGACTTCAAGGACGTCCCGTTCAAGGAGAAGGTGTCATTCATCAAACCGGTTGCGTGAACATGAACAAGAAGGCCATCCAGCTCAGCGTGAACTTCGTAGTGGTGCTCATAATAGCGGTAGTGGTGTTCGGCATGGGACTCACTTTCGCGTACAACCTTCTGGGCCAGGCCAACACCATGAAGCAGGACCTCGACAGGGAGACCCAGCTACAGATAGAGGCGCTGCTGGACGAGGGGCTGCCTGTCGCCATCCCTCTCAACAGGAAGACGGTCCGGTTGGGAAAGACCGGCATAATTGGCCTCGGCATCAACAACCGCCTGGGCCATGAGGAGGACTTCACCATAACCATCGAAGCATCTGCGGCATTCGACGACGAAAAGCAGGACATAACACCCCTGCCGCAGGACAACTGGTGGGTGACCCACACCCAGGAGGTCTTCGTGGAGAACAACAAGTACCAAAAGATCCCTCTCGCGTTCATAACCCAAAAGACATTGATACCCTCGGGGCCCTCAACCAAGTTCGGACTCTACATCTTCGACGTGAGAGTCACGTACAACGACCCAGTAGAAGGAACGACGACATACGGAAACGTCCAGAAGGTCTACTTGGAGGTCATATGAAGCCCGTTCACCATCTCCCGGAGCGCAGCCTCCGGATCCTTGACCTCTGTTACGCCTGAGGCCAGAAGCACTCCCTTGGCGCCCAGCTCCAAGGCCTTTCTTATGTCAACGGAATTCTTCACCCCCGCGCCGCACAGCACTGGGATGTCTGCTACCTTGTGGACCGCGGCCACAGCCCCCCTGACTATGTCGGGCTGCGCGGTCGAGACTGAGATGTCTCCGCCGATTAGCTCTGGAGGCTCAATTGCGATGTGGTCTGCCTCGAGGGACGCGACGGCCTGGCTCACCTGCACGTTGTTGGAGCAGACTATGGTCTTGAGGCCTGCCTGCTTTGCCATGTCTATCGCAAGCTCCAGGAAGTCCAGGCGCATGGGCCTCTCGGAATGGTTGAGCAGCGTGCCGTAAGCGCCTGCCTCCGCTACGCAGGTCGCGGTTATCCTGCCTGTGTTCTTGCCCATGCCGATGCTGTCGATGTGCTGCGCGTACACAGGTATCTCGACGGCCTGGGCAATCCTGAAGATGTCAGGCGTCTGAACCGCGACGGCTATCGGCGCCCCGGTGTCCTTTGCTACGCGCTCATGCATCTTGGCCAGCGCGAGGCCCTTTTCCCCAATCGTGGATGCGTACGTCTTAAAGTTGACCACTATCATTTTTCTTCCTCTTCGAGAGCGTTATTATTATGATTGCCAGCAGCACCAGTACCGGAGTCGCTATGAGCAGCTGCCAGTTGAATTCCCTCTCCTCCTGTTCGGCGTTGTATGAGAGGTTGGACAATTCCTCCTGGTTCCCCTCTGTAGGCACGCCCAGCGCGAAGCCTGAGAAGCCGGTGATGTAGGCGTAAACTATCTTGTTCTCTGTGTCGACAGTGCTCGGCAGCGCCGTCCACGAGTCGCCGTCGAAGTGTATGATCGCAAGCTCGGTCTCGTCGAGCCCTGAAGGCAGGCTTGCCGGGCTGTAGTGCATGGATATCTTCAGCGGAGGGACAAACGTCGTGCCCTCAGGCGAGAAGTCGTAGTAGCCGGAGAGGAAGAAGAAGTCCGAGGTCGCTGTCGGGAAGCTCTCGGGCTCGACTGCGATGCTCTGTATCGGGCCTGACGGGTTGGTCGCCCTCACCGTTCGCGGCACTTCGAGCTCCACTATACCGTCCGCTGACTCAAGCGTCATCTCCTCCTCAGGCGGGATCGATATCTCAGCCCTGAATTCCTTGACAATCTTGCCGGAGCCGCCCACGCCCTCGAACTTGATGTCTATCGGCCCGTTTCCCCCAGGAAAGCATATGAAGTGCGGGTACTGCGATATGGAAATCGAACCGGCTTCGAAGGCCTTCACCTTATCCCCCACCAGGAACGCGTTGTAAAGCGTGCCGTCTTCAATGCTGTTCCTGATTATGGGGTTGAGTGTGGGGTTGGAGGCCACCTCCTCAGCGTAGTTGAGGTCCACGAAGCAGGCCTCGTCAAAGCCATCAGGCAGGTGGAATGTTTTTACCGTGATCTTGCCGTAGTCGCGTATGACCTCTTTTACGGAGTCCTTTACCGTGTTTTCAAATGTGATGGTCTCTGCCGTGGCGGTCTGCTCCCCCAGGTTCTGGATGCCTTGGTATCCGAACACGAGCAGAAGGACCGCGAGGATGGCAAGGAGTGCGAGGAGAAGAGGCTGTCCTTGTGCTTTTCGCATGGCCTAGCTCTACTCTTATTCCTATATATAATTTGCGAAAAGTCACGCGTTGTAGTAGTTGTAGAATGCGAAGGCTAGGAGAACGATCCCGGTTATTATGGTCGCTGTCCACAGCGCTGTCCGCATGGCCTTCTTTCCCTTGCGGTCGAGTATCCAGCCGAACCACGTGCCGAGTAGGGCGTAGAAGGCGATGTTGATGGGCAGGAAGTACTTGAGAGAGTCAGCGTTGAGCGCGGCCAGGAGGCTTGGCGACCAGAGATTGGCCACAATGTAGAGCGCGACCACCGGCACCATGAAGATGTACAGCCGGATGAGCATGCTCAGCCCGCATAGCGCGCCCAGAACTGCCCCCTTCTGCCATCCCTTCAGACGGTTCCACATGAGGCTGGGGCTAAGCCGAACAACTATATTAAGCTTATGGGCAGGCGCTGTATTCGCTCCAGTATCCAGCCCCCAACGCGTACTTCTCGTTGATGGATATGAGCTCCCTCGCCACCTCTGAGAGCAGGGCTGATGATATGGCGCGGTCCTCGTCAGCAGGCCTGTTGGTCATTGCCTTGATCGAGCTCTCCAGCTCGGACGGGGAGAGCTGGGTCTTGGATGAGCGCAGCACCGCCGGAGCATCGATGAGTGGGGGGAACAGGCCGCACTCCCTGTTCTTCTCGAAGTATTCCAGGTTGGTCTGGACCTTTTCCGACGCGGCCTGGTAGGCTGCCTCAGCGTCGGTCGTGACCTCGACGCATCTCACGTTGCCTGCGCTGATCGTGACAGGCACCGCGCCTTCAGAGCACCGGATGTCGAGGTAGTCCTCGTCGGGCTTGAGGTACTCGTCAGATGAGACGCACACGCTCACCTCGAAGCCTTTCAGGTGGATGTCCCTGACCACCCTCATGAGCAGCCTCTGGGCCTGTTCGAGGTGCTGGCGGGCGTCTTCAAGCTGGTCGAGGGCTTCGTCTAGTATCATGTCTCCTCTGAGCCTGTCCATTGGGTCCCTGACATCGAATTCCCCTGCTTGTCCGAGGGATTCCCCTGCCTGGGCCAGGATGCTCGCTGCTGTCATGGCGCTCCCTGACATGTCGTCGAGGTAGACGTCCAACATGCCGGTATCGCCTCCCTCCTGCTCCACCGATGCCAGGACGCAGTCGGTCCTGCGCTCTGCGTTCCTCATGCGGTCGACGAGCTCCTTGAGCGAGGTCAGCGCGCTCTTTGCGACCGCCACCCTCACCGAGAAGTGGATGGAGGCCGTCGCGCTGTCGACGAGGCTTAATAGGTCGTCCGGTTTGCCTGCCCATCCTTCGACTTCTAGGTGTGACAGCTCGTCAGCGTGGGCCTGCAGCTCTGAAGCGATCAGGGCGGCCTCTTCCCAGGAGAGGTCGTCGTTCATCTGCACTCTCCCTTGCGCCATCTGCAGGTAGGCCTGCTCCATTGCTATCCTCTCTGAGGCTATGGCCCTGGCGTTGTTCCTGACGGTCGTCGTGAATTCCTCGCAGTCGCCGTCGCAGGCTGCCAGGTCTGTGGTGCTGCGCTGGTAGGCGCGCAGGTTCTTTTCCAGGCCCGCCTTTGCAGCCTCGTAGCTCGAGAGCGCTGTCCTGTACTCCTTCCTGCCTGTTCGGAAGTCGGAGTCCGGCAGGTCGCGCTGCTTGTACAGGTGAACGGCCTTCACAGCGACGATGGCGACGCGGGAGAGGTAAGAGTCGAGGTCTGAGAGGGGGAGCTGCGAGAGCCTCAGGATATCGGCGCGCGTCATGCGCGCCAGCGTCTCCCTCTTCTCCACTGAGAGCTGGCTGAAGAGCGGGAGGGAGCTGTAGAAAAGCGCCATCACGCGGAAGCGCGAAAGCGGCAGGTCCATGAACAGGTCCCTTTCCTGCTTGGGCACAGAGAGGATGTCTGCGAGGTGGTCTTCTGAGAGCGCCATCAGCTTGGCTCCCTCAGGGAGGGGATAGCTTTCGATGATCCGCCTCTGCTCCTCATAAAGGTTGGGCTCCTGGCTCTCGAAAGTTATCGGCAGCTGTGCTTTTGCGAGCGGCAGCAGCAGCAGGAGCACAAGTATCGTGGCGGCCCTCCTCATGGGGTATTAGAATGCACACTCTTATTTAAGCGTTATTATCGAGAAAAGAAAAAAGAAAATAATGCTCCCCTCACAACAGGAAGCTTTAACGTCTTCACACAACGGGGTTAAGATAGCTCATATTGTTTATAAAGATACTTTTTTTCAGCGTTTTTTAGTCCTTGTAAAAAGCTTAAGAAACTTTATAGAGCATAAATAGGCTCATTAAAACTTTATAGGGGTAGAATAGTTGCTATTTCAATAAAAAGAGGTTTATTTGGGCTTTTTTGTAAAAGAAATATTTTTATACTTGATGATGATACCATCTCTCATGGAGGCATGGCGTGTTTTTATCGTCGGTATTCTGCTAGTCGTGATGCTTCCGGCGGCCGGCGCAGCGACGATTTACGGCCGCATCTACGACCTCACCCTGAGCCCGCTCGAGGATGTCATAATAGACATCAACTCGACTCCCGAGCAGCACTGGGTCTCCAAGGACGGCGCCTACTCGTTCCTCGTCGAGCCCGGCACTTACGGGCTGGTCGCCACCTACATAGACAACAACGAGGTCTCGCTGTCTGCGAGGGAGGATGTGACGGTCTACGGCGACGGCATCTTCGTCGTCGACCTCGTCATGGCGCCTGACCTGTCCGAGGACTTCTCAATGCTGAACGAGTCTTCGGCCTCGCTGGTGCTGCCTGAAGGGGGTGGGATCAGCAGCGGCGCCTGGCGCGTCCTCCTTTACACGGGCATCGGCGTGCTTGTGGTCGGAGCGGTCCTGCTCGTCGTGTACTACCTGGCGCCCAAGAAGAAGCAGGCAGAGGAGCCAGTGGCAGACCCGACAGGCGCGCAGATATTGGAGTTCCTCAAGCAAAACGACAGGCGCGCGACGCAAAAGGAGATAAGGTCCAGCATCCCCATGTCCGAAGCCAAGATCAGCCTGGTCATCTCAGAGCTCGAGTCTCAGGGAAGGGTGAAGAAGATAAAGAAAGGGCGCGGGAACATCATCGTGCTGGTGCGTTGACCCTCTCAGCCTCCTGGGCCAGCGCGATTCCGCCGATGACCTCAGGCATGATGACCTTGTTCGCCCCCACCTGCAGGAGCTTCTTCTTGAACCGCTCGAAGTTCGCCCTGGCGATGATGTAGACGTTTGGGTTGAGCTCCCTAGCGACTATTATCTCCAGGACGTTCTCCCCGTCGTGGCCCAGGCACGTGACGAGAGCCTTGGCGCGCTCTATGCCCGCCTCGATCAGGGACTCCTTTTCCAAAGCGTCCAGCTCGAGCGTGGTGATCCCCATCTCGTTTAGCTTCTGCACCTTTTCCGGGCTCCTTTCGACGACGACGACGTCGTGGCCCTGGCGCGCGAGCTCCTTTGCCACGTTGCCGCCGACGCGTCCACCTCCGCAAATTATGTAGTGATCGTTGAGACCGCTGACCTTGACCATCTTTCGGACCTCCCTCATGGCTTTCTTCAGTTTGCCTTCGTATATTATGTTGATTATCGTGTAGATTATGTAGATGTTCAGGACGGCGCCGATTATGCTGAACAGGAAGAACAGCGGGACGTTCGATGTGACGTCGTCGAGAGAAATGTGAGTGATGATCGAGAGCGAGCGGTAGATGGCCTCGCGGAAGTTGTTGGTTTCGTCGTTGATGATGAGCGCTCCCAGCAGCACGAGGATTATCAGGAGCACGATGGTGATGGCGACCTTCTGGAAGTTCCTGTAGTACTCCTCGTCCTCTGGTATGGTGAACTTGAACGACGGTAGTTTCATCTTGTATCAGCTGGGCTGCGTGGTTTAAATACTTTTGCCTGCTCGGAGACCTGGGCGGCCTTCTCCTGCAGCTCCAGCTCCTTCCTTTGCAGGCGTTTCTTGTGCTCCTCAAGCCTCGATTCCTTCTCAGCGAGGTTTTTTTCTTTTGCGCCGAGCTCCTCCTCCCTCTTGGCGTGGGTGCCGAGCTCGTCCCGCAGGGTGTTGCGCTTCTGCTCGAGCGAGGCGATCTGCGCCTGCACCTTGTTCTTGTGCGAGTCCAGCTCCTCGTGCTTGGCCCGGACCTCGGAATGCAGCTTTTCTGCCTCCTCGTGCAGCCTGTGGATCCTGCCCTCTTTTTTCTTGACCTCTTTTAGCTCGAGCTCCCTTGCGATGAGCTCCTTTTCCTTCCTGCCCACTTCCTGCTCGCGCCGGAACAGCTGGGAATCTTTGGCGTCGAGCTCTATCTCCTTCCTCTCCAGCACCTCCTCGCGCTCCTCGAGGTTGATCATGAAATGCTTGTTGAACTCCGCGATCTTCTCGGTCTGCTCCTTGTGCTTGCCGAGGGTCTCTGAGAGCCTCAGCTCCTCTTCGCGCAGCCGGTTGAGCTTCTCGTCCCACAGGGTCTGCTCCTCTTTTAGGGCTTTCAGGCGCCTGTCGATTTCCTCGCGCTCCTGATCCAGGCCCTGCTCTGCCACCTTGGAGGTGGCCTCCTCGTTGTGCATCGCGGCCTCGAGGTCGCGCATCTTGACTATGCCTGCGTCGACTTCAACCCCCTTGGCCCTGAGGCGCTCCTGGGCAGACTCAAGCTGCTCTGCCCTGAGCCTCTGGGCTTCGCGGATCTTTGCCAGCTCCCGCTCGTGGATCAGGAGGGTGTGCCTCTGGTTGGTTAGCGCCTGCGCCTTTGCCTCGAGCTCTGCCTCGTACCTGAGCAGCTGGCGCTCCTTGGCGCGGATTATGCGCTCGTAGTGCTTCATGGCCTCGAGCCTTCCTGAGTGGCTCCTTCGTTCCTCTGCGAGCTCCTCCTTGAGGACCCTGATGTACTTGCTCTCGTCGTCGAGCTTCACGCGCCGCTCCTCGAGCTTCGCCTCCTTGGCTGCGAGCTCGCTGGACCTGCTCCTGATGTGGACCTCCTGGTCCTGGACCTGCATCTCCCGTTTTTTCAGCTCCCGCTCCCTGACCTTGATGTCTTGCGGGGGCACCACGTACTGGACGGGCCGGGATGAGAGCTGGCGCTGCTTTTCCGCCTCGAGCATCGTGCCCAATTGCGCGGGGTCGAAGTGGTAGCCCTTGGCCTTGACATCATCCAGAAACCGCAGCCAGTCCTGGTGCTCCCACCTGCAGTTGTGCCTGGCCACGAAGCCTTGCAACATGCCGCTAGCCTTGAACTGCGCAAGCGCGTCAGGTGTCGGCATTATCCTGATTAGATCGTCTTTTGTAGTTTCCACTATTCCCCGTCAATAATCTGGAAGCGGCTTATAAAATAATTTGTGAGCATTAGGGAATGGTAAGCTCATAGGACCGCTTTCATGCTCTGGATCGAGACCTCGAGCATCCTGTCGTCGGGCTCGCGCGTGGTGATGCCCTGGAGGGCGAGGCCCGGGGCGATCAGCGCCTTCACAACCGGATTGGTGGAGAACTTGGCTGACAGGCGCAGCACCTCGTATGAGGCCCCCATGACCACGGGGAGCAGGAGCAGCCTCAGGCCGAAGTTTACCGCGAGCGAGTCGCTCGTTATGAACGTGAATACCAGGACGGAGATGATGAGTATTATCAGTATGAAGCTGGTGCCGCAGCGCGGGTGCCTCGTCGAGCACTTCTTTGCGTTCTTGACTGTCAGTTCGAGTTTCTTTTCGTGGCAGTTGACCACCTTGTGCTCTGCGCCGTGGTACTGGAAGAGGCGTTTGACGTCCTTCATGCGCGAGATGGCCGCCAGGTAGATCACGAACATCACCACCCTGAAGAAGCCGTCCGCGAGGTGGAAGAGGAAGGTGCCCTCGTCCGCGACGAGGGATGAGAGCAGGATGGGCACTCCCATGAAGATGACGACCGCAAACAGCAGCGAGAGCAGGATGACGCCGACGATCTCCCAGGTGGAGAGCTGCTCTTCCTCCTCTTCGACCGCCTCGTTGGCTGAGTAGGTCAGCTCCTGCATGCCGATGATGAAGACCTCGAGGAACTTGATGAAACCCCTGATGATGGGGATGTTCAGCAGCTTGTTGCGGTCCGCTAGGGATACGAACCTGCGCGTCTTGACCGTGACCTTCCCGCTGGGCGTCCTGACTGCGGTTGCGATGCGGTCCGGCGCCTTCATCATGACGCCTTCGATGACAGCCTGCCCCCCTATCAGGGGCTCGTCATCAAAAGAAGGTCTTGCCATGGGTTAAGGATTAACGACATTGTATTAAAAGGTTATGGAAAAATAGAAAAACCAGTTCTGGCAGAACTTGGCTATTGAGACTCCACTACAACATCTATCCGGAAGCGCTGGACATCATCAGAAGTGCGGGGCTGGACAGCAGAGTCGACGAGTTGAGTAGGTCAGACGGGCTGCAATACATCGTCGGCGCTACCTACACAAGCGACATAGTGGAAAGCGTCAGCGACCTCAAGGGGAGGGGATACTATGACCGTTTTCCCGAGGAGCTCAAGGATCTTTACAAGCAGGTCATGAACGGTATGGTTAGCAGGCCGGAAGAGTACAGCTGGACCGTCAGACGACAGGCAGGGGAAGAGCGCGTGCCGTGCGAGCTCGAGGACATGCTCCTCTTCTCAGGCGACATCGCATCCATGATACTCGGGCCATTGGAGATGTGGGACCATGGCAAGCTCGGATTCTCAGGCCCGATCGAGCAGGTGTCTGTCACCGGGGCGTACATCAAGATGAGGTCCAACGAGATCCTGCCCAAGAGGGGCTACGTCTGGGAGAGGAGGATGGGCGACGGCTCAGTGATCGTCAGCGAGATTACCGGCGACATGCACGCTGACATGCGCATCTTCCAGACCGACATCGCGCCGTACCCGACCAAGGACCCTTTCGGCCTTCCGGTCAGGATGAGGCCTGTAACAGATGAGGACCAAAAGGTCGTGGCTGCTTACCACACGACCGAGGGAATGCTTTTTATTGCGACCCTCAAGTACATCGAGCAGTGCGGCATCAGCTCAGACGTCCTGGCCGACGGAGCCAAGGAATTCATCTCCTGGGCAAGGTCGCTTGGCCAGAGCGGAGGCACCTGCACTGAGCATTTCGGCGGTTTCGACCAGGAGCCATGGAGCTTCTTTTACACCTACAAGTGGCCCCTGCCCCAGCTCGGGGAGGGGGTCAGGAGCGGCTTCAACCTCGTTAGCGCGGGAGACATATCCTACGGCGTCTTCGTCGACTCTGAGGACCTGGTCATATCCTACAAGGACAAGGTGTGTGCAAGGTTCGTTCCCGAGGACGCAGACCATCTGCTGAGGGGGCTAATGCACCAGTGCGCGAAAGGGCTGGGCAGGACCTCTGCTAAGCAGCTGCTGTCGATACTCGAGTACTGGTTTGGGAAAAGTTATTATAGTTAAGGTTCAGTCAAGGCCCTTGCATGAAGCAGTACATAATCCCGTTTGCAGTGTACCTCTTCCTCGGGCCTCTGCTGACGTGGCTGGGCCTCGATCCGAGGTGGGCTTACGCTGCGAAGACCCTGGTTTCCCTCGGGCTTATTGTGTATTACAGGAAGGATTACAGGTTCAGGTTCAGGTGGGACTGGCTGGCTGTCGGCGCAGGCGTGCTGATCTTCCTGTTCTGGGTGGGGCTTGAGGGCTCATACCCGCTGATCGGCCGGACCTATGAGCTTGCGCCGACGACCTGGTACGTTATCGTCAGGCTCATCGGCGCGATCGCCCTCGCCCCTGTCATCGAGGAGTTCTTCACCCGCGGCTTCCTGATGAGGATGCTGATCATGCACGACTGGGAGAAGGTGCCGATTGGCAGGTACACCCTCATGTCGTTCGTTGTCACTATCTTGTTCTTCGGATTCTCTCACCCGCGGTGGCTGCCCGGGCTGCTCACCGGTTACGTCTTGAATCTCCTCCTCTATAAACGGCGCGACCTTGGCGCTTGCGTCTTGGCTCACGGCGTGGCGAATCTGCTTTTGGCTGCTTATGTCATCGGCTTTGGGGCCTGGCAGTTCTGGTAGATATATTTACTGAAAATTTTAAGAAATACTATTGTTATAAAGGGATGACTACTGAAAAAGGGAAATATTTATATAGGTATTAATCATCACCTAGTGAAAGATAGGGGGTGTCAGTGATATATTACGTTGTGACAATCTACCCAAAGTTATGACGTGGGGAGTTTGGGACAACTACGCAGTGGTGACAAAACCGCAAGGTTTTTATAAAGAACCTGACTACCCCAATTGAAAATTATGTTAACATAATTGGAGGGAAAGACAATGAAGAAAGCAATCGGAATCTCAGCTGTGCTCGTGCTGCTGCTTGCAAGCGCTGCCATGGCTGTTGATATGGTGATAACTCCGCAGCTAATACACCTCGATTATACTGACTCAAAAGACGTGACAGTCTGCGTGTATAAGGCGGATGGCTCACCATACGCTAACCTGGCTTTGAGCATCACTGCACAGTGCCAAGATCTCAATGGTGATGAGGTTTGCAGCCCAGCAGAAGATGGCAATGCCGCAGCGATTTTCAACGCTGCTGTGAAGACATCCCCAACTGATGCAAATGGTTGCGGTGAGGTAACACTGACCACAAATAACGCTCAAGGCGGAACCTTTGCGTATCATGTCAACAGCATGACTGGCGCTGGCGCTTATGTCGACGAGGAAGCTGGACTCGCTTACATACCCGAGTTCACCACAGTCGGTGCTGCTCTCGTCCTGCTCGGTGCAGGTGCGATGGTTCTGCGAAAGAAGAGGAAGTAATTCCTCACATTTTTTTCTGTTTTTCAAATAGGGGGGTGTGAAGTGTGAAGATAGTTGGGCTAATGTTTCTATTATCTATAGTGTTGGCTCTATCGGCAGCTGCCTCATTTTGCGTCGACTGCGCAGGAGGATGCATGTACCCGATGGACGCCGCCGGAAACGTTCTCGGACCATCACAGGATTGCCCGCCCATTCCTAATTGTGTCTGCCAAGAGGTAGTACCTGTCGGCGGCAATCCGAGCTCAGGCTATGTTGAACCTCAGACTCCTGGCGTGTACTGGGAGGGTCAGTGTGTAATCGACGAGCCTGACATTCCCGAGTTCACACTCATAGGTGCCGGACTTGCGATGCTCGGCGCCGGTATCATAATCTGGAGGAGGACAAAATGAAAGGTATGCTTAGTCTCATAATATTTATCTTGATGGCAGGCATGGCCTTGGCGGCACCTGTGAAGATCACTGGTGCGGGTGAGGCGTATGGCCACCATGGCTCATGCGGCTCATGGAATGGCTGCGGCAATGCGGAGACCTGCGCCCAGTGGGCGTGTGAAATCAACGGATTCGGTACAGCCGTCTCTTATGTTGCGACCAATTGCTTCGCGCTAAGTGACAAGGACTGCCAGCTTTTCAGCGAAAAGGACAGTGTCGATTGCGGTTGGGATATGAACTGCGACGTCCCTGTTGTGACCGATATATGGTGTGACGACGGCTCGTACAGCGGCTACTGCTTCGCTGAACTGCCACCTCAGGAGAATGCGCCTGAGGGCGATGGAGATATTCCTGAGTTCACAGCGATCGGCGCTGGACTTGCGATGCTCGGCGCAGCTGGTTTCATCGCGATTAGGAAGAAATTATATTAATAGGGGGTGTAAGAATGAAACGATTGATGATTGTATTGCTATTACTCATCATGGCGACGAGTGTCTTGGCAGAGACTGTGGTCGATGTGACCATTACAGATCCGCAGGACAGTGACGTAACGTGCGCTGATGAGATCTGTGTTTACGGATTTGCGACAGCTGTCGGTGGAGGCGGCGAGCTCGATGTCATCTTCGTTATGGACACGTCAGGCAGTATGGGCTGGAATGATCCATCAGAATACCGAAAGATCGGGGCAAAAGCGCTTATAGACGTTCTTCCCGAAGGGACCCAAGTTGCTATCGCTGTTGAGGATTTCGATTCATGGGCTACAGTCGTGCTTCCTTTCACTGATGACCATGCTGCGGCGAAGGCTGCGATTGATGCCCTTGATGCCGCCGGCGGCACTGATATCGGCTACGCCCTTGAGGTTGCGAATAGTTATATGATCGCAAATGGAAGGGTCGGAGCTGCACATGTGGAGATCCTCTTCACCGATGGGGACGACTCCTCCAACACAGCGACTCCAGCGGCCACTGCTGCTGCGAACAGCATAGTCATCCATACCATGGGCCTTGGAAGTGGTGTGAACGCCGCAAAGCTGCAGGCAATCGCTGATACGACCGGCGGCACATACACGTATGTCGATGACCCGGCAAACCTGCCCAACGTCTTCCCGGCGCTTTCGCTCACAAACATTGTTGGCGTTACGGTGAACGGGAATGCGGCGACGCTGTACCCGAATGGAAATTTCGAGTATTGCTGGCTGCCACTCTCTTTCGGGCCGAACACGATCATTGCGGAAGCCACTGCAACTGACCAGACGACTGGCTTCGATGAGATAACTGTTGAGCGTACCGATATTTGCGGTGAGCCTGGTGACATACCAGAGTTTACCGTAATTGGTGCAGGACTCGCGCTGCTGGGCGCAGCTGGTTTTATCGCGTTCAAGAAGAGGAAGTAATTCCTCAAATTTTTCAATTTTTTTGGGTGATAAAATGAAACAGGGAATGCTGTTAATTATGCTGATAATGTTGTCTTCAGTAGCTGCAGGAGGAGAATTAGCTTTATTTGTCCCGCAATGTACCCTTCCTGGGGTAAACGTGGCACACAATCCGGGCGCCTCCATCGTCGTCTGTGACGATCCGCAGGACTCGACGTGCGAGCAGGACTTCGCGACCCTTTGCCCGGTAGGCTATGACCTATGCACTGCAGACCAGTACAACGCCGGGAACGACAACTGGGACGGTACGGTAACCGAGCGGATGCTCGGCGAGATCCACTGCCGGGGCCAAAATATAGATTCGGGCGCTGGGCATTACTCCATCTGGACCAAGGATGTACCTTATAGTGTCGATGTGCCTGATAACGATATAGCTGGCTCTTCCATCCCAGGGGTTTGCGAGTCTAACTACGGCTGCAACGAGCAGTGGTACTACGCACTCTGCTGCGCAGAGGACGTGCCTGAAGATGATGGCGGTGACATTCCTGAGTTCACAGCCATAGGGGCAGGCCTGGCTTTGCTTGGTGCTGCGGGCTTAGTGGCTTTCAGGAAGAGGAAGTAACGAAAGGTTTTTATATTCTTTTTTACTTCTTAGTAGTAAATTATTACTTAAGGGTAATTATTATAAAGAAACGGAAGATCCACAAGACCTTCCAAAGGTGAGAAAATGAACAAAAGCATTGTATATGTCATGCTGATTACACTTCTAGCATCAATAGCAACCGCCACACCTGGAGCTATTTGGACCACAGATGCTGCTGGCGTGCCTCAGGATCAGAACATCTACGCACCTGGCCAGTGGGTCTACATCAAGGCTGCAAACCTTGAAGCGAGCGCAACATGCCCGTATGAAATCATCGATGTCGGCCAAGGCAACCTTGCTATATTCAACGGTGATGTTACAACAGACAGCAATGGTGACATCATCACGCCTCAGTTCGTCTTTGACACCACTAGTGCTGATGACGGCGTTTACAAGGTTGAGGTCACATGCCCTGGTGCAGGGAAGAAGTCGGACAACTTCAAGGTCGAAGGGGCTGACGACGGCGACGGTGATGTTCCCGAGTTCACGACCATCGGTGCTGCTCTTGCCCTTGCAGGTGCTGGCTTCGTGGTGTGGCGAAGAAAGCGGTAAACCATTTTTTTTAACTTTCTAACAACTTCTAATTCTTGATACCACTCATTAGTGACTTCAAAATAGCAAGGCTTTTAAATAACCTATTTCTCACCCCCTGTTACATCAGGATTAATTTTTTTGATTCATAAGCAAACCATTCGAATGGAGGAATAAGAAAATGATGAAGATTTTGGTAACAGCGATGATGCTCGTCCTACTGGCGGGCATGGTGTCTGCAGCGGATGTTGTTTTACTGCAGGAGGATTTCGAGACAGGATATGACGGGTGGACTGTCTTCGGCGGCGATGGCGTCTTTGACGTTACAACCGATGATAGTTACAGCTACAGGCGAAGCTGCCCTGGAGATTTCTCCGCGTGCGGAGGCGACGGTAAGAATGATTATTTCGAGGCTGAGGATGATGCTGGGATTAAAGTACAGATTGATGCTTCCCAGTGCTCTCAGGATGCTGTCGTGACCTTCTGGACAAGGACCAGAAGTGCGGGCTCTGGCGACGATGCCACATTCTCTTACAGCCTTACTGGTTTAGGGCAGGAGAAGTATTGGCTAAGATTAGTCGAGCGCCGAGGAGACAGCTGGGTACAGTATGCTGAGACCATACCCGGTTCGGCCGGTACCACGTTCTATGCAGCGTTCTGGCTGAATGACGGTGAAGGCGACTATGGCCTATTCGACGACATCGAAGTGACCTGCGCGATCAGCGATGACGGCGGAGATCCTGGACAGCCAGGAGATGACATCCCAGAGTTCACGACCATCGGTGCTGCGCTGGCTCTTGCCGGTGCTGGATTTGTCATCTGGCGAAAGAAGCGATAAATAAGATTTTTCTTTTTTTAATCTTCCTTTCTCTTTGATACCACTCAGTAGTGACTTCAAACTCGAAAGGTTTAATAATAAGTTAATTTCAACCACCCAGAAAGCTTCGGTTTTAACATATTTCGGAATATGGAGGAAATAAAATGAATAAGATTTTTGTAACAGCTTTGATGCTTGTCCTGATGGCAGGTATAGTGTCCGCGTGCCCTCCGCAAGGTCTCACCTGTCCGGCTGGGACTGTTGAGGTGTACGGGGCTTCAGTAGCGGATGAGAAAGGAGCGGGCAACTCTGCCTGGGCAGTGGGAGCTCCTGACAACGCTTGGGCGACAATCTACAACTTCGCAGGCAATTACATCACCCTGGATATGGGTGCTGACGTGGTTGATTTGGTCGGCGTTGACCTGGAGATGTTCGGCGACTCAAGTTCAGAGAGCGTCAATATCTACGTCTCACAGAACCCGACCAGCGGCTTCGAGTGGGCAGGCGACCTCACCAATGAGGGTGTCGTCAACTTTCATGCCACAAGCTATGATACCATCAGATATGTGAAGGTCGTCAATCCAAGCTACAGCAAATACGTCGAAGTCGACGCTGTGAAGGGATGCGCGAATGAGCAGGAGGATGTTCCTGAGTTCACGACCCTAGGCGCTGCGCTGGCTCTTGCAGGTGCTGGATTCGTCGTCTGGCGAAAGAAGAAATAAATTCCCTTTTGTTTTTACTAATTCTTTTTTATCTTATCACCATTCTCCAAGATACCTTTTTATATAAGTTTGAGCAAGCATCCCACGAAATGCCAATATCCTGTTCTTAGCAGGAGTTATTTGTCACGGGCATGGAGGAGAAAATATGAGACATGTTGTTTTATCTGCTTTGACACTGATTTTATTCGCTAACTTTGTTGTTGGGTCTATCGGTGCGCCCACATGCGATCCAACCGCGTGCGAAGCGCTTTCGAATTCTTGTGCAGTCCGCTACTGCGTTCCAGTAGCGGTCGGGGTTGGTATGGTATGCGGGGGAAACTATATGGAGTTGGGAACACCCTGCTCTGATGATGGTAATGAATGTACTGTCGGGATGTGCCTTGACGCCCAGTGCCTGGCCGAAGTCGCCGTCCAGGATGGCACTCCATGCTCATCGGGCTCCTGCGTGCAGGGGCAATGCATACCGGACGAACCTGATATTCCCGAGTTCACCGCGATCAGTGCGGGAGTCGCACTGCTGGGCGCTGCAGGTTTTATAGCGCTGAAACGCTGGAAATAATTCCTTTTTAAATTTTTTTAACTTTCTTTTTAATGGGTATAGTTTCTATCACATAAATATTTATTTATACTCAAAATCATGTAATTTTTTTCGGGGGGTAGGTATGACCTTAAGCAACCGACTAACATTATTGTAGATTTGTCTCAAAAAGTCGAATCTCGTTACTGCAGCAAACATCAAACCTCCATTCTATAAGAAAAGATATAAGAAAACAAAGGTGGAAAACATGAAAAAACTATTAGTGCTATTAGTGGCAATGGTGCTACTCGCGACAATGGCTAGCGCGACAGTGATGGATGATTTCTTGGACATCGGCAATGCAGCTGATGAGGCCGTGCATAACGCTGCCGGTTGGGGGGCTGTGAGCGGCGGTTTCTATGGGGATTATGACCGCAGTGACTCAATTGATGATGAGGGCGCTGGCGTTCAGAAGGACATCAGGGTCGTGTGGGATGTAGGCTGCGCTGATCAAACCAACACGGCATCGTTCGACCTGAACGCAGGCGCGAATACCGCGGTCGGCATCGTGTTCAGGTCGCTGGACGGCATCAGCGGCGCTGACAGCTATGAGGTCTATGCGAACGGCAACTATGTGGGGACTTACCCTGAGGACGGCTATGTTGTGAGCGAGATATGGAACACTGTTGGATTCCAGCTTCCGATGCCCATGACAGGCATCATACACGTAGAGATCGTTGCTATCGACCCGGCGTGGGGCTCCTGCAGCTCATGGGGCCAGGTCGCGATGAGCTGGTCTTATCTTGTGTATAAACAGGGAGATATCCCAGAATTCACCACCATCGGTGCGGCCCTCGCTTTGCTTGGAGCTGCCGGATTCGTCGCAATCAAGAAGAGAAAGCAGTAATCCCTACCAGGAGTTGACGACGATGAAAACGATAGTGTACATTCTGTTGGTGCTATTCTGTATGGGATTCGCATCAGCGGCAACGATAAGCATCGATGAGGATGGCGGAGATGCCAACACGTACAAGGGGACGCTTGATTACATGGATCCGAGCGTCAATGTCGAATTCGACTATCCGTACAGCCATCAGCATAGGCTCACAGGGACAATTACCGCCGAAGGGCTCAAGCCTGATTTCACGTACCAGGTCAAGCTCATGGGCAAGCCAACATGCCTGTACGGGGCCAGCGGAGACGACGATGCCAACGAATACCTCGGCTATGCAGGAAGATGGACCTGCGCGGACTGCGGAGGCACTGCGCTCTCAAGGAACCGTAATGACGCACAGTATCTCGCAAACAGTTACTATAAGGGTGATGGGTCAGAGTGCATACAGGGATACTTGGTGTTCGACTATTTCACCACTGATAGCGGGGGTGACATGTCAGGCAAGGTGGTACTGTCCGACAGCAGCTACCACGTACTCTGGTGCAACGGAGGAGTGTGCGGCACATCAGTTAATAGCTTTCTTGTCGATGGGCTTTGCGCCCCGGGAGATGTGGAAGGCCAGATAGAGAGAGGCTCATGCGGCTCTCTCATCCTCAATCCGGGCACATATGAGGCTGTCATCGCCCTCACTGAAGAGTCTTTCCACCAGGGTGACTGGGCGACCGTCCTCAAGAAGGACATCGAGTTCGAGATAACCGACGGTGTCGTGGAACCGCCAGTGTGTGACCAGGAACTCGACTACATCAACATCGGTGATCCGGCGAGCGAGGACGGCCATGACCTGCAGGGCTGGAGTGATGTGAACGGCAATTGGGTTCCAGGTGCTTCGACCTACGGCTACGGGCCTGCTGATCAGACCTTCAGGCTGTTGATGGGCTCTGGGGATGGCTGCGGCGACGCGTTCAGGGAAGCTTATCTGAGCTTCGATGTCGGAACGAATGTGGCATATTCGCTCGAGTTCGAGCACCTGGATGGGAGTCAGCCTGACGAGTTCGAGGTGTATGTGTGGTACAATGAGGCCTGGGAGCCCATCGGCACGTATTACCAGGCGAGCATAACCGAAGACTGGGTCACCACTTCCTTTGACCTGCCGGCGGGCATGACCGGACAGATCGATGTCATGCTCTACTTGATTTCGCCGCAGGTAGGATGGTGCATGGACTGGGGCCAGACTGGTTTCAGCTGGGCGAAGGTCTACGGGTGCACACAGCAAGAGGACATACCCGAGTTCACTACCATCGGCGCTGGTCTTGCACTGCTGGGCGCTGCAGGTTTCGTGGCCTTGAGAAGGAAGAAATAAATTTTTTTTATCTCTTTTCCTTATTTTAACCACTATTTAGTAATTATAATAGGAAGATTTATATATTATTATTTACTACTAAGTAGTAACATGAAGATATTTGCTCTATCGCTGATGATATTGGTCATGCTAAGCCTAGCTTCTGCCGCAGACCCTGTAGTCATGCCCTACAACTGCGCTGGCTTCGGCCAGAACGAGTTTGACGTCGGAGATGACATCTGCGTCTACGGCACAGGCTTCTCAGAAGGTCAGGAGTACGACATCCACATCGTGGAGGATCAAGGGGCCTACAACGCAGGGGACAGCCCCACCATAGTAGCGACCAAGACAGTCCAGACCTCTGGATTCGTGCTGGGCTTGACCAAGCTCTGGACAGCTGTCAAGGCAGGATTCTACGACCTTTTCGTCGACTCAGACCAGGACTCACAGTATTCGGAAGGCGACAGCGTCAACATCGGCGAGGGTCCTGGGGTAACAGTTAGAGGCGACGATACTGAAGACCCGCCGCAGCCCGAGGTCCCCGAGTTCTCGACAGTGACCGCACTCCTCGCTCTGATAGGAGCAGGTATAATCATAAGGAGGAAATCAGGATGAAAGCCGCCCTCCTTATACCAATAATGTTCATACTGGCAGCTATCTCAGTTTACGGCAACGCTGCCTGCTATAACGACCAAGGCCAGCCTTTCTGCTCGCCGCAGGACAGTTTTTGCGAGTACAGGAACGGAGCTGCTGAAGCCTCGGATGCTGACGGCGACGGCTGGACTGACAGCTGCGACGCCTTCGCCCAGGACGCGTCCGAATGGATCGACCTGGACGCGGACGGCTGCGGCCACAACGCAGACATAGACGACCTGGATGCAGCTGAGACCAGCGGATGCGACGATTCAGGGGATGAAGGCGCAAACGAAGAGATTGGAGATGATGAGCCTGGCGACGATGCAGCAGGCGATGAGACGCCTGCACCAGTCTTCCAAGCCAGCAACACAGGAGGCCACCATTTCAAGGCTCCTGAATTCCCGCCTGAGCACCCGTCAGAGCCTCCACAGGAGCAGGTAGGGCAAGGTCCGGCAGAGGAGCCGCAAGAGCAGCTGCCACAGGAGCAGCCTGAGGAACCTGCTCCTGAGCAGCCCCAGGAAGAGGAAGGGATTGGACCAGCTGTCGTTCCAGTTGTGTCTGAGCCTCCCAGAGAGCCTCCGTTCCCCTTGGCAGTGGTGCTCGCGATGACCCTCTTTGCGGTCTCGATCTTCAAGACCCTCCCCCCGTTCAAGGAGCCGCTGAAAAACCCTACCTTCGGACAGGCTGTCAAGCACTTCCTCTTCTAGAAACCTTTATATAGCATCCTCTTTTCGCGTTTATGAATGGATAACGTCTACGCTGTCCTGATGGCTGGAGGGTCAGGGATACGCTTCTGGCCCATGTCCAGGAAGCTGCGGCCCAAGCAGTGCCTGGCAATAACGGGCAACAATCCTATGGTAGTCGAGACCAAGCTCAGGCTGGCCAAGCTGGTGCCGGACACCAGAATCTTCATATCCACGCGGGAGGAGCTCTACAAGCCCCTGAAAACGCTTCTGCCTTCTGTCAGGAGGTTCATCCTGGAGCCGGAGGCCAAGGACACCGCTGCGGCGCTAGGCCTCGCCTGCGCCTACATCGGGAAGAAGGACACAGAGGCAGTGATTGTTGCTCTGCCCTCAGACCACGACATCAAGCCGGCCAGGAAGTTCGTCGCGACCTTGAAGAGGGCCATCCAGACCGCCAGGCAGGGGTACCTGGTGACTGTGGGCATACCCCCTTCGAGGCCTGAGACAGGATACGGCTACATAGCTCCGGGCAAGGCCTTGGGGAAAGGGGCAGCGAAGGTCGCAAAGTTCGTCGAGAAGCCTGACCTGGACAGGTGCAAGGGCTACTTGAGGCAGGGCTACCTCTGGAACGGCGGGATACTGGTCTTCCGCTACGACTCCATGATGGAGGCTTTCGCCAAGTTCATGCCCAAGCTGCACAAGGGAATACTGGCCATCCAGCAGTCCATAGACACGCGCTCGGAGGGCAAGACCCTGGAGAGGGTGTTCTCCAGCCTCAAGAAGATCTCCATTGACTACGGCGTGCTGGAAAAGGCCCAGAATGTGGCTGTCGTGCGTGCGGACTTCTCTTGGGACGACGTCGGCGGGTGGGCCGCGATGGAGCGGATTCTCCCCAAGGACGGCAAGGGCAACGCGTCCAAGGGCACAATAACAGGGCTTGAGAGCTCCGGCAACATAGTCGTGACAGACAAGAAGGTGGCGATGGTCGGCATCAGGGACCTTGTCGTGGTGGAAACGAAAGACGCGATCCTGATCTGCCCAAAAAGCCGTCTGGGCGAGATGAAGAAGCTCCATAAGAGGCTGCCTTCGAAGTATACCTGATTCTCGACCGAAACATTTATAAAGATTTAGTCACTACATAGTGACAATAAAATTGGTTTAGTGTCTTGACTTATCGACGATTATCAGGATTCGCCCCAACAATAAATTTTTATACCTGAAGGCACCCAGATGAAACGAATGAAATGGTATAGGGACCTCATAGAGAGGTACCCTGAGCATGCCTCAGTAATAGGAATAGTGTTATTCCTAGCGGTAGCGACGTATCTGTTCGCTTTTCCGCCCATAACCGGCTATGTGGTGTTCGAGCCGACAATCGCCAATGGGACCGTTTTCACTTCAAAGGATCTTACATTTACTTGTAATGCTTCTTCTGATCAAATCCTAATTAATGTTACTGGAATAATAACTGACGATGTTGGACAAAATCGTACTGAAACAGTCTCTGTGGGTAGCCTCTATTCAAATGCTGAATTAGATTTTAAAAACATTCCAAATGGCGACTTCTCCTTTGCCTGCCGGGCCTGTACAAGCTCAACATGCGACGAAAGCGCACCGAGCACCTTCACGAATACATATGCAATAACCGGAGCTCAAGATTTGCCTGTGGTGAACGTGACTTTTGACAATCCCATCAACCCGTTAAAAGACTACAGCCTAGCCAATCACATCTTCTCATCCGTGAATACCCCACTTATCGATGATAGGACGGTGTGCAAATGGTACGGATGTGCAAATTTCACGCTCGAAGGGAATGATTACATCCAAAGCGTGATCAAGGTCCCCTGGACAAATGGGATCGCAATAAGCTATTGGGTCAAGCATGCTACTGAGCCAACCTCAGCCAACGGGCAGCATCACCTTCAGATAGGCAACTCGACCACTATCGACTCGAATTGGAAGACCATCTGGGACTCAGGTTATGGGGCTGGCCTCGTGGCGCAATTCAAGACATCCGGCGGTGAGGCGACGGTATCCACCTCAGAGGATCACGGAACTTCCTCATGGCACCATTATTTCTTCCAGTATGATTCCACAACAGGGAGGACGGAGATATGGAAGGATGGAGTCCTCAAAGAGTTAAAAATCGACCCCCAAGGATCCCTGAACGCCCTTGCAAATGAATGGGTAAGGCTAGGAACAGGGAGATACGGAGATTTTGAGGGTTTGATGGATGAAGTCCTGATTTGGAACAGGGGGAATTTAACAGAATCTGAGATCACAGCTTTGTATGAGGATAAGAAGCTCGGCACACCGCCAGACCTGGATTTGTATGCAGGCCAGGTGTCATATGCCCTTCCTTATGATTTCTCGAGCGACACTAACCAGTTGGACATGTCCGGAAACCTTGAGATAAATATCACTGTTGCTAACGCAGGATTGAATCCCTCATCACCTTTCACTACCAGGCTTTACATTGACGGTCAGGAGGTTTGCTCGGACCGTTTTTCGCTTGGGCAGTTTGATGAGATAACGATGAATTGCGATTGGGCAATAACTCCTGGCTGGCATCAGGGATACGTGATGGTTGATGCGGACAATGAGATTGACGAGGATGCATATGAAGGTGGGGATGAGAGCAACAATAGAAAGGAGATAATAATCCCCCTGGTGGACCACCCGAGGTTCTGGTTCAACAGCACTGAGTGGGATACTGCGCTTGCCCCTTGGTTTTCTGACAGTAACAACGCAATTGGTTACAAAAGCTATGATTGGTATCACTCATTTATTGCAGACGATTTCAATCCTGGCTGGGATGCCGCCGATGTTGACCCGCGAGCGAAGAAGGGATATGAGAATGCTCTCAACTGCTACATAAATAACTACAATAATGCTGAAGCTTGCGAACGGGCGAGGAACCATCTCGAAGGCTGGCTCAACAGCGGATTTGACTACACAACAGTTTCGGTCCAGTCATTGCATGAGATAATCTATGTGGGAGCGATTTATGACCTGATGTTCCCCAATCTAACACAAAGCGAAGCTGAGCTGTACAGTGAGGAATTGGCCCAGACATGCCTTGAC
>CAZPJY010000019.1:0-35964 GCA_964587045.1 uncultured Methanosarcinales archaeon
GCTGATGTCGAAGGCGAGACATGGATTGTCGCCAAGAACCTCGCTGGGGTGCTGATAGGTGGCGTCGCCAACAAGAAGTTCACCATACTCGAAGAATTCAAGGGGACCAAGCTGAAAGGCCTGGAATACGAACACCCGCTTGCCGACCAGCTCCCGATCTACAAGGAGGTCGCAAAACTCTCCACCAAAGGCCCTATACACCGGGTAGTGCTGAGCGACGAATATGTTGACACAACCGCGGGTTCTGGCCTGGTTCACATGGCCCCGGGATGCGGTCCTGAGGACTACGAGGTAGGCCACCGCGAAGGCATCCCACCCTTCAACAACCTCGACGAGGAAGGCGTGTTCCCCAAAGAGATGGGCCCGTTCAAGGGCTACAGGGCCAGGGTAGAAGACAGCAAGTTCATAGACGCCCTGGACAAGGCCGGGGCGCTGATAGCGACCACACAGGTGGAGCATGACTATGCCCACTGCTGGAGGTGCAAGAATGGTGTGGTCTTTAGGACGACGAAGCAGTGGTTCTTCAAGGTGGAAGACCTAAAGGAGAAGATGCGAAAGCTCAACAAGAAGGTCACCTGGCAGCCGGACTGGGCGGGAAGCAGGCAGATGGACACATGGCTGGACAACCTCAGGGACAACGGAATCACGCGCCAGAGGTACTGGGGAAGCCCGGTCCCCATCTGGGTATGCGACAAGTGCGACGGCTATCATGTGGTTGGATCGGTCGCAGAGCTTGAGAAGCTGGCTGGCCGGCTCCCTGAAGACCTCCACAAGCCGTACATTGACGAGGTTACCTTCCCCTGCACCAAAAAAGGATGCAAGGGCAAAATGACCCGGATACCGGACATACTTGATGTGTGGATTGACGCAGGGACCAACTCATGGACCTGCCTGGACTACCCCGAACGCAAAGACCTCTTAAAACGCCTCTACCCGGTTGATTTCATCCTCGAGGGCAAGGACCAGATCAGGGGTTGGTTCAACATGCTATTCGTGGCCTCCATGATAGGTTTCGACAAGCACTGCTACAGCGCCTGCTACATGCATGGGTTCGTGCAGGACGCCCAGGGCAGGAAGATGTCCAAATCCCTCGGAAACCAGATCTCACCCTACGAGGTCGTCGACGAGTTGGGTGCAGATGCCCTGCGCTACTACATGATCGGCGGCGCCAACCCAGGCATCGACATCAACTACAACCCCGACGACGCAAAGTTAAAGCACAGGAATCTGAGCATACTCTGGAATCTCAAGAACCTCCTGCTGAACCTTTCAAAGCTTGGGGGGGTCAACCCTTACGAGCTCGAGGGCAAGTTCCTCTCCAAGGACTTTTCGCTCGAGGAGAAGTACATGTTCTCGGTCCTGAATTCTGGCATTAAGGACGCGACCGAGCAGTTTGAGCAGTACAGGCTAAACGAGATACCCTGGACTGTGGAGAGGATCTTCCTCGAACTGTCGCGAACGTACATGCAGCTTGTGAGGGAAAAGAGCGTCTCCGGGAGCGAAGAGGAGAGGAACCTGGTATTGTACACTGTTTCCAAGGTGCTGGACACTGTCATAGTCCTGTTCGCACCAGTAGCGCCCTTCATATCCGAGGCCATATACCTCGAGATGAGGAAGGCATTCGACCTCGAGGAGGAAAGCGTCCATCTGCAGGATTGGCCTAAAGCAGATGAGACCATGATAGATGTCAAGCTCGAGGAGAAGTTTGCCTACGCGCAGCAGACCATCCAGGCAATTCTTCATGCCCGCGAGAAAGCCCAGCTGGGGGTCAGATGGCCTGTGAAGGAGGTAGTCGTCGTAACCGAGGACAATGATATCAAGTCTTCGCTTGAGAACTTGATGGATCTCATCAGTATACAGACCAACGTGAAGAGGATTCTTTTCCTGGATTCTTTCCACAAGGCCAAGCTGAGCGTGAAGCCTGATTTCAAGAAGCTCGCCCCGGATTTCGGCGAGCTCACACCAAAGATCATCGCCAAGCTAGCCGCCGAGAGCCAGGACGCCATAGTAAAACACCTCCGTAGGGAGGGCAAGTTCTCTTTTAACCTGGACGGCAAAGATGTTTCAGTGCGGGAGGAGCATCTCATAATTGGCAAAGTGCTCCCTCCACAATTCTTCGAGAGTGATACTCCCTTCGGCAGCATCTATCTCGACGCTGAAAGGACTGAAGAGTTGGAGTCTGAAGGGTTTGCGCGTGAAGTCGTCAGGAGGGTCCAGGCTCTCAGGAAGGAGGCAGGTCTAGAGCGAAAGGACAGGGTAAATCTCTTCATCAAAGCAGAGCCTGAGGAGCAGCGCATGCTCAATAAGCACGAGGCCTCCATAAAGGAGCGTTGCGGGATCGTGACCTTGAAGATTTCTGAATACGACCCTAGCCACAAGCACAAGCATACAGCAAGGCATAAGGTCAAAAAGTGGGTTGTGGAGCTCCACATGGAGAAGGTCTGACACTGGACACTGGACATCTTCATGTGAACTATATAAACTTTGACTGCCATCATCAAGCTATGATAATAAATTTTCAGCTTTGGTGATATGAATGGTAAAAAAGATTTCCAAGGACACCCCGCTTGCCGAGATAACTCTGAGGAGGTACGAGCAGCCGCAGAATCTGGGCGATAGGGAACTCGTAAAGAAGCTGTGCCTCTCAATGGGACTCCTGCAGCCAGGGGACTCGAGGGATGTTATCGTCGACGTGCTTCACGTTCTCCTCAGCGGGCGTAGCACAGGCAAGCACCTGACCAGCGAGGAAGTGCGGGAATTGGTCATAAAGAACCGCAAGTCGCACAATGTTGAACTGCTCGGAATCGCCTCTTCTAATATCAGGAGACAGCTCAAGCGATTGCGTGACGTCTTCTTGGTCGAGAAGGTCAAGAACCAGTACAGGATTACCGAATTTGCAAGCCTTGAAGGGGCGTTCAAGGAGAGGTTCGAACGGTACCTGCTTCCATCCATAACCGAGAGGGTGACGGACTACCTCAAAGCTGCAGATGAGCGTTTCGAATGAAATAAATACGACCGCAGATTTACCCTTGCTCATGGATGTTTATGAGCCCAGGGAGGATTCTTTTGCATTGGCTGAATTAGTGAAGCAGCTCGCAAGAGGCAGGGTTCTGGACATGGGCACAGGCACGGGCATACTTGCCAAGGCGGCAAAGGAGGGAAGCGCAACTTCTGTGACCGGGGCAGACCTCAACCCGGCAGCCATAGCTCACTGCGAGAAGGATCCAACCCTGAAAGGAATCAAGTTCGTCCTGACCAACCTGTTCGAATCCGTCGACGATATGTATGACACAATAATCTTCAACCCGCCCTACCTGCCGGCTGAAGCGCCTCCAGATATCGCGCTCGATGGCGGCACGAACGGCTATGAAGTGATGGTCAGATTCATCGAGCAGTGCGGCCCCCACCTCTCGGACGACGGTCAGGTGTTGTTCCTGATCAGCACCCGCACCGGACGGGGGAAGGTGGAGCAGTCACTTGCAGATTACATGTTCTCTTTTTCAGTTATCAAGGAGATGCCGTTGGATTTCGAAAGACTCCTGGTTTACCGCGCCGTGCGTTCCGGTATGTATAAGGAATTGAGGGCGAAGGGTGTGAGCGATATAAGGTACTTTGCTCACGGAAAGAGAGGGGTAATCTTCACAGGTACATACAAAGCCATGAGGGTCGCGATAAAGACCAAAAGGGCTGAGAGCGGAGCATTTGGGGCGGTAGAAAACGAAATCCGTATGCTAAGAAAGGTCAATGAGGCAGGAATCGGGCCCAAATTGCTCTTCCCAGGCGAGGGGTACCTGTGCTACATCTTCGTCGAGGGAGAACCCGTTCTTGACTACCTCTCAAAGGCCAAGCAGCCCTTTCCGGTCCTAGAGGCACTGCTTGAGCAGTGTAGGGTCCTCGACTCCATGGGAATCGCAAAAGAAGAGATGCATCATCCCCAAAAGCATGTGCTGGTCTCAGAAAGCGGACCAGTGCTCATCGATTTTGAGAGGGGCCGATTCACAGAAAAACCGCAGAACGTTACCCAACTCTGCCAGTTCCTGAGCGGAGTGCACGTACGCCAAGCGACTCGTAAAAAGCTATCAAGGCTCAAGCTTTCAAAGCTCGCAAGGCTGTACTCAAATGATCCGGCTTGCTTTGGGAAAATTGTTGAATACGTCGAGAGGGTGTTCGGCAATGGTCACTGAATTCCAAATGAGGGTGTATGACCTGACCTCCAAGATCCCAAAAGGCAAGGTGTCAACTTATGGAGATTTGGCGAAGAAACTCAACATCAGTTCGGCGCAGGCGGTCGGACAGGCCTTGAGACGCAATCCCTATGCGCCGAAAGTCCCATGCCACAGGGTGGTCGCAAGCGACGGATCGATTGGCGGATTTGGTGGATGCATGAGCGGAAGACACATCAGGGAGAAGATCGCACTCCTGAAAAAGGAGGGTGTAAAAGTCGCAGGGGGACGGGTATTGGATTTCGAGAAGGTTAGGTTACTTTAATGTGTCATCTATGTTTTCAGCGATCTTCTTCAGGTTTTGGAGCGTGTGGGAAACGTCCCTCTCGACTTCTTCAATCAGTATTTTTAGGTCCTGCACCCTCATGTAATACATGTTTCCGCGGGTCACGACTATTCCAGCCCCTTGAAGCTTGTGCAGGTGGTGGACCACAGTGCCTCGCGAGAGGTGGAGCAGGTCTGCTAATTGATCGCTTGTGAGTCCTTTGCCGATCTTAGCACTCTTCAGGAGGGTTATGAAAACCCTGAAGCACGATTTATCCTTGTCTCTAAGGTTGAAGAGGCCCAATGAGTGTCCCAGCCACTGCAGTTGCGCGTTGATATTGGGTTCGGGCTGCCCCCTCCGGATCAATGTGATTTTGTAGTGTTCATAGCGCATAATCAAGTGAGTGATGGAAGAAATTTAAATACTTTTTCCGAAAAATTTATATAGGAGAGTTGATTCCACTTCAACATCGTTGATTTAAGGTCAACAAGGAGGGATGAAGATGAGATGGTATTATGACGATTTTGACGAATTTTTTAACAGGATGCTGAAGGCAGGCGGATACGACCTCATTGAGGGTCCGAGCAATAAGGTTTCCAATAAGGTCAGGTGTCCAGTCTCGGACATCAGGGAGACCGAGACCTCAGTTTTAGCTGCCATAGAGCTGCCGGGTGTAAGAAAGGAAGACATAAAGCTTCAGGTGACCGACACATACGTTGAAGTCAAGGTTGACACAAAGATCGAAGCCAATGATGAGAATTCTTTCTCCAGGCTTTCGAGGAGCTTCTTCCGAAGATTGCCCATACCAACTGAGGTGGACGCAAAGAAGGCAGAAGCGTCTTTTGAAAATGGCATACTGAGGGTGTCAATACCAAAAAAACAAGCTGAAAGCAACACCTGGGATGTTGACATAAAGTGATGCCCATTGACCAAGAAAAAACAACACAAGTACTCCAACGAAGAGCTCGTTGAGCACCTTCAGCGGCTGCAGGCAGAGTTCGAGAACTTCAAAAGGAGGACCGAAAAAGACGCCCAGCAGTTCAGATCCTTCGCGAACACTGATATCATAAGCAAGCTCCTTCCAGTAATTGATAACTTCGAGCGGGCACTCGACCATGCACCATCCGATGAGTTCGCGAAAGGTGTGAGGATGGTCTTCGACCAGCTGATGTCCTTGCTAACAGAGGAAGGCCTGGAGATTATCAATCCTAAAGGGTTGGAGTTTGATCCAAAATATCACGAGGCCTTGATGGTGGAGGAATCCAAAGATAAATCAGGGCGAATAATCGAAGTTTTTGAGAAAGGATACAAATTCAACGGGCAGCTCATGAGGGCTGCAAAGGTAAAAGTTGCAAAATAAGGAGGAATGAAAATGGCAAAAGTAATTGGAATCGATCTCGGAACAACATTCTCAGCAGTGGCTGTGATGGAAGGAGGGAAACCTGTAATTATCCCAAACGCCGAAGGCTCTCGAACAACACCTAGCGTCGCTACTGTGTCAAAAGAAGGCGAAAGAATAGTGGGGCAGGTCGCGAGGAATCAAGCTATCACGAATCCAGAACACACTGTTAGGAGCATCAAACGGCACATGGGTGAGGACTTCAAGGTAAAAATATTTGACAAGGAATACACACCCCAAGAGATTTCAGCGATGATCCTGCAGAAGCTGAAAACAGATGCCGAGGCATATCTTGGCCAGAAGGTCACCAAGGCAGTGATCACGACTCCTGCGTATTTCAGCGACGCTCAGCGTCAGGCCACTAAGGATGCTGGTAAGATCGCGGGTCTCGAAGTGTTGAGGATCATCAACGAGCCGACCGCGGCAAGCCTGGCTTACGGTCTGGATAAGGGTAAGGAACAGACGATAATGGTCTTCGACTTCGGTGGCGGTACCTTCGATGTTTCAATACTGGAGCTGGGCGACGGAGTGTTTGAGGTCAAAGCCACCAATGGAAACAACCATCTGGGCGGAGATGACATTGACGACCTGATAATCGACTGGCTGGCTAGTGAGTTCAAAAAAGAGCAGGGAATCGACCTGAGAGAGGATAAGACCGCCCTACAGCGTCTCAAAGAGGCGGCGGAGAAGGCAAAGATCGAGCTCTCAAGCAAGCAGAGCGCGACAATCAACCTACCTTTCATCACAGCAGGAAAGGAAGGGCCAAAGCATCTCAACATGGAGCTCTCCCGGGCAAAATTAGAGCAGATGATTTCCCCCATTCTGGATAAGCTGGAGGGTCCGACCAAGCAGGCGATAAAAGATGCCAAGCTGGATACGTCAAAAATTGACAAGATAATCTTCGTTGGCGGCTCAACCAGGATACCTGCTGTCGAGAGGATGGTGAAAACCCTCACTGGCAAGGAAGGAGACAAGTCTGTGAATCCCGACGAGGCCGTCGCGCTTGGCGCTGCAATTCAAGCTGGAATCCTGGCAGGTGACGTCAAGGACGTGCTCCTGCTGGACGTAACACCACTCTCGCTGGGAATCGAGACGCTTGGTGGAGTGTTCACCAAACTCATAGATAAGAACACGACTATTCCAACCAAGAAGAGTCAGATATTCTCGACCGCTGCAGACAACCAAACAGCAGTGACGATCCGCGTCGGCCAAGGTGAAAGGCCCATGTTCGCGGACAACAAGCTTTTGGGACAGTTTGACCTAGTTGGAATCCCGCCCGCTCCGCGGGGCATACCCCAAATTGAGGTTACATTCGACATCGACGCAAACGGCATCGTCCACGTGAACGCAAAGGATCTCGGCACAGGCAAGGAGCAGCAGATAACCATAACATCCACAACCAACCTCAACGACGACGAGGTTGAAAAGATGCAGAAAGAAGCTGAGAAGTACGCCGAGTCGGACAAGAAGCGAAAGGAAGAGGTTGAAGTGCTCAACAACGCCGAAACCTTGGTCTACTCGACAGAGAAGCTGTTCAAGGAGATGGAAGGAAAGATCGACAAGTCCAAGATTTCAACGGTACAGAAGATGATCGATGAGCTCAAAGACCTGCTTAAGCCTGAGAAGAAGGATGTCGACGCCATCAAGAAGAAGATGGATGAGATCAACGAGAAGGTACAAGCCATCTCTACAGAGCTCTACCAAAAGGTTGCCCAGGAGCAGCAGGCGAAAAAACCAAAGCCTGAGAAGGAAGCGAAGGGTGATGGTCCTACAGTCGACGCTGAATTCAAGGAGAAAGGTAAGAAATGATCCCAACCACAAAGCTCGTCTACAGCTGGGCGTACAACCGGGAGCTCAACCCCGGCCTGCCCGACGAGGAGGTCAGCGAGAGGTTTGTCAGGCTGAAGATAGACTGCAAGAGGTTCGAAGAGATTTACAATCAGTCCATCAGTGACATCCTCGAATCGATTCCCTTGTTTACAGGCTACGATTGGGAGGAGGAATCCATACCGGTCTATCTAGTAACAAGGGTGAGCGGGGGATCGTTCAGCCTGCCCCTGACCCTGACCTACCACCCGAACGAGAAGATGATGCTTGCGGAGTTGGTCCACGAGTTGGTACACAGGAACCTGCAGACGCCTTTCCTCAGCGGCGAGCAGAGGGAGGCCTGCACCAACCTGGTGGTCAGGCATGTCATCGGCAAGGTTGGGGTGTCGCTGTCAAGGGAGCTCGAAACGCTTGACGCAGTCCAAAGGAAAAAGTACCCTGACTTCAAGTGTCCGAGCTGGGACCTCGAGCAGGTCCCGCTAAAGCAGAGGATTGGACAGAAATGAACCCGACAGACTGCATAAGGCACCAGAAGAGAACCCTGCGCTTCTCCCCAAAGGATGTCAGCCCCAAACTGTTTGAACAGCTGGTCGAGAACTCTGGGAGGGAAGGTGTCGAGTTCATAATAATCCAAAACGAGCAGACCAAGCTGGTCCTGTCATCTGATAACTCAGAGAGGGACCCTCTCTATGAGGCGCCTGTGGTGTTCGCTGTCCTGTCATCCGGCGACCTGGACGGCGCATACCAGGCCGCCCAGGACATAATGCTGCTGGCAGAGGAGCAGGGGCTGGGCACCAGTTACTTTCCGCACTCTACCGGCCATCATCACGAATTCGAGAATTTGCTGGAAATTCCTCGGGACGTGGTGCTGGTCGGATTCGTAGCGATCGGATGGCCTGATAGGGAATCGGTCGCAGAAAGCGTCCACACTGAGGCAACGGTGCACAGCGAAACCTATGGAAGCAATTATAAACTATGATCCAAATCTGATGAAAAATGGCTAACAAGGACTACTACAAGATTCTCGGCGTTGAAAGGGGCGCGAGCAAGGAGGAAATCAAGAAAGCCTACAAAAAGCTCGCAAAGAAATACCACCCCGACGTAAACGGCGATGCGGATGCAGCGGAGAAGTTCAAGGAGATAAATGAAGCAGCGTCAGTCCTCGGCGACGACCAAAAACGCGCACAGTACGACCAGTTCGGAAGCTCAGGCTCGCAGTTCTCCGGATTTGACTATGGAGGATTCGACTTCTCAAACTTCACTGAAGGCATGGGGGGTTTTGACTTTGGGGACATATTTGACGCGTTCTTCGGAGGCGGTTTCTCAGGCATGAGGAGTAGGAGGGGACCGAGACGTGGGAGGGATCTTCGCTACGACCTAGAGATAAACCTTGATGACGCTTACAGGGGAGCTGAAAAAACCATCACGCTGCAGCGTCTGACTAAATGTGAGGTATGCGACGGCACAGGTGCGAGGAGCAAGGCGGACATAGAGGAGTGCCCTGACTGCCACGGCACAGGGTACACACAGAGAACGCAGCGCACAATATTCGGAATGATGTCGACCCGCACGTCATGCAGAACATGCGGCGGCACAGGTACTTACATCACGGCTCCGTGCAGCGCATGCAAGGGGGAGGGCAGGACCCGCCAGTCCTCCGAGATTGAAGTGAAAATACCGGCAGGCATCAGCTCTGGCTCGAGATTGAGGATTGTTGGTGGCGGCGAGGCGGGAGAAGCTGGCGCGATGCCCGGTGACCTGTTCATCGTGATTCATGTCAAGAACCACCCTCTTTTCGAGCGTCATGGGGATGATATCCTAATGGAAGCCCCAATTTCTTACATCCAGGCCGCTCTCGGTGATGAGATAGATGTACCGACCATCGACGGGAAGGCAATCCTAAAGATTCCCGCAGGCACCCAAAGCCATACTGTATTCCGCATGAAGGGCAAGGGCATGCCAAGCATTGAAGGCTACGGCCGGGGATCGCAGTTGGTCAGGGTTGTTGTCCAGGTGCCAAAACGGCTCACACCAGACCAAAAGAGGATTCTGAAGGAATTCAGCGACGTGAGTGGGGACAAGGTTAAAGCACCTCACAAGGGGCTGTTCAAAAAAATCAAAGAGGTGTTTGAATAGCTGTGTCTTCTTTAAGGCCTTCCTCTATGTCTTTTATCAGCTCATCCACACCATGACGCGCCTGTTCAGTCATCAGGGATTTTGCCTTTAAAGCGTCCTCAAGCGCTGACCGGTAGTTATTCAGCCTCTTTGAGATGAGGGCGCGGGCGAAGTATGCCCTCTCGTTTTGCCCATCGAATCTGAGAGAGTCTTCAACGCATACCTGGGCGTTGTACAGCCTGCCAGCTAAGAGGTATGACATGGCGGCTTCAGAAAGTATTCGCGAGCGCGACCAGGGCGGAGTGACGATTTCAGGTGAGTAATACCTTTCAAAGACATTGATCCCGGCTACAGGCATCTTCTTGTAGTTGTACAGATGGCAAAGGTGGTTCAAGGCGTCAAAGTCTTTCTTGAAGGGCATAAGGGCACGGTGGCAGTACATAATGGCTTTGTCAACTTCTGTGGGGTTGCCGGAGTTTATGATCCTACGCGCCATCTCGCAGTTGGCAAAATTCTCATAAGGGTTCATCTCAAGAGCCTTGTTTAACGATTCGACGGCAGCCCTCTCAAGCGCGGGGTCGTTACGCTCCTGTGCTACAGTGTTCAGCACCATGTACTTGGCGTAGAAGAGACCGCTAGTGATATCACTCGGCAGATCCTTGATTATATTCAGCGCCTGGTCGTACTCCTTGAAAGCGATTATGAACTTAAGATACTGCGATACGACTTTAGGTGCTAGCGCTGCCGGCATCGCGTCTACTGCGCGGACGTAGAGCTCATCAATCTTGTCTTTTGCGGCCTTGTCTCCAAGGTGGTGCAGCATCCAGTACACACCCATTCCGTAGAAGTGGGGCTCCATGAAGGTAGGGTCTGCAGATATGGCCTTCCAGAACTGGTGAGCCGCAAGCCTTAGAAGCTTTTCCCCTTCTTCATCTCTCTTTTTGGCATAGCAAAGAACCTGCGCTGTGTCGTAGAAGCACTGGCCTATGCTGAAGTGACCCAAGGCCTGGTTGGAAGGATCGCCGATCTTAATAAGCTTCTCGCCGAGAGTGATGCTGTACCTTCCGAAGGGCTCCCTCCTATCAAACCTGAATATGTGCATGGCGCGTGTTATCAAATCGAGGTCATCTGGGAATTTATCGAGGGCGACAACAGCGTTGTCACCTGCGGAGGTGTAATCCTCCAACCCATACAACATATCCAATGCATCGACCCATCCTGCAGCGTCCTCTGGAGGCCATTTAGCCCTCATCTTGTCCTCGAGCAGGATTCTGACGAAATCCTGGACCCTCGATCGCGCATTGGCATCCCTGAATAGCTGAACGTGACCCCAAATCTCAGCCTTGGTGCCTATCAAATAAGTCTTGAACTCGTCTTTGAACAGGCGCAGGATTTCCGTTCGGGGATCGCGCACTCCCGCAAAGCGGCTCCCAAGTATCTCTGCCACCTGCTTGCTTGTCCTCTCTATGTATGAATGCATTATTGTTGACCTGTCCACTCCAGCCTGAGCATCACCTATATGCTGGTTGTATGTCTTTTTGGTTTCCTCGATGGCTTTTGTAAAGAAATCTAGGACTTCATCAAGGGATTCCTGTTTGAGGAAGGCTTCTTGTTTCTGTTTCCGCCTCGGAAAGAGCCTTTCCATGAAAGACCTCTTCGGCGGGATCTTCTGCTTGCCTGCAAGCTCGACCAGCCTTTTATAGTCATTTGTGTGTTGGAATATTTCCGAGTAGCTTGGGAGGGGGGTTCCATCCCTGCTGATGTGGAGTCCGTAGGCAGCGCGCAGCACCCCTTTTGCTATCGAGTTGTAATCGTAAAGTGAGTAACCCTTCAACAGGTCACGTGTCGCAACCATGACAAGCTCATAGCCCTCAAAGGGAGGGATATCATTCACGCGGGGGGTCTCCTCAAGCAGGGCTTCCCCAGCAATTGTCCTTCCAGTATCCTGCATGTATGCCAAAAGGACGTTGCTTGCAAGGCCGCTCCAGCCGTCAAGCTGTTCGAGGTTCTTTGGGTCGCTGGATTTAAGCCCCTGTACGTATTCGCTCCTCCTGCGCGGCCAGAGGTTAACGACGTGCTTTTCGCCCAGATTTATCCTGCCCTCTATCCTCCTGAGCTTAGCGTCAATATCAGCCCGGTTCTCGCTGAAGAACTCATCGGTGAAGACGACCTCCACATCAACATCGCTCGTTGGGTTCCTCTCATCGGTGCCATAGCTTCCTAGCAGAACGGCGCTCACTATGTTGTCACCAATCACAAAGGCAGGGTCTTTGTCATTCCTTGCCCTCATCACCTCTATTGAGAACTTTGACTGGTACCAAGGCCTAACGTTTTTGACGTAGAAATATGGGTCAAGCTCGCAGAGCAA
The DNA here is from genome assembly GCA_964587045.1 of uncultured Methanosarcinales archaeon. GTDB lineage: Archaea > Nanobdellota > Nanobdellia > Woesearchaeales > CAZPJY01 > CAZPJY01. The sequence continues at coordinate 12,198 of CAZPJY010000019.1, forward strand.
TGACCTGATCCTCTTGTCCTTCAGGAGGTCCTTTTTCTTTATTTTCATGCAAATCACCAGCTGAAACCTACGGTTTGACTGACCATGAAGTACTTCCTCTTATTCAGTGTTATTAGCGATAGGTCGGCGAGGTGGCTCAAGTCGTTTTTTACCTGCGTTAGGTGGTACTTCTTGTTGAGGTGGGAGTAGTCGTCATACTTCTTGAGCTCGTCGATGACCTGGGCAACATCCCGCAGCTTACCATCACTCATGAGGTGCAGTATGATCTTCCGGCGCTCGATTGCCCCTGCGCTGGTGCCCAGCAGTTTTGAATTACTCAGCGATGCGGTCTTCATGAAACCTAGGCGTTTACGCAGTTCGGTGCTGATGTTTGTGATTAGGTAAGTGCTGAGGTGCTGCGTCTTCATCTTGCCCCGCAGATAGGTGTACTTCCTGCCGGTGAGTTTCCTTTTCAGGAGCAGGTAGTATGATAGGGCCTGCATGGCGAAGAAAGTCGGGTAAAGAGGGGCCTGCCCGTCCTGATTTTCGAAGGTCTTCCAGTTGCCATCAGGCTGCTGTTGATCGATTAGGTAGTTGATAGCGTTCAGTATCGATTGGTCTTTAAGCGGGTCTTTTACTAGTTGAAGCAGTGTCAGTAGCGCTAAGGAGGTCCCGTACACTGTTGGCTGGGATGCATAAGTGGTGGTGGAGGCTGGCCAGCCTCCTGTCTTGAACTGCCTGTCCTCAATAAACTTCCTTATCTTTTGCATGTTTGCGTTTGTGGGGTCCTCACCTAAAGAGAGGAGTGCGCAGGCGACATTGCAGGTGTAGGAAAGCTCGGACGCCTTGCTGTTGAAGTCGAAACCCCACCCTATGCTGTCCTTAGCCTTGTGTTTTAGCAGCCATTTCCTTGCCAGTTCAAGGTTGCTGCTGGGGGCGATATCCTTGATGGCCATGATGACTGTGAAGTTGGTGAGGTTGTAGCCTGAAGGGAATGTGGGCCATGTTCCTGACATGTCTTGCATGTCCAGGAGGTACTGAAGAATCTCCTCAGCTTCAACCTTAACCGTTGGAAGGTTTGAGATGAGAAGCGATTGCAGCTTGAAAGCCCATGCATCCATATAGTCTGTGGGAAGCAGCTTGGTCCTCCTGCAGAAAAGGAAAGCCTTCTCGATCTGTGGCAGGTCGTGGTAGTTACCGTGCAGCAGCAGCGCTGACATCGCCTCTGATGTTAGAACGAGTGGTTGCTGGTAGCAGGGGAGCACCTTGAAATCGTGAACAGGGTTTACCCACGAGCCGTCTTCCTGCTGTATTGACAGCAGGTATTTCCTACCATTTTCCAGGGCTTGGAATATGGGAGAATCATAACCCCCAACATGTTCTGACTCCATAGTTACAAAAACTCAAATATGTAATATAAAAAGGTTTCTGAAAACTATTTCAGCAGGCCACTTTTTCCTCAGCCTTTTGAAAATTGGTTAAGGCTCACTTTTAATGTTTAAATTAATGATTAAGCTGTACCTAACAAATGGAATAATTTCCGAATTTGATGATAAAACCCCCATCATCGTCGGAAAATATCCAGACCAAGAGGTGGGAAAATGCTGAATAGGACCGATATGAAAATCCTTAGCCACCTGCGACAGAACTCGCGCGAGACCCTGACGCGGATAAGCAGGCTGACCAAGATACCCATTTCGACCATATACGACAAGCTGAAAGGAAATGAACAGGGAGTCATCCTCAAGCACACAGCACTTATAGACTTCTCAAAGCTCGGCTTCAACACCAGGGTAAACTTGCTGATAAAGGTAAATAAGAAGCAGCGCGACGAGCTAAGGTCTTACCTGATGACCCAGCACCAGGTCAACTCGGTCTTCAGGATCAACAACGGCTACGACTTCCTCATGGAAGGGATTTTCAGGGAGATAAAGGACTTGGAGGATTTCAACGAGAGATTGGAGGACAGATTTGACATAAAAGGCAAGCAGACCTATTTCATAATCGACGAGATACAGAGGGAGTCATTCCTGAGCCAGCCGGAGCTCTTGGACCTGCATTGCGCATACCGCTAGAAATTTATACATCTTTCGGTTCACCACGCATCGTGGACAAGAGCAACATCTCCAAGGTCATCCTGAAGCTCAAGGAAAAGGAAGGGCTGTCGATGCTTGCGAAAGCCTCGTCAAGGGAGCCTTTCCACGTCCTCATCTCGACCGTACTATCGGCGCGCAACAGGGATGAGATGACCGAGATTGCAGCCGCAAACCTGTTTTCCAAGTTCCCAACTGCAGAAAGCATGGCAAAGGCCAAGCTGAGCGACATAGAGCCTCTGATACGGAAGAGCGGGTTCTACAGGACCAAGGCCAAGAGGGTCAGGGATATCGCCAGGGCAGTTGTCAAGTCTGGGAAGGTTCCTGATACCATGGGAGGTTTGGTGGAGCTGCCTGGGGTGGGCAGGAAGACTGCCGGTTGCGTCCTGGTCTACGCTTTCGGCACGCCAGCCATACCAGTTGACACCCACGTCCACAGGATATCCAACCGCTTAGGATGGGTGAGGACCAAGCATCCAGAGGAGACGGAGAGGGAGCTGATGCGCATCGTGCCAAGGGACCTGTGGATCGATGTCAACGAGGTCTTCGTAGTCCATGGCCAGACCATATGCAAACCCATCACCCCACAGTGTCAAAAATGCCCTGTTGAAAAGTGGTGTGAAAAGAGGATTTAACAGCAATATTTTTAATTGGAATCAGCTTTCCGGATTTTCATGGAATGCGTTCGCTTCTCAAACAACATGAAGCACTGCCCTTGCACGTATGAGCCCTGCGAGAAGAAGGGGCACTGTTGCGAATGCATCTCCTACCACAAGGAGAACGGCGAGCTGCCTGCCTGCTACTTCACGCCGGAGGAAGAGGCGACCTTCGACCGCTCGATTCAAAACTTCATAAAATCCCGCAAGTGATGATCATGAAACAAACAGCCCTCTACCTGGAGGATTCGTATGAACAGGAGTTTGACGCGAAGGTCTCCTCCGTAAAAGACGGCAAGTTCGTTGTTTTAGACAGGACGCTTTTCTACCCCAGCAGCGGCGGGCAGCCCCACGACACAGGTAAGTTGGTAAGGAAGAGCGATAAGAAGGAATTCCCAGTGGTGTTCACAGGCAAGTTCGGAGGGGTAATATCAAGCGAGACGGACCAGACTGGGCTGCAGGAAGGCGACGAAGTTCATGGCGTGATCGATTGGGATAGGAGGTACTTGCTCATGCGCATGCACACAGCGAGCCACATACTCTCAGGAGTCTTCCACAACGAGGCCGGAGCCAAGATAACAGGCAACCAGCTTGATACAGAGAAGAGCCGTGTCGATTTCTCCTTGGAAAACTTCGATCGGGAACTGATATCCTCCTTCTTCGACAAGGCCAACCAAATCGTCAAATCCGATGTCGAGGTAAAGTCCTATACCATGCCAAGGGAAGAGGCGCTTGCCCTGCCAGGCATGATGAAGCTTGCCAACGTGCTGCCTCCAGCGGTCAAGGACCTGCGAATCGTCGAGATATCAGGATTCGACCGGCAGCCCGACGGGGGCACCCATGTGAGGCGCACAGGCGAAATTGGCACGATTTCCTTTCTGAGAGCCGAGAACAAGGGCAGGAACAACAGGAGGGTCTATTTCGAGTTGGTGTAAGATGGCAAACATTATCTTCGAGCACGTCGGGGAAAACTACCAGGTCCCAGGGCTCCCTTATCCTGACCGGTTCAAATATGTCAAGCCGGTGGTTTTCGATGGGATACCAACAAGGGAGGATATTATCTCCATTCTCGAGTCCGCAGACAAGGACACTCTCGCTAACCCTTGGTCTATAGATGTCATCAGGGGTTTTAGGGATTATATCCCTACCACCTTCAGCAGGCTTACCAAGATGATGCCTCCTGAGTTCATCGAGGAACATTTCGGCCTTTCGGGGGATTGGCATCCAGAATCCGACCGCGTCCTCCTCCAGCTTCAGACAGAGGTTGAGGCGAAGGGAGCGACGATCGACGCAGCCATTGTCCATTCAAGGAGGGATTTGGGCAGCGTCGTAAACAAGGTCCACCTCACCAACAGGATATACAACATAGGCAGGCTCTACGGGCACCTTGAGAAGAGGGATTATCCCCTGCTTTTCGGCGACCTGACCAACCCATCTAATTGGGATCAAGCCCTTTCGGACGTGAAGATGACTTTCATAGACTACATGCTTGAGCTTCCGTTGGGCAGGCGTAAGTACGCAAGGAAGGTCCGAATCGTCGACATCTCGAAAAAGGAGCTCGAGACCCGCTTCTCCTACCTTGAATGGCTGAAGGAGAAGCTAGGTGACAACCTCATCGGAGTCTTGCTTTACGGCTCTGCGGCCCAGACGGATGATCCAGAGCATTATTCCGACTTCGACAACTGGGTCAGGGTCTACGACGTGCAGGAGGCCCACAAGAAGCTAGCAGGTACCAATCCGTTCGTGCTGGACGACAAAGTCGTAGAATATGAGAGGTACGAGCCGCCAGATGCCAAGCACCTCGGGATACACCTCTTCCCGGAATCTGAAGAGTACCTCATGCGCCACATCAGGTTCCTTCACGACTCCAGGGAGTTCCTCAAGCACACACGTGTCCTGTACGGAGAGTTCCCATTCTGGAAGATCCGCCAGGATGAGGTGGTCGAGCGCGGGATATCCGCAGCTTACACCAAGCTGAAGACCATCGCTGGATCCTTGAACTGGGCCTATCATGCGCCTGAAAGGATTCTGGACAAGCAGCCCCTCTATGAGTTCATCGTTAAAAACCTCAGATTCTTCCTGCAGCATTCCCTCAACGCGATGGAGCGGCCCGAGTTCAGGTCGAAGGACGACCTCAACGAAATGCTTGCCAAGAGGGGCCTGAAAATCCCTAAGTACAAGCCGGACCTCGAATACATCAAGGAATCGCTCCTCTACTCGATGAATGGTGTCATGAAGCTGCAAAAAGAACTCATAGACTTCAACAGGAAGCCACGTCTTAGATTTCTCGTCGACGAAAAGGAGTACACATGGACTTCTGAGGAGCTTGAGGTCTGGGAACAGTTCGATGAGGACTAAACCAGCTTCTCGCGTATCATGCGGACCAGTGGGACAAGATCAGCCATGTCGGACGCGTAGTCTTTGATTTCTTTGGGCAGGGTTGGAAGCGGCGCGAGGATGGAGTCAACACCCAAGTGCTCGAGTTCGGCCACGAGATTGGATGAGTGCTCGTTGAGCCTCTCGTTCTCATGGATGAGGTTTTCGTGGCCCAAGAACATGAATATCAGCTTATGGTCAGGGAAGAGGGTCTGCAAGGGCATGGCGATGTTGTTTGCTATCGAGTACCCTATTTTGGTGCCGATGTTGGACCAAGTCTCGCTGGTTTTCGCCTCGCCGAAAATCAGATAGTTCCCATCCCCATTGTGGTAGTAGGCCATGCCATCGATCTCGCTTGCTAGCAGGCCGGATTTCTCCTGGGCGTAGAAAGCGTCTGGGTGGGGGGTGTCCTGCTTCTGCAGGATGACAAAATTGGTCTTGCCCTTGTGCCTTAGGAGGTAGTTGTTGTTGTAATTCGCTATGAAACCCTTGCCCTCGTGCACCTTCTTTTCTGTAAGGACGTTTCCGACAGCGCCCCTGTCTTCGGAATTTTTCCTGACTTTGATTATCAGCTCGTTTAGGTAGGCAAAGAGTATCCTCTCACCGATTATGCCCTGAAACCTGCTCTGGGCCCCGTTTATCTTGTCGTTGAACCCGATTATGTCATCCAAGGTGAAGAGTTTGTATTCCTGATGAATCGTTGAGACTTTCAGGCTGTAGGGTTCGGATGTGATGGAGAATTCGGGTTTGAAGAGGTGGCTGATACGGTAATCACCCTGCTTTCCTTGGGTCAGGTACGGCTCAAAAGGGTTGCCCATACGGTTTCCATGTAAAGGGTATTAATAAAATTATCTACTTGCAAAGATTATCGCAATTGAGTAAAAAATGCTTGATACCACAAAGAATATTAAGGATATCTTAAGCCTGACAGGGTATCTCACCCTTTTGGTGATGACCCCTTCATCCTCAATACCCAGCCTCCTCATCCGGGCTTTTAGGTACATCTCGATGAACTTGAGATTGAGGTACAACCACACGCTCAGCCCCAGACAGACGGCCACAGCAATGAGGACTTTAGCGGTAATGACGTCCATTCAAACCTATCCGTTTTACTAATTTATAATACATGTGTTTCCATTAAGCAGTGGGGAAAGATTTAAATAATACCCTCATCTTGGAGACAAGGACAGTGAGGGGTCCTAATGGCTTGTTTGATAAGTAAATATCTACCAATTCCTTGCATTACCAATCCGCTGGTATTGGATATTTTACTGTACTTGATAGCCTTAATCGTCGCTCTTGTCATTGTATCCATACTTTACGACCTCTTTGCGCCCGCTATCATAAAGGCAAGGCGCTACCATAAGAAAGGTGAGAGGTTGTACAAGAAAGGCAAATACGAAAAAGCCCAGGTATACTATTTCCTAGCAGACCACTTCAGGCAGAAAAAGGTGTGATTATGGATTTATGGTACGACGAACTGGATTATGACGACAACCCGCTGACCACAGATCCGAGAAGGTCTGCCAAATTTCTCGTGGGACTTGACCTGATACAAGACGACCTCCTCTACAGGGTTGCCGCTTCAAACATGATTTTCTTAGAAGGTAAGGAGGGGCGTGGCAAATCAACCCTCCTGTGGTCGGTAGTCCGTGCCTTTCGGGGCAGGAAGAGAGTGATCTTCGTTGACTGCTCAAAACTAAAAAAAGACCTCAATGTAGAAAAGCTGCTCACCAGGAGATCAGGCATCAGAGGAACCCTGTTCAAGACCAAGCCCAAAGGCATGATACTCCTGCTTGACAACGTGCAGGACCTCTCCAAGCGTAACAGCGAGAGGATAAAGTACTACTTCGACCAGGACTACCTGCGGTCAGTCGTCTTCGCAGCCGAGTCCTTGCAAAAAGCCAATCTCTCAACCAGCATCAATCAGAGGATAGGGAAGAGGCATATCAAACTACCGGACATCTCAGCCTTCGAGGCTGTGGAGATAATAAACAGGAGGATGGGGGACGAAAACATCCTCTCCAGCGAGGATGACGCTCTGGTTACCAAAATTTTTTCGCTCAGCGGAGGACACGTGGGCGTTTTCCTCAGGTATTGCGAGAGGGTGGCTGAACATGCGGTAAAGAACGGGATGAAGCCCATCAAAGTCTCGCAGCTACCGAAAATACTCAAGGTCGATAACAAACCCAAGAAAGATAAGCCCAAGAGAAAACCAAGCCCGAAGAAGAAGGCGCCCAAAAAGGGCAAATCCGTTAAGACCATACCTCTCAACAAGGTTATCGAGGAGAAAGTGGATGAGGTCTCTTACCATAACCACAACCATGATGAGGTGCAACACCACCTTCCCAAAATGAAGCAATCCCAGAACGGAACGCCATTTGATATCTCTGTCGAGGAATACAACAAAATTTAGGTGCAGACCCAATGTCTTACATATGGTACAGAAAACACGGATTTTACAACAATCCGTTCAGCATCAAACCCGCAGCGTTCACAGATGAGATAGTGGGCTTCCCGGTTAGGGACGTATTCAAAGTTATCGACACGCGGAAAGTCGCATTCATACAGGGAGATTATGGTCAGGGCAAGACAGCGATCCTGAAGCGGATAATCAACCGCTACAAGGGCAAGAGGCGCCTCATCTACTACAGCTGCAACCGGGACGACTCACTCGACATCGATGGCCTGCTCAAAGGGGCAGGAAACCTCTTCTCTAGGATTTTGAGGCTCACGACCAAGGATGTCATCCTGCTGCTCGATGAAGCCTCCTCACTCTCAGCAAGGGACCTCAAATCCCTGAACAAGGCCTACCAGTCGAAGGATATCAGGTCAATCGTCTTCGTGGGCAAGACAAGGCCCTCTTTGCCTATGAAGACAGAAAACTTCAAGCTCTCCAAGCTATCCCTGTCTGACGCTGTTGAGCTGGTAAGGAAGCGCGTCGGCGATTTCCCCATGCTTAAGGACGCGATCATCAAGAAGGTCTTCCAAAAGAGCCAGCGCAACCCAAGGCTGCTGCTTGAGAACCTCGAAGACCTGTGCTACCTCGCAGACAGCCTCGGAGACACAGAGGTTCGCGAAGAGCATGTTAAGAAATTCTTCAAGTAAAAGCCCTTCGGACTCCAATTCACTTAAACAATAGTTTTATATACCACTTGTGAACTCCTCAGGCGAACACAGAGGAAAAAATGAAGAGAGAAAAAGTATACAAAATACTTAAGGTGTGCAAAATCTGCAGGACCAAATTCGAGAGCCACAACGGCAACAGGCAGACCTGTTACCACTGCAGACCCAAATAGAGCCAACTACACACTCGAGAAAAAGTAATACCTTCTTCTTTAGCTGGCGTTCCAAACGAAACGTTTATATCCTATAACAACATGGCTGTTGCCAGGGGAATATGGCTGAGACGTGCAATATTTGTAAGAGCATCATGACTCTTACAGGCAAGAGGACAATCGGCGATACTGAGTACAAGTTGTACAAGTGCGAGAAGTGCAACAGGGTGGTCGCCAGAAGAGTCAATTAAGCAGGACATCCCAAAGCCCTTTCTTTATCCTGATGGCCCTTTCCGGGCACACCTCATGACAACAAAAGCATTTGATGCAGTTAGTATAATCAATCTTGGCAACCCGGTCAATACTTATCGTATGCGTTGGGCATACGCGGACGCAATCGCCACAGGCGATGCACTTCTTCTCAATGATCCAAGGTTTGGAGAGCACGGCCGGGGATAAGAGCCCCATTATGCTCCACCCGCCACCCCTTCCCCTCGCTGGCTTCCAATCGTCGACGGTAGGAACATCTCCTTCGATTGTGTACCCAGTTCCAAGACCCCTACTCTTTGCGATTTCGACCGAGGGCACGTTCTTTAGCTTCAGCATATCCACCATGAGGCTGTCAAGGGCGAACACGTCAGCGCTGGCTGCCAGGATGCCTACCCTCCTCGGATCCCCGCTTCCCGGACCTTGACCTTCCATACCGATGATCCCATCCATTATGGTCAGTGAGGGCTTGACCACCTGCGCCAGGTCCACGAGCATCGCGGAAAATCGCTGCGGATCCTGCAGCTGCAGATGGAATTTTCCCTTGGCGAGTCCGGGGATGAGGCCGAACAGGTTCTTGACTCCCCCTGTGAAGGAGCAGAGGGCGTGGTTCTTGAGCTTTGGGAGGTTGATGATCACATCGAAATCGTCGATCTCGGCTGCCAGGTCGAAATGGTTGTAGAATTCACCCCCCTCCTTCCTCTTGGTCTTCCTAAACTCGACGATTTTGGCCTTCTTAGCTGCTTGGAGCTGTCCTGCTTTGGCAGCTGCGCTTGAGAAGCTCTGGACTGCTGGGCTGTCCCCCAGGTAAGGCGAGCCCCCCGCTTCGATTACCAAGTCGATAACGCTGCTGATGACAGCAGGATGTGTTGTTATTGCCGCTTCGACCGGCTTTCCTTGGAGTGTGTTGGGCTTCAACAGGACCTTGTCCCCGCCCTTGACGAATTTCGACATGCCGCCAAGTCTGTCCATGAGCGCCTTCATAGACTGGTCAACGTGGGAATACGATTCGCACCTTTCAACTGCCACGACAACCATGTCTAGCGGAACCGAACCGGCCGTATATATTGGTTTCGTTAAAGAAGAAGTTTAACAGCAAACTCAAACTATTTAAAGCTGATGAAGTTTTTTGGATGTAAATGATTACGGCAACTGATATCTATCATATCATGAGGTGCCCTACGAGGGTGTATCTAAGCAGGCATATGGACCAAAACCTAAAGAGGCCCCTCTCTGATTTTTCCAGGTTCCAGGTCGAAAGGAACAAGAACCATCAGGAGAGCATCCTTGAGGAACTCAAGAGCAAACCGCTCTCGTACACAACGACCGCAGAAGGTGCGGATAAGACCATCTCTGAGATGAAGAAGGGCGCGGAGCTGATATCACAAGGTGTGATAAAGCATGACGAATACCTCGCCCACCCGGACATTCTCAGAAGGGTTGGTTCAAAATCAGCTCTGGGCGATCACAGCTACGAGGCGATTGAGATCAAGCTGGGCAACCGGTTAAAGGACGAATACTTGATGCAGGTCATGTTCTACTCATTCGTCCTGTCAAAAATCCAGGGCAAGTGGCCGAAGAAGGCACACATAATAACAGGCGACTCGAGGGAGATAACAATTGATACTTCAGAGTACAGGGAAAGGTTCATGAAGATCCTACAGCTGCTGGAGAAGTATCTCGAGGAAAAGAGGCTAGACGTACCCATAATCAACGCCCACTGCACCGAGTGCGGGTGGGGTGACCTCTGCTTCCAGCACGCAATCGAGGCCGAAGACCTCAGCTTGATCTTTGGGATGGACAAGAGGAGCAGGGAGAAGCTCAATCATGTTGGTATCACGAAGATGGGCGAGCTGGCCAAAGCAGACCCACTCAAGGTTTCTGCCAAGACCGACCTTCCCAAGAACCGGCTCAGCAAGTGGAGTTTGCAGGCGCGATCCCTGCTGGAGAACAGGATCATCCCCATCAAGAAGCCGTCCATGCCCAACGGAAAAGCAAGCATCTTCTTTGACATCGAAGGGGATACCATGGGAAAGACGGAATACCTCCTCGGGCTGCTCGTACAGAAGGGCAACAGGAGGGAATACAAGCGGTTCTGGGCCGATAATCCTAAAAATGAAGGCGAGATGTGGAAAGACTTCCTATCATTCCTCGCCAAGCAGGAGGATTTCAGGCTATACCACTACACAGGCTACGAGAAAAGGGCCCTAGCCAAGCTCTTCGCAAAATATGGGGGGGACAAGAAGACATATGACCGGGTTGTGGAAAGCCTCTTTGACCTCTACCCTGTCCTGCTGAAATCTGTTGTGCTACCTGTCACGTCCTATTCAATAAAGAGCGTCGCACCCCTTCTCGGTTTCAGATGGACCAACGACAAGGCAGGCGGTGCCCAGTCCCTCCTCTGGTACCACAACTACCAGGAAACGAAGAACCCGGCGCTCAAGGAAACCATTCTCGAGTACAACCGAAACGACTGCGAAGCGATGGTCACCATCCGGGACTGGCTCCTGAAATTATAGAGTGCATATAAGCAAGCTTTAAATAAATAGGTTCTGCACTCAAATCGCATGGCTTACTACTGGGAAAGGTCAAGGGATGATTCTGCTTCGCTCAAGGCCATCGATATCCTAAACACCATAAACTCCTTTGACATCGGACCCGTCTCCAGATCCATCATGTCCTACTCAGGCAGCGAAGACAGTTCCCTCGAGTACGCTGTCAGGTCCAGCAAGAAGGGCATCGCACCCGAAAAATACTCGCTGGGCAAGGTACGGAACCTGGCATCATGGGAAAACGAGATGGAAGAGCTGCTCTTGAACAAGCTCCACTTGCTCTTCGACTCCTCATCTGCCCTTCCCTTTGCCGAGCTGAGACCGGAACGCGAGGTGTCCGGGATGCCTGCTGACAAGAGCTGCGGACCGCCCGCATCGACAGGTATCAGACGGCTTTCCGACTTCCTCTTCAAATATGACGGCAAGAGTCTGCGCTTTAACGAAAGACCCCTAAAGGAATACGTTAAACGCCAAGGATTCAAGGACAGATTCATCCAGATACACCTCAATGACATCATCTACAACCCCCTGGCTGAGGATTGGGAGGTTATGTCCGTATCCAGCGGGGAGAAGGGGGCTGCCGGAAGGTTGTACCTCGGACTTGCGCGCTTCCTCCATGAGCACAACACCAGAATCCACCCGGACGCTGAGACGGTGGTGCCTGTGCACCTTCCGTATTATGAAAGCTTCAGGAACGTGAGGGGCGGCCTGACCGAGTGGGGAGGGATCACCGAGGACCACAAGAGGGAAGCAACCTGGAAGGCCAACCAGGTGCTTGGGTGGTTGCAGAGCCGCTGGAAGGATAAAAACGGCAAGCCGCTCAAGGTGAGGCTGGCTCTCGAAACCGGTGCGGGGCCTATTCTGGACAAGTCCGGCCGCGTGAGATACGCCCTCCTCCACGAGCCGCACCTGTTCCAGTTCCTCTCCGAGGGCCGTGAGAACATGATAGGCTACTGCATAGACACAGGCCACCTGAACCTCAGGGAAGACACAACCTTCAAGGACTACCTCGACAAGAGGATTGACGAGATCCACCTCAACGGCAATGAGGGAAAGGGGCTCGATCAGCACCTAATCGCAGGCCCGGGCACCCTCAAGGAGTGGGATGAGCAGTCCAGCTGGATCAAGGTTTTCCCCAGGCGCATATGCTTTGAGTTCGGCAGGCAGGACATGGAATTCTCCGAATACGTGTCTAATGTCAAATCCCTTGTAAAGACCCTGTTCTTCGAGGACTACTCCACCCAGGACAGGAGGAGGATAGATAGCATACGCAACTACCTGGCCTCGAGGGGGAAGGTCTTTGAGGAATCCAACATCCAAGAGGCACCACAGTGAGAAAGGTCGGGCTGACTGGAGGGATCGCATCTGGCAAGACTACTGTGGCGCGCATGTTCCAGGATTTGGGTGCCAACGTCACCGACCTGGACAGGATAGCTCACCAAACCTACAATCCAGGTAGGCCTGCCTACAATATGATAATAGAAGAGTTCGGTGAAAGGGTCCTGGCGAAAGATTCGACCGTTGACAGAAAGGAGCTGGGCAGGATCGTTTTTTCTGACAGGAGCAAGAAGGAGACTCTCGAAGACATAGTCTGGCCGGAGATTGGGAAATACATAGAGGGGGACACAAGAAAGGGCATAAACATCTATGAGGCTGCCATACTATTCGACGCAGGATGGGACCTCCTGATGGACTACGTGATTGTCGTCACTGCCCCTGAGGAGGTGAGGCTTGCCAGGATGCTTGAGAAATGGCCATACCTCAACAGGGGAGACGCAAAGGCGAGAATCAACTCACAGATGAACCAAGATGTTATGGTCAGGCGGGCCAACTGGGTCATCGACAACGGAGACACCCTCTATCTTACCAAGCTGAAGGTGAACCTGATCTGGGACAGGCTCATATGTTCATGAGTATTATGCGTTCTGTTAGGTCTGTCAGAATATGCACGATTTTCGCGCAGTGGTATAGAAAGCGAGTATCGGAATTCTTGGCCATCTTGGCATCAAGGTCCTTTGAGATGCTGTCTTTAAGGTATAGCGACCTCTTGACATTTTGGTTCTTGAAGTCGTAGAAGAGGTTGTAGACCGAGCCCAGCATCTCGTTGGCCTTTGCAAGCATAGCAACGGAGCCCTCGTTGATCCTGGATTTTGAGGCGTCCATTGCAAGCCTGGTGTACTCGTCACCAACCGTCTCCAACTCAGCAATTAGGTGGTGCATGGGCGGCGTCTTTTCCATCTCTCTGAGCCCTTTCTTCGCAAGCACCCTGAGGCAGAAGTTTGAGAACTTGTTGATGCTGTAGTCCTGGAACTCCATCGCGACCAGGGCTTCGGAGTCCTTCTTTTGCAGTGCGGTAAGGGTTTCTGCAGCCATGTTCTTCAGCAGCAGGAAAATCCTCCTGAGTATGTTTTCGAATTCCTCCTCGTTCGGGCTTGAGACATCCTTTATCGTGCAGCTTGTTGGGCTGTGCGAAACGATGGCGAAGCCGAGCAGGGCATCGACCACCTGCTGAATCAGCTTGAGCTTTGCTGGCCCCTCAAACTTGAGTGTGACAACATCTGCCCCTTTCCTGTACGCTGAAATTATGTAGGTCCAGACGAGCCGGTCATCCAGTCCTGAAAGGTCAATGTTGAGAGTGGTTGGTTTGAATGACTGCTCTGTAGATATCAAGATATCCTTCCCAACCTCAGAGATGTCGACCTCATTGCCGGCCTTGAGGTCGAAGCGCTTGATCCAGTCCCTGGGAATGGTGACTGTCAAGGCGTTTTGGCCCTGTTTTACCAGTTTTCGTCGCATTTTACTGGGTAAAGATAATTCATATATAAAATGGGCTGTTGAAGATATAATAAATCATTTTGTTATATAAGTTCTGAATGTTATATATTCAATATAGGTAAAGTATATCCATCACGGCGCATATCTGCATCTCGGAGGTTGATACCATGAAACTAGAAGAGTACTTGGATTGTGTCGAGATCGGGAAGGCCGATAGGAAGGCCAACCTGGCCGTGTTCCCGCTTTACGCGGATATGAAGCGGGCCGCACGAGCGCCGCAGCAGGTGAAATACAGGCTCCTTGCAGAAGCGATAAAGGAAGGCAGCCTCACCATCAGCGAGGGTAAGAGCGCATCGGTAAACCAATTATGTGTCTTCAATGACAGCGACGAGAAGATACTGATGCTCAAGGGAGAGACCGTGGTGGGAGGCAAGCAGAACAGGATGCTAACCGCCAACGTGCTCCTGAAGCCCAAAACCAGCGTCTATGTGCCTGTTCACTGCGTCCAGCAGGGCAGATGGGACATGGGGGGCCAGGACTTTGAGGTCTATGACATGGCATCCCCATCGATCAGGCACGGGGTGGCCAAGAGCAACGCAGGCTCAGCAGGCCAAGGGGCGACGTGGGGTTTGGTGTCCAACTTCTTGGCCAGCAGCAACGTCCGGTCGGGATCGTCCGACTACACTGAGGTGAAGAGGCAGCGCAAGAACGATATAGGATCCTATGTCAAGCATTTCCAGATTGGCAGGGGACAGGTCGGCATGATCGCATCAATCGCGAGCGATGAGGGCGGAAAGCTCTTCTTGGACCTATTCTATGACGAACGGGCTATGGCCGGGCATTTCGAACGCCTCATTTCCAGCTACGCTATCGAGGCGCTGGGCGGACTGCCTGGCAACACGACCGCCAGCAAGTCCAGGGCAAAGGAGTTCTTGTCTGAAGTGGCAGCAGCAAAGAAGGAAATCTCAGATTCCCTCTCGCTCGGGAAGGACATCGAGCTCAGGGACCCAAAGATACATGGCGCAGCACTAAGTTACAAGGGCATACCGCTCTACGCAGGGGCGTTGTACGACGGAACGTCGAGGAGGCCGATATTCGAGCCCAACTTCAGGGACGGGCCCAACTTCTTCACTGGAGGCTCCGTTACAAGGTCGAGGTTCTGAGCTACTCCCACTCTATCGTGGCCGGAGGTTTATTGGTGATGTCGTAGAGCACGGCAGTCACCCCTTTTATTTTCATGAGACGGCGGGCCATGCTGTGGATCAGATAGTAAGGTAGCTGGGAGAAGCGCGCAGTCATGGCCTCGGTCGAATCGACCGGGCGCAGGACCAGGCTTTCGCCTTCGCTGTCGATTCCAAAAGGCAGTGATGCGACGAGAATCTGCCAGACGTCATTTGGGTGCTTGTCCAGGATGCTCCGCGCAATCCAGTCAGCCCGCCTAAGCCTGTCAGCCCTGTCTCTGGATATGCCCATCTCGGTGCTGAAAATGCGGTGCGCCGCTTCTGGCGAGACCCTGTAGACGACCCTGTTAACTTCCGGTATCAAGTTGGTTATTCGCTGGCTTAAGGAATCGAGTGTCATCCAGTCAAACATCCCCTCGAGCATTACAGGATACCTGTACGTTCGCTCATCACCCTGGACGCCGACGCTTTTCACAGGCAAGACCTTGGCCTTGTAGGGAGGGGCCACTATCTCAGCGAGCCTCCTGTTTACAGAAGAGTCGAATTCGACGGGCGTTGAGCACAGAATCCGGACCGCAAGGCCAGGACCTGGGAAGGGCCTCCTAGTCAGCGCCTCCTCTGGGATGCCCAGCAGCCTCCCCAACTCACGCACCTCATCCTTGTAGAGGTCCTTCAGCGGCTCGGCCACTCTCCCCTGCCTGATGAGGTCGTGTATGCCGGCGACGCGGTTGTGGTGGGTCTTGATTTTGGCTGAGTTCCTGGTGCCGCCGCTTTCTATTGTGTCAGGATAGATGGTCCCCTGGAGCAGAAGGGTCTCATCAGGTGGGAGGCCTTTGTCCTCGATTATCTCTTGCTTGAGTTCGACGAACTTTTCTCCGATCAACCTCCTCTTCTCCTCAGGATCGGACACCCCTTCCAAAGAGGTGAAGAACTGATCCTTGGCGTTTACGATGCCAAGCTTTATTTTATGGTGCCCCATCCATCTTTTGACATGGGATTTGTCATCCGACCTCATAAAACCAGTGTCGATGTAGTAAGGGTGGAGATGCCCCTCAGGCACCACCTGTGAGGCAAGAATTGTCGCTACAACGGAATCCACACCTCCTGAGACGAAGGCCAGGACGTGCTTGCCGCGCGTCGCTCGGCTGAGATTCTCCTTGATCTTTTTTAGGTACGCGTTCAGATCCCACTGCTTTTTCGCGCCGCAAACGCCTATTACGAAGCTTTCGAGCAGGGACTGCCCGTTTTCGGTGTGCTTGACCTCTGGGTGGAACTGCACCCCGTAGACCTCCTTGGTGCTGTGGGCCATCGCTGCCACGTCACAAAGGCTTGTTGAGGCGTACGTCTCGAAGCCATCAGGCAGGATTTTGACCTGGTCACCGTGGCTCATCCACACCTGCTGGCCGTCGGTGAGTGAATTGAAGATGCGGGCTCTCTTTTCCAAATTCAACCGCGCGTAGCCGTACTCGCCCCCCTCATCAGGGATGACCTCGCCACCCATCTCCTTTGCTATCAGCTGGTGGCCGTAGCATATCCCCAACATGGGCTTTTTAATCCTGAAAATCTGCGGATTGAACCTTGGCGCGTCCTTTGAATAGACGCTGTTAGGTCCTCCTGAGAGTATCAGGCCTTTCATGGACCGCAGCTTGGTGGTGCTGGCGTCAGGAGGAAGGATTTCAGAGAAGACTCCCAGTTCGCGGACTCTTCTCGCTATAAGGTGCATGTATTGCCCGCCGAAATCTAGAACTCCTATTGTGTCCATGCCTCAGGCAGGAAGGGGGTAATATATATTATTTTTGCTTGAGAGCCTCAATCCGAGCCTTGGCTTCCCGATCTATCCTTTCAGTGCTTGAGATAAGGACTACGAGGATAATGATTATTACCAGCATGACCAGGGTCAGGGCTAACACCCCGGATATCTTGGCCGGAGTCGTCTGGGTTATCATGCTCACGTAGAGTACGGAGAGCGAAGCGAAGGTGAACATGCAAAACCATGTGAGGTTGCTGGCTATCGAGAGCCTCTTTTGGAAATCCATCCTGATCTCCTCGAGCTCAAGCACTGTCTCATCCATGATAATCACCCCGTCGGAACTATCTCGAATCCGTGTTCCTTGACATAAACCTCTTTTGCAAACATAATCTTTTCCTTGCTGGTGGAATATATCGTGAAAAGCAGGTCTCCAGACCTCACCTCGTCTCCGACCTGCCGGTGGAGGTAGACGCCTGCTGCCTTGTCGAAGGGCGCCCCTGCTGTGCGGGCTATCTTGTTCACAACCCTGTTGTCTATGTGAAATAGCCTTCCGCCCCTGTGGCTCTTGACGTTTATCTTGTACCTGCCCAGGCTAATCTCGGTTGGGTCGACCTCCTTGCCGCCTTGGGCCCTTATTATCTCCATGAATTTCTCGTATGCGCGGCCGCTCTCGAATATTTCTGTCGCGATGATTATGCCTTCGCCGTGCCTGGCTTTACCGGTCATCTCCAGCATCTGCGCTGCCAGCTCGATTGACTTCTGCTTAAGCTCGAGGGAACCTCTCGGGTCATTCCTGAGCGTGTACAGCACGTCCTTTGCTTCCAAAGCCGGCCCGACCCCGTTTCCTATCGGGTGGGAACCGTCTGTTATCATGACTTTTATCTTCATTGAGAGCCTCTTGCCCAGCTTCTCGAACTTCTTCTTCAGTGTGAGTGCGCGATCCTTCGAATCAGTCTTCGCGCCCCTGCCCAAAGGTATGTCGACCAGCACGTGCGTTGCTGAGACGCTCCTCTTCTTTGCAAGAACGCTGGCCAGCAGCTGGCCGACCGGATCGAGGCTCATCGGGTGCTCGACCTTTATGATCTTGTCGTCCGCCGGGGCCAGGTTTAGGGCTCCACCCCACACCAGGCACGCGTTCGTCTTTTCTACTATCCTCCTCATGTCCTTGACGGAGAAGCTGACGTTGGCAAGGACCTCCATGGTGTCGGCGGTGCCGGCAGCGCTGGTGATGGAGCGCGATGAGGTTTTCGGGCATTTGAGCCCGCACGCGGCAACGATCGGGACGACCAGGAGCGTGGTCCTATTGCCCGCGACGCCGCCTATGCAATGCTTGTCGACGATAGGGTACTCCTCGAACTTCAGGATTTCGCCGGTGTTTATCATGGCCATCGATAGGTAGGTTGCCTCATCCATGGATAGCTCGTTGATGAAGCTTCCGGCGACGAAGTACGTCAGCTCGATGTCGGTTAGGACGTTGTTCACAACATCGTCCATGATCTGCCTGATCTCCTCGTAGTTGAGCTTCTTGCCTTCCAGCTTCTTCTTGATGAAGGACAGGGATTTTGGCTTGGGCTCGATGAGCACGGTGATCTTGTCTGTGTTTTTCAGGTGAAGCTCCCTGCTGATCTCTCCGAACACGCCTATGTTGTGTTTGGGGATTATTGCCCTTGAGGGGGATGTGTCAACCACTGCCACTGTTTCACGGGTGCCTTTTTTGAGCCGTATCCTGTCTCCATTATGAAGGCTTAGGATGGCTGCGTCCTCTTGGTTCAGCACCGCAACCCTTGGCCCGCCTGTGAAGATGTTGAGTTTCTTTACCTTAAGCCTGATCATTTTTCTCCCCTATCTCCATGTGTTCGAGCTCTTTTATTATCGTTATGAAAAGCGCAAGCGATAGAGGCCCTATGACGATGCCTATCAATCCCATGAGGCTAAGCCCGCCAAGCACGCCGAGGAGCACGATGACCGGGTGGATCCTCGCCTGGCTTCCGATGAGTTGTGGTCTTAGGAAGTTGTCGATGGTGGATATGACCAGCACGCCGAAAGCTAGGAGGCCGATTCCCCTCCCGAAGGTCGCCATGGCCCCGTTGATTAGCCCTGTCGCTATCAGGTATGCCGACACAGGCACGTAGATTATCGGCGGCCCAACCATCGGGATCAGGGCAAAGAATGCCATGAGGAGCCCCCAGAGCACGGGCGATTTTACCCCGAAGATGAGGAAGCCTATGCCTCCGACAGCTCCCTGTATGAGTGCGGTCACGACGTAGCCGTAGATTATTGCGTTGGTAACCTTGGTCACTCTATCAAGGATCCTCTTCCTCAGGGAGTGCTTCAGCGCAACGATATTGAAGAAGCGGGAAAGCTGCCTGTCACCTTCCTTGAACAGGAAGAACATGGTAAATATCATAATGAAGAATCCCAGGACCTGGTCCGGGACGGATGACACGGTGCTTTTTGCATGAGACACGAGGAAGTCTAACGTGTTGGAGACGATGCTCGTCATGTCGATGGGTATGCCAAGCCTGCCCTGCAACATTGATTCGAGGTTCGGGATGTTGAGGTAGTCAACAGTTACGTAACGGGTGAAGTCCGCGTACGCGAACCGCAGCTCAGCTATCAGCGAGTTAAGCACGAAGAAGAAAGGTATGAAGATTATTAGCACGACCAGTACGCACATGATTAAGGATGCCAGGTTCTTGTTCTTGACGCCTTTGAGGATCAGTGAGTAGAGCGGGTAGAGCACGTAGGCCAGGATCATAGCAGCCAGCAGGGCGGTTATGTACGGCCTTATCACAAAGAACGCAACGACAGTCACGATTATGAAGAGTATGATGGGCGCGTAGCGTGAGATCAGATTAGTCTTCATGGGACAGCCCTTCTAGCCCTGTCCACCAGCTGTTGGAGGTACTTGCTTATCTCTTCAGCGTTTTTCACGTGCTGTATCTTGAAATCCTTGTTGACTATGATGCTGCTGGTTTTGTACTTTCGGTCAAAAAAGTTCTTTGTTACGATTACGAGGTCCACATCGGAGAACATCGCGATCTTGCCCCTGAAGGTTATGCGGTCATCGTAGAAGTTGTACGAATGCCTTGAGAACCGCGTGTGTATCAGTATCACCTCTAGCACGAGCAGCACGATTAGGCTCACCACTATCATCAGGTGGAGCAGGAGGCTGGTTTGGATCTGGAGCAGCCAGAGGTTCAGGATGAGCGCTGCGTAGAATACCAGGCCCAGGACAAGGAGCTTGATCACTTGGGGGATTATAGCTCGTTTGATGTCGGCTTTGACCGAGTATAAAGGGACCTCCACCTTACCACCTCATTTTCCAAAAAATGGGCCCGGCCGGACTTGAACCGGCGACCCCCACCGTGTCGAGGTGGTGTCATAGCCACTAGACCACGGGCCCCTTTAAAAAACGAATGGATTCCTCTTATATAAATTTTGCTCAATTTCAGCGACCAAAAAATATTTATTCAGGTCAAACAACAGGCAGAGCATGCTATACGCGCTGCTGCTCCTGGGGTCGCTGGCTGCAGGGGTCCTCCTCCTGACAAAGGGCGCTGAATACCTAATCGACGGAGCCGCTGACCTCGCTAGGTTCTTCAAGGTGCCGGCCATCCTCATCGGCCTGACGGTGGTCGCCATCGGGACGTCATTTCCCGAGTTCGTTGTGGGCCTTGTGGCCACTTTCCAAGGCCACTTCGACATACTGACAGGCAATATTATCGGGAGCAACATAGCAAACATCGGGCTTATTATCGGTTTCGCGGCGATAGCTTTCCCCCTGGTCATCAGGTCAGAGACCCTTATGTACGAGTTCCCTTTCGTGATCTTCTCAAGCCTCCTGTTCATAGTGCTGGCCAACAACAATTACATCTTCAGGGAAAATGTCCTTTCGCTGGGTAGGCTGGATGGGATTATTATGCTCATCACCCTGCTGATGTTCCTGGTTTACGTATTTGTATCGGCAAGATCTGCCAAGAAGTCTGTAATCACTGAATTTAGGGAGGAGTATGTTCATGCGAACAAGCTTAGCAAGAACATATCTCTGATAGTCGGGGGGTCTTTCCTGCTGTTTTTTGGGGGGCGTCTGTTCGTCGACTCAGCCAGCAGCATCGCAAGGTTCTTCGGAATATCTGAGGCTGCCATCGGGCTCACGGTCGCGGCCGTGGGCACATCGCTCCCTGAGCTGTGGACTGCCGGGATAGCGGCTTGGAAAAAGGAGGCTGACATCGCTGTAGGAAACGTCTTGGGCAGCAACGTCTTCAACATACTCTTCGTTTTGGGGTTCATCTCCCTGATTCACGGTAACATCCCCATCAACCCCCACATATTGTATGTGGACTCCATCATCATGATAACCTTCACTTTCCTATTCTTGACCTTCTCAGCAACACGGCTGAGGATCGACAGGGCTGAAGGGGTGGCACTCCTGCTTGGCTATGCGGGTTACTTGGTCTATACCTTGCTCTAGATCCATTTCTTGCGCTTGAAGTACAATAGAAGGCCTCCAGCGATCAGGGCCATTATGAACAGTATTATCAGGAACGCGTACCTCGAGCTCGCCCAAGGGAGGTAGGGGAGGTTCATCCCATAAATGCCTGAGAGCAGGGTGAGTGGAAGCATGATGGTTGAGATGATGGTCAGGATCCTGATTATGTCATTCATCTTGTGCGAACTCACGGCATGGTGCTCGTCGACGATATCTGATATTCGCTCCTTGCAAGCCTGCAGGGTCTCTTCGATCCTTATGACATGGTCGGTCACATCATTGAACAGGATGCTCACCTCGCCGGAGAGGAAGCTCTTGGGTACCT
Organism: uncultured Methanosarcinales archaeon; assembly: GCA_964587045.1. Taxonomy (GTDB): domain Archaea; phylum Nanobdellota; class Nanobdellia; order Woesearchaeales; family CAZPJY01; genus CAZPJY01. The sequence continues at coordinate 33,922 of CAZPJY010000019.1, forward strand.
TGTTGATGCGGGAGAACACCCCTATCGTCGGTGTCAGCACCCTCTTCAGCCTGAGGGTTACCCTCTTCTTGTTGTACAGCTCCTCGAAATTGCTCTCGTCCGGGTCCTCAGAGATGAGGTCGTCCAACTCTTCGACCTCCTCATACAGGTCCTGGACCAGCGGGAAGTAGGAGTCGATCTCGTCGTCGAGTAGCTGGTGGAGGATGTAGTCGACACCCTTGCTGATGAGTGCCTTGCCCCTCTTCGAGCGCATGAGCTTTGCGATCCTCGCGTTCGGCAGGTGGTGGAGGGTTATCAGGAAGTTCTTGCCTATGATGAAATGCACCTGGTAGTGTGAAACCACGTCCCCTTCGATTGATCTGGCCCCCCAGAACACTATGTAGTTGTAGAAGTCGAAGACCTCAAACTTGATGCGCGTGTTGGCGCTTTGTACGTCCTCTGAGGTGATCGGGTGTAGGCGAGCCAGCTTGACAATTGAGGTTATCTCCTCATCGCTCGGCTCTGAGAGGTCGATCCACACCTGCTGGCCTGAGTTGAACAAGTCGCGTATCCGCTCCATCCTTTTGGTGACAAAGAGGTTGCCCTTCCTGCTCGCGTACGCTTTTATCATCGGGGGTGGAGAGTCCATGGCCCTTTATAATGGTTTTTATTACTAAAGAATATATCAGTATACATATAATTATACTAATTGCCTAATTTACCCTTATTTTATTTTGTGCCCTCACCCATAAGTTTTTAAAAGGATGTGCTTTTCTTGAGGCCCTGATGGGACGCATAAGCACTCTCAAAGTGAAGAGGATCGGAAACGAACTACTCGAGCAGTACAACGACGAGTTCTCAGAGGATTTCGACAAGAATAAAGAATCAATTGACAATCTGGTTATCACCCCATCCAAAAAGCTCCGCAACACGATAACCGGCTATGTAACCAGGCAAAAGAAGAAAGCTCGAATTGGCAAGAGGCCCATCAAACCAAAACCGGTTCAGCGCTTCGGCAGACGCCGAAACTGAACACACCGTTCTATTCCACGCACAAGTGAGATTAGCCACGGCTCCAGCGCATTCTTAGGCGGATCTACGAGCGCCGTAAAGCAGCCCACGCGGTTGCCTGCCAAGACGTCTGTCAGCAAGCGGTCGCCGACAATCATGGTCTCCTCAGGAGTCGCTTGCAGGTAGGCAATTGCTTTCATGACAGCTCGTACGTCGGGCTTCTTGAACCTGCTCCTGATCACCTTGATACCAGCGTCCTCTTCGAGCCTTCTGGCACGGCCGCGGTCGTCGGTGAAGTTACCTGCCTCGTTTGAGAGAATGCAGCACCGGCGCCTTCCGACAAGGTTTACAATGCGCTCGAGCGATGCTGGCTCAAGCACTGCAAAACCGCCAGACGAGGTTAGGGTCCCGTCGGCATCGAAGATGACCCACCTTATCCTCTTGGGAATCTTCAGGTTGAACAGGTCCTTTGAGTACGTGTCAGGTGCGGTTTTTTTAGAGAACAGTAGAGGGAACGAGAGCATCGCCTTTGGGTTCCAGTAACGGGCCATGGCACTTTAATTGTTGGGGATAGTAATAAATCTTACCAATCTACCCCTCTCTTGTGAGGACCACAGGCAAGCACTGCAGGGCCTTGTGGTAAGTCTGCTATACAAGTAGAACTTAACTGCCTGCAAATTGGGCGTGCTTGCTGCTTTCTTTTACTCGCAAAGACCTTGGAGGTAAAGCTCGACATCGGTCTTCGAGTTCTGGCTTAGTTGCTTCTTTGACCAGATGAGGAAGGATCTCAGGCAGTGGAAGCATGTCTTGACCGTCTGAGGGGTTTCGCTTATTCAGCTCGCGGGAAACGGCACTCAAAGGATCCATGGAAATGTTTTCAACAAAATGATTAATAAGCCATCACTGCGAAAAACCGGAAAAAACTATTGATATAAAATTGGAATACTTATTTGAGGAGAGGTTAACTGTTGGTTTAAGGCATACTGCCGATATGAACAGTTAAATACAATAAAATTTCCATTTCTTAGACGGTAAAGTTGGGGAGTTCCGTGC